>CAZWPQ010000006.1:0-7804 GCA_964636085.1 uncultured Nitrososphaerota archaeon
GCCCTAGACAATGCCGGGGTTCACGAGTTGGAACGTGGCCAGCCTTGAGGTCTATTAAGATAGCTGGTGGCGTTTTCGCCTCGCGGGTTCGAGTCCCGCCCCCGGCACCAATTTATAACTTATATATCATTCTGGAATAGAAGCATGCTAGTGAGATTATATCAGATTGTAGTCTATTTCGCTCGTTTTTTGTATCTTGTTCTGAGATTTTTTATTGTTTTATTTTCTTATAGATTTGGGGTTCAAAATGAATGCCGAGACTGTTGAAGAGGTTCTTTGGGTTGAGAAATATAGACCTAGAACACTAGATGATATCGTCGATCAAGAGGATGTTGTCTCTACTCTAAAGGAGTTTGTTGAGAAAAAAAATATCCCCAATATGTTGTTTAGCGGTCCACCAGGGATTGGAAAAACCGCCACTGCTCTTGCTCTTGCCCAAGATTTATATGGAGAAAATTGGAGGGCCTACACCTTAGAATTAAACGCTAGCGACGAGCGTGGAATCGATATGGTAAGAACGACATTGAAAAATTATGCGAGAACACGTGTGGTCGGGGAGATCCCATATAAGATTATTATTCTTGATGAAAGCGATTTCATGACATCCGAGGCACAACACGCACTAAGAAGAACAATGGAACGTTTTGCGGATATCTCCAGGTTCATCTTGATATGTAATTATCCATCAAAGATTATTGAGCCAATACAATCACGTTGTGCTGTTTTTAGGTTTAAGAAGCTCACTGAAGAAGCCGTTAAGCAGAGACTAATGTACATAGCAGAAAAAGAAGGTGTAGATCTCAGAGAGGATGGACTTCATGCAATATATGAAATATCTGAAGGAGATCTACGTAAAGCTATAAATCTTCTTCAGAGTGTTGCTTATCTTGGAAAACCTGTAACTAGGGATCTTGTATATAAAACTGCGGGTGTTGTGTTCCCCGAACGCATAGACAAGCTCCTTAATATGGCCTTCGAAGGAAAGTTTGAGGAGGCCAGAAAAATGTTACTAACCATCCTAACTGAGGAGGGGGTTTCAGGTAGCGACCTAATTAAAGAGATATACTCCGCCATATCAAAGGATATACTTCCCTTGAATATCGAGGACAAAATACGTTTAATAGAACTTATTGGAGAGATAGATTTTAGGATCTCCCAAGGTGCTACAGACTACTTGCAGATATCAGCCTTATTGGCACTACTTACTGACCTAGGTAAAAAGTACACCAAATAAATAGGGACTGCTCTATGGTTACAATGAGACAAATTCCTTGGACTGAAAAATTCAGGCCCAGATCGCTGGACGAAGTAATTATATCGAAATCCTCACGTGAGCGAATAATACAATGGTGGCGCGCTTGGGTCGTATTGTGGAATCTAAGAATCATCTGGAATGAAAAGTATGCGTACTCTTGGTTCGATTTTCTACATGAGAACGAGGGAAAAAAATTCTGGAGAAAGTATAAAAGGTCGTGGCGAGAGCATTTCCTCAAAGAATTCGAGAAATGGATAAAAAAACAAACGGTGCAGTCTAACATCTTCAGTACAGAAGGTATAGCAGAAATCAAAAAAACAGCAAAACCTATTCTAAGTAAATGGCTGGAGTCTACCTGGACAAAATTTTTACTTAAAAATAATATAGAGGACAAAAATATTCCCATACCCCCTCTCCCTCCATATAAACCCCTTCTCCTAATAGGCCCCCCAGGAACTGGAAAAACAACCACCGCCTTGGCCCTTGCTAATGATGAAGGAGTTTTTGTTATAGAGTTTAATGCCAGTGATGAAAGAAGCCAAAGAGCTGTTAGCACCATAATTAAAGAATCCTCAAAAAGTGCTGGTTTCTTTCTAACATCCACTTTCCCCCAGAAACCCCCACGCTTGATCTTGTTGGATGAAGTTGATGGTATGAGTGCACAGCATGATAGGGGTGGCTTCTCTGCACTTCTTAAAATATTGGAGGATATAAAACTACCCCCTATACTTACTGCGAATATTATTCATGATCCTAAGGTTCGGCGGTTAATGGTCAATTGCATAACAGTTTTCTTCGATAGGCCACGGGAATACGAGGCAAAAAGGTTGATTAAGATGATTTCTAAGAGAGTTCGTATGGATGTACCTGAAGACGTAGCTACCCAGATAATTAAGTACGCTCCAGACTTCAGGAGTATTGTTGTTGCCTTAGAGACATATTATTATAGTGGTAAACTACCATCGCTTTGGCATGATAGAATGTCCTCACTTCAAGACGCTATTCGTATGGCGTTCGGCATAAAAAGTAGAACAAAGAAATTAAACGAGACCATCCAGTTAGTTAAGAGATACCTCCAAGAGTCAGGGGAGGATATAGTCACACTAATGCTTGCTGCTTGGGATAACGCCTGGAGTTTCATAAGACATGACGAGATATTCGGATTCTATAAAGCCATTGCTGATGCGGACTATTATTATCGCTTGGGTGCAAGAAAAGGATACTGGAGAGTTGCCTATCTTAACCCTATTAACCTATTAAGCTACGCTATGGCCAAATATGGTAAGCCTAGTAACTTATGGGAACTTCGGAAAACCCGTGTCAATATACCTAAGCTTGGAACAATGTTCATGAAGTTATACTCCATACTAAGGGGGGAGGGAGGCCTAGGTAAACTTGTGAGCCGAATGGCCAAGTATATGCATACTTCCAGAAGGGAGACAATTAAAATGATGCCGTTATTTAAACATCTCGCCCAACAAAATCCTGAGAAAATTGGTATATTATTCGCACAAATTAACTGCGATAGCGAATCGGTGGAGGAATTTATTAAGGAGTATATTAAGGATTCAAAAGTTGGTAAAAAAATTTTGAAGGCATATAAAGAATACTCCGCGAAAGTTTCGATAAAGGCAGAAGGCACACCCTATTCAATGTTTTTGGAGACGAAAGAGGAACCCTCCCAGCAGGAGGAAAAAGAAAAGAAAACAGAAGAATCAAGGCAACCTAGGGTAGGCACATTGGATTATTTTTTAAATAAGTAAGAAAAAATAAGAGAAGGGGACGATATATGGACGTAAAATATTTGGAGAAATGGATACAATCGCCGATTCCTGGTAGGAGAAGGAAAGCTATTAGACTCCTCACCAGATATGCTAATAATAATAAATATGACACTGGCAAGATATTGAAGCACATAAAAAATGCATTAGCGGACGAAAATTGGGCCGTGAGAGCCACCGCTGTGTCCTGTATGACAGACTTAGCACTTAAAAACAGGGATATCGGAAAGGATATTATCAAAATCCTCATGAAGAGGCTAGATGAAGAAGACCACAGTAATGTTAAAGGTAATATTCTACGTTGCATATCCTATATTGTGGATAAATATGAAGTTGACATATTAGACGATCTATATCGCGTTGGGCTTGCTACTATAGATGATCTAAATAATGATGTGAAACATGGCTCTATAATGCTTTTAACATCAATTGGACTAAGGGGCGAAAAATACTTGGACGAGATAGCAAGTCGACTCAAGGAAATATTTGGTGATTTACCTCCCTTGCTCAAGAGAGATGTGTTAAGATCCGTGAGAAAGCTATACTTAAAGTATCCCAAGAAGCTCAGTACAATTACCATTGACATATCGCTAGATTCATTAAAGGATGATAGTTATATGGCTCGAGTTGAGGCCCTTAACAACCTGTCATATCTCATTCAAAATGATGATATCAAGACTACAGATGAAATAATCTCAATAATCAGGAAACGATTGAGGGATCCGAAGGATGCTGTTAAAATCGCTGCAATCGAAACAATAAATGCAATATTGGATAAGGACGCCGATTTGGTTGATAATTTCATGGATATAATCACTAACGAAATACTCCTCCGTTCTAGAAATATCAGATTAAAAATCAACACTCTTAGATGCCTCTTAAAGCATATTGACAAAATCTCTAAGGACATAGTTAATAGACACAACCTACCCCGTGTACTTGATATCCTAGAGTTCAACACTGTCCCTAAAAATGAAGGGCTTGGACTTGTAAAGAACCTAGCAAGAACGCTTCTAGAGGAAAAACTGGGGTATAGTTACGAGGAAAGACTTCGACTACGAAGATAATTGTCCTTCTTAAATTCCTTATGCTATTTCTACTACTTTCTTTCCCTTCTCCATTGGAACTATCTTTTGTTTGGCTCCAATAAACTCTCTCTCCAATTCTTTACCTTGCTGTAACCAATCTAGAAATACTGCTAATGCCGCCACCTCAGAGTGCGGTTGATTTCCTATCGCTATATTATAATCAGCCATATCATATACATCCCTAGGAACCTTCTCCGAACCAACAATCACTAGGATATCATAACCACTAGAAAACTTGTCTCTTAACTCGTCTATTTTGTCGACAATATTCACGCCATACATAGTAAGATGGACTATTATTCTCCTCCCCTCGGACTTCCATTCTTTTATATATCTTCTCCAGTCACCAACATAGATACATTCAAATGGCCCACCCCATCTTTTGGTTACGTCCTCCAAAGTATGAATTATTTTTGGGTCATAATCACCAGTCAATATACATACCCGTGCCCCAAATGCCCTAGCGACTAGACATACATGGGTTGTTATTCTCTTATCCCTATTAACCCTATGGCCAAGTCTAAGTATATAGATATCCCCCAACTCAATCACTATCCTAATAAAAAACATTATATTGCCTCAAAAATATGTTTAGTAATTATTAGGCCCGGCAAAGAGAGCCACCGGGAGCAGAAGCTGGAATAGCGCGCTATGACCGGCTGGTGTTAGTCCGCCGGGCCATACAAATCACTTTTTGTATATATACAACGTGACAAATTGCTCTATTTTATAGAATTTTAATGTCGTTTGATTTGAACCATATGATTCGGTACTAAGAAGGGGTCTATCATGCCTAGACTCTATGATATCGGCCGCTGTTGTGTTATACTTAGAGGCAGAAGAACGGGAAAAAAGGTGGTAATAGTAGATATAATTGACGAAAATTTTGTCCTTGTTACAGGCCCCCCGTCAGTTACGGGGGTCAAAAGGAGAAGAATGAACATCGACCACCTAATACCGCTCAACATCAAGGTCAATATAGAGCGTGGGGCATCGGATGAAGACATTGTAAAAGCTATTAAGAACCAAAAACTTGAGGGATTCATGAAAGAGCCTATAAGAATTCCGAGGGAATATCTTTAATTTAGACTTAAGGATATACTCGACGATTTTATTTGAATTAGTTTTTTGATTATACTGAGACATAGATCTATCATCTGATCAATAGTCAATCTGGACGTATTCACTATTACGTCAAAATCCTTCTCTTTCCAGAGGTCTATGCCATAGAGTTTCTTAAATCTGTGCTTTTCGCTTTCTTCCCTGGCTTGTATCTCACGTTCAGCTTCGTCTCTCGGTATCCCCTCCCTAGCCATCAAACGCCTTATCCTCACCTCCTTATCGGCATATATCATCATTCTTATTACGATGATATCACCAAGCCTAATCTTGCTGGAAAAGTAGTATGCTAACAGCGAATCAACAACAGCATTGCCCGTTTCCATCTCCTTCATCATTCTTTTGTCAATCTCGTAATCTATCTCCGGATTTTCCTCAACATATTTTGTAAACTCAACTATACTCATTCCCTTCTCTAAAGCCATAAGCCGGAAAATTTCGCCAGCAGACACATACTTCAGACCTAGTCTCCTCGCGACCTCTTTCGCCACTGTGGACTTACCAGAGCCATGAGGACCTGATATGAGTATTAACACTTTTTGTCCTTTGGTCATTCTAGATCCTTAATTGAATAAGACTTTGTCATACTATATTTGGGGCATGCCTCTCTATTATAGTCTTAATCATAAGTTTTCTCAGACAATCAGCACACAGATAGCCCCCGTATGGCCTTTCAGGCCTTTTCGAGGATTTTGGATATTTTCTTACGTCTCTAGGCACTCCAAATAATGGCCTTTTGCATATTGCACATTTGTATGGACCCTTTCTCCTTCTGCCATAATGAATAACAAGTCTGCCTCCGGGAGTCCTAACGTTTCGTCTTCTGAGCGATCTCGACCTGTACATTGGTCGCGGCATCTTCCATCTCCATATATACCCAAGTCTACACTGTTTAGACTAGAAAAAGTAGAATATAAATTTCCAACATAATAATCTTTGTCTATAGATAGCCCTTATATTTTAGTAGTATTGACGCTATGGAGCTTATAGCGAATGAGACGATCATGAAATACCATATCGCAGCAATAGACTTAGAAAACATGGGTACATATATACCCTCGGACCTATAAGGCACTATAACTATAAATATTAATGGTGTAGAGATTATACTCAGGGCGATAAAAGATTTAAACCGCATTTTGCTTACCTCTAGGCCCATGCTATCAATCTTATATTTTTCTCTCTTAACTTTTTCCATTAGTCTAACATTCCCAGATCTTATCGCTTCCTTAGCCTTTTTTCTCCACTCCCCCATCATGCGCTGGTATATCCTCAATCTTCTTGGATCCACAAATATCAACTCAGCTACTACCCTTGCGATGTTTATTACTATTGCAACAAAAAATATGATAAGGTTTAGATCCAAAAAACAGCACCTTACTGGAACTATACCACCCTTGGAGCTAGAAGATACTTCAATTCAAAACCTCCCCCAACAAGATACGACAATTCCATTGGCATATTATTGGAGAACCTAATTATTACACTATCCGCTATCTTAGCAGGTGTGTCCATTTTCTTTAAATAATCTAGCGAATATATAGCTCTCGCATCCTTAAGTATCTCAAATCTCATTATTGTCTCCTCTCTAGACAATTCTATTGGATACTCGAATTTTCCTAACTCCCCTTCAGCTAGAAATGTTAGCCTTTCCTCATCCTTACTAGCTATGACTTGTAGATCATCAGCTACAATCGAGGCCCCTGCCACTAGGTCGGCTATCCATGACCCAGTCGCAAACTCTACAGTGACATCTAATTCTAGTTCACGGGGGGTAATCGTTTCGGAAGGGACTTCAATAACAGGTATTTTGAACCTTCTTACTTGTATCATATCATCAATTGTTCCTCTAAAGAATGTTATTTCAAAATAAGGCCTCTCTTCTTGAACAAGTGCGAGCTTTACAGAATCCTTAGCCTTGGCTTTTGCAAATATTTTCTTTATGTCCGTGAAATTTAGACCAATTTGTATTAATTCGGCGCCCTCAGGGGGAACAAAATCAAAGCTATGAAATGCCGACGACGGCATCTTTAGCCCCAGCATAGCTACTCTAGAATCGTCCAGTCCTTGTACTTTTATACCTTCCTCATCTACGTAAAGATTGGCCTCCGATAGTAGATCACTAACACCCCTAAATAGACTCCTTATAATTTTTACATCTTCAAATACAGCGGAAAAGGACATCCTCAAGTCACCCTAACAATAAGTATTATATATGTATAAAAACCATCAAAAAAAATATTAAAAGCAATTTCAGATTCTCTTGTATGACACTCCCAAACTATCTAAAATATTGATTATCTTCTCCCTCTGTTTACTTTTCATCCCCTTCCAATCGATAAGCGCACCCTTTGGTCTTATCAAACATCTTGACATGGCCAATGATACCACCTCCTCATCAATCATGTCTATAACATACTTTGGCGCTATATGGCCCAGCATTATTTGCTTATTTAAAAGATAATCATGGAACTTCGGTGCATAATGAGGCCCCCCAAATCCAATCCAAACTTCATTTCCTTCATATTTCTGCATATTACTAATTCCCTCCATTAGACACT
>CAZWPQ010000006.1:7814-14064 GCA_964636085.1 uncultured Nitrososphaerota archaeon
CAGTTAGACACTCGGCTACTATACGTCCCACTGCTCTATCCCTCCATCTGTCTGGGGTACTACCAATTTCTATGAATGTACATGCCCTATTTATTGTAGGGCCATGATGCGTTACTTCATTACCCACCATAAACTCAGGTGGAATTAATCCATCTTTTTTTCTCTCAACAAGAGCCATCGTTAATGCCTTGTGTACTACGGGGTCTGCAATCGAAAACGCTCTAGGATTCCCACCCATCCTGTTGTCCTTAGTCCAATTCCCAGGAAAATGCACTAGCAAACTAGGTATACCACTTTCAGAGGCATGTTTCGATAAGAATATTAATCTGTTTGTTTCTAAAGGTAGTTCATCTATGCGATTGGCAAAAATGAGGTCCTCATCAATTACCACCAGGTAGGAATCCAGCTCCTTGCAATATTTAATCTCATTACCCATAAACATTATTCCAGTGTTCTCAAATGTAACCAATTCACATAGATTATCCATTATGTTCATACTCGCAGTATCTCTCGTGGAGGCCACTATAGCTATCTTGTCCATTTATATCTTCCTCCTTCTAACCACCAACGAAAATTCTTTAGATGAGCATGCTGGGCATTGTTCTAGGTCATTGCTATATTCTAACCCACAATTTTTGCATTTTTTATTGTAGCTAATTAAGTACCTTATTTTCCTTCCTATCGCTATTATTTTGAATCCTAGGGAAGCACTAACATTTTGGAGTGCAAAGTCCTCCGAAGCAATATACACACTTGCATATTTGTTGGATATATCCACTGCCAATGCGATTACATCTAAATCTGTCTTAGACAATTTTCCTAGGACTCCCAATTTCTCGGCTTCCTTCTCCACAATCCTAAGTGCAGGTTTACTGGGTGAAATTATTGAAATTTTCGACAGCATCGCCTGCAATGCTACCTTGGAAGACCTATTTTTTACCTCATTAATTACGGATTCTGTAGTAAATAGATGAATGGACTCTCCATTATCGGGAATTATGGTCTTATCACTAAGTAGAGTACTCAAGCTTCTGATAAGTGTTGATGTATCCATAACTATTGCTTTTGGCATTCTAATCATCGATATATGGATACGTCATGATTATATATCCACCAATACCTTTGCATAGTACATATTATCCTTTTTTCCGATCTCCATATCATGATACGAAACAGCCTTCACCTCGACTTTAGAGACATGCTTAATAGGATCAAAAATCTCGCCACAAACTCTGCCCCTTAGCACATAGGTGACTCCCTCCTCCGTCTCCTTTGTCTTTATACTTATATCAAACTTACATAACAACATCTGCTTTGCATCCAAGAAGTAAATCAGTTCCTCTAACCACCTCTTTAACAATTGCTCCAAATCATAACCTTCTATCTCTACATCAAAGCACTCCTTTGGAGATATTTGCCTTATATCGGTTTGTATATCCATCAATGCCTCTGCAGCATTTATAAAAGTTTCCTCTAATGTTTTGCCGAAGGCAACAAATGCTATATCCGCGGTGTAATCCTCAAGGAAAATGTATTTCTTCAGATTTATCACCACTCTCGTTTGTCTTATTGTCCAAAATAATATCTGAATATTTCCTCACTTTTTATACTCCCCAATATTTCTTATAGCGGTGTTTATATGGACATCGAAAATCTGTTACTACAGCTAGACTCTAATAACCTAGGAGAACACATAAATTTGCGAGGAAATCAGCAGGAAGATGAACTCACAAACATTATAAACTTATCCCTCCCGAAGATAAGGGTTATTGGGGTAGGCGGTGCTGGAAATAATTTCACCACAGCATTATTTAATAGTAGCAGGTATTGGAGACTAGTTGAGATTATTGCAATGAATACCGATGCAAGCCAGTTAGCTATAAGCAAGGCTCATAAGAGAATATTAATTGGAAGAGAAACCACCAAGGGCCACGGAGCAGGAAACGACCCAAGTCTCGGACGAAAGGCGTTCGAGGAGTCTAAGGAGAAAATAAAAGAGCTAATATCAGACACAGATTTGCTTATAATTTGTGCGGGCCTGGGCGGCGGAACTGGTTCTGGTGTGGCTCCCGGAATCGCAGAACTAGCCAAGGATTTAGATACATTGACAATCGCGTTCGTAACCATACCATTCAAATGCGAGGGAAAAGTAAGGGTCTCAAATGCCCTTAAGGCTCTCGCTAGGATTATTAATGATTCTACAGTTACGATAGTTGTTCCTAATGAGAGACTCATAAGGCTTGCATCGAGAAGAACAATACAGGGTGCATTTGACCTAGCCAATAATCTACTTATCCAGCTAGTTCGATCATTATCTGACCTGATAGAAAAACCTGGGCTAATTAACGTTGATTTTGCGGATGTTAAAAAAATTCTATCATATAAAGGACTGGCATTACCTGGTATAGGAGAGACAAATGGTAATGATGAAAAAAGAGCCCTTACAATTGCCGATAAAATTCTTAACAATCCATTGCTCGAAGTAAATCCGGCCCTAGGTAAGGGCGCGTTGATAGAGATCGTGGCGGGAGAAGACTTATTGCTTAGCGAAGCTTACGATATTGTAGATAGATTTACCACAGTGATGGGAGATAATAAGGAGATAATATTCGGGCTTAGAATAGAACCTACATTTCAGTCAAGGATAAGAATATGCTCAATAATTACTGGGATAGATATACTTAGCGAAAGTAGTTATGAGGACTTCATGAATTTAACAGATGGAGTTATGGAGGATCCATCAATTTTTGAGGAAATTGAAAGCATTCCCACACTTAAATAACTTCATATGTGCTCATGTATGATCCTTATAAAATATTTTTCGATGACAACTTGCCTTCTTGTATCCTTTTCAGAAATCACTGTTATTGGTTCTTTGTACTTCCTCAATATGGCTATTGAATAGTTTCTACTTAGATACTCTAGAAATCTCCTAGCCAATTTTCTATCAGAAAATCTTATGACTAATCCTCTTTTGCCTTCTTTTTTCACATCTATTATTTCCAGCCGATCTAACTTCCTCGAAATCTCCTCTAGGAATAGATCAATACTTCTGGACAAATAATCGATAATTCCACGCATGTATCTAACATGAATTACCGCCTCATAGTACTTCCCACTCTGCTTTTGGCCACATAAAGTACAAAAAGCCTTATCAATATCAACTTCTATATGTCTAACAACGACTTTTCTGTTTGCAACAAAAACTTGTACTGGCAGAAAGATCTTTTTAACTTCTCTTAGATCCTCTTTAACGCCCTCTGGGATATCCAATATAGTATAATCATACATTCTTAGACTCGTTCTCTTTAAGCCGCTCCTTAATACAATCTCAATATTCTCCTTTGTAGGCTCAAGCCACTCTTTACCATGCTTAAGACGCCTACAACCTAGACATATAGTTATCTTGACTTTTATTTTTTCCTCGATTTTGCTCCTTTTAGTTTCTAGAAAACAGTCTATGCATAACCCATTACGTTCTTGATTATATGTCGTTGGTTTCCCACATTTAGGACATACATACTGGTAGTCCACATTAATCACTTAGCTTTGGAGAGAGAAACACAACAAAAGATAGAGAAAAATTAATTCACGCGCCTTCGGGTAGGAATCCATCAATCTCAGTAAGCCAATCGTATAATTTTCTAAGTACCTTTTTCACATGCTCTATACTCTTAGCACCCGTACACACAACCTTGCCTGATCTAAAGAGGAGCAACACTACCCGCAATTCCTCATCCCTATATATGCATCCAGGGAATATTTCTGGTTCATAAATGATGTTATAGCCGCCCGAGAGAGCAATCAAATCCAGATTTAATTTTCTACCAATATCCGCACTAGCCACTATGTTCTGTATTTTTAGTTCTGGCTCGCCAGGCAACTTATATCCACATTTCTTGAGTATATCAACGAATCTATTAACAGCTTTTTTTAATTGTTGCTCCGATCTGGTTCCCGTAATCACGCAATTACCCGAAGAGAAAACAAGCATGCTAGCCCGCACATCAGGAAAACGCATTTTAAGTATCAATCCAGGAAACTCTTGAGGACTGTGTCTTGCTACAAGTGGAAACTCCTCAGCAGATTCACCTAACTCATCAGCATACATATGTTGGAGCTCGGCCTGTATCTTTAGGAGCTCCTTATAAAGCTCGGGAAGATTAAGTCTAATCCCTAGTATTAGGGATCCCACTATATTTTCAATACGGAATTTTATCCCCGCTTCAATAGTTTGATATTCTTTTTCAGACAAGTTATACACCAAAAATATCTTTAAATATGTTTATATTTCAAATTAAAAGAATTTAATAAATATATTTTCATTGGTATATCTACATTGACTTTTAAAAGGAGGCAAAATCAGGCTTTTAGGATAAAGATCTCTGTCTTCTCTGGCAATTCTTGTTTATCAATACTCAGCATGTTCGAGTCCATAAAATTGACTTTAAACCCTTCCTTAGCGATCTTTACAAACTCGTCAAGTGTGGATAATCTACCAAAAATTCTCTTATTATGCTTCTCATGTCTGTAATGCATTGGTATTGCAATATTAGGGTTTAATTGATGTATTATCGTTATTGCTTGGGCAGGATCTATCGTATAGATGCCTCCAGTCGGCACAAACAATACATTAATTCTCCCCCACTCCATTATCTCTTTGATATTACTTTCTTCTAACAAGTGGCCTATGTCTCCCAGATGGGCTATTATAAAATCATTCATCTTCACCACATATACTGTATTTTTTCCTCTTAGAGCCCCCAGGCTTGGATCGTGAAATGTGCCCACCCCCTTCACTTTAACATCATTAATCACATCCGTCCCTATGTAGCCTACATAGTGTTTTGTCCCCTTCTTTGCAACTCTTTTCCATGCATTATGATCGAAATGATCATGAGAACACAAAACTAGCCACGCCGATACATCAAGACTGAAGTCTCCAGTGTTTCTATCAAATGGATCAAATATTATGTTCTTCTCAGGGTCGCCATCATCATAAACCTCAAAACATGAGTGGCCATGATACTTAATTACTAGCATATCATCTCACCACATACGAGAACAAATCTACTATCATGTACTCATCAAGAATTTTTCTTATATAAATACAGCTCTACTCGGGATGAATAAAACAAAGAAGTCCTAAATATTATCTATGATCTCTATGGCAATTTCCTGCAATTTTGTATCACTTATTTCTACATATCCAACATCTCTAACTATGTCTGGAACTTGACCACCATCACTATCCAGTATCCATCTGATAAATTCTATTACATGCTCCTTATCTTTTATATAAACCCTATCAATTATCAGATAGAGACTCCTAGATATCGGATATGCACCAGATATAGGTGGATCGAAAAGACTTTCATTTGGTTGAAAAATACCCTTCTCTGCAGACTTTTTCACGGATTCTTGAGTTGGTTTTACATACTCGCCTGTAGATGGATTTAGTATCTCCGCAACAACTATATCCGCACTACTCGTATATGCAAGTCCTACATACCCTATAGCGTTGAGGTTACTTTTGACATTCATTAGAATTTCCTGGTTACCATTACCACTTATGAATCTACTGGACTTGGGCCATGACACTACTTCCCCCGAGCCGATTTTCCAATCTGGATCCAACGATAACCACTTTGAAAAAACTTCTGTTGTTCCTGATTTATCTGCTCTTACACAGACTATGATCTCGCCAGTGGCATCTATACTAACACCAAATTCCTCCTCAAATTCGTCCCAAGTCGCAATAGCTCCTGAAAAAATCGCCACAACCATTTCACGTGTAAGTTTTAGAGTCTTATTAACCATTTCATTAGCTATAATTGCTACGCCGTCTAAAGCTATTGGAATCTCGATAAGATTGGGAAATTTTTCTTTTTGAGATTGCTCCAATGGGTGACTAGACATTCCTATATCCACTGTATGCTCGCCCGCAGCGACTATGCCCATTCCAGACCCACCACCAGTGACTTCTATGCTGACTTGAGGGTTTAGGTTCATATATATGTCTGCCCATCTCTGTACAAGTGGAAATACTGTTGATGAGCCCGCAACCGTAATTTTCTTGCGGGGAGGATGTACGGACAAGTATAGTATAAGCGCTGCATCTAGAATTATCAGAATAAACAAAAGTCTCTTAGCTTTACCCAAATGTCTCACCTCTACCCTCCCGCAAGAAAAATATAGTTATGTAAAATCTTCATAACATATATAATTTTCTTTGTTGGTATGGATATAA
>CAZWPQ010000006.1:14074-65444 GCA_964636085.1 uncultured Nitrososphaerota archaeon
GGATATAATTAGCTGGGGGCCCGTGAGGTAGCTAGGACCAGTGCCACGGTCAACCTGGAGGCTTTCGGAGCCTCATGTCGCGGGTTCAAATCCCGCCGGGCCCATTAACCCTGTAGGGTTATATGATAATCAATATACCAAAAGACTTTGCTTGGAGGGTCCATGATTTATGGTTTAGTGTACTTAGCTTTTTTTATAGACGGAGCGCTAAAATTGAGGATTCTTGTAGATTTTATCTGGTTATGAGAGTTGTAAAATGAGTGGAGTTATCGAGAAAACTGGAAAGAGATTACTATTCCTTTCATCGGTAATCGCAACTTCAGTAGTTTTGTTTATAGCTGTTATGATATTTGTTGGTTCTATTCCAGCACTTTCAAAGTTTGGTTTTAAATTGCTCGGCACCAAATGGAATCCGAATTTGGGGCAATATGGATTACTCCCATTCTTGATCAGTTCCATATACGTTGTTATAATCTCCCTTATCATAGCAGTACCTATCGGTGTATTATCTGCTTTATTTGTCGTAGAATTCAGCCCAAAAAAAGTCAGAGAGCTACTCGAGGCTCTATTCCAAGTGAACTTTAGTATTCCATCCATAATATACGGTTTTTGGGGCCTTATATTCATTATACCAATCCTTCGGGATAAAGTCCAACCATTTTTGATTAAATACCTAGGCTTCATACCAATATTCAGTGGAAAACCAAGAGGATTTGGTGTTCTAGCTGCGGGCATTATACTCGCAATAATGATAATACCGCTGATAGCAGCCATTTCAATCGAAGTGATGAAGCTCGTTCCAGAGGAGCTAAAACTCTCGGCATATGCTCTTGGTGCCTCTAAGTCTGAAGTCGCCTTTAGAGTCACACTTAAAGTCGCTTTTCCAGGAATAGGAGCGGCCATACTACTAAGTCTTGGAAGAGCGATAGGGGAAACCATGGCAGTGCTATGGGTCACAGGAAATGTTGCAATGATACCAAAGTCGCTACTTGATCCATGTTACGTGCTCACAAGTGTCTTGGTTAATGAATTCGGTGCAAGTGTGGGAGATCCCTATCATACATCCGCACTTTTCTGTATTGCATTTGCCCTGCTGCTTATCTCCACACTCTTTGTTGCATGTTCAAAATTTATAATTTGGCGTATTGAGAAACGATGGGGTAGGAAATGAGAAAGATAATCAAGGATAGAATCGCATTGATATTGCTTACAGCCACTACCATACTTGCTCTTTCACCCCTTCTATTAATACTGATCACATTATTCCGCACGGGATCCAAATATCTATCGATGTCGTTATTGCTAACCTATCCTAAAAATCTGGGAAAAGAAGGAGGTATACTTAATGCCCTACTTGGATCTTTCATTTTAATATCGATCTCGCTCACTATATCTCTTCCCATATGTCTTGGGGCCGCCATATATCTAACCGAGTTCACCAAAAACAAAAAAATTAAGTCTCTCGCCGAGACCCTAGTGGAGATACTTGCCGGCGTCCCGTCCATAGTGTTTGGAATATTTGGCTATTATTTATTCGTATACACACTAGGTCTCGGGTTTTCGCTATTGTCGGCGTCGTTAACAATGTCGCTCATGATGATACCCATCATGCTTAGAACAATTGAAGAAACGCTGGAACTTGTGCCAAAAGAAGTAAAATTATCTGCTTTTGCATTGGGAGCAACGGAGTGGGAGACTACATGGAATATTACGTTAAGAATGGCTACGCCGGGAATAATTACTGGATGTCTCCTCTCAGTAGGCAGAATCTTAGGCGAAACAGCTCCTTTAATATTGACGACTGGTTATAACTTTAAAACACCCGTTAGCTTCCTAGAGGGCGTAGCAACACTCACCTTTACGATGTATGAGTATATTGAGCTAGGTGCGGCATATCCAGAGCTCTTAGGGAAAGCTGCTGCCACTGGAATCATATTGGTTACAATAATACTTATGATTGATATATTGACGCTATATTTATCGAAAAAACTCACAAAGACGATCTTAATATAGTGATTGTGAGAAATAGATTACCTATAGCTTGTCTGGAACCTAGCTCTTGCTCCTGGGCCACCAAATTTCTTCATCTCTTTCCTTCTCACGTCTTCGATTAAAAGATATCTATCATACTGGCGATAGAGCTTCTCTATGCGAGAGTCCTTAAAGAATTCTACTACTGCGCGGGCAATTGCGCATCGAGCAGCATACGCTCGGGATATTATCCCTCCACCTCTAGTTCTTACTCTGATATTTATACGCTGTACTAGGTCACCTATTAGGAGTAGGGGTTCAGATATTAACAAACGTATATACTTATTCTCAATCGACTCAAGCCGCCTCCCATTTATGCGGACAATACCGCTTCCTTGGGTAATTATACATTTCGCTATTGCTGTTTTCCTGCTCGCGCTGGTAAGTATAACCTCTGGTTTTTCCTCATCCGCCATATTACTCCCGCTCAATCCTTATAATACTTGATGTTATTCCTCTTATATTAATTGTGATTATTTCACGGCATTTAAATTTCTGTAAGCGATGTATCAGTTCCTTTCTACATAATATTGCAGCATTGTTCCAAAAACTATTTTTTTCCATCAACAATATTATCCTTTTAATCAATTCATCTTGACCACTTTTGCTTGGAGCCGTACTGACCAAGTTTGAACATACAATATCTATGTTGTCTCCGACGAAAAAATCAATATCCTTTCTCTGGATTGGATATCTAAACTTTATTGCTTTATTGGGCATTTCATAACAGGCAACACCATCTCGTTTGTCTTCCCAGTTCCTAGACAATAATTCTATCACTCGGTTCTGTTCCACAACCTTTAGATTTACATATGTGGTATCCACTATTCTATCCTTAAGAGGGACATTATTTATATATTCATATGCTGATTCGCATATACCATTATGAAAAATTTCGCCTAATCTATCGTCCCTAGAAAGCCCACTCGCTAGAATTATTAGACGGGAAACAATTTCATTAATATCATTCAAATCAAAACCCGTTATGTCAACACCCAACAAACATTCTTTCCCTACAATTTTCGCAATAATACTAACCTCTGGATTTTTCAAATCAACTTTGGGTCTTTTCCCCACTTCCTCTTTGAATCTATCCACAACACCTTGACCTACAAGTTTTCCCACATCATATCTACTCAGCGTGTCGGATTCTGGGGCTATTGCAAAGGACATGTCTACATCAAAAATGCTTGCCCAATCTATCGCTTTAGACCGCTCATATAAATCACTTTTTGTGGCTATGTCAAATTTATCTAGAATTAGATACACCCGGAAAATAGTCCTTGAGAACATAAACAAACGCACTATTGTTTCTGTAATGTCTACTGGATCAATTATTAGTATATCTTCCCCAAAGATCCCCCTCGGTCTGAATTTCTCGACAATCAAACCCAATTCATTCATAACAATTTCATCTGTTCTAGGGATTATTATTGCACCTATAAGCAACCTTATCCCCCCTAAGAAAAATCAAATGTTATGATTTTAACAACACAATAATTAACTATTAATCAAGGTTTGAAGTGTTTTTGAAATGATGGATGCATTCAAAGATGCTGCTTTCACCTTTATAAATATAGCGGAAAAAGCACTTGATAAAATCCTTGAAGAACAATCTACAACAATCCATAAATTGACCTCAATATTACAACACGCAAAGGAAAGACGAGTAATAGTACATACAGTGGGTATGGGGAGATCTGGTCTGGCTGCAAAATTCTTCGCTGATCTTCTCAAATTATATGGAGTAAAATCCTCTGTCTTGGGGGATGTACTAGCAAAACCGGTAAATGAGGGTGACATAGTCTTTGCATTCTCTGGGAGTGGCTGGACCAACACAACCAATTTATATGCCGAGATGTGTATCAGGCGGAAAGCCATATTAGTAGCATTTACAGCCACAAAGGGATCCAAGCTTGCCAGGTTGGCAGATATATCCTTTTACTTGCCGGGAAAACCTATACTACATACGATGGATTATATAACTAGGAAGATCTTTGGAAAATACAAGTCCCCCTTGGCACCAATGGGGTCAATAACGGAGTTCTCAGCACTCGTCTTTGGTGCTGGTATTGCATCGACCATAGATTCTAGTAACCCAATAAACGAATTTGAAACATCCGTAAAAGCCATTGTAAGCACATGCAAGAAGTCTTTTGAGAGAGCCACCAATAATATTGACGCCATCGCTAGAATCCTGAATATATATTTAGATGCAAGAAGCCACAATAGAACATGTTTCTTTTCTGGTTTAGGACTACTCGACTACATCACAAAAATGGTTGCGATTAGGTTCCAGCACTTGGGGCTCATAGTGGGTGGATTATCTGACTGGATTCTAAGAAAACCCCAAGATATACTCACGGCAGTCTCGGGATCAGGTGAGGCACCAATTCCACGAATACTCACGGAGGAGGCAAAAAAATCAAAAATGACAATTATAGCCATTACTGGAAACGAAAATAGTGCCATCACAAAATATGCCGATATTTATCTTATAGTTGAGGGGGCCGAGGATAGAAAAAAGTTTTTCTCGGTAGGGAGAGAACCTATAAGGAAATTCATACCCACATTTGAAATCGCTACTTTGATGATATTTGAAGCTATCGTGGCCGAGATGGCATACAGATTGGGAATAACAGAAAAAGCAATGATGTCACTACATGCAAATATTGAATGACTCTTTTCTGGCGATGATTGTTGCTTGTGTATATATGACCAAAATAGGCTTATAAATCGACATTAGCACATGTGATTGGTGTAATACATGAGCAGATCGATAGTACAGATGACAGAACCAACAACAGGCCCAGCAGATAGGGCAAAACTATTCATCCCAAAAGACTGGGAATGCATAGAATACATAGAAAAGATAAGGTGCTTGAACCTAAGTACTGCTCTGGAAACTGGCATCGCCGGTGAGGGCTAAACCAGGGCATTTGAGAGAGTGCCTGAGAAACTTGCATGGAATACTTGGGGAGTAGCCCGGTACCCTGCTGGGGGCTGGGTTAGTCCTTGGTGGGCTCGATGAGCCTCGGTGTATATATTTTTCAACAATCACCAGGGGGGGAGAGCCTTGAATTATAGAAAGATAATAATTGTGGTGAAGAAAACAGAATATCTAGTTGATGGGGGCCCTGATTATAGCATCCTATATAGTTTCCTTAGTGCATCATATGTAGCATAAACAAAATTTATCGCTGTCCTTGTTCGCCCCAAGGTTTTTGTATATACATCTTGCATACCAGCCAACTCTAATACTCTTTTAGCACCTTCCCCCGCCACGAGACCCGTACCTCTTGGAGCTGGTATCAGATATATCCTTACACTCCCACTTTCTCCATATACCTTAAATGGCACAGAATGTGGCATATCGCAACGACATTCCCAACTCCCGCAACCCCTCATTATTGGTATAAGATTCTTCTTCGCATCATTGATAGCATCCTGAATCGAAAATCTAAGCTCTGGATTACCCCCTTTTCCCACTCCAATAAGACCATCTCTATTACCTATTACAACAACAGTTCTAAAACTCATTTTCCGGCCCGAATCTGTCATCCTTTGAGTAATTATAATATTCAGTATATATCCATATAAGCGCTCGCCGAGCCAGTCTACAATTTCAGGCTCAGGAATTCGATGAGTGTAGTAAAATACATCCCTTAGAGTAGTTATTCTTCCTTCCTTGACCAACTTACCTACATATGTCCTAGGTTTCCATGTAATTTCTAATTCTCCTGGCGGGATCAGTATCGATTCAGATGGTATCTCACGAACCCTTATTACCAAACTTACTCCCCTCCCTCAATCCAATCGGGAATCTCCACTTTAAATTCCTTAGCAATGTTTTTAAGTGTATTCAAGAAATTTTCAGATATTTTTTCTGGCGAAATCTTCTTCGATAAATAATCATTAAATTGCTTTTGATAAATTTCCTTACTATCTTCCTTTAGTGTTTTTGCATACTCCTCAATATGCTTACCTATTATTCTTTCAGAAGAAGGAAAGACCTTTTCATTATGAGGAATGTTCACTCCCGCGTCTATTAGGCCCTTAAGTGCGGCATATATCCGCCCACCATATGTGGATCTCTGGGGCCCTATGTCTAAAATAGCATATTTGATCCCTGCTTTTTTAGCTTTTAATCCAGCAAGAAAACCCGTAAGATAGGCTGCAGGGGTATTCCCGCAATTATATTGCCAACCATATTTTCGTAATTCGAGAGACTTTGTGAATAAAAGTGTTCTGTCACCATTGAGCTCCGACTTTACAAATTGAACAATTATGTTTCTTAGACTTTTCCTTACTACTGCACGAATTTTTCCAGATAATAGCATCCTATATCTCGCATAGTAGTCAGTTTTGCCTTCTCGTCTCCGTCGCCAAGCAACACGATATGCTTTTCCAAACCTCTTCCTCAACTCTGCCCACCATATTTAAGAAGTATCTCTTTCTTCCAGTCATCGGGTATGGGTTTTACATTTAGTTCATGCTCCCTAATATAGCTAATAATATGTGCCTTACTCTTGAATACCCCTGCCTTTGCCATTCTTCGTAACTTATTGTAAGTATTTGGAGTTATTATTCCTGCATATTTTAATGCCCTAAGAATCCTACGAATTGCCCTAATCCTAATTACCCATACATATGAACCACCCATGCGGGCCTTTTTTGTTCCTTTTTTCTTTCCAGGACCTCTTCTTCTACCTTTTCGCTTTTTCATTGCTCTTATGTTTGCTCTGTGATGCGTTGTACCCTTTATAGGGCGTTTCCATATTTTTCTCTCCTTTATTAGGCGCCGTATCTCCTCCTTTGTCACGGCTGTTTCAACCTCATCTATAGCATCAGGGTCTATCCAGACCCTATTGATGCCACAGCCCAGTATTTCCGCAGCTATACGCCTCTGAGGTAATAGCTTTCTTGGCATAATCACTCCCCCAGCTCTTCCTCGATCTTCTTAAGTTCCTCCTCAAGACTCTCCTCAGATGGCACGCCCTCCTCTTCCTCATGTTCCTTTGCTGTTTCTTTAGTCTCTATTTTTTCTATCTCCTCCGCTAAGGCCCGCTCGATTTCTTCTCTTGTTTCCTCTTTAGTTACTTCAGTCTCCGCCTCTATTTCTCGCGCAATAGCCTCGATCTCCTCGGGTTTTGGACGCTCAATTGGTGCTTCTACAGGTATTACCTCTGGTATGCGGCCTGGATTTAATACCCTAATGCCAAATCTCTCTGCGAATTTTATTATTTCAAGTCGTTTTCTACCACCAACATTAGAGGCTATTCTCACGACCTCATATTGTGGATTTATATTATATAAGTCCCTGACACGATATACTAGTACCTCTCGTTTAAGTGACGGATGTAAATATCTAACAAGCTTTGGTGTCCTATAACCAATCTTAACAAGTGGGGGTCTACCTTTTAATTGGAGACGAGCCTTGTTGTCCCTGCCCTTGGGGTAACGCCAACTTTCATCTAGTTTTTCCCACCGCCACGACATATAGCGCTTGAAAACTCTTCTCCTTGTTCTCTTCACTTTCATTAGTCTTCTCATTTCCTTGGCTATTACATCGCTAGTGTTATTAGAGATCATCGATACCACAGTGAAAATCATTCATTTTCTTAATCTAATTAGGTTTATAAATCATCGATTTTAATCGATCAATATCCCGATTTACCTTCCGAATTCCCCAGCTATGTTATGTTCTATTAGAACCAATGCTCAGAAAGAAAAAATAATTTGGATACACTAGATAAAGGGTTCATCAAAGAACTACATACTGACCTCTTATTTCTCCTCTATTAACTCTGCAAAAATCTCGGCCAATCTTCGGCCCCGGTCCGTTAGCCGATATATCTTCTCTACAATAAACCCCCCACGTTCTACCGATCTTTCTTCCACAAGACCATATTTCTTAAGTTCTGCCAACTTCCTAGATGTGGTTCTAGGTTGCGGAGAGCCATACTTAAAAGAATACCTATTAACATCACCTACATTTGCCTCGCCCCCCGCATCTCGAAGGGCAAGTAACGTCATAACGGCATATGGATCAAATATTTTTAAGACGGAATAAGAATTCCTAACCCTATATACTCTCATACTAAACATACACCTCTATTCCTAGTAAAACACTAGTAATGAAGACTATATTTAAATAAACTCATTTAGACATTGCACAGAGAACACAAACGTTTATCAACGCAAAATTTTTTCCGATAAAAAACCAAAAAGTCTATAAAAAGAGCATATTAATAAACCAGATGGATTAACACCCGTGCGAGTTTATGGCCTTGGGCCCCCCTAAGCCCCCTTCTGTTTCGGGCGATGGCCCTAGCGGGATTTTACTAAGCGGTCAATGCCAGCTCACCATCACTGGCATGTCATTCCTTAGTCCCGCGGAGGAGGCCCGTCTCAACGTTCCCCCACCGCTCATCCGTGGGTTAACTCGGGGACCGTTGCCAGCCCCTTCACCACATCATCTTCACCGCGGTGAGGACGTGTCGTTTCTTTGCCTCTACAGGGGGTTTACCCCCTGCGGCTTGCGCCGCTCCGCTTCCATGGGACGGGGGACTTTTCACCCCTGACGGGGAAACCCGCTAGAGACCCAAGGCCATATAATATAATGGATTTGAGTCCTTAAAAATATACGTTTAAATTAAAAGAGACACTCCTAGTCGAGATATATTTCCCTGTAAATGCTATCCTTAAGCAAGTATTCTTCGAGTACTTCTGTTGGTACCTCCAGTTTCAATATTCTCGTTCGGCCATATCTCCCAAAGGATACTACCGTGGATGATATTATACCTAGTGTCTCGAGCTCAGCTATGTAGTCATTGAGTCTTCGAAGGGTTACTGTTGGTCTACCAATTCTTTTATTAAATGCATCAAATTCTTTCTTGACGGAACCCGTAGTTATCTTTCCATTTCCTTTTTTTGACAGAGATGCTAAAGCCAATAACAACAGTTGTTGATTAGGAGGCAATGCGGCCAGAATTTCACCTATTAAATTCTTCTCAACTTCGTTGCAAGCTTTTTTAACATGCTCGAGGGTAACAATATTACTTCCTTCCCTATCCGCTATTTCGCCAGATACTCTAAGCATATCTATAGCCCTTCTAGCATCCCCATCCCTTGCAGCCACAGCCGCCACATATCTGATGGCTTCATCGGATATACAACCATTATGAAATGCAAGGGTTGCTCTATGGAGAAGGATGTCATATAGCTGGCCCTGGCTGTAGGGAGAAAAAATTACAGTTTCCTCAGATAAACTTGAGAGAACTCTAGCATCGAGATAATCCCTAAATTTAACATCGTTTGTGATGCCAATTATGGACACTGAAGAGTTCCTAAGATCGCCGTTTAGCCTTGTGAATTGATAGAGTATATCATCGCCAGAAAATTTTACTAGCCAATCTATTTCATCAAAAACAACCACAAAAAAGTCGAATTTTTCTTCAAGTCTTTTAACAAACATCGAAAAAATCACGTCAGTTGGCAATCCTGTCTTGGGAATTCTTAGACCAGAGTCTATTGCAACTTTTACTAATGCCCTATAATTGCTACGATAAAACCTACAATTAACATATGAAAAACAAAATCTGATTTCATGCAAACGCGCTCTCTCATATAATTTTTTCATAACTAATTTCGTGACCGCAGTTTTGCCAGTACCAACTGGACCATATTCAAAAACATTACTGGGTCTTGTCCCCTTTATAATATTGGCCAAAATACCAGCCAATTTTAAGATTTCTTGTTCCCTATGAGGAAGCTCCTCAGGAATATAATCTATGGACAAAGCCTTTTTGTCTCTGAAAACAGATTTCCTGTTTAGGACTTTATCAAAAAACCTGTCAAGCAATGACATTTCTATTCCACCAACTGGTTCACTTCACATCGAAGAATTTTAAGTATAGGTAATATGCTAACACTACACAGTTACTTTTAAAAAAGTGCGTATTAAAACCGCCCATTATAAGTAGTAGGAAACTTTATAAAGAAGAAAACTATGATAAAAATCATCAAAAGATTGAATAAAAAAGCATGCCTACGGTGATGTTTTTTGATATGCCCTAAGTGTGGGACACCTATGGAAAGGAGGGAGGTCAAATCCAGTAGAGCACTCTATGTATGTCCTGTATGTGGACATACACAGACCGTTAAAATTGACAAGAAACCAAGAATTACTGGGATTAAGATCCAGATTGACCGAAAGGGAGAAGGAGTTATTGAAGAACATAAAAGAAAGGTACAAATAACGGAGGAAGAACTTGAGAGGGTTCTCGAAATACTTGAAAGTTCAGAGATCTCAGCTTAATCGCCTTGGAAAATGATTATAGGCCTTGCTGGCAGTGCTCTAGTTGCCCTATCCCTTATATTTTCTTCTGAATTTTCTTCGAAAATTATCTCAATATCCCCCACACCTAATTCATCACATATGTACTCCTTCGCCTCACCTATTATCGCGAACTCATCCTCTGCCGAGGGAATTACATCAGGTATTTGAATTTTCCCTCCCAAGACGCGTTGAACTATTCTAGATGCCTCCTTCGAATTCGCCTTAATGCTATCATTGCGCATCAGATTCTTCATTATCACGCCCATCCGTCTCTCACCTGTTGAAATTAGCTCATGCATCACTTTAAATAGCTCATACTTCCATTTTGCAGCGATAACAATAATTGCTCTTCTCGGTTTCATCTTTAGAACCCTTAAGAGATTCCTCCCTAAATCCACAAGATTCATAACAACCAACTCAAGCACTTCAATTGTCTTATCGATGTAGCCAACTTTTGGTTCGGGCCATTGTGCCATGTTTATGCTCCATTTACTGGGGTCCTTGTTTATGATAGACCATACCTCCTCGCATATGTGGGGGATTATCGGGCTTAAACATGTTATCCAATCCTCCAAAATTATTCTTACAATGCTTAGGTTACGATCCCTAGAAGACCGTCTCTTGTGATAATTTAAATCATTCATGACCTCATAAAACATTGACACAACGAAATCGCGTATCTTGAAGTTTTCTAGTTGTTCTTTACCATACTCTAGTCTTCTGTAGAACCGAGACAAAAACCAGCGGTCTATTCTAGTTAACCCCCCTGTCTCTAGCGGCAATTTAGCGGCTTCAAGTACTATTGATGCAAAATTCAACAGAGATTTTTTAAGATTTTCAACATCAGCTTCTCGCCAATCCACTATCCCATCTAAATCCGCGCCACTGGCAACATATAGCCTAAATAAATCCGCACTATACTTCTTAGAAATGTCAGCCAACGGGATAACATTCCCCCTCGATTTTGATATCTTTTTTCCCTCCCTAATTACGGTTTCATTAAGCGATATTGCCCTTGGCCAGTTATCAGATGGGAAAATAGCTACATGGTGCATAATAAAGAAAGTCAAATGATTGGTAATATGTGGAGTCGCTGTGTGTCTTAGATCATTCGGGTACCAATACTCAAAGCTTCTACGCATTTCATTTAAAGTATCCACAGGTATCCCTGATTTCTTAGAAACAGATATCGCATCTCCCTCACCTAAGAATACATAATCAAATACTTCTGGTATAAGTTTGTCAGGCTCTATTTCAGCTGCTCTAATTATGTGAGCTATTGTGTAGAAGGCCATGTATATTGTTGAGTCGCTAAGAGACTCGATCACCCAGTTCTTATCGAACGGTAATTTTGTCCCAAGACCCCTTCCCCGTGCACAAGGACGCAGAGATAACCAATCTATTGTATCCTCAAATAACTTTCTATATTTTTGCGGTATAATCTTCATTTTTCTTAGCCATTCTTTTGATTTATTCTTCCACCACTCCTGCGAGTAGTCTATGAACCACTGGTCCTTTATTCGAGCAACAATTATTTTTCCTCCGCCCCTACATACAGCCTTCCTAGACGTTTCATAGAAAATAATTGCATTGCCCTCTTCTAATAATTTCCTCCTTACCTTTTCCCTTGCCTCTCTAACAGGTACACCTGCCAATTCTCCAGTATTTTCATTCATAACTCCATAATAGAACTGTTCCTTATAAACCTCCTCTGTAACCCCTTCAAGCTTTGGATCAAGCTGATTTTTTATACCCGCTTTTCTAACAGCATATTCAGCATGGAATCCCTCAATCCCAGGAACATCTATTATTTTTTTCGGCGTGATTTCCTTCACAGTTTCGGGGTCTAAACCATATTTCCTGACAATATCTGGATTTTTCTTTAGATCTTCCAATGCTACAAAATCATATGGAGCATCCGCAGGTTCCGAATAAACAAATCCCGACGCTATATCTGGATCCACAAACGAGGCGGGTAAAATTATTAGTTTATCTCCTAATGGACTTACAACGTGACCTCCGACAAATGATTCCCCGCTCAACTCCTCGATTTTCTTATAATCATCTGGGTACTGATACATAATTTTTTCAAATGCCTCCTTTGAGATATACCAATTTTCGCCATAGCTTGTAGAAATCTTTAAATAGGTAGCATTGGGATTTACCCACATATTTGTCGCACCATAGATGGTCTCTGGCCTTAGCGTAGAGGCAAGTATATAGCCATCCTTGTACTTGAATTTTATAGCGACAAACTCCTGTATTCGGACCGGATTTACATCCCCATCCGCAATATCGTCCTCTCCAACACTCTGGTTGTGAAGCAAACAGTACCTAACAAAATGTTCTCCCTTAACTATCAATCCATGTTCCTTCAATTTTTTATATTGCCACTCCACGAACTTATTATAGTATCGTTCAGCTGTATGGAATCTGCGTCGCCAGTCTATACCCAGCCCAATTCTCTCGAAGTCCTTCCTTATGTTCTCAGCAAAAAATTTCGCCACATTCATGGGATCCTTAAATGATCCTATAATCTCATCAATACCCTCCTTAACATAATATCCTACGTATTCCCTATACATCCTAATTACTTCCTTGTTTCCTCGGGCAATTCTATCGCTGATGGAAAGAACAGGCATTCCTGTCACGTGGAACGCCATTGGAAATAGAACATTGTATCCACATAGCCGCTTAAATCTAGCGATAATGTCGCCGATTATGTATGTTCTTCCGTGGCCAATATGGAGTGGACCACTCGTATATGGGTATGGGACAGTGATAAAGAATTTTGGTTTTGACTCATCTACTTCTGCATTATATATCCCCTTTTCCCTCCAAATTTTTTGCCATTTATCCTCAATCTCGCGTAGCATTTCTAATGTTACTTCCACCAACTCGTACCACCAGAGAAACTAAATATCAGTTCGGCTCTTCCATCATCATATCTTCAGAGACTGTCCGCTTCATCATTTAAATTACACAATAAATCTAATAGACACTTAAAATGTGTATAAAAAAGTATCCGTTTAAACCTTAGATTACTGCGGAGTGCTATATTTACTAAACCTTGATACGATATACCTCAATATCTCGTCCTCCTCAGATCTGGAGACCAGTTTATAACCCGCAAACTCTAATTGCACACTAATTTTTCCTTGCGAGAGATCCCTGAGCCTACTTGCTATTCCTAATGATTTATAGACGGATATTAGCCCCATGATTTCGCACACATCATCCTTAATTAGATGCTCAATTATAGCCGCCCTAGACGATAATTCACTAATAATTTTTCCTAGAAATTCACAGTTGACACTTATACTAAACTTATAATAGGGCTGTATTATTCCCGTGGTTAAACTTGAAAGACATTTCGATAATAGACTAAAAATTTCCTCCTCTCGCACCTTTCTGATCGCCTCTATTTTTATCCTCATTCCTATAATGGGCTCTCCTATTCTTGGTCCACTCTTAATTGTTTCATTTATTATTGTCTCCACGACTCTTTCTTTGTCCTTTGGCAAACCAATTAACTCGATTATGTTTTTACAATGCTCTATTAAACCCGACCTATCCTCATATATTGGTTGTATCTCTATATATAGACCATTAGATGAAGCCTCGACGCTATTTGTTATTAGTTCTTTAAACGCAACAAGTGGCTCTGTGTAGTATATAGGTACCTGTTCGTTTATTTTTTTGACAAGTAACTCAAGGTGAAGTTCCCCTATTCCATATAGCAAAATCTGACCTGTTCCGCTGGACACCTCTACACGGGCATTTGGATCCTCGATAACAATGTCATTTAATATTTCCTTGAGCTTACGATACATCGAAAATTCTTTTGGCTCAATAGCGACAGCCAACACTGGGTATGCAAAATATCTTGGCCCCCTAAATTTGCCTTCTAATTCTCTATCCGAAAATGTATCTCCTGGCCGCGCATCAATAAAACATCCAAAAATATTCCCCGCGGGTACAATATCAATACTTTTGGCTTTTGATGCATGTAATATGAAGACTCCATACAACTTTCTGATGGTACCGTCATTGAGCCTAATATAGTCCCCAGACTTAACACTCCCTGAAAACACTCGCCCCGTCACGAATATTCTTCCTTTCTCAGGCACGGCTTTGCTTACATAGAATACTGTTGGACCTGTATTTGAGCAATCCATTAATTCATCTGTAGGCGATCCCTCCCATAGGTACTTGACACGAAGCCTCTGTGCTACTGACGGAGGGGGACAAGTTTTTGTCAGAACTTCTATAAGCGCTAGGCCAAGGGGGATTTCTTCTATTAACCCATAGGGATCCCTATTGTAGCATCTTATGATGTCGCCAAACTTTATTCCTTTTTTGTGTGCTATGCTGTAAGTAAATCCCCATCCATGTAGTGCTGAGCAGAAAATTACTGTATCTTCCTTCGGATTTACCTGCCACGATGCTCTCAGCTTGGGGGGAGCATATCTGCTTATTAGATCGTTAAATCTTTTTATAATCATTGACAGCCTCGAGAAAATCTGTTCTTCATTTAACCTGAGTTCTGTTATTAACCTATCTATCTTGTTTATGCATAACACTGGCCTTACTACTTCCTCTAGAGCCAACCGCAAATAGGATTCTGTCTGAGCCATAATACCTTCTACAGCATCCACAACAAATATCGCTGAGTCAACAAGTCTAAATGCTCTCGATACTTTGCCAGAAAAATCAACGTGGCCTGGCGTATCGCATAAATGTATCAGATACCGTTTTTTGTCGTAAGTAACCTCAAAAGACATAACCGTAGTTTTCATAGTTATGCCTCTTCTTTGCTCTTCTAGCCAATAATCTAGGTATCTAGCCTTCCCAGCCAAGTCTCTTGATATTATCCCAGCTTCGGCCAATATGTGATCCGTCAATGTGGTTTTTCCATGATCAATGTGTCCAGCCACACCGACATTTCTAATGAATTCCTTATCGAAGAGTAATTTCATAACAATACACTCAAAGCTTGCTGATTCATAGGAAGTCAATTATCCCGCTTTCCTAAATCTCTTTAATGAACCTTCTTATGCCCTCTATTCTTTCTCCAAACCTATTTCGTAGGTTATCAATATTTTCTTCAAATATTGTCCTAGCAACCTCAACACTTATCTGGGACAATGTCATTATAAATTTGGTGACGTCCTCTACACTACTTTCATAAAGCCTTTTTGTGAATACCCCCCTCAACTCGGGGGAATGCTCCATGACAAATTTCTTGGCAAATTCTTTATCGACAACATTTAGCCCGTCGATTAGACTTTCGATATCATTAAGGGAAACATCATGTATGCTTTCATTAAAGAGCCTCTCGATATTTCCTTGTATTTCCCCAAGAATTTTTCTAGCATGGCTCCTATCCACCAAGCCTAGACAGAGTAAAAATTTCCCTACAGAATACATTCCACTGTTCATCATTTTCGATTTTATGATGTTCAAACATTTATTGATAAACCACCCCTCATTTACACCTACGCAGTATATACCACTAATAACCCGGCCAATCTCTTCAAGAGACCCCGCCTCCATTTTCTCGAAAATCAGATGGCATGCCTTACCAATAATCTCATTGGCTAATTTGTATGCACCATCCATATTAATTGCTTTTAAAACACACAACAACTCGCCAATATCCCCTATCTCTGACCCCCCAATCCCCCTGATCACAAAATCAATGATCCGTGGCAAGTGCTCAATCACAAGTCTTTCAGCTATACGAATATCTATTATCGCTATCTTCCTTAGAAATATCAGAAGTCTTGGTACTGAGCCCCTCTCCAGTATATCTATTAGCATATTCTTTATCTTCTCTGGATTCTTTGACAACAGGACCTCGTACATGCAAAACCCCAGAAATTTCATCAACCTTTATATAGAAAATTTAGTTTTAACTGAATAAACTAAGAGGGTGGGTAATGGCTTCAAGGAAAACATTTGGATTAGATTTTAAGCAACGTTTGGCCCTAATTACAAAAAAAGTTAGAATATTCACTGAGACCCGCAAAAAAACCCACGTCGTCACGATAATTCAGGGATTGAATGACAAAAATATTGATATAAAGTCTATCGCCAAAAGTCTCAAAAAGCACTGCGCCACTGGTGGCACATTTAAGGATGATCCACGATATGGAAAAATCATTCTTCTACAGGGGGATCATGTACATAAAGTAAAGGAATTTCTTTCCAAGAAACTAGGAATACCTGAACAAAATATTGAAATACTTTAAGACATTCTAAGGTATATTTAGTTCAATAAGTTATGTCTCTCTTTATTTTTTTATGACAAGAGCAGATATAGAAATTTCTACATTTCTGGATCATCTCCACTTCACTTTAAATTTTATTTATTTGTTTCTAAATGGGTGATCCAAAAATGGGCTCAGAGGATATAACATATCGGCCTATCGCTACATTAAAGATTGGAGCGTGGATAATGCTTGATGGAGAACCATCTAAAATCGTAGAGATCAGTAAATCTAAACCTGGTAAGCATGGCGCTGCTAAAGCTAGAATCGTTGCCATAGGGGTGTTCTCTGGGCAAAAGAGAACAATAATAAAATCAACTGGAGACAAAATAGAAGTGCCGATTATAAAGAGAAAGGATGCACAAGTACTTGGAATAAGAGGCAAATATGTGGAGCTAATGGATCTAGAAACATTCGAAACATTTGAGGCACCAGTTGCTGAGGAGGATTTGCTCAAAAGAATAGAGGCCGGATCTACCGTTGAGGTTTGGTTCTTAGCTGGTAAACCCCTCGTTATGAGGGCTAGAAGAGTCGAATAGTATGTGGTATTGATGTCAGAGGATATGTTAAAATCATTGGAGCAGGCGAGAAAAACACTTGCCATGATTATCGCCTCTCTAGACACAATAGTAAAGCCTAAAGCTAAGCTTGTAGACATAGCTGAACACATAGAGAATGAAATATCTTCCCATGGATGCATGTGGGCTTTCCCAGTAAATACCTGTATTGGTTCAATAGCAGCCCATTACACTCCTATTGCAGGAGAGGACTCAACTCTCCCTGAGGACGAAATTATTAAAATTGATTTCGGTGTGGCTGTTAATGGTTACATTTTAGACAAAGCGATTTCGTTTTACTTTGGAGACGACGAGAAAAAGAAGTCCTTGATCGAAGTAGCCAATGAAGCTGTTGATCTAGCTATATCCAAGATTGGGCCTGGTGTTCAATTTATGGATATCGCCGCTGAAATACATGATTTTGTAAAATCAAGAGGATTTAAAGTTATTAAGAATCTACATGGCCATAAGTTGGAAAAATGGAAACTACATACGGACGTGGAAATACCCGTACATCCCGAAATCAAGCAGCACGGAGTATTTATTGAAGGCGAAACATATGCAATAGAGGTTTTCGTAACAGATGGAGAGGGACTTGTTGAAACCATCGATGATCTAAGAATATACTCGCTCCCTAATTTCTTGATAGACTTAGAGAGATTTAAGTTGCCCATACACCTAAGGGCGGCGAGGGATATATTTAACTGGGCTTGGAGAAACAGAAAAACCCTTCCGTTTAGTATTCGGCACCTACAGAAAACATTTGATGAACCAACAATCAAGATTGGTTTAGCTGTGCTTGGGCAATATGGGCTGATAGTCAATTATCACGTTCTGAAAGAAAAACAAGGAACTGTGGCCCAAGCCGAGGAAACGATTCTAGTCAAAAAGGATGGTGTGGATATACTAACTAGACCATAATTCCCCCAACATCATTATGCTGATTCCTCTTTAAATATCCCCACCTTTTGAAGCAAAGACCTATGTATCTCCGATAGCGTCATTTTTTTAAGATACCCAACCACATAATTAAACAACTCTGGAACCTCCCTAGACTTTATAATTGCATATAAAACATCTCGTAACTGTTCGCCTTTCTGGGTAGCATACATTGCGGCCAATATTTTTCCAAATGAATCATAATCCTCAGGTAGTATATTATGCATGATCATTACAATTAGCCTCGATAGATTTTTTATGGCTTCATCTACGGCAAAATACCTTTCTCTAGGATCAGTAATCGTCAATTCTGCTTCTTTAATTGTACGGAAGACATCTGTAATGAAGTCGATATAAGCAGCTATCTCAGAGGAATACTTCTTGCCTAATCCTATAAGATATTTCAGTATAGTCTCATATGTAGCATCAATTTCAGGTGGATTAAGAAGTAAATTGAGTAGTTTTAGTGTTGCATCTGTTTTATCAGCAACCCTCCTCAAGGTCTCGTATATTATCCTAGCGACACCATCAAAAATTGAGACGCCTGGAGATTGATTATATGTTGCTATAAGATCATCAGCAAGACTCAAAATTATTCTAGGTTCTCTCTTAGCTATACTGAGGATTATGTTTTCGAGTAATATGACTCTAATTGATACACGAAGTTCTCTCTCTGGTAACTTCATCAAATCCAATATTTTCTTAGCCAATAATTGCAGATTGGACACATTTACCTCAGAAATGGCTATTGTTGATAACATCTCCTGTAGCTTCCATAAAACGTCCATGTTTCCTTTTTCAACATTAATAATGCCAGCAGCAAATTCTATTATTGGCCCAGCAGACTCAGGTATGTTGGAATAAACCAGCAATAATGTGTCCAGAAACATTATTTTTGTATCATCATCCTGAATTCTATCATAATATGAGATAAGTGTCTTTATCAAGTCTACAGGCGGATCTAAATTTCTCCAGATACATATAGATATTGCTCTAAGACTAGCTATAATTATCTCTATATTTTCTTCTACTGATGTTAATGATTTTATTATATCTATGAGCCTCCTTTTCTGCTCAACGAATTTTGGGTGCCTGAAATTATTTGCAAAATTAACTAGGGCCATTGCCCTTATTTTCTGGTTCTTATGCTTTATTATTACCTCTTCCAATACCACACGGATTTTTTCTAGAAATTCTAATTCTCTTATGGGTATCACAAGATTAGCTATGAATCTCAATGAGCCATCTGGTATATCCAGAGAATTTGGATATCTTTCTAATAAAGCATTTACTATAGGCCTTACGGAATAGAAATTTCTCTTACCTATTAGACTCAAATATTCAAAAAGTTTGTCATAAAGAGGATCTCCTTCATTCTCCATTATTTCCTTTATTATATCCATATACTCGTTAAGTGCCCATGGGACATTCCACAATGCAATAAATAATGTTTCAAGAGCTCTTTCTCTAATCTTTGCCGATCCCTCCCTGATGGTCTTCTTTATGACCGCTTTAACATCTTCATCAAAAACTAATTCATTCTCCCCACTGAAGAAATGCTTAAAAGCTGTAAGAAGGGACACTAGACCGAAACCCTTTAGCGTACTCGAGAAATTTTTCATAATTAATTTGATAACCTTGAAAACTTTTTTAATATGCTTAGGCAATGTTTCTAGCAGCCTAGAAATCTGTATCAGTAATACTCCAAAGAATTCTAACTCCTCCATATTGCCAGCTTCTACTCTTTTAGCCAATTCCGTTAGCGTAAGCAATATCATCTTTAAGTTTGGTTCAATAACCGTAAGTTCAAAATCCTTTAGAGACATTATAGCCTGTAATCTTTCATCCCTTACAATGTTGGTGTTTTTAATTTTTTCTAAAGTCCTCATTAAATCTATTCCCGACATTTTACAAACCCAAAAAAAGTTCGACTCCCGCATTCTTTAAATTCTCAAAATATAGATAAATAGATATAGAACATAAATATGATTTAACGGTGTCACTCATCATCTAGACTTGTAACTCTCGCATTCTAGAAATCTGATCGACAGATCCGAGATACAATACCTTTTTATCCTCAACCACAACAAATATTTCGAACCCTATTAGGTCCTTTATTATTGGTGTACTAAACTCACCTGAATCCACAGAACCTGCAATCACGTCTATACCAGGAAGCAATGGAGTAAAAGCGGGAAGTACAATTATCTTGTCACTAACTAGAAATATGGGTAATTTATCTCTCGAGATAGAGTCCGACAACATAACAGTTGGATGAAGATGCGCCATTATTAGTGTTTTCCTTCTTTGTTCTATAACTTCATCATCGAATATCTTATGCCCATGTAGAAAGATGTAATTACCCAACTCTATAGTATTTTGAAAATCAATTCCATATCTTTTGAGAATTCCAATTAAGAAGTTATCATGATTTCCCCTTACCAAAATTATTTCTAAATTTAGGCTCTTTAGGAATTTTAGCATATCAACAACTTCTTTATGCTCTTGGACTGTTCTCTGAGAAAACACATGTTTTAGATCCCCCACAATTATTATCCGCTTTGGCTTGAGGCGCTTCACATGAGATCTGAGTTTTTCCTTCATGATTTTATACTGGATCGGGGGTATAAACACACCAGCCTCAGCCATAGCATACTCGAGACCTATATGAAGATCCGCAAGAACAACCGCATCAAGGCTTCTAATATATGCCATTTTCGATGGAAGTAAAACTATGTCTCCTAAGTCAACAGACATTAACATCTCCAAGTATTAGGGAATAATAGTGACATTTAGATTCAAGTTTTTCACTAATTTAATTTTTATACTGTTAAGAACATTAAAAGAGAAGGGAGAAAAATGAGCAACATAACCGTAAGGATAAAGAAAAGTTTAAATGAACCTATTACAATATGTTCTAGATGCTTAGATCTACTCTGCCTAGATGGGTATATAGACTCTAATTTCGTCATCTCTAGAACAATATTTAAGATTAAAAAAATGTGTCAACTTTGTTCGGTTGCGCAGGCCGATTTTATTGTTATTCCCTGTAAGAGGGGGATTTTTATTTGCGAAAGATGTTTTAGGGGGCTTACAACAACATCAAAACACAGATGGCAAAGTTGGCCAAAAAAGCAAGTAACGGAGGATATCCCATGCGATTTATGTGGTAGGCCAGCTCAATTCCACATTACTCTGCCCAAAAGAAAATAGTGGACAGCATGATGCAGGGACTTGAGCTTTCACTTGTTGTTATTAAGAGAGGGTTCTGGGACTTCTCTGAGGATATACCCTTATTGAAGACACCAGATCATCCATCCATTAGCAAAAAGAGAGTAAAAGAGGAAATAGATGTATTCAATACATGGAAAAAATTTAATCCTTCTATACCCTTTGACAATCTTACTTACAGAGGCGGCAGTATTTTTCTTATCGATGTTGACTGTTACGTGCTATTTGACAAGCTGTGTGGAAGGACAAAACAGTTGACTGTAACCATAATCTGCCCACCTAGTTACCCAAGAGCATTTCCTCGACTTGCTGAAAACCCCAGAAATCTTCACGATAGAATTTTTCATACACTTGTTTCCCATACAACAAGACATGCTGTCTATCTCTGTATTCCAGCTATTCAGAGGATTTGGTGGACAAGACATGCCCCTTACGCTGGAATTGCCCATTTTCTCAATATTTTTCTTATATGGTTCTCGATATCATCAACCAATAAAAAGAAATCAAGGATAAATTTCTATGATAGAAGAACTGTGATTGTTTAGTCGTGATATAGATTGATTATTATATTGATTGAGGGGCCATGCCTTAAGAGGATAAATTGTCCAAAGATAAGTGCAACGGCAATCAAACACAGAAACATAATGGATGAACTAAGTGAACTACGTGCACTTGGTATTTATATGCCACAAAGCTCTATAAATATTTTCTCATCCGTATATACGCGGTTACCACGCATATTAAGCATATTTAGAACAATTGACCCATCAACCTCCGTTTGTTTTATAACGCCTCTGGGCGTCCTATGTGAAAATGATCCCGCGATATGCTACGAGGAATGCTTTGATGAACTAAGTACTAGTACCATACGAACTATATTTGAAAAATTTGATGTAATGGAAACAATATATGATATGCTCGAAGAAGATTTTGACCTCTTAATTTTTTGCAGTTCAAGCAAGTTATTGCGAGTATTGGAGATCGAATACTACCTACCAGCAAATCGGCCATCTATTATAGTATCCAATGCCTATACCACTGATAGGAGCAATATATATACGATCACGCTGAATCACTATCTCACAAGTAGGCTAAGAAGAATTTATGACAAGATAGCGTTAGTAGATCTTTATCAGCATGTACTTGAATTCATTGCCAAAGCACTCGATGATCTCGCTAGCAGAGGCTATAAACTTAAATATCTTTTCACTAGGCCCGAGGACCTACACAAAACAATATTCTCCCCTGAGATGCTAGACAAAATACTAAGGGTTGGAAGAAGACAGGACAAATTATTGAGATTTATAAGCTAAGCCCCTCGCATTGATAACTACCCATATATTCACCATATGATTTGGCAGTTACAAAAATAATCTGACATATTCTTGACCCTCTCTTAATTCTTATCCCATATGGATTATATACAACCATCAGTCCTATTCCTCTCCCCTGATAACCACTATCCCAAACCGAGGTATACACTATAGCACCCATGCGTTGAAGACTTGACCTTGGAAAGACTAGCCCAATGGCATTAGTGGGGATTTTTACGATCTCTTGGTAACGTACCAAATATGCACCCGGTTTTAATATATAGACCCCCTCACTATTCGGTAATATCTCATCATATTTCGGTATGGTTTTACCATCATCAATTGTTCCAAGCCCACTAAAGGCATATACCCAACCCAATGTAAGATCAACGCCATTGGGCTGTATCTGTTCTTCACTACAATTTCTTATAAACTTCGCGACTTCTCTCCCCGACCAGATCATTGGACTCACATTAAACAAATAAATACCACCAATTTTAGTTATGTATTACACGAGAAATACTTTTTTACGTTTAATTAAAATAATGGGTGCATGATTCCGGTAAGAAAATTTTTTAATGGTATTACCATCATATCTAATATTTGTTGTTTTAGGTGTAACCATTGCCAGCGAACACCGACAAGAATCTTAAGGATCTAGCAATACTTTATCTTGAACGCTTACTCAACGAGCACAAGCGTACGTATAAAATTATTGACCCCCCAGAAGATATTAAAAAACGTGGCCTATTAACATTCATCATCTATGTCGAGGAAACAGGAGAGAGATGGGGCGTCCTAGTTAAGGATTGGAGGCGGTCTATTGGTAGTGATCTTATAATGAGGTTTAAGCGTGTTATTGAGGGGCTTAATCTTTCTTCTGGGATAATTATAGGAAATAAAATATCGGATTTGGCGAGGGATAGAGCCAAGAGGTATGGATTCTTATCTCTGACACGAGGAGAGATAGTATCATATCTAAGAAATAGAAAAAGTCTCTAAAGTACTCCCTAAAGTGTTTATAATTATAGTCAAGCTTTTAATGACTCGACTCCTCTGCTGTGGTTTCCTGTATCTGCTTAGATTCCTCTATTTTAGCTTTTATTATTTCTCTCTCTTCCACCCATCTAATTTTACTGACGCCGAACTCACCGTATAATTCCGATTTATTTGACATCAAGATTAGTTTTGGTATGTATATATCCTCCAGTATCTTTTTAGCTATTTCTCTGTCTAATTCACCATATTTATCAAAATACTCATTTTTGACTCTTAATTCAACCATATCATTCCTGAACTCAAATTCTATGTACCTGCCTACATCACCAAAGAATTTTTCTATTAGCATCCTCATTCTTTCATCTTTACTATCTGTTGGTTGGACAACCTTGGTAATAGTATATGTCGCACTTATAGTCTTGCCTGCTAATGGATGATTAGTATCTATTATTACTGATCTATCAGTGGCTCTGATAATTCTCCCAAAATATAGAGGGGTAGCTCCTATATTCATATAGACAACATCACCAGCCCTAGGCTTTCTCCCGCCGCCTTCCAACACAAATTCATTCTTGTCCACTTTTTCTCTAAATTTTTTAGCGGATATCGTCATTATTTTACTTGGATCTCGTTTTCCATAGGCTTTCTCGGGAGGAAAACTCGTTTCATAGGGTTTATTCAGCTCTAAATCCACACCGAGGATATGATCCTCAAAAAATTTTGGTAACTCCCCACTACCTAATTTTATTATTGTTGGCTTATCTATTACTTCCTCCACAATCTTTACTTTGTTTGTTTTTTCATCAATCTTCTGTTTTCTCAATATTTTCTTCGTGGTTACAATCACTCTTTTCTCGCCCCCCTCCATATAACTCAGTTCATATTTTATTTCAATATAGCTTCCTGGAGGTATCCGCATTTTCATTCCCCTTTATAATGACTGTTTTTGGATAAAATGTTCACTAGTGGTGAACATGTTAAAGCCAATAATCATTCTCAATCTTAAAGCCTATAAAGAGGGTATGAATAAGTCTTTATATACCATCCTAGACATTGTAGATTCCGTCTCCAGAGAATATAACAATATCGATTTCGCAATCGCACCCAATATAATTTATCTGTTAGATGCCACCAAAAATAGAAAAAGAACCCTAATTTTTGCCCAACATGCCGACCCAGTGCCTTATGGTGCATACACTGGCCATATCCCACTTGCTGCTATTAAGGATATTGGTGTTGATGGAGTTATAGTTAACCATTCAGAGAGACAGGTAACTTTCCAAGTAATTGAAAATGTTGTGGGTATGGCCCAAAGAAATGGACTTAGAACTTGCGTCTGTGGTGGCGATATTGTAGAAATCAGGGCCATATCTCGGATAAAACCAATTTATACAGCTTTTGAACCACCAGAACTTATAGGGACCGGTAGAAGTGTGTCTAGAGTTATGCCAGATATCTTAAAGAAAAGTGTAAACATAATTCTGGAGGAGTCTGAGGGCAAATCCATCCCTGTATGTGGCGCAGGAATATCAAATAAAACTGATGTAGAAATGGCATTTAGATCTGGGGCGAGGGGAATATTAGTTGCCTCAGCATTCGTTAAGGCGAAGGATAGAAAAAGCTTACTTATGCAATTTGCGGAAGCAATTGAAGAAAATATTTAGTTTTTTTTAAGGCCCGATCTCTTTTCTACATCATTTCCCAAACAAAGTGGTCAGAACTCGGTGCCCTCATCACATAGCTCCGTCAGATAGGGCCTCGACCATCATCCCTAAATAAAACTATGATCAGAACAAAATATAAAATCTATTGAACTAAAAGACTACCTCTGAGACTCTTGGGGGTTTTCTGGTCGCATACTGGAACTCCCCTCAACCATCTCTAGTTCTTTTATGATACTCTTATCTACACTATTAACCAAGTATGCATAAAGAACATCCTCTCTAGCCTCATACATATCGACAAATTTCGGATCCGTCATCAAAACTTTTGATACACTTGATGCAAACCGCCTTATGTATTTCAAGAAAATCTTCCTGCGCTCGGCTACCCTTTTGAGTTTTTCCTTCTTGGATAAGTATATTCTAAGCCTACGCAGAATTTTCATGAACGCCAATTTTATTTCGTTCCTTAGTATATCAACATTATCCACAAAGTCTTTGCTGGTTACTGGGAATGGTATTTTAGTCGAGACTATGCTAACAGCCAATACGATAGGGTCTTGATCCGTAATTTTATACCTGCTCAGATTTATCTCCTCAAGGGCCTTCCATGCAACATCGCTCTTAGTCCTATGTAATAGAGGTACCCTATTAGCAAATCTCATCAGTTTTAATCCTGGCGATATTTCACCACCATATGCAACTGCTACCTCGACAACTAAAGGATGACCCTGAAGGGAAATAGGTTTTCTTTGGAGAGCGCAAACAAACTCTGGTTTAAGTATCGCCTTTAAGCCCTTCTTAAGCAATTCGGGGCCTATAGGCGATAAACATGAAGCATCTGGTCTGGTGAACTTAAACACTGCTGCTTTTCTTACAAATGCTGTTATTAGCTTATCATTTTTAAGAATCTCCTTAACTATTGTTGTTGGCTGAACTCCTATCTCTGACAGAAATTTCTTTGCAGTCTTCGGTCCAACCCTATCGAAGGTTTTACGTAGAAAATCCAACATTGTGAGCCTCTTATTCTCCTTCATCAACTCTATTAATGTCTGCGCATCTATCCCAGATAGGTGATATCTGGATTCCTTGGGAGGTGGAGGAATAAAATCACTCACACGCTCATAGAATATTTTTTCACCATTAGGATCCTCAAATAAAAATGAGGCATATGGCGTAATGATGGCCATTTGTCTTAGATATTCCATTATATAATTCTTGGCTCTACTCCAATCACCTAGTGTTATTAGTCTAATAACCGTTCCATGATGTAGCCTTCGCCCCCAAGGATCTCTGTATTTTTTCTTGGGTATTTTCTTATGCTCTCTAACAATTGGTTCATTATGAACTATATCTATCTTTAAGGAATAGTAACTCACAAAATTTTGAGATCTTGTTGCCGACCAGACCTCTACTGGTGTGTTAAGTTCTTGTAGAGAGTATATTATCGCCATTTTTAAACCCAAACCAAAACGGCCTCGATGTTGCTTTACTCGATATTTTGTAGATGTAAGTACCTTGCCTAAGAGTACCGGTATTTTCTCGTCTGGCATTCCCTTTCCATTATCAGAGATCATTATCTCGAAGATCTCAGGTAACTCTATTCCCGCCTTTTCTTCCCTTGATTCATTCATCCCCTGCCCCGCCTGGGCACCTTCCTTTTTTTCACTTTTGTTTCCTTCTGCCACATGTTTTGGTACATGCTCGATTATTCCTATCTCTTTTAGCTCATCGGGGGTTAGCCTTCTAAGTCTTATACGTACATCGGGGAAAACCCTAATCGCCTCACATGCATCTAGCGCGTTCTCAACCATTTCCCTTATCGTCGTATATAATGCTCTTGCAGGATTATCGAACCCCGCTATGCCTCTATTCTGGCTAAAGAACTTTGCAGGCGAAATGCTTTGTACCTTATCTTTTACCATTTGCTCACCATATCTATTATTCTCAAAAAGAGCTTATTAATCTCGATGCTTTTATTTGATAAGAAACCAAAAGCAGACATCCAGTGTTTTAATGAATTTTTTTATTGATTAGAAGTATATTTGAGCTATTAATGCTAGGTGACTATAGAATGAAAATTTGTCCAAACTGTGGAACACCACTAGAGAGACACAAAGAGGCAAAAAAAATTATATGGATTTGCCCAATTTGCAATTATCGGACAGAAGATACAGCAACTGATCAGAGTGTACAGTATGGAATCACATTCAAACCTAAGAGCCGTAATGATGATGTCATAATAGAAGACAAACAACGTTTTGGAGCACTTAGCGAAGTAACTTCATGTCCAAAATGTGGCCATAGTCCCGTATATTATACTTTCCTACAAACTAGAGCCGCCGATGAACCCCCCGTGAGATTGTATAAATGCCCAAAGTGTGGCTATTCATGGAGAGAGTACTCTTGAGAATAAAAAGTTTATGGAAACGTGATATCTACTATGTACGTATACTACAAGCGGGATGCAGGAAAATATTTCACAAAAAGAGAATTCCTTAGATTTGTGGAACGAAAGACCCTGAAGACTATTCAAAAGTATGATATGCTTAGGTACAATGACATAATCGCTGTAGCTGTATCTGGAGGAAAAGATTCTGTTGCACTTCTCTATATCCTTGATAAAATTGAAAAGCCATTTGACACAGAACTTATGATTATTCATGTTGACGAAGGAATAAAAGGCTATTCTGACGAATCTATTAACATAATTAGAACCCACGCCAAAAACCTGGGATACAGATATTCCACAATAAGCTTTAAGCAACTGTTTGGTTATACCATCGATCATGTCGCCCAACTCTTCAAACAAGGAAGAGTAGACTGGGAACCCTGCTCGTTTTGCGGAGAATGGAGACGCTGGGCCTTAAATTATTTAGCAGAAAAATCTGGTGCGACAGTTATAGCTACCGCTCATACATTGGATGATTTTGCTCAGACTATTGTTATCAATGTCATTAGGAATTCCTTGTCTAGATTACTAAGAATAACATATACGAGAAATGCAGAAATCAAGGGATTCGTACCGAGGGTCTACCCATTTATGGAACTATATGAAAAAGAAACAGCACTATACACACATATTCGTGATTTGGATCATAATGACATTCCTTGTCCCTATGCCCAATTATCCATGAGATGGGATATCAGGATGTTTCTGTATGAGCAGGAAGAAAAACATCCAGGCTCCCTCTATAATATTCTAAGATTCCATCAATCGTTGATTAAGGAGTATAGAAAAAAACCAATCAAGCTAAATAGTTGCATTATATGTGGATACCCCACAACGCAAAAATTATGCAGAGCCCACTTCTTTAAGCAATATGTGGATACAGTATCTAAAACCTAGCTTTTACCTTCCTATATTCAACCTCGCTAAGGAAATCCGGTTTCCTTTCCCCTTCTTTTACTGCATCCATCAGATTCCCTATGAGTTCAACAGCTTTTTTCTTTAGTCTTTCCTTAGCCAATTTTAATGCATCAAGAGGTTTTATCTTGGATGGGTCAGTTCGCACGATGAACCTTGCCTTATCAACCAATGGGTGGATAATACGATAAGCAGCGAATCTAACACCATCTATGTCAAGCAGCTCCATCCTAAGTGGATTTAGGAAAGTATGTGTCTCTCCATCAACTTCAAATTCCAACAAATCCTCTGACGACTTTAGTATCTTTATTTTAATCTCCTTTGTCCTAGGCCTCCAAAACCATAGGGGGTCTTCCCCATAGAAGTCCAGATATGACATCATAAGATCCCTCCTAAATGCTCATGACCTTTCAAGCTTCTTCATCCTCGCGTCAGTGGCCAAGCTCTCATCATCGCATTCACTTTTTATAAAGCACCATGTGATACTAGTAGACATAAAAGACCGAATGCGAAAATATATGAATTTATTATTAGAAGGGATATGTACCGCGAATCCAGCTTTCCCATGATCCTAATCACGCGTCCATAAATGTAGATATATATAAAGATCGATATTAACATGGAGAATATCCCCAGCAAAGTTCCATATTTCAAAAGCCAGTGTGCTGTCTTCACCATTCAGACCCCCACATACAATTATTCTTACACTTATATTCTTTTTAAAGTTGATAGTTGGTGAAGGATGATGCATGCTCCAACAATAAAAACGGATGTGCCTGGCCCAAAATCGAGAAGGCTTATAGAGAACGCAAAAAATGTATTGATTACAACTACTCGGTTGAATTATATCGTTATATCAAAAATGGAGAACGACCTTATTTGGGATATCGATGGAAATGTCTTCATAGATTTCGCTGCCAGTATAGCAGTCGCTAATATTGGTCACAGAAATCCAAAAGTTCTAGAAGCAGTAAGGCAACAACTCGACAAATATATTCATGTGGGGCCTCATGATTGGTATGATGAACTACAGATCGAATATGCTAAAAAACTATCAAAAGTGGTTCCTGGAAAATTTGAAAAGAAAATCTTTTATGGAAACTCTGGTACCGAATCTGTTGAAGCTTCCCTTAAGATAGCTAGGTGGAACACCCGGAGGCCAATAATAATAGGTTTTTATGGAGGCTTTCATGGCAGGACATATGGTTCCTTATCCCTAACAGCTTCAAAGCCTGTTCATAGACGCCATTTATTGCCATACGGTTTATCCATACATGCACCCTATGCCTATTGCTATAGATGCCCATTTAGGCTTGATAAATCCTCCTGTGATGCATGGTGCGGCGACTTCATTAAGGAATGGATTCTTGAAAAGGTTGTGCCACCAGAGGACGTAGCTGCCATAATTATGGAGCCCATGCAGGGCGAGGGGGGCTATATAGTCCCAGATGAGAGATTTGTCCAAAAGGTCTATAAAATCGCTAAGGAAAATGATATACTCTTCATTGTCGATGAGGTTCAAACAGGGTTCGCAAGAAGTGGAAAAATGTTTGCTATAGAGCACTTCGGTGTCGTACAGGACATAATGACCACAGCAAAATCTATAGCTAATGGATTCCCCCTTGGTGCCACTATAGCTAGAGCGGATTTAGATTTTAAGTATGAGGGGGTCCATTCATCTACATTTGGTGGAAACGCTATCTCGTTAGCAGCGGCAATTGCAACATTGGATTATATAATAGACAACAGATTATGGGAAAGGGCAGAAAAGCTTGGTAATAGGATACTGGGCTTTTTAAACGAATTAAAAGAGGAGACCGAGATTGTTGGGGATGTTAGAGGCAAGGGTCTTTTCATTGGTATAGAATTTGTTAGGGATAAATACACCAAGGAATATGGAGTTAAAGAGAGAGATATGATTGAGAAATTATGTTACAAACACGGATTAGTTGTATTGCCCTGCGGCAAATCTACTATACGCATTGCTCCACCTTTGACGATCACAGAAGAGCACCTCGAGAAGGGACTAAATATATTGGCCCAAGTTATTCGAGAAGTAGACAAGTCAAAGAGAGGTTGATTAAGGAATTAACCAATATACAAACAAAATTAGTAGACCAACCAACATTGTCAATGCTACCCAAGACTTGTATATGTCCCACTCTTTTTTTGCTTCTATATACGCCCTAATCTCAGCATCTCCATAGCCCACACTTTTTAATTCTCTGCGGATTTTATCGTATGCCTCCTCGCGAATCAAATACTTCACTCTTAGATGCAACAATCCCATAAAGTATACCATGTTGAAAAACACTGTTGAGTAAAATTTTGTGGGTGGGTTAAAGATAAGTAACATTGCTCCATTTATTATCATTATCGCCGCGACTATTATCAGCATGAGGTTTAATATTTTCTCCTGTTTTGATCTACCAAATAGAAGCATACTACCTAGCCCTATCTTCGTACACCTGCACTATCAATTATATAGCCCACAATTATTTATTTTAAAGAACAACTTGCTATAAAATCTCAACTAAGACACCTCTATGATCAAGTGCACTACAAAATGTGAGATCAATATTAGAACCCTTCCAGTAAATCGTTTTCTTTAGTAATTCATATATGTCAGCCCTGCTCTTTACGGGTTTTCCGCTTAAGAACGAATTCGCATGAGGCAATATTATTAGTTTTATTTCTTTCGCATTAATAGCTTTTTCATATGGTTGGCTTATATGCCTGAGATCTAGAACAAACTTTGCAACTACCCAAATTCTTTCTCCCGTTACAGGAGATGCTGGATGGATATGTCCCATAATTATAGTTGATGCAGTAAGAAGCATAGGCATTGGTACTTTCATATGACCATGTGTCAGAAGAATGTCCTCCCCCTCATATGTGAATATCATTGAATCAACTATCTTAATATCCACATTTACCTCGTTTATTATATCCGATAACCGCCCATCGTGATTACCTCGTATAACTATTAATTTATCATAACGCTCCTTAATTTTTCTAAGTAAAGTTCCAATAGAGCGTCCTACAATTCTACTTGGATAACCCAGGGATTCCTTTATATCTCCTAGTATTATGACCCTTTCAATTGGATAATCTAGTTTGAGGATAGGGACTAATATCTTATTCAGTTCGCTACGCAGTAGTTTTAATTTAGCTTTTAACGAATATTTATAACTGGTTATTGTATAACCCAGATGAATGTCAGCAATTATCAGATTTCCATCAATAATCACAGCGGGGGGGTTCTTAATTGCAAAAACAAAACCAAAGATTCTGCGGCCCTTCTGCATTCTACAAAACCAATATTATATATTTTATGTCTATCTTTAGACGACTCATTCATGAATTACCTTAATATTTATAGCGTTATAACCAAAAGATTCGGTAGGGATGTAAAGACCATATTCAGAGAGCGCATCTAAGCGATATCACTGTGCTAAAAGATCCTTTATGTATTTTTCAAACGGAACTTCTATCATGTATTCATCATCTGACGGTTCCACTGCTTTTATTTTTGGCATGTATAAAACATTTTGCGAATCTATTTCCCTTACTTTCACATGAATCAGCGCTGAATGTGAGGTTAGTTTGACTATCGCTTCTCTTGGTGGCATAACTTGAATGTATCTTTTCAGATTTGTGTCATCTATAATTATGTGTTCATGTTCTGGTATTTCGGCATTCATCATGAATAGTGTTCCAGCATTTGAAATTATATCTGGACTTATAGTGTAGGGAGATTGTGATATCACTATTAGCCCTAGACCGTATTTCCTTGCCAATGTTGCGAAATCTTCTATAGCAGTGGTATCGACCGACGATTGAATTTTTCTCCATGGAATCAAATAACGCCCTTCTTCAACGACTATACACAGTTTTGGGTTCTCCATAATGTTTATTCCATCTCGGAAAATATTCATAACAACATATCTAAGAATTATATTTACAAGCAACAGTATTTCTCGTTTAAGATTACGCTTAAAGAGAAAAGAAAGATCAAAAATAACGTTCCTTTTTTTGAGCTTACCTATATCTATGTTACTCCTCTTAACCCAGAAGATGTATCTACTCGCTCCAGAAAATATCGACTTAATCCTATTTGTAACAGCATAAAATGTATACAGGGCTGTTGGGATATCCGATCCCGCCTCTTTACACCAGTCTATCAGATTTTTAAAAAAGAGCAATGGGCTGGGTTTATCTGCCGTAACTGTGGACCATACCGCATATGATAATGCCCTCTCCATTTGAGCCGTTATTTCATCCCCCCGGAGCCTAATGATCTCAAGTAGCAGTGCTGTCAAAAATGTGGAGTAGGATTCTGGGTCCTCATTTACGCTTTCAAAAATGTTTATCATAAGAGGAAACTCCATAGTTCCAGGCATGTAAAAATCAAAATCATATCGTCTTACCAAATCTGCATATTCACGATGAATATCGAACACCCATACATTGCTATGAGTCTTCTCTAGGATCTCCTCTATGATGACTCTGGCCAATCTTGTTTTCCCCATACCGGTTCTTCCCAGTATTAGAACATGTCTTTGAATATCGGATAAACTAAGATAAAATGGCGCTACAGGCTCTCCAAATTTTAGTTGCCACCCAACATGTATGTCCCCTTTAGTAACCCCTTCACAGGGACCAAAATTCGGTATCCAAATTCCTTTTCTCTTCGCCAATACCAACATATTAATAAGCACAACATAGAAATAAAGGGCCACATCAAAGTCAGCTTTAATCAATATTTCGAATGAACCATTTAAGATTTCATCGATGATTTTCATCACTTTTAGCCCACGTCTCCTTGTATTTTTCTCAATAAACCTATAGGGCAAAAATGACGATGGTATATATAAAAATTGTTCCAACTTATCATAACCGCTATCTAATAAACTAAACATCTCAGCAAGCTCTTGACCAATCAACAAAGTCATTTTTATGGTAACATATTCTATTTGGTTTTCAGATCTCCTAACTTTTTTTGGGTCTTTAAAATTCAAAATAGACAATACATTGTGGCGCCTAGGATATATTCTATTGAACGCTTGTTTTATAGAATTAAGATCCAATCCTAATGCAATAAACTGGCCATTTTGAATAATACTAAACATAAAACCTTCTAGCAACTTAGAGTCCTGGGTATGTATCAACAAACGATTTTGTATTTGTTTATCATTTCCTAATATCCCACCCGATTTGCTTGGTTGGTCATACCTTTGGGCTACTATTTCTATCTTTCTTGATTGTTTTAGGACGACTTGCTTTGATATGAGAAATCTCAAGATATCCTCTATTGAGGTTTTATCAAGATACATAAAGTAGAGACCCAGTATTTCAGCAATATTTTTAAGTTGAGCAATATACTTTCTAACAATTTTCCTTAACTTTGCTAATCTTAGAGCCATTAGGCAAAACAATAAGTAGCACTCCATAACATCTTCTTTTCTTCTAAGAATAACAAAGAATCTTCCTTCAAGTTCTCCTAATCTTATGATAAAATTTTTGAGGACAGTCATACAATTAGATACGTCGGATATCTTATTTAAAATAATTCTAGATACTCTTGACAAAACCACAACTGTTTTCAATATCCCACTAGAAAATATTATCACCAAAAACTTGTTTTCCACATTTTTGATATCTATTTTCAACACATCACCTCCTAAATGTCTTCATAGACTAAGCTATTTAAAATCGCGAACCCATGTGATCTTATAAAAAATGGGGTTTGGGTCACGACTGTTCATTATAGATGTTTCACAAAGGATATTAGGTTACATAATAATGTTTACCATCAGCTAATTCATAAAACCATTAAGGATCTAGAAACAGAAATATTTTGTTAACTCAATAACATGGCCCTCGGTTCAACCTCGATTATATACCGGCCTCTGGCAACAAATCCATAACATTCAGGCCCAATATTTCTAGCCATCTCGCTAGACATGCATTACAAAAATAAAATATTAGAAAACTTCAATCCTAACTTCTCACCAATAGATCAGCAAGTCATTTGCTTTCTCTCCAGCGATCTTTAAGTTTCTCAAGAACCTTAGGTAGGGTAGTATATTCAAGTTCCTCTGGCGTTAACATATGTGGCTCAAATGGGCCCATTGCTCTGATGTAATCAGATATGTACATTGCCTTCTGGCGTACATATTCGAACGCTGGATCATCAAATAGGTCTATTGGACCGATAAGTCTTCCATCGCATATGTTGAAACCCAATCCCACAATTCTTGGCGGCCCATCGAACCGAGTACATTGGGAGTACTTCATAGGGACAGGCATAAGAGGCCCATGATGACTACCCCTCATCCATCCCTTCACAAGATGTGTATGACAAAATCCTTCTAAAATTTCTCCCATTGCCGGAAGACCATGCTGTGCTCTAATAATGCATACAGGGTCGTCCTTTCCGACATACCGGGATACTATTAGAGATAACTTTTGGGTGGAAACTGCCGCAGCGATTCCTATCTCTGGATCCTTCGAATAAACATACTTTACCACATAACGTCCAGTATGTCCAATCAATGCTAATATATCGTACATTTCTTCCGGTGCACTAAGTTCTATCTCCTTTCCTTCCATGACATCCATAATTATAAATTTGAAGCCCCTGTGCATTCTTGGATCTATTATCAATCCCGCCGTGTTGAATGGATCAGCAAATATTTTAAATACTGGAAAATTAAACGCGCCCGGTTCTGTCTTGTCTGCCGCAAAGATCGCAATAGGTTCGGCTTTTCGCTCCTCAAATTCCATCTCAGCAACCCCAGGACCCATCCCCTTTACATTACCACTAAAGGCCTCCTTAAGCAAATCTTGGCCAGCCGCGTATAGTTTCAATTCTTTAGCTACCTTTGTTGCTTCTTTAAATGTTTCCCAAGCTAATTCATGTATCTGGGCATTATCTGGTCCTTTTCTATGTGTCATAAGTAGTTCCAGATCATCCCCCGCATTAAATACATAGTAGTCAATTATCAGTCCCTCCTTTTTCGCCCTTTCCAAGTTTGCCTTAGCTACCTCTATAGTTTTCGGATGAACCCTAACGTGACCCGCAACACTACCGATGTCCGCCTTTATAAGACTTACAGTCACCTTCATTTTGACCACCTATTCATCTTAAAAAATATCACGTATTTAAGCTTCTATCGTAAGCTTAAGGCCACTAACAATACTACAATAGGTTTTAGTGATAATGATTCATTCCATAATAAGTTGACAGACTCACTTGGTTTTTAAATATGTTTTTATAGTATATCTGTGCTGAGAAAGGGATAAACCATGACATTAATGGGAGCACTTATCAAAGACAGCAAAGTAGAATCTGTTAAAGGTAAAAGCATCAGCGAGCTACTAACAGAGGATGTCTGCCTTCTGATAATTGATGACATCAAATCGACGATATATATATGGTGCGGGTCAAAGGCTAACGTTAAAGATAAATTTATGGCCTCCCGTTTAGCCCACGGACTGAATGGAAAACTATTCGGTATGGCAGGTAAAGTTAATCAACAAAGGGATGTTATTAAGGAAACATTTGAAGAAAAAACTTTTGACGACGACGTTCCACTAGAACATATAAAGGCTATCCTTGGTTAGTCTTTCTGTTTTTTATGAAGGGAATTCTCTTATAATTTTTACATTTCCTACAGTAAATAACTATATGAGGCATACGATTACAGCGGATCCTAACCCTCGCTGTCACTCCAGGCATTATAAAACTTTTACATTTCCTACAAAAATAGTACCTCCACTTTTTGGGAAATTTTACACCCGTCCACCTCGCAAGTTTTTTTGCGAATTTTGCTGTTCTCTCAGCAAGATCGATGTTCCCTGTTACTGCCTGATTAATAGCCTCCCTCATCATTGCATCTATATGCTCTAGAACTAGTCTTTTTCTCAGTTTTAGAAGTGTATATTTTGATACTCTCCTAAATCTTGATTTCCTCAACAAATCCCTCCCTTCTCGCTATGAGTACATATGCATCTCTGTGAAAAATACCGTTTTCTACTACTCCTGGAATACTATTAATCTCCATTTCAAGTTCCTTGGATACAAACTTCATATCTATGTGTATATCTACAAGCCAATTACCATTATCCGTTATTGTTGGCCCTAACTTGCTCCTACCCATCCTAAGCTCTGGTCTTCCAATCTGGCTTAGCCTATTATAGATCAGAGAATACGCACATGGAATTATCTCAACTACAATGGGAAAAATTCTATTCAGTTTGGAATAATCAGCGATTATTACTAGTTTAGATGCCACATAATCTACAATCTTTTCCCTTGTTAATGCCCCCCCTCCCCCTTTTAGTATTACTTTCTTATTAAGGACTATAGAATCAGCCCCATCCACCGCTAAGTCTATATGGTCGACCCCCAAGGGACTAACAATACCAATCCCGTGCCTTAATAATAACAATTCGGTGTCATGTGACGTAGGGACACATTTTATTCTAAGATCGGCCTTGGATAATTCCTTTATGAACTCCCTAACCGTAGATCCCGAACCTACACCGACTATCATATCATTATCTACGAACGATACCGCACTCTTAGCAACAATTCTTTTGAGAGAAGGCATATTCTTGGTATTTCCCATAAAAAACAACTAGCCTTCCTTAACCATCTCTATGGCATTCTTAGGGCATATAGTAGCACAAATTCCGCATCCTTTGCAATAGTCATAGTCAATCCTTGGGTATTCATTAAATTTTTCAACTATAATAGCAGCGTCTGGACAGACGAGATAACACTGATAACACTTAATACATTTTTCATAATCAATAACTGGTCTGAATATGCGCCAAGCACCAGTTTTTCCTGCGACACCAACCTTTGGTTTCGAGACTGGAACTAGAAGATGACTTATTTTTTCCAAGCGTTCTTGGGATGAATTATCTTGATTCATTTTTCTTCCCCTCATAGATACATTTTTATGCATAATTTTAAAGAGAACACTATGCAGCTACCCAGTAAATAGTACTGCTTGCTCATATCCCATCCTTGCAGCACTTGTGTTTTTCTCTACATACTCGGGCCTATCTTTCCAAGTGTTTTTAATAGCCTTTACCAGAGAATCCAATGACGGTAGTCCTACAAGACGTGAAAATGCACCCAACATAGCTGTATTAGGAATAACCAGTCCAGCTCTCTTTAGCCCCAAGTCTAGTGCTATCTGAGTAGCATCACAACCTCCAATCCTCAATTTTTTATTGCTTGGAATGTAATCCTTGATCGCATCTAGATTAGGGGCATTTACTATTAGTAGACCCCCCTCCTTGATTTCATCCATAATATTGACAACACCTAGCAGCTCTACAGAAAAAACGACTGCAACGTCTGGATTATAGACAAAATGGTGATACTTTATATATTCGTCAGCTATACGATTATAGGCCCTAACTGGCGCGCCTCTACGTTCAGCACCAAAGAATATTATTGACTGACAGTACTTATTTTCATGAATTAGTGCATCTACAAGAAGCCTTGAGGCGAAAACAACTCCCTGCCCTCCACGACCAAGCCAACTAATTTCAATCATTACAATCACCAAGACTTAGGATCGAAAAACAAAATTTAATGGGGGATATTAAAAATAGATTTTCCTAGTACTTCTCCTATCCCCATAGATGATCTATTGTTTTAGAATACTACACCAAATACAAAGACACACTCATTATAAAATGGAATTAAGTAAATGATATGGTGAGCAAATTGCCTAGAACACTTGCTCTTACTGGAGATGAGGCAATAGCATGGGGAGCAAAAGTCAGTAGAGTAGAAGTAATAGCAGCGTATCCTATAACCCCCCAGACGGTTATTGTAGAAAAGCTAAGCGAATGGGTTGAAAAAGGAGAACTTGATGCTGAATATGTACGGGTTGAGAGCGAACATTCTGCGATGTCCACAATAATTGGTGCATCAGCGGCAGGAGCGAGAGCATTTACGGCAACTGCGTCCCACGGCTTCTTTTATATGTATGAAATGATATCATTTGCCGCAGGTGCACGTGTGCCTGTTGTCATGGCATGTGTAAATAGACTTGTGGGCCCTCCCTGGAACATCTGGGCCGACTGGCATGACGCTCTTGCAGCGCGAGACCTAGGATGGATACAGCTCTGGGTATCCAATAACCAGGAGGCGTTCGATTCCATTATTCAGGCATATAGGGTTGCGGAGGATAAAAACGTTATACTTCCTGCCATGGTTATTATTGAAGGTTTCGTTCTCTCCCATACAATGACCCCTGTCGTTATCCATGACCAAGATAAAATCGATGAATTCTTGCCTCCCTATGACCCGCCCCACTATAATATAAACCCAGAGGTTTCTGAGGCATTTACCTTTGGCAACATTGTTTGGCCTTGGGACACATCTCCCCTACGTTGGTCCATACATAAGGCTATGCAAAACGCTAAATCGGTCATTGAGAAGGTAGCTAAGGAGTTTATGGAAATTTTTGGTTATTATCATGGAGGCCTAATTAAGGAGTATAAACTTGATGATGCCGATGTTGCCATAGTCTCTATGTCCTCAATTGCCGAAACTGCTGAAGTTGTTGTCGACGAGTTAAGAAAGGAAGGAATAAAAACTGGCGTATTGAAAGTGAGGGTATTAAGACCTTTCCCTGACGAAGAAATAGTCAAGGCATTGAAAGATAAAAGTGCCGTTGTGGTTATAGACAGAGATCTAAGTTTAGGTTATGATGGCGTACTTGGTATAGAGGTTAGAAGTGCTCTGCAGAAGCATAGGGTTGATATACCAGTATTCTGCAGAAGTATGGGGCTTGGTGGAGATGAAATTCTTCCCCAACATATCAAAAATGCAGTTCTGGAGGTGATTAAGAAATGAGTATAAAAGAGATCATAGAAAAACCAGAATTGCTTTATAAGGGACATAGTGCATGCCCAGGTTGCCCGTCATCTATGGCCCTAAGGATAGCACTCAAAGCACTAGGTAAGAATACAATACTGATTATTCCAGCTAGCTGTAGCTCTGTATACCAAGGTATCTATCCACATTCGGCATTCGCTGTTATGACATATAACGTAGCATTTGCGAGCGCAGCAGCAGTAGCATCAGGCATTAGACACGCACTATCTAAAAAAGGATATAAGGATGTCAACGTCGTAGTATGGGGAGGGGATGGCGGTCTTGTAGATATAGGAGCTGCGACGGTCTCTGGTGCTGCCGAAAGAGGCGAAGATATAATCACTATCTGCTACGACAATGAGGCATACATGAATACTGGGATTCAGCGCAGTGGTGCGTCACCACCTGGGGCATGGACAACCACAACACCAACTGGTAAAAATCAAATCAAGAAACCAATGCCTTTCATACTACTAACACACGGAGCCAGATATGTTGCTACAGCGTCAGTTGGATATCCACTAGATCTATACAAGAAAGTAAAGAGGGCTGCCGAGTTAAAAGGACAAGGTTTTAGATATATCCATATACTCGCGCCAGACCCACCAGGTTGGAGATTCGATGCCTCACTAACCGCTAAACTTGGCAAACTAGCAGTCGAAACAGGTTTTTGGCCCCTCTGGGAGGCAGAAGTAATCGAGGGGAACATCAAATTTAAGTTAACTCCCCCAAGCGACCGCTTGATAGATCCAAGCAAGAGGAAGCCTCTTGACGAATTCATCAAGTATCAGGGGCGTTTCCGTGTCGCTAAGGAAATTCACAAAGAGTTACTTAAACAACAAATTGATTTCTACTGGAATCTCGTTAAGGCATTTTTATCAACCACTACATAGTACAACATAGTTATTTTTTTACCAATAATGGGGATAATATGTGGTTGAGCCGCTTGATGGTGATATAGTCGATAGTATACTGAAGTTAAGTCCATTAGTCGTATATGGAGAGCAGGGGGTGGGGAGAACCATTTTTCTTTATCAACTTGCATTCTCGCTACTACACAGGGATTTTAATGTTTTCTTTCTTACCTCCGATATTTCGTATCGGGTGATCAAATCATATCTAAGAATCGCCACAGATTTCTATACCCCGAGAATATATGTCTTTGCTGAGTTTTCTCTTAGCGATCGTATCAGATGCCTAACAGATGTCCTAGAAGACATAATAATGTCGAGTCCTAGTAAAGTAAGTATAATTTTTGATGATTTCCTTCCTACGCACATACAATTATCCCGCATGATCGATGAAACAACCTCGTGTTCCATCGCAAAACTGCTCTTTTGGCTCAATTTCCTGGCTAGGAGCAAGTTTTGCTATCCTATTGTTTGTTCTGTCCTCGAGAATACTAAAAGTAGCTTGCCTTTTAAGGCTAGATTCTATAGGTCATATGGCTTCAATTTCTTGAGAATCTACAAAATCTCCCGTATTAGAATCTTTAGAAAATCAATAATTCCAGGAGAGAGGGTTGGTCAAGAAGACCAAGAGGACCTAGGAATGGCTATCATAACCAATAATGGTTTCATATTTGAAAAAACCAAAGCTACATCATAGGAATTTTCAGTTGGACCCAGACATCCTCAGGTACTGGAAGAGAAGCAATTAATGTGAGGTCCCTCGGGGAAATTTCACAAACTATTAATCTTCTATGAATATTCAAAACAAAGTGATCATAAGTCTCTGATCCTTGGCCACATGGCGATCTCCTTGTATGAATCCATAAACGCTTTGTTGGTAATCTTACAAAGCTAACTTTATACTGTCGACTTCTTAGTGCTTTTACAATACTTTCACAGAGACGATCCAAACCCCTATAGTCTAGACCCATGAGTCTGATATACACTCTCCTCAATGTTTTTCTTGGTCTCGGTCTTCTATATGGTCTTCTAGGCCTTCTTTGCTGCAACATTTACCCCCCATGATTTCTTCATATCCCTCTCTAATCCAAAATATGTCTTTTTTAAGTTTATCGTTTGTCCTTTATATTTAGCTAGTCGCCCCGATTGAGAATGTCTAGAAAATATGAGAGGATCGCTAGGAAATTCTGGATATTCTGGAGGGATATCCTATTCTGTTTGGTAAATGACAATGGATGTATAATCGTTGAGGGGGAGAAGGATGCACGTATACTTATGAACCTAGATGTGCCTCCCGACAAAATAGTAACTATAGGTGACAGATCCATTGAGATCGTGGCCGAGGAGGTTTCGAGTCATTTTGATATTGCCTATATTTTCACAGATCTCGATCGATCTGGAAATATTAAAGCCAGAAAACTATTACTGTTTCTTCAAGACAAAAAAATAAGAGTGGTCGATCTCCGATTAAAGTTCCGACATTATCTTTCGAGATTCGGATTCAAGTCGCTAGGTAAAATAGAGGAATTAAAAACATTTTCTCGATATATCTCGCGACCTAATGACCTTATTATAAAGACGCTTAGGAGGAGACTATATCATTAAAGTCCACGATTTTCTTAAGATCTTCTTCTTTTACTCCGATCTCAGCACTTAAGTTCTTAATAACGACTCTGATATCCTTCGTTACCTTATATATTCTCTTTGCTTTCTCAGCGATCTTCTCCGTGTTGTACAGGACGAAGCTAAGCGGCCACTCTATAAATTCTGAAAAGTCCTTACCATACCTAATTATTAGTGGGTCTTTCACCTGTATTTTAAGGTCATCTGAATGTACACTTGGTCGAATAGTTATATTTTCCATAGTTCGCCCCCTTATCTTCCCCTCATGTTTTACTTTCAATATACCAGAACATTCAATAATATACGGAATATCTATACTCGAGTTGTTTATCAATTTGATTTTGATCATATCATTTGTAGTCATGACACCACTATATTTAATATCCACACCTATTGTCCGTATCGGCATAAGGAAAAATTTGTACTGTTTTAATAATTCTCTTCTGTTTCGAACAATTTTCTCGATAGTTATCAATACTGGGAATGGCACCGTTTTGTCGTGAGCTACAGTCAATTCTATCTTTCCGTCGGTTGTTACTTTTTTACTAAGAAGTTCTAGAACATCTGAAGTTACCTCAATCCTCGTTCTTTTTGTAACATTTATATCAGCTATCAGTATCTTATCCAAACTTGCTAAGGACACGACCTCAACAAATGAGTCTAGTTTTCCGATGGATGGAACAAATATATTACTTTCCAGCAGTTTATCTTTGTGCTTAATAACGTGAATCTTTACCAATTTTCCAGCATACTTAACTTTGAATGGCAGTTTATAATAAATTACCGATTTTTTATCATGAGTTTTCTTTGAGTATTCTCTCTTTTTGCTATCTATTTCTATAATAGGCTCTACATTTATTCTAGAGCCAGCTGGAAGTACTGCTTTTATTATTCCACTAGTATATTTCATATCATTAAACTCTACGTGAAGCCTTGGAATAACAATCATGCAGGCTAATGTCTCTTTATTTGTCCTCATTATTATATCTCCATCCCCATAACCAAGTATATCGCCGAAAATCACGCCGTGGTGAGAATTTATTGTATCCATCTGTATTGTCTTGCCTGATTCAACGAAATATGTTTTTCCCAAATTATCCACAATAAATATCTCATTCCGCCCATTTCCATCGACATCATGATATGAAACAGATAAGGGATTTGATGCCAACTTAATCTTTCTAATGGAGGTAAACCTCTGTTTCTCTTGATCATACTTATATATGGAGACCCTATCACCAATCCATGACCCGGCTATAAGCTCATCGTTTATGTCCCCATCAATGTCAATCATCCCTGTTAACATAAACTTTCCAGCACTTTTTGACCTAATTTTTTGAATAATTTTGAAATCATCATCATACAAAGATATAAACGACTCACACCCTACTGCTACGATTCCTCTACTGAACTTTTTAAGCTCCCCGTAAGCCACTGATAGCGTTGCTGAATCCATTTTCATTCGTTTAATTCTAGAACCGTCTAATGAGTACATATCGATAAGTTGGCCATGAGAAACTAGAACCATTTCTTTTTTCTCTATGTACGCAATAGAATTTGACCATGGATTTACAGCGTTATTTTTTTCCCAGTTAATATCCCCATCATACGAAATCGACACCAAATTCCCCTTTAAATCAGACACAAGCACACTATCATACTTGCCCCAACGCCTTATTGGGTATATCTTAGTGATCCAAGATTTTAGATTTATTGTCCACTCTTTCTTGCCAGTTAGATCAAACGCTATAAGTTTTCTATGGAAGGACGCCACTATTATATATGGTTTTCCAAGACTGTCATTTAATATTTGCACATTCTCGCATGGATATTCCTGTCTCTCAGATTTCCAAAAAACCTCACCATTTCCAGACAGAACATATATTCTCGAGTCCCATGACGCAACGACAACCTCGTCCGTCCCTCCACCATCGATATCCGCGGTATCTAATGCTCTTATTTCGGCGGGAAATTTTTTCTCCCAGACCTTGACTAACATTATTGGTAACCCTACCTACATAGGTTAATATTTTTTGATGCTTTTATTTCATGTATCTTATATTATACTAATGCTCTCGATGATGAGGTTCGGCCTGCGGAGTGCACCACAATGAAGAGGATCTTGAGTGCTGATACTAAAAATATATTACGAGTTGATTCCTTCTACATGTTTTCCTCGATTTTGATAATTCGTCTCGCTTTTGTAGACGAGTCTATCCTTGAGTAGAATTTCGGTAATCTGATTACTCTGAGATTCATACCTCTCCTCCTTGCCCATGCCAGTATATCCTCCTCCTTAACATTCTGATCGTAACCTAGGGCAATAATGTCGGGTTTTATTTCTTCAATTATGTCTAGGATATTACTGCCTTTCTTTCCCAATACGGCCTTATCCACGGGCTTAAGTTCTTGCACAATTTCTAGTCTTTCTTTTTCATCGAATATAGGTTCCCTTTTTTTGATTTTTTTTACAGTAGAATTCCTAGCCACAACAACTACAAGTTCTGAATTCTCAGCCAATTTTTTAGCTGCTTTTAGAAACCTAATATGACCTACATGAATTATGTCAAATGTGCCCGCGACCAAAATACGCACTCTTTTATTTACATTCATAACCGTCACTCTAGACAATTCTGTATATCCATCATTATATGCCTTAGTATTACCTCCCTACTCTCACCATAATTTAATTTTTTGGTTATCTGCCTATCAACCAGTAAGATCATACATGCAATTATGTGAGCACAGAATTTTCGCTTATCTCTCCTCATTACAATATTGTAAAAAAAGTCGGGGCAAGAACAATAGAAATCCCCATTTATTCTACATACCCAATATGAAGACAACTCTCCCTTCACTACGAAGAGATCCATGGAATTAGTATGATATATCACCTCGATTCTACCACCCCGTCTATATTTTAACCCTTTTGTATAAATTTCATGAAACTCTGTTTTGTATTTCCTCAATATGTTTAATACTTCCCCAATGTAGTCTACATGTATTCCCAGTTCGCCTCCTAAGTATGACATGAAAGTAATGGCGAGATTAATTAATCAAATTTAAGAAGAATCCATAACTATCTAACCTTCTTTCTTCTCTTCTCCAAAGCTTCCCTCAACTCAAATATCAACTGCATCCTAGCAGGCAACGCTGGGGCCCGAGGAGCTTGAGGCGCAGGTGCTGGAGCAGGCTGTTGTGTTGGCGCGGTTGGTGGTGAAGCCCCGCCAACAGATTGTTGCGATTGTTGCGCAGAGACCACTGATGGCGCGGATGCAGGTGCAGGCTGGGGAACTTGTGTTTGTTGAATTGGTGGCGCAGGAGGGGTAGGGACCGATGGTGCCGATACCGAAGGAGAGGGAGGGGCCTGAGGTTGCGGGGAGGCTTGGGGGATTGAAGGCTGAGTTTGCGGCGGAGGAGGTGGAGGTTGTTGAAGAGAAGGCACCGCCGACTTAGGTTGTGATGAAGAAACAGGTGGGGTAGCCGCTTGTTCGGGTGTAGGAGGAGCAGGGGGTGGTGTTGGAGGTGGCCTGGGGCCCGATACTTCAACTGTCTCTGCTTTGGATAATTCTGCTGGTTTGGCACCAACCCGTGTACGTTTTTTAAGTACATCTATGGGCTCCTCGCCCAGAACTACTGCTTCCACTAAGTCCATTCTTTCTTCTAGATCATCTAGAGTGCTATGAAGTGTATTTATAATATCGATCATCACCATAACGGCTTCTCTCATAAATACATCCAGATCGCTAACAACAGAAGCCAACATATCATACCTTCGCTTTAGCTCTATTGCCTCCTTCGCCAATTTTTCAATCTTAATAACCATCTTAGTTCACTTTGATGAATAATATCAACAAAAAATAAACACAAAAAATTTAAAAAAATATTAATCATTTTGTTTTTGATTGGAAAATTCGAACATTGTTATGGGCACAGCTACAAACAGCGCCGCCGTGGCGTAGGGGCTTGCGCGCCGGACTCATATATCCAAGGTGAAACACAGGCCGAACCAAATCCGGAGGTCGCGGGTTCGAGTCCCGCCGGCGGCATTATAGAAAACACATTAGGGCCGGTGGCCTAGAGGCTATGGCGTCCCGTTGACGACGGGGAGGTCGGCGGTTCAAATCCGCCCCGGCCCATCAAGATGTGCGGGGGTTCCGGAGCGGCTAAACGGGCGGGACAGTCATTCTGCCCGACTCAAGATCCCGTGGCGTATGCCTTCGCGGGTTCAAATCCCGCCCCCCGCATTTTGGTTTAATGAACCTATAAATTTTCGATAAGACCTCTATATTATCCTCGATAGGTATTACTAAGGGAACACTATCAGGTACTTTATCCTCATAATACATTTTTATGATGTTCTTTGATAGCTTTCTAGGGCTTATTATCAAGTACGGTGGCATCAGCTCTCGCATGATAAGATATGTCAATATTACATCTGATTCCAGTTCTATCATCTTAAAATCCGTGGAGATTATATGCAGATCCCTCTCAAATATTTTTGCCAAGGCAAGGGAGGGCAAAATTTTTTTCTCACTTATGAATTCCAGTACGTATTTAGAGAACCTAACCACACCCATGTCTGTTTTGATTTCATAATATGGAAGCGCAGGTATACGGGTATTTATTGTCTCTCCTATAATTCCTTTAATGAGACTCGGAGCTCTGATATTTGCCCTTTTAATTCTTTTGTAGATCGAACAGATTAAGCCATAGAAATTCAGAGCGAATGGATACAGCATATACATCTCAATAGATGCACTTGGATACTCTTCGTTTTCATATCTAGCCTTCCATAAGCCCCTAGAAAGATCATAAGAAACTATGATTTTCATATCTCCTATCCTTGTCATTATAGGGTGACTTATCAAACCAACAATCTCATCGAAAATTTCTAATCCAAATTCATCCGTAGCCCGGTAAAAAAGTCTTAAGACAGGATTAACATTATATGTTACTAGAATATCTTCATCAATATAGACAATAGTATCCAGAAAATAGATACGCAAATCAAAATTTTTTTGATTAACCTTCACATGCATTCCTCCAAAATCTATATATATAGTTTCGCTGTGACTTATTAGTATACAAGGTTTTTCACATGAGGAAGCAAGCGAAGTTCAAGTGTAAAAAATGTAAGACTACATTTAAAAGCATTGAAGAGATATCTGTTGAGAAAACATGGCATGTTGTTTCACCTATACCAGATAAAAATGGCAATATTACGATTAATGTTATGGCCACATGGATATGCCCAGTATGTGGACATAAAAATCGGGGCAAGATAACATCAATCAAATCTGGGGAGCGTATTGCGGGGAGAAGCCCCACACAAAAACTTGTAGATATTATCAATCGCCACAAAGAAATCAGCATAAAAGAACTATCGATTCAATTGGGCGTAGACGAAGAAACAATACAAAAAGCCCTCCGATACCTCATAAAGAAAAAAATGATAAATGCCGAAATAAAAAACAATATAGTCAAGGTACGCTAGCTCATAATTTTCTCTGAGAAGGAGGACCTAATTCCTCGCCTTCAGCTCCCTTTGGGCCTTTTTTCTCCTCCTTAGGCTTACTTGCAATAATTTCGTCTATCCTTAGCACGGTTGTGGCTGTCTCGATCGCTGTAGTAATTATGTTAGATACAACTCTATAAGGATCTATAAGTCCTTTCTCTTTTACCTTAACGACCTTACCTTCAATTGCATCAAAGCCCCACTCGCCAGGCTCATTAGCTGTCTTTCTCCTCAACCCACTCAATGTGTCTATAACATCCTCACCAGCGTTTTCGATCAAAGCCCTAGGTATGGCCTCTAATGATTCACTAAATGCTCTAGCAACTTCTTTCTCTTTCCCGTTAAGTTCATCTGTTTTCTCTGCCCATTCTCTTAACTTCACGGCTAATGCCATTAGTGTTGCCCCCGCACCTCCGACGACCTTCTTATCTTCGAGGATATCCTTAAGTACATTTATAGCATCCTGCAGGGCTCTCTCCGCCTCATCGGTAATATGTTTGCTGGCGCCCCTAACTATTATCGTGGTGGCACCAGGATACTTTGGTTCTTCGATGAAAACCATCTGGTCCTCGCCAACTTTTTTCTGATAAACAAGCCCAGCGTAGCCTATGTCATCTTCATGGAGGTCTTCAATATTACTAACGATTTTTGCACCAGTGGCTCTGCTAAGTAATCTCATGTCCTTTCTCCGCACTCTCCTTACAGCCATTATCCCATTTTTAGCCAGAATGTCCTGTGCTTGGTCACTGATCCCCCTTTGACAAAATAGGACATCAACTTTGAGGTCTATTAATTTCTGGATCATCTCTTTTATGAGTTCCCTTTCTTTTCTTCTCAGTTCCTCAAAGGCTTCGATGCTATCAACCGTTACATTGCTAGTTACATCAGCCTTTTCGACTTCTATATTTTGATCAACTAATGCTATTCTCGCATTCTTCTTAATCTTGGGCATCTCAGGATGAACAACCTTTTTATCTATAGCCACACCTTTAACCATGATTGTATCCGCTAGCGTCTTACCCTCCTTCTGTATTATGTTGATTAAGTCTGGATCAAGATAATTCCTTTCCTTATCATAGGCAGTTATCGCCGCCTCGTACGCCAACTCAGCGAAAAATCGTCTTTCTGCCTCGGGAAGCTTAGAATTAAGGGCACTGATAGCCGCATTGATCAATGTCTCCTTGTCCTTCTCGATATCCACAGTCCAAGACAACTCATCAAGAAGCTCTAGTAGTTTCTTTCTTATTTTCTTTAGTGCACTAGTGATTATTATAGGATGGATACCCTTGTCAACTAGTTTATCGGCTTTATTTAAAAACTCCCCAATCAACACCACAACACTAGTTGTGCCATCTCCCGCAGTATAATCCTGAGATTTTGATGCTTGAACGATAAGTTTTGCTGTTGGATGCGCAACATCAAGCTCATCAAGGATTGTTGCACCATCATTGGTAATGATAATATCCCCTAATGAATCAACCATGAGTTTATTCATACCCCTAGGACCCAGCGTCGTTCTAACGATCTCTGCTAGTGCAGAAGCTGCTGACACATTATTATGAAGAACCTGACGTCCTCTTTCTCTCGTGGCATCTTCACGAAGTATTAAAACGGGTATCGCACCAGCCGTGGGTGTCGCCATAGATATCACCAGTTCAAATAGACCAATACAAATTATCCCGAAGGTTAGAATGGCAAAAATTAGAATATTTAAACACTACTATTTACCTAGATGATGAATGCAAAAACTTCCAACAGATAGTAATTACAATTTTTCTAACCAATGGAATGTGTTGGCGCCGGGGGCCGGACTTGAACCGGCGACCTTCCGGTTAACAGCTTCGTCCACTTGAGTCGGACGCTCTACCACTGAGCTACCCCGGCATAATACAGGGGAAGTATTACCATGATTAAGACTTATCTATTCTAGATATAAATTTTTTACTAATCGACTTAAAAATTTGTCTGATATGGATAAATGTCTAGAATAATTCTATATTAAGTGCAAATATTCCTTTCTCGTTTTTATTCACTTTTTTGGCCAGTACTGATTTCTCTGGATTAAGTATCATTATTACATCGCCGAAATTCTCGGTAAATCTTGTATTGCCACAGTATGGGCATTCGAGTCTTCCCATTTTTTCAAGTAGACTTTTCCTATTGAATATCCTCATACAACGAGTGCATACAATATAGGCCTTCTTAGGCATCGCCTATTCCTCCACTACAATCCTATAGTATATCTCCTCCCCTGCGGGTATAAGTCTTTTTAGTATTTTATATATCTTCTTGCCGCTGTGCTCTCCATAACGCCTAATCAGTTCCTCTAATGGCGGAACGACTCTTCTAATTTCTATTATTTGCCCTGGTCTAGCGTTTAATATTCTTACTGCTGGATCACTAGTAAGTATTTTTGGAAAAGTCCTCATAGCTACGGATCTATCCCCCCCCGCGTGCTTCTCTAAGACCTTCTTTGTCTCCTCTTCACTCAGTAGTCTATGTTGAGGAACTAACCAATGGTCAAAAATATATATTAGAGGGTGCTTCGAATCTATTATGTCTATCCTATGTTCACTAGCCTCCTTTCTTGCCTGAGGAGTAGCATCACGTGTAGTAGCGAGAATTGCATCATTACAACCATACTCCTGCATCTTCGATATTACTCTGCGAACTCTTTGGACACTTATTTTTTTATTGGAAAGCGCAACATATGTCTTCTTGCCTTTTTTCTGAAATATGGCCTCTATGCTATCCTTTTTATCCTCTAACATTTCCTTTAATTCATACCCTCTACCCTTCTCCATAATTTTTTTGATCTCTGTCCAAAGTTTTTTTACCGACATTTTGAGACTACCTTAACCTTATGGTCTCGGTTTTTTCTAGGATCTTAGAGATTTCACCCTCGATGTAGTTTTGTATCTCTGTTGGAGGTATCATACTAGTTTCATTAAATGACTTGTAAATAAGCAAGTCCCTAATAGGATATATCTTATGGCATGCCGTTAGTATTTCCCTGTTGAATGCTTTCCTTATTACAAGGTTCCATAAAAACTGCTGAGATTCCAGCTCCCTCGCTTTTTCCTCTATAATATTTCTAATTGTGTTTCGTACAGCCTTACGCTGTCTATAATGCGCCCTCTTAAATGTCATTGCCAACACCGACACCTTAATCCTCTGATCATCCTTTGTGTTTACCCTCGTTATTACCTCACAACGACTTCTCCGTCGTCTTACAATTGTCGATATTATTTCTCTTGGATATTGATGTCCAACAAATATCGAATAGGCCCCAGCTGGTGTTACCTTTACTATTCTAAATAGTAAATCCATTACTTGATCCTCATATCTACTAACGAATCCAATCGCTTTTATTCTTACAATTCTGTTTATTAGATCGGATGGTTCTATTGTTAGTACTTTCACTAGAGGGTCTTTTCCCAAAAACTCAGGGGGGTATACTGGTATCCAATGATATACTCTCTTTCTTACTATTCTAGAGGATTTTGATGCCAAATACAATCACCAATGAATTTACAGTATCTATCTACCAGAAATGAGCTATTAAAAATCATAATTTATAGTTACCAAAAACCTTCATACTCAAATCTAACCTTAAATAGACCCATAAGATCTACCAAAAAAGAAGAACCAGCATTATGGGCCCGGCGGGATTTGAACCCGCGACCTTTAGCCCACTT
>CAZWPQ010000006.1:65454-88952 GCA_964636085.1 uncultured Nitrososphaerota archaeon
ATCCTGACTGCGCAACGGGCCCCTGTCTGGGAAAAATACAACAAAGTTAACAACCTAGTGCCATACCATAAATAATCCTATGACCCTAAAAAACCCTACCTAATTTATATAATATTTATCTCTTCTTAAGTGGTGCTTGCATATGGGGCTTAGAGATACACTGGAAGAATTCATATCATATCTCAAGGTGCCAGGACGCACGTTAGCAAGGATCTTGGCCCTCCTATTCATATATATCATAGGGCTCATTTTGAGACTTCAACCTTTATTATTGTACGGAGCCAATCATAGGGCTTATGACCCATTCATCCAATATCGAGCCACCCAAGTGCTTCTAGAAGACGGACTAAAAGGCATGCTATCCTATTATGACTTTAAATATTGGTACCCATTTGGATGTAGCCTTTCTGGTCTTTACATCATTGTCCCCATTATTGGGGCCCTAGTATACCTTATCCTTAACTTCCTAGGGTTTCATATAAGCTTACTTACGGCTATAACCGTCGCCCCCGCTATTCTAGGCTCGCTTACAGTTATCGTTGTTTACTTTGCTGGAAAAGAGATAAGAAACAACACTGTGGGCCTAATAGCTGCACTAATAACAGCAATATCGCCTGGTTTCCTACAGAGAAGTATTGCTGGATTCTATGACAATGAGATGAGTATATTCTTTGTGTTATTAATGTTCCTGTTCTTTATGAAGGCAGTAAAGTCTGGTAGCATTGTACACTGTGTCTTGAGCGGCTTCTTTGGTGGAATCGTCTGTTGGAGTTGGGGTATATGGCGATACACAATACTCATAATCGCAATATATGAGTTCTTGCGTATAATAGGAGGGAATGCTGATGCAAACGACAATATCGCTTACGCATTTACATGCTTGATCTCCATCGGAATGGGAATAATGATACCTAGGAACTATAATGCATTAACATCTATGGAAGTAGCAATCTCCCTCGCTGTGCTAATCCTAGTGATTTTTGACTACCTATCAACATATCTATCACGTACGTTTGGTCAGACCAAACATGAAGCATATAAAATCCTCGTGGGTGGCGGTCTTGTTTTAGCAATTATTTCCACCGCGGCATTAACAGCATTAGGCCGCCTACAGACGATTACAGGAAAATTCGCGTCAGTACTCAACCCATTTCTCAGAGAGGAAATGGTTACATATACAAGTGTCGCAGAGAACCAACCTGGTATCTGGACCAATTTCTATATGGGTGTAGGTCTGGGAGTACTATTTATCCCCCTTGCCATACTGGCCATGATTGAAAGGAGAGAAAAAGTCGATTTAATACTATTTCTACTCACAGTTACATCGTTTTATTTCGCTGCATCTATAACCCGATACATAGTCCTTGGCGCTCCCATACTATCGCTTTCTGTCGGTCTAGGAATCGATTATTTACTAGAACCATACCTAAGGTTCTTCACTGGAAAATATGTACTACATAAATCCCGCGTAGTCAGAATTTTCTTGGGAGAAAGAAGGGTTCCAAAGGGCGAGGCTATAGCTGTTTTCTTTATAGTCTTTATGGTGTTGGGGCTATCTGTTAATCAGTGCCTCTCTTTATCGAAATACTATGGGGGCTATGACTATACTGACGCCGAGCGACAAATATTTAATTATCTACACGAATTTGGATCGCCCAACGATGTGGTCTTGTCTTGGTGGGACTATGGTTACCGATGCACAGTTATAGCTAATATTACCTCACTAGCAGATAATGGTACTAGGAACTCAACGCAAATGGGTGTTGTTGGAAGTATGCTTATGTTGCCTCCTGGAAAATCAATAATACTTATGCGAAAGTATAGAGTTAAATGGGTGCTTGTTTACTCGGTAGATCTTGCAAAGGCGATTTGGATGATTCGAATAGCAAGTAAACATGCACCACAATATGGCGTCAACGAGAGCCAGTATTTTAATAAGGAGGAATCAAGATACAAGGAACCATTTTTCCATTCCGTACTATGGAGACTACTAGCCTACCAAGACGACGCCAATGTTCGCAACTGGGTGAACAGTTATGGGGAATCAAGCCTTAAGGACAAGGCAGACAACTTTAAAGTATCGAATCTAATCTACTTCAAACTCATAATGAAAAAACAAATGGGGAGAAACGAATTCGTGAAACTCTACAGAGTCATCTGGCCCAAGAGTTTTGATGATCAAGCACCCTATCCATGGACATTTAATGAGACAGCCTACATAAATAGGAAAGAATAGACATCGGGAATACTATGAGGGGAGCTCTATATATTGCCGTCCTCCTTATTTTATCCTCAATTTCAATCACTCTTCCTTGCTCTTCAAATAGGGATCATCATACACACAAAGACAAGAAATACATATTCCATAACAAAATACACATCAATACCGATGGACCTCCATTAGTCTTTGTCTCCAAGACCCCCAGCAAAAAAGTTGTGAAAATAAACGAATGGATAACAGTGACTATCACACTTACCAATCTCGGTAACAAAACCGCATATGACATTAAAGTCATTGACGAGAATTACCCAGAATGGACCATTGAAACGAGAAATCATTCCACATTATACCTTATACCTATTTTAGAGCCCAATGTTACAATCCAAATACGATACTGGCTAAGAATCAAGAGCTCAACATTCAAGAATATATCACTAGGTAGAGTAATTGTCGCGTATAAGGATGCAAATAATAATGACTATAAGTCATATTCTGAAGAAACAATCATAAGCATAGAGTTAAAAACCATAGAAATCGATATAGAATTCGTAGACAAGATCTTGCTTATTACCACCGTCGGCGTCACCACATCAGCGCTATTTGGCCTCATCATAATTGAAAGAAAGACCCTCAAAGAGTTCTTAACAATAAAAAAGAAGAGATAAAACTAAGCTCCTACTATACGCCTAATGCGTTTTTCCAACATTTCTTCAGGAATCGCTTTTCTTTCATCCCTAGGCCTGATTTTAACGATACCCAAATACATTGCACACCTTATGCAATAATACTTTACGGTTCTCTTAGTGGCAATCAGCGTTCCCTGCGACTCTAATTCCCTAGCCACACTCTTGCTTATTGATGCCCCCCAAACAACACGCTTCACTGCCTTATCCTCTGGAACACGAGCTCCACACATAACACACGAAACATATTTTACCCTGCCAGGACTTCTTCCCTTTTTACGTCCCCTATTCTTACGCTTATATGGCAAAGAAACCACCAAGCATTAGCTGTCTCCTCACAAACCAAGATAAAATAACGACAATTTGTCCTTAAAAAACTTAATCAAATAATAACAATTCTAAAACTTCAAAGCTTAAAGGAGAATAACTATACGACTCAATTAAAAACTAAAAAAATATAAATATAGGGGTGATCAAAATCAGAAAGGGACAAATAATAAGAGTAGCGGGGCCCCTAGTAGTAGCACAGAACGTTCCAAATCCAAAAATTGGAGATGTTGTACATGTCGGCGAATCTAAGCTCATAGGAGAAATTATCAGAATACATGGAGATAGAGTAGCTATCCAAGTATACGAAGACACTAGTGGTCTCAGACCCTATGAGGAAGTAGAAAATACACAAAAACCTCTAACTGCAAAACTAGGGCCCGGGATCATCAGACAGATCTATGATGGTCTTCAAAATCCCCTCACGACTATATGGAAAACATCGGGCCCATTTGTGCCAAGGGGTGTCAAGGCGGATCCACTAGATCCCAAGAAGAAATGGGAATTCACACCAACTGTAAAAGAGGGAGATACTGTTGAGGAAGTAGATATCATAGGAACCGTCCAAGAAACCATGGCAGTACAGCATAGAATTCTCGTTCCGCATGGAGTAAGAGGAAAAATAGTGGAGATAAGAGAAGGCAAATATACAATAACAGAGCCCATAGCCACAATTGAGACCCCCAAAGGAAAAAAAGTAGAAGTAACTATGAAACAGGAATGGCCAGTTAAAATACCTAGACCATTCAAAAGAAAACTATCTCCCACGAAACCATTAATAACTGGACAACGGGTTATAGATACATTCTTTCCAATTGCTCAAGGGGGGTCAGCGGCGATACCAGGAGGCTTTGGAACAGGGAAAACAGTCACATTGCACAGCTTGGCAAAATGGTCATGGGCAGAAATCATTATCTATATTGGATGCGGGGAAAGAGGCAACGAAATGGCTGATGTAGTCACTCATTTTCCCGAGCTTGAGGATCCAAAAACTGGACAAAAGATCATTGAAAGATCCATATTCATCGCAAATGTCTCCAATCTTCCCGTGGCCGCAAGAGAGGCCTCCGTATACATGGGAGTAACAATGGGCGAATATTTTAGAGATCAAGGCTATAATGTTGCACTCATGGCCGACTCTACCTCTCGCTGGATGGAGGCCGTAAGGGAATTATCGGGCCGCCTAGGAGATATCCCCGTCGAGGAGGGATTTCCTGCCCATATTGTGCAACTTATCTCTAGCTTCTACGAGCGTGCTGGGAGAGTTCTGACTCTTGGATCAAAGCCCAGAGAGGGCTCACTAAGTATTATGGGTGCAGTAAGCCCGCCAGGAGGTGATTTCCTAGAGCCTGTTACTGCTACTACGATGCGCTTTGTTGGTACTCTGTGGGCCCTAGACAAAAAACTTGCCTTCGCAAGACACTTTCCAGCGATTAATTGGTCTCTATCCTTTTCTAGATATGTAGACTTGTTAAGAGAGTATTTTGCCACTGAGTTTAACTCTCCTAAATTCTTTGACTATAGGGCTAAAGCATTAAAAATTCTTGAGGAAGGTACACGGTTAGAGGATATATCAAAAATTGTGGGAGAAAAAGCTCTACCGAATAGGGAACGATTCGTGTTATATTTCACCAAACTATTTAAGAATGGCTACTTAATACAGAATGCCTTCCATGTAGTGGATCGCTTTACTCCCCCTCATGTGCAGGCACGTCTGTTGGAGGCCTTTATTCAGTATTTCGATTTAATGTTCGCGCTTGCAGAACGCGTACCTCTTGAAGAAATTACTAAGCTAGAGTGCTCAAAAATGCTTCCGAAACTTAAGTATCTCTGGGCTATTGTTGACGAAAGTGAGGAACGCATAGCTGGTGAACGCCTCGAGGTTTTCGATGAATTTCATAAGTTGCTGAGACGCGAAGCCCAAGATCTTGCCAGGCGGTATCATACACATATCTCCATCTAATTCACGATTTTTATTCCGACCGAAAGCTAAATTATTAATGTTTTTAGAGTCTTCTCCAACATATTGATTTATATGCATGTTGAATTAAAAAATCGTTATTTCAGTCATAAATTGGTGGTGTTGATGGAAAAGAAAGCATTAACAGAACTCGAGGCTAAGGAGTTTCTCGAATCTTATGGCATTCCTTTCCCCGCAAGATCTATAGCAAAGACACCCGATGAGGCTGTGGAGAAGTCTAGGAGTATAGGGTATCCTGTTGTTTTCAAAATACTCAGCCCAGATATAATCCATAAGACTGATGTTGGTGGCGTGAAACTCAATATTCTGGACGACAACATGGCTAGGGAAGCTTTTAACGAAATTATGAATAATGTCAAGAGCAAGAAACCCGACGCAAGGATTGAGGGTATTCTAATCGAAAAAATGGTGTCTGGCGGTCATGAGGTAATTATAGGCGGGCTACAAGACCCAGTCTTCGGTCCAGTTATAATGTTTGGTGGGCTTGGCGGGATCTATGTTGAGTTATTCAAGGACGTGACGTTTCGGCTAGCTCCAATAGACTACAACGAGGCCGAAGAGATGATTAAAGAAACAAAAGGCTACAAAATACTGAGTGGTTTTAGAGGTATGGAGCCAGCAAATATAGGGATCCTCAAGGATATGCTTGTGAAAACCAGCAAAATAATTGCCGAACATAGGGACATACTAGAACTTGATTTAAATCCTGTAAGAATATTTAAAGACAAGGCAGTTGTTCTTGACGCTAAGATAATAAAGAAAATATAGGGATATCACTTGATTACTAAAAGGGCATATATAATACTAATCGGAATACTCCTTCCATGGTTTTTCTTAATAGTAGTTGTTCCGCTTTCGGCCCTAATGGTATTTAGAACTGTTAGCAGGTATTTAGGCTCAGTGGCCCAAATAATTGGCTATTTCGTGGCGCTTATCGTATTTATTATATTCCTTTTATTATGGTATTTTTTAACAACAAGGTATGTCTACTCCCTGTTAAAAAAGTATGAAGGTGTCAGCAAGAATGAACATACCTAGCGAGGTCATATTGGCTGCATTTCTGTGGATAAGCCTTTCTATATTTACTAGCAAATACATTGTCAGAGAATTTAAAGCCCATCATTTCTTCGCATGTCTAGCTCTATCAATAATCTTCATTGCCGTCTTGATACTGGTTTCAACACTTCTTGGGGCCATTGGTACCTACTGGGATGAAATCAATACTTTTGCGTTAGTAATTTCACTAGTAGTATCCACATGGATGCTTTTTTTGGCAGCACGTTCGTTTATAGAAACAACAAATTGGAGGATACGAGAAAACGTTCTATTCTTGTCGGTAATAATTGCCTATCTACTATTTGCCATATTTCTAACTATCGTAGAAATATTCTAGTTTTTTCCAATCGATCCCACTAGTATACAGAACATTAGGTATCATGTATATCGATTGTAAGTGGGTTGAGTCTTAGAAGATCGTATTGTTTTTTCCCCAATTCTCCCTCATATATTCGATGAGGTATCTCAAAGACCTGCTTAACCCATACCCACCTATACTTCGGGACTATTATTTTTCCATCCTTATACTTGGACATAAGATACAACTGGTATATTTTTTCCGCATACATTTTCGGTAAGTATAGGCTCATATATACATCACTTACCAACCTTGGAAGTACACAATACAGTTCATTCAATAAAACTATCATGGGGGCCTCATCCTTGTATGACTTTATAACTACATCAACATTCATCACTTCATCTCCAACACTTATGATAGCAGAGTGATATCCCGATGGATTCACTGTTAATACGACACAGCCAGGATACTCCCTCGAGAATTCCATATCCACATGAGATGGAGATGGATTAGTTGTTTGATCAAATGGATGACTATGAATAATCCCCACAATGTCTAACCCGACCGGAAATGTGTTAGTTAGATATATCCTCCCCATTGGATCAGAAATTATCATTGTTTCTCCTCTTGCGTCATATTTAAACTCATAGGCCTCATAGACAACAATTTTATCCCCCACTCTCGAGCCCGTTAAATAAAAACCTCTCTCCAGCAAATCTTCCCTAATCAAAGCCAACAAGGGTACCCAAAGATCGTTGTCTATATAAAGAGATAACTTGCTACAGGATCCATGCATAATCCCTTCCCCCAATAAAGATCTCCATAAAGAAGAATAGTTTCCAAGTAATAATTTGAGGGATATCGCACATTCAACTTAGCTTAAAAAATACATGAGGTAGATTCTAGCATCAAATAAAAATAGAAAAGTCATCCTATCCTAACATCTCTGCCGAGGCAACTTGAAATGTCACACTTGATACCTCCCTGATTACCTCCCCTACGGTCTTTCCAACGAATGACAACGGCATAGATCCTCCCAATACTCCCACTCTCGTATCTCTAAAATGTAGCCTTCTAGCGGCTTCTCTCACGACATTCTCAAATAATTCTGTAACTGTTGCACGTATGGTTACCCCCCTCCCAGGCTTGTCAGCTCTCTCGAAATATAGCTCAACTATCTCTGGCAGTTCTACCAATTTCTTCTTTTCGACTTGGATTGCTTGCTGCTCTGTGCTTTTTGTGCCAATGGACATATACTCACCAGCTTTTCGCTGATAAAATGTGATTAGCTTAATTTATATTTTTATCTTTTTTCCGTGGGTAATTAACATTGGACATAATGGAGAAGAAAAAATACAACAAAATCATAGCTCAATCATCACTCGATTGTATCTTTGCTTTAGGGTTATTCAGAAGAATTTATAACTTACCATTCTCATTCAAGTTGATTGTAAGAACAGCTCGAAACTCAATAATTATTGGTACGCCGCTCATGGAGAGTGCTCATGTATCAAATTGCTTTATCATAGACAACAGTAGGTATGATAGTACAGTGCACAGGCCTTATGGTTCAAATATCTTGTTATATGATGACAAATATGGCTCACTTACCGATATGGTAGTAGATATTTTTGGATTAGATATCCCTGAGGCATACATGGACGCTATATTTAATGTCGCAGTCGGTGCTATCGAAGACGACGACCTCGCTAGGCATATGTATATAGCATGGCTACTAAGTAATATGAAATATCGCCATAAACTTGTGGATTATATAACAGCGAAAAAGTGGAGCCTAATTGATGAATGGCTGAAGAAAAAAAATGAAAGCAACACTTCAAAACAAATCGAAAAACTTGCATATAAAATCTGTAAGAAATGTAAATCGTTGTCCCCTGGAGCTTGCTACATTGTTTATGTATCCGAAAATAGAATTGAGCGTCTAGCCGCCAGATATGCTCTAGAGATCCTAAGGCGATCGACAAGAATTGCTGTGGGACTAGAAGTTAATAAATATAGACTCGTAGAAAAATGTTTCATTCTTTCAAACCATAGATTGCTTGGAGTAAGCGTGAGATTCATGGCGAATGAATGGATAACGATCCCCCGGCCCCATATGCTAAGACTTATCATGCGGATTCCCTTAGCCCTCGATACTTTCTTGCCAATATTGAGATCGTTACTTATTAGCGTAATGAATCGCCTTAGATGAGTTGAAGAAATTATGTTGTCAGAAATACTCAAGATATGCAGGAAATATAGTATAAAGCTTAATACTAGACTCTCACAAAATTTTTTACATGCATCGCACATTATGGATCTCGAGATTTCTTATGCCAACGTAAATGAAGAGGACATTGTTTTGGATATAGGGGCTGGTTTTGGATTCTTAACCGAAAAACTCGCAAAAATCGCGAGAAAAGTCTATGCCGTCGAAATAGACAGAAAAATAACAAGGGTTTTAATAGATAGACTACGGGATTATATTGTCCAAGGAAAGGTAGTCGTCATTGAAGGAGATATATTGCAAATAGACTTACCAAGCGATGTAAACAAGATCGTATCCAATCCACCATTCCACATAATATCCCCACTAATATTTAGATTGGCAAGAAAATATTTTGTATCTCCCCAGTTTGATTTATGTGTTATGATTGTACAGTTAGACTACGCGAAAAAAATGTGTGCTTCCCCTGGGGAAAAAAGAAGCCGACTAAGCGCAACTATACAGTATTTCGTTGATGTTGAGATACTTGGTCATGTTTCTAGAAGGAATTTCTTTCCACAACCAGATGTAGATGCTGCCATTATCAGGCTGAAGCCCAACTATAGCAAACACATCGTGGATTTCCACGCTTATGAAAAGACTGTTAGAATACTGTTTAATATGCCAAACAAGATCCTCAAAAAGGTTATTAGAAAGCATTTTAAGGAAGATACCTCAGTAAAAATCCTCGAGCTACTTGTTTCTAAGAATGTAGATATCAGGAAACGGGTAAGAGAATTAACAAATTCTGAGATAGAAATAATAGCCAGTATAGTACGTAACTTTATCCATTAGCTCGATGCCTCTTCCTTCCTGCCCATGAGCTCCTCATACTCTTCCTCAGTAAGTTGGTATAGCACAACCTCTACATTGCATGCCCTCTTAATTTTCCAGCCCCTGAAAAGACCTGCTCCTATTCTGTCTGGCCTCCTCTTCAATACTCTTCCTTTATGCGCAGACATAGCAAATATTATGCACCTTGACACATCAAGTCCAACATTCTCAGCATTTGCTTTGGCAGATCTTAACACTTTTAGAATATACCTAGCCGCTTTCTCAGGAAATGCCCCTTGGGGCCATTTCCATTTATCTGACCCTTTCCTATGGCCATAGTGCCGCCTATGTTTAAAGTAGGGAACATACTCTTCACCATCTATTACTTTTTCTAGATATTCGATTGCTTCTTCTATGAACATCCCTCGCGATGTTATGGCGTCACATATATTAACCGCGTGTTTCCATTTTATAGGCAAATCCTTGCCCCAAGCTATAGCTATCCTCTCCTTAGGCAAATTACGTAAAATCGTTGTGAAACCTTTTCTGTTTCTAGGCATAATATATCACCTACTTCTTACGGGGTGCGGCTTTTTTAACACCACCATGTTGTGTAAACTTGACCGTTGGTGCAAAGTCGCCCAACCGATAGAAGAAGTGCCATGGAGTTATTCTCACTTCCACGAATTCCTTTCCATTATGAACCAAGAATTTCATGCCTATCATATCTGGGAGTATAACAAAGTCTCTACAGTGCGTCTTTATTGGCTTCTTAATCTTTTTATCGCGATACTTCTTTATTTTCTCAAGTAACACCCGCTCAGTTAATGATAAGCCACCAACACCATGAATAAACCTAAGCAGTTTTCTTCGCACACGCGCAGGAGCTATTTTTGCTAGATCTTCATAGGACATAACAAGTAGCTCTTTTAGACTTTTCCCCCTGTAGGTATACTCCGTCCATTTTCTGGGCAAACCTTTTATTATCTCATCCGCCTCCTTCTCACTTAGGGGCATTGTCAATCCCTTATTATAGCATGATTACCATTTTAAAAACTCATGACTTTTCAAATTATATTTCCAGCTATTTAAGTATTGGTATCAAACGCAAGTATTTGCATGTTTTACTTGCTAGACATTAAGTATTGGAAACATAACATTTATAAATGCGGATATAAAATTAATCAGTTATTGAGGCTTCTTGGGAGATAAAAGATGTACGAGGAATATAGCAAAAATTGTCCCTACTGCAATATACCCCTCGTCAGGGATTATAGCAATGGTATGGAAATTTTGGTATGCCCGGGTTGTGGCAGGGTGTTCGAAGAAGACATAATAAGTGTCGAGTCGGAGCAAAGATTCTTTGATATACAAGACCTTTATCAGCAGAGTAGACTCATTAAGACACAAATGGATCATCCATCCCTAGCAGACTCTCAGCCATATTCTGGTTCTAGCGTTATAGAAGATTATCGATCAAGAAGGATTCTCGAAATAAGATCCGTTGTGCATACCGTCTCTCAAAAACTTCAGATACATCCTGAAACTGAGAAGAAAGCCATATCACTTCTTCTTGATTTTCACCAAAAGAGAAATTTAAAGCAAAAGGACTTGGTCGCTTTTGTTCTTGCATCCCTTTACATCGCTACTAGGTTACAATCAAGGCCTGTCCCCCTAGACAATATACTTAAAAAGTCGGGAATCTCCAAGAAGGAATTCTCTAGAGCGTTTAGAGTCTTCAAGGATACATTAAAGATCAGGTTACCACCCTCCAAACCTAGCGACTTTATAAACTATATAACACATTCCCTTAGACTAAGTTATCAATGCGAAAAAATAGCATTAGAGCTTGCCAGAGCTGTAGAGGAGAAAATGATTCTAAGTGGGAGGGATCCCCTATCAATAGCGGCAGCATGCTCATTTATAGCAGCGGATTATACAGGAGAAAACAGAGCACAACGTGAGTTCGCACGAGTAGTCCATTGCACAGAAGTCACATTAAGAAATCGCGTAAGAGAAGTTATTGACTGCTTAGGAGGGAAAAGACAAATAAATAGGTTAGTAGAGGGAGTATATCAACAATTCGCAACACAAAAATGAGGGATTAATATGTCCTCCAGAAAAACCGATAGCAAAAAGAAAAAGAAGAAAAAAGAGGGCATATCCACGCCGCCCATGGGAGCAGGCCTGCTGGTTTTCTATGAAGAAGAAACACCTGGTATAAAAGTAACGCCAGGATTCGTTTTCCTCTTTACCTTCGGATTAATCTTCACAGTACTAATACTATGGTTCCTGGTCCCCCCCTCCTAATCTTTTTTCCACGCGGCAGTATCATCAATTGCTTCATATCACATATCTTTACCTAGTTTCATTAGGTTCTTAGAATGCTAGTTTTAAGATGCGCCTATTTTGGTGCCAAATACCATGGATTCCAAATCCAGCCAGATGTTCCTACAATACAAGGAGAAATAATCAATAGCCTGATCAAAATTGGGATTAAACATAATATACGTTACGCTTCGAGGACCGATGCAGGCGTATCTGCTGTTGATCAAATATTACTAGTTAATATCAGCGATCCCAGTGTTGTGCAATTATTAAACCAAAATTTGCCTAACGAAATAAAAATACATTCTTTTTCCCTCCTTAACAATTTTAGCTTCTCTCAAATACTCTATAAGGAATACCTCTATGTGGCCCCTAAGTTTATTGTTGACATAAATGTCCTAAATAAGGCCATAGAATTTATGAATGGTATAAGACTAAATTACATCCACCTCATTAAAAAACCCTCCCAAGTAAGTCTTAGTGATGTACTAATGAGAATACACATAAATATAAAAAAAGATCAGAGCAATCTTTACTTTTATGTTAAATCCAAGAAATTCCTATGGGAACAAGTAAGGAGGCTTGTCAATTGCCTATTAGCTGTTGGTTTGGGTCGGATAAGCTTGGATACCTTCAAATTAATACTGCATGGAAAACCCTACCCCAGTGGTATTCCCCCTGCTCCTCCCGAGGGTCTTATATTATGGAGGACAAAAACCCCGGTCGACGATAAGTTTATTGAATTAACCCCGAGAAGGAAAATAGAAGAGTGGGTACTATCCTCTGTAAAGAGGGCTATAATGTCATCAAAGTGGACCCTCCCCCCGATCGACAGGAGACTAAAATCTAGCTATTTTCGAAACCAGATCCTCTAAAAGATCAAGATATAAGCTCATAGATTGTGGGGGCATCATCCACATAAAAATTTTGGAGATCATTCACAATAATTACTAGTCTACCGGTGTCTGGATGTACTGAACCAGGCATTCTAAGCAACCGATTTATATCTATTGTAACTTTTCTATCAACTCGAGGAATTCTCTTTACCACTTTTTCGCGCCATATCCTAAATATGACTTGTTTTATCTCCAGAGTCAACATATCACTAAACTTTACCTCTGTCATTCCCCCTAAAATTCTTAACGCCCTCCTTTGCCAGTAGAAGGGCCTTCTAATTTTCTCGCCTTGGGGCGATATCCAACTTACGATAGCATCCCTTGCTTCTTCACATAATGTTAGGGCCTCCTTATCTGAAATCCATGCATGAAGACCCCTCCTCCCAGAAAAAACCCATGTTATCTTCTTAAAGCCAAAATCTTCTCTTAGTGTTTCATCTATAAATAGTGCGGCGTCCCTAACTAATGGCCAGCACCTCTTACAGACATGATCCTTGCCCTTGCCACATGTTCTTATGTCATCGTAGTCCGTAAGGTCAAGATCAAATATTAGTTCCCTTCCCAACCATTCTAGCTTTGTTATGGATGTACCTCTTGGTGGGGGATCGTATAGACCCCCAACCATTATAGCGTGTGGCACTTCTCTTCTAACATATACCATCAGATCTTCTGGAGATTTGAAGGATGTATTCCTTTTAAAGATTTTCTCATCATTTTTGTAGTAAAGAAAACCAAACTCTCTATGCTCGAATCTATCAGGGTCTATTACCCTAAAGAGAAGCGACGTCGAAAAAGATTTCCAGTAGAATTCTCTCAAGACTTCTCTGGGTATCAAAAAAACTCCCTTATATCGCCAGCATATGCTTTCTAACGCGAGGCCTTACTTTAACCAATATAGTTTTATTACATCCCGGACAAACTATTCTTCCAGTACCAACTATCAGTATGCTATTTTCACCTGAAAGAGACCAAACCCTCCCACAGAATGGGCATACGAGTTTGCTCCTTGCCTTAGGTGGTATATTCTCTCTCTCCCTCATCTTAGTGCTACCTTATGATCCATCGATGATATAAAGCTTTTATCGTTTATAAACCATTAGAAAAACATATTACCAAGGAGATTATCTTGAATCGAAACAACACAGCTATGCGAATTGTTCCCAAAAAGGGGGATATACTCCTAGGCAAAGTCATTTCTGTTGGGGATAAAATCAGCACGATCCTGGTGTCTGCATTAATGAGAAACCATGGTCCATTGGCGCCTAGGCCCTTACCAAGAACCACCCACGCATATATATTCATAAGAGATGTCGGGTACCCATGTGTTAGGCTTGGAGATATGCTCAAAATAGGGGATTTGGTACTTGGATTAGTTAAAATTGATTGGTTCAAACCCGTATTCATTAGCTTTGAAGGAGACATACTTGGTGTAGTTGCAGCGAAATGTAGTAATTGCGGAGCCATAATCCCTACGCCGAAGGACTACAATAGACTCATCTGTCCCAATTGCAAAAATATCAGGGAGACAAAAATCTCGGTCCTATATGAACCATTGCTATGGAGCGAAATCCATAAGCGCTATCGAATACATATATATCCCCCGGTTCAATAGATTTTTATATTCTCTACATGCATTGCGTGGGGTGATGAATGATGTTTTTGTTAGAATATGAAGGGAAAAAACTCTTCAAAGAAGGCGGAATACCCGTCCCTGAGGGAGATGTTGCATCAACACTTGATCAAGGACTAAACATTGCCAGAAAGATAGGGTATCCCGTAGTTCTAAAACCCCAGATACTAGGGGGGAGAAGGGGGAAAGCTGGAGCTATTAGATTTGCCGACAATGAAGAGGAATTCATTAAACACTTCAATGACTTAAAAAGCATGACCATAAGGGGTACAAAAGTAGAAAAAATTTTAGTCACCAAGAAAGTCGATATAGCCCATGAGTATTATCTGTCCTATATCGTTGATTTCTCAAAAGCCATGCCATTATGCATATTCTCAAGCGAGGGAGGAATAGAAATCGAAGAAATCGCTGAAAAATATCCAGAGAAACTTGTTAAAAGATATCTAGATCCCTTCGAGGGTATGACCTCCTATGTTGCCTTTGAGATGCTAAACGCCGTTGGAATAAAGGGAGACGAAGCCAAGAGGTTTGTTCCAATATTTATAAAACTATGGGAGGTATTCAAATCACGAGACCTCTTCCTAGCAGAAATAAATCCATTAGTCAAAACAACTGAGGGGGAAATAGTCGCCATAGACGCCCGAGTCATTGCAGACGACAATGCTGAATTTCGGCAGAAATACATAGCTGAATTCAAGAAAATTAGGGGTGGAACAGAATCTATCGAATATGAGGCCAAAAAGAAGGGAATAGCCTTCGTGATTATAGATGAAAACGGGAAAATTGGAGTTATAGGAAACGGTGCTGGACTAACATTAGCAACTGTTGACGTTGTCAGAGAGCTAGGGGGTAGCCCAGCTAATTTCCTAGATATAGGGGGCGGCGCAAGAGCGGAGCGTGTATTCGAAGCTATCAGAACATTACTGAATATTAAGAGTGTAGAGAGAATATTCATTAATATCTTTGGAGGAATTACTAGATGCGACGAGGTCGCCAGAGGAATTGTTGAGGCCTACAAAAAACTCAACCTTAAAATTCCACTCACAGTAAGACTAACAGGAACATTAGAAAATGAGGGAAGAAATATCTTAGAGAACGTCGGTATTAAGGCTTATACTGAAATGCTTGAAGCCGCTAAACATGTTGTGGGTGAGTAATATGGGCATCCTAGTAGATAAAAACACAAAAGTTGTTGTCCAAGGCATTACAGGACGTGAGGGAAGCTTCCATACAAAGTTAATGTTGGAGTACGGAACAAAAATCGTTGCCGGTGTTACCCCTGGAAAAGGCGGCTTAGAGGTTCATGGTGTACCTGTCTATGATAGCATTAAAACCGCCATGAAGGAGCATGAAATCGATGCAAGTATTATATTCGTCCCAGCCAGGTTCGCACCATCTGCAGCTTATGAAGCCATAGATGCTGGACTCAACCCAGTAGTCATAATAACTGAGGGGATACCGGTATGGGACACAATGAAAATTGTGAATAGAGCGAGACGCAAAGGAGTAACGGTTATTGGGCCTAACTGCCCTGGAATCATAGTACCAGACGAATGCAAGATCGGTATAATGCCAGGACACATATTTAGAAAAGGGGGCATAGCCATTATATCGAGAAGCGGAACACTAACATATGAAATAGCCCAAGTATGTAGCATATCTGGATTAGGACAAAGTGTTGTTGTGGGGTTGGGTGGAGATCCCATAAGAGGCCTAACTATACCAGAGGCATTAAAACTGCTGGAGGAGGATCCCCACACAAAGAAAATTGTCATCATAGGGGAAATAGGGGGAACTGAGGAGGAAGAGGCCGCAGAGCTCGTCAAAAAGGGAGAAATATCAAAACCTATCGTAGGATACATTGCTGGTTCCACAATAAAACGGAAGGGAGTATCATTCGGTCATGCAGGGGCAATCATACTAGGCGAGAAAGGAAAACCCGAGACCAAGCTAAGGGCCTTCAGAGAAGCTGGTATTAAGATTGCAAAATTCCCTCACGAGATACCAGACATCTTGAAGGAACTTTAGAGCATACTCCAATTCTATTTTTGTTATTAGTACTCCACATCACATATTTATAGTTCTTTCTATCTTTTATCTCAATGGATTTTATCGAAGGGATACAAGATGAATAGAGCTATTATATTGTTTATGCTAACTCTACTAATAGCTACGATACCTCCATCAAAGCCCCACCTAAACATGGGCTCCATGACAACCATTGAAAAAGTCGATCCAGACGTGTTTAAGGTCTTAAGTAAGGAAAGCACCACAAAAGTCATAATAACATTCTACAAAAATGTGTCCAAGCGACACATACTTAAGAAAATTGGAATATCTCGTGGAATAGACTTAGACATAATCAACGGCTACGCATCCATCATAACGAAACGAGAGCTAGAGAGACTATTAGAAGAACCAGGAGTTAAGCATATATATTTGTCTAGGAGAGTTTGGATCCCCGAATCACCACAGCTAAATAAAACACAAATGATCAAACTCCACCCTCACCAATACACACAATACGAAAAAGTTGATAACAATTGGAGAAAAAGACTGGGAATAGATTACCTAGAAAGCATAGGTATTAATGGCGGCGACATAGTAGTGGCAGTAATAGATAGCGGGATAGATAAAACACACCCCGACTTACAAGACGCTGTAGTCTACGAGGAATCCTTCATAGATTATGACTTTGACGGAGAACCCGATGAAGACCCCATGGATCTAAATGGCCATGGTACCCATGTAGCAGGGATAATAGCTGGTAGGGGTGTGGCTTCAGGGGGTGCAATAAAGGGTGCTGCTCCAGGGGCACAATTGTGGAATCTAAGGACATTTACTGAGTATGGATTTGGGTATGATGCATGGATAATAAAAGCCATCGAGCGTGCCGCAGAATCTCCTGATGTGGATATAATATCCATGTCTCTGGGGGGAATAGGTTGTATTGATTCTCCAGTATACGAAGCCGCGCAAAATGCTTGGAACGACTATGGAAAAATTGTGGTATGTGCAGCGGGTAATGAATATACTATGTTCTCTATAGGGGTACCCGGTAGCGTACACGAGATTATAACAGTAGGCGCTGTAGACAAGGATGACACAATCGCAGAATTCTCATCCCGCGGCCCAAATCATGACTTGTCGCCTAAACCAGACATTGTGGCTCCGGGGGTCGCAATACCATCAACATATCTCAATGGAACATATGCTATTCTCTCTGGTACTTCAATGGCAACTCCAGTTGTCTCAGGGGTCGTTGCACTTCTTCTCCAAGCCGATCCTTCACTAACGAATGACCTCATGAAATATGTTATTATGAGCACAGCCATCGATCTAGGTTTATCTCCATACGTCCAAGGTGCTGGTCTGATAAATCCCGTTGGCGCATACGAACTTATAACAGGAAGTGACTTAGGGGACATATATAGGGAATATTATACTCTATGGGATCCCACCCTATCTATCAGTCATGGTTACATGTGCCGTGCGGGGTTCTATTACAATCAATCAAATGATTTCATATATTTCGATGCCTTTATCTCTGTAGAGATTAACGGGCATAGACACGTATTTTATCTCACAGAGCTTAGACCAATATCGGGTTATACACATTACTCCGCCATTGATCAAACAATGTATGGCATATATTCCCTAGAGGATCCCCTAGGTGGTGTCCAGATAGATGTCTTCTATTATGCCGATTTTGCTAGGGGGGCATTGCTACGATACAACATCACCCCCATAAATGCTGACAGTTATAGTCTATTCATAAGGTTTGACATAGATGTTAACAATTCCGTTTCTGATAATATAAGTTATGATGGAGACAGCATTGCTGTCTATGATTACATAGCTGGGGGCCGATATTATGTAATTACAATGAATCCTTCCCCCAACAAGGTTAGTCTAACATCTTTCCCACTCTTCGATATCTACGCACTTATCTCTACTAGCCAGATATATTATGATGCCCTCCCTACAATAAACAAGGAGGTTGGCGACGTTGGAGGGATACTTGTCTTCAGCAATAGTGATAGTAATACTATTAGCATATCTATAGGCCAAGGGCCTACACAGGATGATGCGAAAGACACTGCTGAAAGCATGCCTAATGTAGAGATACCCTCATTTACAGCATACGAGATACTCTTGATAAGGACGCCCATACCTACAGACTCAAGTACTTATACGGTTGATGTTCAGGTTAGGAACTTTGGGACGACATCAGTTTCCGACCTCACTCTGGTGTGTTATGAGTACCCATCCGGCTTAATGATTGATAACATAACAGGGATATCCCTTCACCCTAAAGAAACCAAGACCTACCAGTTCACAATAAACCATGGGGAAATAATCAGAATAGCACTGTTGGCTAATGATACTATATACCAGGATAATGCGTTTATAGTATCGCTTAAAACACATGTATTCCATGGTGCTGTATTCCACCCATTTGAACTGGCCCCTCCATTAGAGGTTATTTATGGTGGACAAACATCCTTCATGCTTATACAAGCCATAATGAATGAGTCTATACTATCCCCTATAATAACACTATCTGGGAACGCTAGCCCATATGTCGCCATCGAAGATGTTAACCAGCTAAACTATAGACAAATCCTATTCAACATTTCCTTCTCAATACCAAAGACAATATCGCCGGGCCTATATATCTTGAACATATCCATATCCTCTGGCACAGAGACAGAAGCATTCTACATCTACAATATATCCATAGTTGGCCCTCTTGGTTTTGATGCAGATATAACCCAGATAACCATATCCGAGGACTCCCTCTACTCTGACAGGGATTATAACATTGAGAGAGGAGAACTAGTCGATATGGACATTTCAATAAGTGTCATTAACCATACCTTGTTGGAGGGTCTATATGTGTTAGTCTCACCAGTCGATCCCTACCTCACGCCTGGATACTATGAATACACAAATACATCGGAGAACATCAGCGTATCAACAACAACACTTATAGCTTCATCGGCACCAACTTATGTCAATACAATAACATACCTATTTGGTAAAACATCAAATGCAACTATACTAATGGACACCTTCTGGAAGCAAATTAATATTGATCCAAGAGACGACGCTGGAGCTGCCTCATTCCAGATTTCATACTCCCTCTATAGTTATACTCTGGATAAGTATCTATATCCCGGAGACTCCATCTACTCGAATGATATACTAGTGATGGATCTATACTTCGAGAACACAGGGACATCCTCAGCTACAGACATAATGTTTGAATTAATGATAGAAGATATATCCCTATCCATTGGAATGCTTCCCGGTGTTGATCCAGGAGACGAGGTTGGTACCGAGATAATGATGATAATGCCACTATTTGTGGGTTCAGGCAACTCTAGATTTTATTTCCGCATAACTTATGTTGACCTAGGAAACATGTCCGAATGTTCAAGCTTATTCCGCTCCGAACAATATTATATCGTGGGGGCCAAAATAGGAGAACCCTATATCAACGCCAGTCTCTACTCAATTGAGGAGGCTTCAACCGCACGATATTGTGACCTAGATGGAACCTTTGAAAAAGGAGAACTAGGAATCTTCTCATTCCAGATAGAACTAGACACGATCACATTTTTCCCTCGTATAACAGCCATCGCTAAGGGGGAGAAATCTATGAGTCTAAATTCACTAGTAACACAATATCTGCCACCAGACACATCCCTCGCAGTATTTAACTTATTTGGGCCTGATGACACCGACACAATAAATATTTATCTAGAAATATCATATACATATGTTGAAAGCATAAATGGAGTACTCATTCTCTGCACATCCACACAGATCTTCAAAATGGAGTACACATACATGGGTGCCGTCACAAAAACCGCACTCATCCTCGGCACAGTCATACTCCTACTAGTAATATTCCTCATCGTGGCGATATACTATAGGAAACGGAAAAAATACTAGAATTTTATCCCAGTGGGAGCTGCCACACATTACTTATTTTTTCTTTTGATAGCAAAACTATATCAGCCACAAATAAAAGTTTCAGTATTCCCTTCTTTCTGCTCCATATTTCCGCTTAGAAGCCATAAAAACGCCCTACAGAACAAATTTTGCGACGATTCACAAAGACACAAAGCACATCCTTCTTGCGTTTCTCTATGATGGCTTTGAGGAGCGTTCTGAAACCATCTTGGTATATCTTATGTCTTAATCCATTTCCTTTTTTATAATAAAAATCGAATACTGTATACTAACAACAGAAAAGTGGTGTCTTCATGAATAATTTGAAAAATACATTTATATTCATTGTTTCTGATACTGGTGGAACCCCTATCCTTAGTGTACCTGAAATCCCCTATGATAGAATTAATATCATGTGCAGCATGGTCAGCGTTATTGATAGTATAGCTAGTACCATTCAGAGGGAGGAGGCCAGTATAAGTAGTTTTCATATTAGTGATCAAAGATTATTATGTATGAGAAGAAAAAAACTCGTTTTTCTTCTTATCCTACCCATGGGTATAGACACCGATATTGCTCTTAAAATACTTAGAGACCTCACTGAAAGGTTCATAAAGCTGTTTGGAGAAGATCCCGACGAGGCAAGAAGTGTAACCCTATTTGATGCCGGCACTACCGAAGAATTTAAAAGGGGTGTTATGGGTGTTCTCATGAATGTGGTCACGGAGCATGCCCCGGAATATTTTGATGTACTTCTGGAGGAATTATTTACGGTACTCAAGGGCGAGGGTGCCGATGTTTCTAAGATATCGGCCAAATTTGTGCTAGCTAATGTACCTTTTATTGTTGAGGGGCGTGATATTTCTAAAGTTAAGGATGATCTTGATTCTAAAATTCTCGGTATTTGCGATGGAAGAAAAACTGTTCAGGAGATCGCAAAGGAACTTAGCATTCCAGCATCGGAAGTATATAAGAGACTGGCAAAGCTTAATAAATAAGGATACATTAAATGGAAGATAGTTTATCGGCTTGTTACGTAGGTGTCCCCTATGGGGTTTAAGGGTTGGATCGCTTGGAGGTTTATTGCAGAAAAAATAAATGTAATAGCTTTGAGGGCTATGGTCGCGAGTATTGTCGCTATTCAACTCAGCTCAGGGAGAACACCACAAGAAATAACACGATACCTCAAGGATTTGGGTAGGCTAATGGGAGAATGGATCTATAGGCATTATCTCGAAATTGGAAAAGCCAGCTCAACTATTGCCGATTGGGGCAAGGATTTTAACTTAGGCTTCAAATTCTTCACGGGAAAAGAATTCGACGACATCTGGTACGAAGTTTCTAGCGACGGCAAGCACATTGAACTGCATATGAGAATATATGATAATCCCGCCTCCAGAGGATTACAATCTCCCTCGAAAGAGGTTAAAATCGATTCTTGGGTTGCTGGTATTTTTGAATGGATAGAACAAATGAGAATAGAGGAGTGGGACGCTGAGGAACTCACCGTTGACGAAATAAAATGTAAGGCCGCAGGAGACCCCTACTGTGAATTCGTTTTCAAGGTTAGACTGAGAGACAAGGGGGCTGAGAGAATTCTACGTGTTTTGAAGCCAGGAACAATAATAATCAAGGGTTCGAAAGAGCCTAGAGCAAAGAAATAGTAGTATCTCCGTGCACCCCCCCCACTTCGATTTTACACCCCCTACAAAAATCTATGCTGGTCTGAAACTGCTTTTAGAACCAACTTTATTATTTCCTTTTGCGATACCGTTCCATTTTTATACCTCCCTCCCTAGTCGATTGTTGTAGGACTATATACGACAAAAAAGCGTTTACTCATTAGAATTGGGGCCTAGAGCACTATATTTCTCTGTATCCCTGTTTAATCTAGGCTTCGATGTTCTCTGTTCTTTCTGTCCCATAACTATCCACCTGTCCCATTCAACGAAACGCCCAACAACAAGCGAATGATAATAACGCATACTAAACATAGCATATGATTAAAAGCAGATGTATCAAAGATGGTGTCCCTATTCCATCTAACCTCCAGCAATAAGATTTGTGTCATGTATCCGAAACGCTTTCCACCTGAGATCTCATATGGGTGTCCCATATAGGACAGGCCTAAAACGATCAACATCATTCGTTACATCGCATGTGGCTTATGCATCTATAAACGATGGTGTCGAAAGACAAGGTGGGTGTCCCCAAGGCTGCCCCACGACTTTTCATGTTTCATCTTATAGGGACACAGATATCGCAGGTTTGAGTTTTTCAGCCTACATGCTTGTTTTCCTCATTCATCGCTTAGTATGGAAATTTTTTTATATAATATTGTCATCGGTTTTTTATTCTCGGTGAAGATCTTGAGAGCTATTAAGAGAATAAGCATAATCTTTGGGAACAAGACTGTGGAGTGTGATGCGTTATTCGACACTGGCGCATCCATAACAATCATTGGTACAGGATTTTTCGCCAGCAATTTCGCTTCTGAGTGGAAAAAACTTGAGAGGCCATTAAGGGTCTTCTGGATAAACGGAGAGTCAATAGTAGTGGATAAATACGTGCAAGTTCTCCTCAGGATAGATAACCGGTGGTTCCCAGAAACGGTTTTCTTGGTTGATGATCTCGCCGAAGAGATAGAGGTAGATGGAGAGAAAATAAGGATGCCGCAAGTAATAATTGGAGCTGGGACAATGGATAAGTATGGAATTGTCATAGAGCCAAAAAAAGGTGTAAAAGTAACACCTATATTACTAATATAACGGGATCTCATTATGTATAACATCTACTGTGTTATCACAACCAGCGAGCTGTTAAGCCGGTTATTTGGTGTTCTATAGCATCCAGCTTTCCCATACAGCCACCAGTAATTTTGCATTTGTCTAGACTAGTGTCGCAATTCGCGAGCTGTTAGGCTAACCGCTTGCAGTTTCATGCCATCTAGCTCTCCTCGCAAAGATCACTTTTAATGTCAACATATATCGTTAGGAAAGACAGAAACGGCAAAGCCAACAAGATGGGGTTTTCTCATTTTACCTGCCATTAAACACTGCTCACCGCGCCGATTT
>CAZWPQ010000007.1:0-42887 GCA_964636085.1 uncultured Nitrososphaerota archaeon
AAGTAGAGACCAATAAAATGGATTAAAAAAATGATCATTCTATCCCTAAATCACTCATATCAATATTTGGAGCTGAAACCTCGCCGGTAGACTCCTCTATTTTTTTCTCCGTCTCAGAGACCTCAATTTTACCTGAGGTTTCTTCCAAACTCTCCTCTGTGATCTGGGTCGAAATTTCTTCCAATGAGGGGATCTCCTCCTTCGCCTCTCTTTTTCCCTCGGTGGTTATTGGTTCTTCTGGTATTAGCTTTAGGGGACGTATGGAAGTAAGCTTTCTCGTCTCGAAGAACCACGCAACTATTAATGCAGCAAATGCCAGAACCGTCCCAAGCATCAATCCAATCAAAGCGGCCGCACTAACAACCACCAAGGTTGTTGCATGCATACCGATCAATGATTCCGCACTAGATGTTAACATCTCGTGCCACAATACTGCGGCGCCCAGCACTATGCTTAGGCTATCTAAGTAGCCAACTATAAATGCTAGCTTCCTATATTGGGTCAATATTCCTATCGGTAATGCGGGTACAAAGAATAGAAGTAGAAATACTAGACCAGCAAATAATACTGTATTCTGTTCTTTTAAAGAATATTGATTATTTATCAGCCAGACAGCTATCGCCAATATACTCGTAACTATCAATGACACGCAGTAACTCGCTATTAAGTGTGTTCTATCCCTAGCACCAAATGTCCTATTTGTCCTAGCATAGGGTACTAGAAATTTAGACATAGCCGTACGTAGCCTCTCTATCGTTGCTGTCGATACCGCAATACTTGTCAAAATTTCATCAAAGTCGTTATAGTATTTGCGATAGAACCTCATAAATGCCCTATATACTGCCTTTGGATTATCTCTGATATCAACAATGAAAACAACATAATAGATGGAACCTTTGTGCTTCATTCTCATGAATATTGTCTGTATCTCGGATAGTCTCAGTTCTCTTACACGATCCCCAACGATCTCGCCGCCAAATGCTGTGATTATGCCATACACGAAGCTTGCTGCTAGTTCTCTATATTTCTCTAGTCTTTCTCTTAGTGGGTGGGGGGTATCTGGGTGAATGAAATCCCATTTGGGGACGCCACCGCCCTCAGATACGTCGATAATACTTACGAAATATATCAAATTTAACACCATCTATAAATTTCATGGGCTAAGCCTATAAATAGAGAAATTAGATTTAAAAATAGTGAAATGATGATGAGAAATAATACTGGCCTCATGGATACCGAAGAAAGAGCACTAAAACGCATGGTTGATAGAATCGAAAAATATCCAGAAATAATCGTTAGGGATAGGAAAATAGTTAGCATGAAAATAATGGATGCGAATGATATAGACGCCTCTATGCTGACCCCCTTTAAGCATTTAGAATCACTGTACTTGATAAATTGCAGGGATATCTCCAATATGAATGCGTTGGCTAGCCTCAAAAATCTCATGCTCTTGGATCTCAGCTATAGCAAAATATCAGATATCTCCTTTTTGAGGCACACAAAAAAGCTCAGATTTTTATCCCTAAGAGGTTGCCTTAAAATCGCGAACTTCAGATACCTTAAGTTTCCTAAACAACTCAGGATATTGATTTTGGATAAAACATTAATAGAAACATTGAAGCCCATATCGACACTTAAAAACTTAATAAAGCTTAGTTTATGGTCATGCAGATATTTGGAAAATTTTGGATCCCTTAAAAATATGCGTTCATTACAGGAACTTAACTTGGGCACTACGAATTTTTCAGAACCAGAACTTTTAAGGAGACTTCCCCATCTAGAAGTTCTTATCCTATGTAACTGTAATAGGCTCGATGACGGATCCTCAATATCGAGAATGGTGAGGCTTAGAGCCCTATTTTTGGACTATACAAAAATCACAAATTTTAACTTTTTATCACATCTAGGAAACCTAAAGATTCTTAGTCTCCAAGGCTGCGAGCTATGCGACCTAGACTTTGCCACTAATCTCCACGAATTAGAGTCACTTGATGTTGGTTGGACTCGAATTAGGGACATTAGACCCCTTCGCAATCTATCGAAACTTAGGGTACTTCATTTTATGAACTGCTACTTCCTAGAAAACATAGAACCTATCTCTAACCTCTATAACCTAGAGATTCTAGATCTTAGCATGACCCCTATAACCTCCATCGACCCACTATCAAAACTACAGAAATTAAGAGTCCTCAGCATCGCTCAATGCGACATTCGAGACCTCTCCATAATCAAAAACCTTAAGAACCTAGAGAGACTATATCTGGATGGAATAACTGCCACTGATTTCTCCCCAGTTTTGGAGTTGGCAATGAAGTATGGAAACCTTAAGATTGTAGGTGCAAGAAAAACAAGTATACAACATCACCAACTCGAACAACTTAGAAATTTGGGGGTTACGGTCATGTACTAAGTGAATAATAACCGATGATCATAGCTTCTCGGAGTCATTTAATTTAAACAAATAATCATCCGCCCCTTTCGGGACGGCTCATACACGAATGTTTGATTTCTAAGTGAGACCATTACGAACAAAATTTACAGCTATATAATAGTAGGGGTGCCTCTCTGGCCGCTCAAGACTGATGTGTTTTTGGGCCGCAGAGCCCGGCAAACAAATTAGTCTATGGGCCCGCAAGTTCGATTCAAATACACGTGAGCCGTGAGCTCGAATACCAATCTGAACAACGCGGGCCTCGAGCTGACCAGAGAGGCACCCCACAATACAATTACAAAAAGTGATTTAAAATGACAGCCCAAATCGAGACGAATCTAAATCTGAATATTGGTGGTGCAGACTTGCATGTCGACAACATATACATAACGTATGACCGTTTAGATGGTAGCGTTATAACCAAAATCTTTCGGTATGAAAGAGAAGAGCTCATAAGGCTTGCAGAAGAATTACTATCTAATGCTGTCAAGAAGGTTTTTGTCGAATCCACCGGTAGCTATTACTTCCCCTTCGCCTTAACGCTAGAATCAAGGGGTATTGAGGTCCGCATCTTTAACGCTTTTAAGACAAAGAATCCTGACATCGACAAGCGAGATGATCTTGACTCTGCATGGCTTTATGCGTTGGGTAAAACTGGAAAGGTAAAGGCTTCTCGTCCTATTGACGCGAATATGATAGCCTTGAGAGAAGCTGTCAGGCTGAGGTTTAAAGTGGCAGATATGATTGCTGCATCGAAGAAGCGTATTGAAGCTATGCTTTGGCGGTTTGGTTTCATTGCGAAGGGAGTTTCAAAGCGACTTGAAGGACGCAGGTTTAGGGAGGCACTTAAAAACGCTTTGAGAGGTCGTGTATCCAAGAAATTTAAGAATTGTAGTTTAATCGTTTGGATAGCTGAGCGAGCTAGATCTGGCTTTCCGGGGTTCGATTTGATTCTTAACGAGCTTAGCGAGCTTGAACACCTGATTAAAAGAAGGGAGTGGCTCGACGAGAGAATTAGAGAGCTTGCAGAACCCTACAGAGAACAAATAAAGGTGTTGATGTCGATCCCTGGCATCAAGTTTACGCTTGCTGTTGCTATTTTGAGCGAGATTGGCGATATAAACCGTTTCCCGTCGGCTAGACATTTAGTATCCTATGCTGGCTTGAGACCCACTCTAAGGCAGTCTGGCAAGAAAAGACGACATGGAAGGACGTCAAAGAAGTCTAATTCTAGACTTAGACGTTTCATGTATCTTGCTGCCACTGCTGCGATGCGAAGCAAAGATCATAGAGTTAGGGCATTTGTTTCTAGGCTTAGGGGTAGGGGGAAGCATTATAAGGTTGTTGCGGTTGCTCTTGCTCGTAAGTTGCTTTATATTGCGTGGTTTCTTTTGGTTCGTGGTGAATGCTGGAGAGATGTTACACCTATTGGATGACTGCTAGATTGTCTGTGACGCGTGGCGAAGGTGGTTTGAAGTGTGATCTTTCAGAAATCAACATACCAAAAGACACATTGAGAAACTTAATAATCTTATCTTTCCAAAATAATCAGAACAAAAAATTATCCCCTGGAGCACATTCTCCATAAACAAGACTCATTAATTCCGGTTTACTTTTTACTATGCTTCTTAAAATGCTCTATATTCCTTCCTCCACTTCTTGAGTACAGGGCTCAGCAAATATCTTATCAATGATCTTATCTATTTTTTCTTCTATTCTCTTGCTGTTTTGTATCACTAAATCTAGTTTGCTAAGTTGTTTATTGATATTTTCTAGGGTTTGATGGATCCCATGAAAATCCTCCGAAACACCACTTAGCTTATTTATGATCATGTTTATTTTTTCTTCCTGACCGTTTAGTATTTCTTCCACTTTCTTCAATAGTGCCAATACGCTCTTTGTGTCCTCGTTTAATTTGTTTATCGACTGCACCATTCGCGATGAATACCCCAGAATTTGCTCTCCACTCTTTGTAAGGTTTGAGACATTCCTAACAATATCGTTTACTATTCTTCTCCCCTCAATTATGTATCTCGCAACATCCTTCATTCCTTTAATCAGTGTCATCAGCAAATTGATCGTTTCCTTAAACTTCTCTGTCTCCTCCTCTCTTAATTTGGATATTAGACCACTAATGTCAACAAGTTTTGAATCTATGAAATTCAGCTTTTTTGTATCCTGATTCCTATATTCCAGCAAGGAATTTAGAATTGAAATAGAACTATCCATTTTTCCGAGACCTTCAGAAAGATTCGCAAGAATCCCAGATATCTGATTCAGCACTTCTTTGTGATTTGTCTCAATAAGCTTCTTTATCGTGCCGACTTCATCCCTCATTTTAGCGTTTAGTGAATCAAGATACCTCTTCAATCCATCTAATAAACCAAATATCCTCACTTGATTCTTACTAACACTCCCTACATTGCCTCCTAGCTCCTGCATACTCTTAATTATATTATTTATACCCCTCAATATCTCCTCTAGGTCCCTCCTAGATATCTTCATTTCCTCCAATTTTTCGTCTGTTATTTTTTCTATGTATTCCTTAATTCTAAGCAATGACACCTCCATAACGAGCCCCTAGACTAAGCAACATAAAAATAAAAGAAGAAAAAATATATTTAGTAAATGAACAATCATCATCAATACTCGGTCTTCCTCCTAGTTTTTCTCACATAGCTTATGATGATAACTATTATTAGCAGGATCACAATACCCAACAATGCATACATAAGCTTTATTGACCCGATCTTTACGCTACCAGTAGCATATGAATATTTCTGATCGCCATTCCAATCTTTATCGGCATCATAGACAATAACCAAAAAGTATAATTCCTTATTTTCCCACTCCATTTCTATATTGATTTCTCCATGCCATATGTCCTTACTTTCATCGTACTGCAGTTCGATGCATCCATCAGCAAGATCAAGTCTAAGAATATCAATCGGATATTTTAGTCTCCAATAAAACATAACCCTATCAATACCACTCGTATCGTTCGCATCAACATGTATTCTTATTTTCCTCTCAATTAACGAGACACCCACATCAACATTACTTATGTATGGCTCATCGTCATCATCATCTAGAATCACAGTGACTGTACCGTTAAATTCTTCATACTCCTCAGTCCCTATTTTATAATCCACAGATATTATTAGGAAATCCGTACCAACGCCCTTAAAGCTTACATTCAGACTTATAGTCTCACGTTCATTTGGTTGCAAGGAATTCAAGCTAAGTGGAATACCAGTGAAATTTATTTTGTTACTCGTAATATCAATAGTTACATCTCCGATAGCATCCTTTCCATTATTCTTAATAGTTATTGTGCCTAAATCATGAACACTATCATTTACATTTAGTGGAATATTGAGACAAATAGATATGGTTTTGGCTTCCCGTAAAAGCGGCTTAGAGGCTACAATGACGACATCGTCAACTAGAGGAGAATCCGTTTCATTCAACTTTGTTATGGTTATGGTATACTCATCATCAATATTTGATGTTATTTCCAATTTCACTATGTTGTCTTTCTTTGATACATATTTATATACTGTATCCCCAGTACTATTATGAACCTCGATACTGAATTTTCCTATTCTGTAGAATGTATATGTGTCATTTGGTGTTCTCCACCATGCTAGTGTTAGATATAGCTTTTCGCCACTGGAGAGATTTACCCTGTATTCCATAGTATTGCCCATTATCATATGCATCAAATATACATTCCCAGCATGATCATATGCATTCTCAAGATTAATATAACCAAATCCAGTCTCGTTCGTTATTGAGGTACCAGGACCATCAGTATCCCAGTAATCGGCAGAGTTTACTAGTATAGCTTTCAATATCAACGACATATTATCTATTAGGCCCATTTTCCTGATTAAATACTCTAGAATCAATGCACTACTCCCCGAAACCATTGGAGCGGCAAAACTTGTACCACTCCCAGTTTCAACCAAATTATTAAGACCAATCGTAGTTATATACTGACCCGGAGCAACAACATCTGGCTTTATTCTCCCATCATCCGTTGGCCCATAGCAACTTCCGCTCCACAGAACATCATCAGAGCGATCCACATTACCACCATCATTAAGAGCACCAACAGCAATCGCATTGAAGGCATCCGCAGGAATATTTACACCACGATAACCCGCCTCATAATTACCAACAGCTATTACGGGCAATACATCATAGACAAATGCTATATAATCGATGAATCTAGTTATAATTGTGCTTCCATCTGGGATTAGCCCAGCATCCTCATCCTTAGGTGCTCCAAGACTTAAATTTATTATCTCCGCTGTATCGGTAGCCTGTGTGACGGCCCATTCTATAGCCGCCATGACGTCATCCATATCTCCCTCTCCATTCCTATTCATAGCCTTGGCATTTATGATGTTCGCGCCATATGCCACACCCCTATAGGTAGGATGGTTACCAGCCACTATGTTGGCTACCATGGTGCCGTGCCCGAATAAGTCATCTACGCCTTCTCCTGCGACGAAGGACTTGGCATCAATTATTCTGCCCGAAAGATAATCACATTCAACATCAACACCGGTATCCACAATTGCCACTTCTACCCCTAATGTTTTATCACTAATGTTTCCCTGGCCAGTATATCCTCTTGTCCAGAAAGTATCGGCAAGTATGGAATATGGGGCCGTGTCCATATCCACCCTAAACTTTGGGATCTTAATTATTTGTCTTACTAGTGGATGTCTCCTTAACATATTCACACAGTCCTTAGGAACATATGCACTTATAGCCCCTATTGTGTATATGTGGTGTCCGACATACCCGCCTAATTCTATGATTAATTCCTCGATTTTCCCCATGACTTCCCTAAATGTGTTAACGAACATAGCATATACATCCCGTCTGTATTGATCCAGCAGTTTATCTACATCTAAGACATCACGTGCTTTGAGAAGTCTTCTATTATATATTTTGCGGATCTCCCTGAGAATCGATAGGTCGGTCTTCTTATTTACCAAAACAAGTACCTTCACTCTATCCAGATATGCATGTCTTCTGGCAACATCCATGGATACTTCAACATTGAATATCGGAATTACCGATACGATTACCAACAGGATAATAAACGTTGACAACATCCTTTTCAAAACCTTCACCCCTGCCGCTATAGCACCACTATATCCTCCATCTACCTTTACTGAGTTATGTAAGTCCTAGGTGAAAAATACCAAATAACACATAAAAGAAAAGCTACCAAAAAACCAAGAAGTTTTAAGTCTTTGGCTTCTCTCTATTGAACTATCCCGAATAAGAATTCGTTTGCCCTTACTATTATCCCGACTTCACGGATTTTATTACTGCGATAATTTAGTATTCTCTAAAGTCTGAGCTTCATAAATTTGATCCTTTGGTTTTAAGATACAGTAACCGTGACCATACACAGTGTTATCGCTATTATAATTCTATGAAAAAATATAACATTATCAATAAAACAAATTTTATAAAAGGAGATCGCCATATTGTATATTTGTATATAACATCACATCCCAACTTTATCTCAGCCATGAATGTGAGGGGTGGTTGTATGGCAAATAGATCTATTGGAGGAGTATTTTTATGTCTGTTGATATTAGTATCGTTCATCTATATTGGTAACGATAGCAATTTAATACATCGAACGGCTGAGAAGCAAAACGTAGAGAACAACATTCTCCCAAAGAGCACTAGTTTTGAATTTTATGACGTCAATGTCACGGACTCTTTGATAAATGGCACAGTTTTGCTTGAGGGGGAATCAAGAGTCCTTCTAGAAAACGTAAATATAACAGGTAATTCCGTTATAGTTGCTATAGATAATGCAAGTCTTCGGATAAGAAACTCTATGGTGGAGAGTCTAAACATATTGGTCTCTGATGGAGCGAAAGTTTACATAGATAATTTATCAACATACAGTGGGTATATATATGCTAGTGGTCATAGTGAGGTCTATATTAATGGCATTCATGATGCTTCATATTTAAATGTTATGGCATACGGTATGGCTACCATATATGTCACAGGTGAAGTAGCTAACTATACTCAATTTAACATCAAGGAAAATGCCAGATTTTTCGGTCGTGATATAACAGCAAAAACGGATTGGGCTGTAAATTTTAGGGCCTTTGGTAATGCTCTGATAAACGTGTCTTATATCCTAGATACTGGGATCAATGGTCTTACGCTATATGAAAATAGTGTCGCATATGTGTCGGAGTCTAACATATCTAGCATCAATATGCATGACAAGACTAGCTTTTATGTATACAATAGCTATTTAGAGCACATTTTTATCGAGAGTGGCGAGTGGTTCTACATTTATGGAAGCACTGTTGGAAATATAGATAATCAACTTATTGGTTCTAATGGTCGGATCGAAAATTCTGTTGTTTCGTACTTAAGCCTACTGACGAAATCGATTGTTGATCTTATTAATAGTGATCTGAATTTTATACAGTTTATCGATGTGTTCAATGATTCCCTGGTTATAAATTCTAGTGGATGGTTCTATGAATCCCGCTATGTCAACTATAATAACATAAGTAGCCATGTAAACACGACGAATAATGTAACAACCACTTATATTGTTGTAGTTAATTCACCATTGTTCAGCATTAACGTGGATATGAATATCGATTCCATAGCAGCTATAAACGTATCCAATATCAACATATCTTTTGCCAGTTTCGAGCTAGCCTCAATGTATTTTGCAAATACACACATCAATTTCAATATGGTCAACGTAAGTAGTCCTGCTTTATTCGTATATCCCGAAATCAATATAATAAACTCTTCAGCACTTATCAATAGTAGTTATCTCGGAGATCTATCAAAACTATATATCGAAGATTCCGATGTTTTGTTTACCGACTCCACTATAGAATGCACGACATCAATGGGGGGTACATTTGTCCATATATCAAGATCATATGTTGCTCTTATTTCAAGTATGATAGTAGGCAACGTCTACATAGAGGATATTCGATTGGAAAATGGAAACTTCAGCATGATGAATGGTCTAGTCTCGGTTTATAGTGGAAGCATAATATATGGGGTGGAAGGAATTGCCGAGTCGGGCATTTCTGGGCTTGTAGAGATAGACGCTATTAGTGTTTCGCATTCATTTATAGAGATTAGAGACATGATGTTCGATAGCTTTTCCCCCTTATCGGTCAGGACAGTCTATACTTCAATCTATGCCTATAATTCCAGTGTATTGTTAAATAACACGTATAGCGATTTATCAATACCTGTGTACTTAAACTTGATGGCAGTCAATAATTCTAGAATCGGAATATATAATAGTAACATCACCAATCTATCTATTCAATATGGACTGGTCGAAGTCGCAAACGCTAATATATCAACAATAAACCTAGCGGATGCCAGACTTAACGTTTCCAGCTCACATATTGACACAATAGATGCCTCCAATAACTCGTTTATATACATGACCGATAGTGTACTTACTGGAGAGCTGGCTGTTTGGGAAGAAGATTTTGGTCAATATATCTATGCAAATGTGACAATAAAGCACTCAAACGTGTCGAATATTTATTTGATATGTTTTGGAAGCGCAAAAATAGTTAATAGTACTGTTGGTAATGTAATGGGGCTATTTGCCGAACTTAACATAATAAACTCAACTGTAAATTCTGCGTCTAAGATATACCAGATAGTAACGAGTGGATATGTGGAAATCGTGAATAATGTCATTCCATCTGGATCCTATAGAGTCTTACTAAACAGTAGTAATAGTAATATAAATTCTCTAATGGAGGGAATAGTGTTCGCTGGTTCTGATCTTTACCTGAATCTAACCAATACATCATATTTCATGTTGGTTGTTTCTGGAGAAAACACCAATGTATCCATTACCGATAGTACAATAAATGCTGTATCCGTTATGGCTACAAATGTAATAATAAATAATTCCCTCATAGATGCATCAATGATGCATGGCCAACCAATAATTTTTATGGCGGACATGGTGGAGATATATAATGCCAGCATTTATTCTAGTGGCCCTATATATATCTCCCCCTCTGGCCCTCCGACCGGAAATATTACTGGATATGTTGAGGTAGAGAATTCAAGACTTGGTGGAGGCTTTTTATATGTTGGAGACTCAGAACTGAATATGTCTGGGGCAGATCTTATGGGGCTTAGTAATATATCGCTAGAGTTTGCGCCTTTCAAGATCAGCAATACGAATGTATCGTGTCTATTTGTTAGAAACTCTAAAGGCCAACTCACCAATCTCAGAGCACATATGATATTGCTTGACGACAATTCTAATGTTTCCATTGCGAATTCAGATATTAACCTTACAATAATGCGATTCTGGCAGATCTATGGCTCAGTCCTCTTTGGCGAGAGTGTAGTAGACTTTAATTTCACGAGAAATATGTATCTCAATACTTATGATTCCAAAATAAACATTGTATACACCGAGTTCTATCACGTCGATAGCTTCTTAAGAGTGTATTTTGATAATGATACAATAACTGGTAGCTATACTACCAAATCAAGATATGTAAACACAGGCTTGGGAGAATTCCAAATAACTCTATTCGAGGTAACTGGGAGGGGAAAGGCAACAATAATGAATTATAAGGACGCAAAGGCCATCTCTGGATTATGGGTAAACGTATATATTGACTCTGAGCCACCAAGCATAGTGCCGCTGAATGGAAGTTACCTAGAATACGAATACGGATTGGAATATAACCTATTATACGAGCTCCATGATAGAACTCCAACATATTATTATGTTCTATTAAATGGCTCGGTGGTGGATAGCGGAACATATTATGATGGATATATACTCACAGTCAGTTTGCCAAATATAATTCATGGGGCTGGCATATATAACTTATCGATAAAAGCAATGGATTCCGAAGAAAGAGTAACATCTGTTACGACAATAATAAATGTGTTCCCATCAGAACCCCCCGAGATCTATGTTAGCCCCAACAATACATATAATTTGACTATTGGTGAGAATATGACTCTGATGTGGAAAGCCAGAGACAAAAACCCAGATATGTACTACATCTATCTGAATAGTACACAAGTAAAAAGTGGATCCTGGATCTCCGATGAAGAAATAATATATGTGTTCAATGCTTCCGAAAGCGGAGTATACAATATAACTATAGTATTTAGAGACATTATCAACAATCAAAGAGCGGACTCGGTTATTATATATGTAAAAGAGGCGACCACAACCACGACTAAAAAGACACTCATCTCCCCAAAAACAGCCATAACAATAGTCGGAGTCGCGATAGTAGTGATAATAGTCGCTATTGTCATTTTCAGAAAGAAAAGATAGCATTCCTATTTTTTATTCCTTTTCTCATCCTCCATTTTAAGCAATACAAAAAACTCTGTTAGCAATATTCTTCACTTGTATCATTCTCATATAAAATATTGAGGGATCAAATTACAGATAGTGAAATTATCTATCTAAATTCTAATAACATTACACACTATAAGACAAAGCTAATCAAACCTTTCTCCCAACCCATAGAAAATGCTCTGTATTTCCAATTATAGTTGGATAATTAGAGGTTCTAATAGCGAGCTCAATAATCTTTCTCCATTTTCTTCGATCTCTAGCAACATCATTCACATATTCCCTTAGATGTGTGAATACACCTTCACAAGCCGCCATTTCCAATGTCACGAATCCATGTCTCTCCATGAAGGATTTGAGCTCAAGCGGCCTCCAAAATTTTGCATCAGGAAAAACACTGATGTCATAATCATGCCATTTAGATAGGTGTATTCCTCTCTCAAAGAGGTCTCTATGGCTATCCAGTATTAACTCCTCTGGAAAATATTTTACTATCGTACCCAGAACACCAAAATAGCTTATCGCTGAGACAAACAAGATACCACTCGACTTTAAAACTCTCCTCAGCTCTTTAACAGTTTTCACCTGATCATTCTCATTGGGGAGATGGTATAGGGGTCCAAAACAGAGTATGGCATCAAATTTCTCGTTTGTAAACATGCCCAGATCTGTCGAGGATGTTTTCAATACTGCTATGAGTCTATTAAGCCGTTTAGTTCGCCGAAACTTCTCTACAGCAAGATCAAGAAGACGCTGGCTAATATCGACAAGTGCGATGTTGTATCCCATCCCCGCTAGAACAATAGAATAGTTCCCAGATCCGCAGCCACAATCTAGAATGTTCCCAGATTTGGGGAGATATTTTTTGAGATAATGGAACGTCACGATAAACTCTAGCATATGGTATGGGTCTTTAAAAAGCCTTTTATCCTCATAATCCGCATGAAAGTCATAGTACTTCTCCACGATATCAACATTGCTCATCGTAGCCACCGGAAGACAGGCGAAACATCATATTTCTATAACTATAACCTCTATATGACTCATAAGAAACTAAGAATATCAAAACTCTAGCAACAAACTCAATTAAGGACCCATCAGGAATTTTTCTCTTATCCTTTCTTTGGGGCCTCATTATCCCATAACATCCAACGCTTTTTCTCTCAACGATCTATCTGGCATGTATTTATAGTGCTGATTATACCAATGTTCTGTCTTTTTGGCCCTAAAATAAACCTACAGATCCGAAGAATATCAATGTTGTAGTAGCTATAAGGGAAGCATAGTGGAGTATTATTACCACCGCTAGTGAGCTTCTGAGGGGAAGTCTCGCCACAACGCTAACGGCGGATATCATGAATAGCAAACCAAAAAACTGTATAAGTACATATGATATGCCCACGACTATAAAGTCCCTACCCGCAATCGCTATTGGGTAGATGTTGACTAGGAGTAACGGAATAGTGGTTCTGGTGAGCAGATCTAAGAGATGAACCCTACGCTTATATAGGCACTTGATGATAAACTTAAGCATAATGCAACTAATGATCCAGTTAAAAATGGAAAAAACAATACCAGCATACCAATTATGCCGAACTGGCCCAATAAGTATAAATATAGGTAATAACTCGCTAGAGCATATCCACACCAAATTCGATGCAAGATATATGACTACTAGCGTTATCGCTACCCATCCCTCTATTTTCTCGAAAAGCATTCGAGGAGTAAGTATCTTATGGATAAATTTATCCTCAGGAACAAAAAAATCGGAGATCAATATATCATATATCCTCTGGCCCTTTTCAGAAAGCCGGTACATACGGGATTCGTCTTGATATACAAGGTCTCCCAGAAGCCTCAAGTGATGATAAAGCGCCCCTGGTTTAGGAACTATCTTTATTAGGTCACTATAGCTTACAGCACCCTTCTCAGCAATAAATTTTATTATCTTTCTTCTCAGGGGATGGCTAAGAACCTTAAATACATCTATTTCCTCTTCATATTCATTCATCGTCATCAAAAAACAAAACAAAAAAAAGTAATAAAGGAATATCTCTAGCTTTTTCTCTTGGATACCACTATGTATGCAACTACAATTATGCTTATGACTATGGTCAACAATATTATGAATCCCCAGTGTACTTTTTTACCGCTTGGAGGCGCAACAGACAAAACCACGGCATTTGTGAACGTGGATAACGGGGTAGTATCCCCACCCTCCTGAAACACAACCATAGACCTTTCCATAAGTATTCTTAGTTTGGAGCCCTCCATACCATGCTCGGTCTCTTCACCCTCATGTTCGCCATACATCCTCGCTCCTGTCTCATCTGCTTGATCTCTCTCCTTCTCAATCTCGTCTGGTGTATATTCTCCAAACACATACTTTATTAATGTTGGACGCACAACAAACTCGCCAGTATAATTGACATCGGTCTTGACGACAATCTCTATGTTTACTGTGGTGTTTACACCTATGCTTATGTTGGGCGACATTATAATGAGGACACCCAATTCTTCATTTATTACTACATAGTATTCGCCACTATCCAGTTCCTCCCCATTGATCCTAAAGTGCAAAACTCCTCTGTATCCAGAGTCAATATCTACGTAATCCGTCAGCAGGAATTCGCATGTTCTAATTGTTGTATTGGTGTCTCCTATATTGGTTATGTTTACCTTGATTGTTAGTTCGCCAGTACTATTATCATACGTAGCTACCTTTGACACGTCTAGCTCAACGTGTGGATAGGGGAACACATGCTTCTTTATCCACTTCGATATTACCCAGGGCTTCGGCGGAACATAGACCATGTAGCTATTTGTTACAAATCCCAAATGTACTGTTTCAGGCCCAATTCTAACATCAAATTCTACCGTACCATATATTAGCCAGACGCCAGACCTAAGTCTTGCCTCAAAGCTTAGCGAGAAGTTGTAATGGGATCCTCCCTCTATTATGTCTTTGGCATCAGCATCTTTGAGTATTGTATCTGAAACACTAAACATGCCTTCTGGCTTGCTAACATAGAGCTTAACTAGAACATTCTTTATGTTTCCGGTACCAAACGCATATACTGGTAGCCTAAAGTTGAACCTGTATGTCATATTTCTGCCTTCTACCTCCTCAGGCCTACCCTCTGGAACCAAGAAGCCTATCGCTGAGACAACTCTTGGAGCAACAGTGAAACCATTAGTGAAGCCAAAATAGCGCTTGCCGTCTAAGTCCTCATATCCAAATAGGGGACCTACTGGTGGTGAAATTACGGCTATGCCTCTGCCAGATAGTATGTCTGGGATCAGAATTAAACCAAAGTTTACTTCAACAGTATCATTTACTCCCAAGTTTCCGACACTCATTACATATGCCTCGCCATAGAAATCTCCAAGTCTCACGTATCTCCTATTCCAGCCCTCGCCATATGTGAAATTGTCATAGTTTACAGGGAACCCCATCCCGGTCAAGTTAGAGATCATGGCGTCTAGTGCTGATTTCAACGCACCAATAACGGGTATTATCAATGTTACGTTTACAGCATCTCCTTTACCAATATTCGTTAGAGATATAGAGTATGTAATATTGACTGTGGCAAAGCCCCACATTGGAAGTCCTTCATCAACACTACTTATGTAGAACCCTCCTGTAACTAGGGGCATTGTTTCTAGTTCTTCAGTGAAGTTAAAGGGCTTCATGTAGACAACTATGTCGTCTAGGGGATCCTTCTCTCTATCGCCAGCCTTAATTACATAGATTAGTTTTCCAGAGTACTCATACATCGCATTGTCTGGAAGCGGATTTGTTCTTGATTCATCAATCTCTATAGGTAGGAATGAGCTTATCTTTATTATACTGATATTAGAGATTTCATCGGCCTCTATCTTCTGTCCAGCCGATAGTTGTAGCGCATGACGTATGGATATGTTATACCATCCGTCCCCTACTTCATTTATCGAGTTTCTGAGGACAGTTGCAAGGACTAGGACTGGTACATACTCCTCATAATTACCATCACTATCAACATCTCTTAGATCCTGGATTATTGTTAATGCTGCCCTCGTGTATCTCTCGTTGGCTAGGTTATCGTCTATCACAGGGGAATTTGCAAATATTGAGAGCCCGCTATTTCTAAATTTGCTTATTATGATATTCCTCATAAAATCTGCAGTCTCATCCAAACCAAGCTCTGCCGTGAAGAGAACAATTGTCATGTTTCTTTCTTCCCATGACCATAGGGGATAGAATGTTACATTAAGATTATCTCCTATTTTCTCAGACAAAGATTTTGCCTTATCAACAGCATTAGTAATCGAGCTATCATAGGCCATTATTAATGTTACCATCGGAGGTATTTCTGGATATATGTCATGGTGGTAATAGAGCCACCATCTATGTCCTACTCCTGCTGCAATGCGAAGAGCTATAAGGCCATCCATTTCTGGCCAGTCAAAGTCAACTGGTACAGATACATTGCCTCCAATGCACGCTAGTACCATTGCTGTAGCATTTCCCTTACCCAAGTAAAAGTTTGCGAACTCACCGTAGACCCCCACGTCCGTTGTACTTGAAACTTGCGTTGTTTTTATTTCACTCTGCTGGCCAGCGGCCAGCAGGGAAACAGGGCCTGCAACCAGCCATACGAGTAGGATTATGGCTATCTTCTTCATACCACATACACCTGGTTGATTTCTAATATTCCTATAGTTCTAACCGTGCATAAAAATATTGGGGACTCATGCAAATTATAGTTTGGGGCTACATAATTATTTAGCTATACTCAAGGAGATTGTAGCATGGAAACATCACATGGCTCCTTCGGTATTGGTTGTTATATGTTGGACTATTTCGCTTTTTGATCGGACATTCAGGCCATTTAATCAGTATTGTCTTGGATGTAATACTTGATTAGTTGGACCTCAACCACTTGATCCTTGTCGTATCCCTCGATTTCTTCGGGGATTTCAACTATTCCATCGCTCATAACTAATGATGATAGAATGCCTGCTCCACTAATCATTATTGGTTCTGCGTAATACTCATTGTTCTTCCTGTATATTTTCACCCTCACGAATGACCGTACCCCTGGTTTCGACCATATTTTCCTTGTCAATCTTGCCCTAATTGTCGGGATAAAAAACTTCCCAGAAATGTTTAATGTTTCCTCTATTGCTGCCTTGATTATTGTTATACCTACGACATATGTGGCTACAGGGAGCCCAGGGGCGCCTACTAGAAATAGTCCATCTATTTTGCCTGCACATACAGGTTTTCCTGGCTGGATAGAAACGCCATGGAAAAGGAGTTCCCCCCTCGTCTTTAGTAATAATGGTATTAGATCGTGCTTTCCGATGCTAGTCCCCCCAACTGTAATAATTATATCAGATAGATCTTTTTGTTCTAATATCTTTGCATGGATCTCGTCCATATCATCGGGAACTATCCCCAAGTCGATAACATCGCATCCATATTTCCTAGCTAGGCCGATCACTATCTCTCTGCTATACTCGATGATTTTTCCCTCGCCAGATTCATCTGGGTTATCTACGAGTTCACTACCACATGCCAATACCGAGATTTTTGGTCTTCTGTAAACCCTCACCTCCCTTATTCCCATGGCCTTAAGAATGGCAATATCACATGGATCTAGTATTTTTCCCCTTTTTAGAACAATTTGGCCTTTTTTTACATCTTCCCCCCGCTTGGATATATTTGCCCCCTTAACTACGCCCCTATAGACATATACACTGGAGCCCTCCAATCTTGTGTATTCTACGGGAACAACAGCATCCGCACCCGAAGGGATCATTGAGCCCGTATGAACATATACGGCCTCGCCTACCCCTAAAGACCCACTAAACGGTTTTCCTATATCGGATTCTCCTATTAATTTTAGAATCCTTGGATTTTCATTATTTGCCCCCCATATATCTTCGGCTCTGACCGCATAGCCATCCATTGCTGCCCTATCAAAGGGTGGGATATCATGGGTTGCCCTTATGTTGTATACCAATACCCTATCTATGGCCTTCCTTATATTTAGACATTCTATATCCGTTATTTTCGGTGCGTTGGACCTAATTATAGATATAGCCTCGCCCAAGGATATTAGTTTCTTCCAATTCAACATAAAAACCATGAAAAATTATTAGTGTCGTCTAAACCAACGCTTTAATCTGGGGAACAACGCATATGCTATGGGTATTATGAGCGCAATAATTGCCAAGTAGAAGCCTATATAGAATCCCGATCCAAGCACGTCCCTTGTTGGTACAACAAACATTATTGTATAGGCGTGAGGCAACAGAATAATCACCGCAGCATAGGCCAGATGTAGCCATCTTTCCCGAATTGAGTATAGGATCATCACCAAGAAAATGGCCGCTATTGACAGGACTTCCATGGGGCTCACAACAGGGATTTTGCCTTCGCACTGGAGCAATATTTTTATTCTCTCGAGGATCTCCCATATTGTTAGATGTTTTCTACCGGCCATACTTATGGCTGGAGCATATATCGATGTTGTAGCAACCACCCAAGTTGAGAGTTGGATCTTTTTCTCCCTGATTTTGTTAAGGACATGCTCTTTTATTTCTCTTAGCGACATTTGATATGTTTTAAGGGAGACGTATAGTAGGATTATCCCCCCAACAATAATTGTTATTGGTAGGAACAATGGTTTTACTCCAAATGAGTATATGGGTGTCGCACAAAGTATTATTATTCTATCGCCCTCCTGTTTCCCAATAGCAACATACAGTGTGGCGGAGGGAGAATCGATAATACTGAATTCTCCCCTGTATTCTCCCTCCTCAAGTCTCATTTCGCTGATTTTCCATTTAGAGAGAGCAGTACCATCACGATGTATTAGAAATACTTTATTATCCAAAGCCACTGCTTGAGCCACTACACTGATTTTACTAGCCATGACGTAATTCTTTTTTGTTACTTCTACGGACAAGATTTTTGGGCGGGGCGCCCCGCTCAATATGCCATCTAGCCAGGACAATACACTATCCAAAACGACGTCTTCCCAGTAAGGATCTCCATAATGATTGCTATTGGGATATATTATTAATGTCTTCTCTGTGGTGTTGAAGGCATTAAAGGTGTCGTTGAACGCGACCAGATTAAAATACTCATCATTAGTTACTGCGATGTATAGAACAGGCTTTTCTATTCTCTTAGCATATGCATACAAATCAAAAAACTTCATCGTGTTTTGTGCTTGGATAGACTCTATAGAAACATCCTTTGGGACTAATCCATTCGCAAACGAGCCACTATATATGGAATCCAAATAATTCCCCGCAGCAACTATGGGCATAATTGCGAATATCCTATCATCCACAGCTCCGGTAATTATTGTCATTAGCCCACCCATGGATACACCACTAACGATTATAGTCTTTGAATCGACAAAACTTAGGGTGGTGGCGAATGTAATGGTTCTCATAACAGCATATGCCACATGGTAAAAATACCCATACTCTGGACCATTAGTAGTATTGACAATATTTTCAGGATCATCACTTGGAAAATCTGTCGAATTTCCGGATGCTCCGGGAGCGTCGAGAGCTAAAACAACGTATCCCTCCTTTGCCAACTCTTTCATATGATCTTTAAAGACTGTCCAATTGCCCCCATAGCCATGGATAAGAACAATACACGGTTTTGGTGTTGGATTCCCGTTATACGTTAGAACTACATGTATCATAATGTCCTTTCCTCCATACCTCTCGCTGAGTATGTAGTAGTGTGTCTCGTTTAGTAGGACGCCCTCATAACTTATAAGCCTTGTCTTATTTATCTCTGGATTTAGCGAGGTCGCATCCTTTATATCGTCCATAACTTCATACCAGTAATCTATGTAGGATTCGCTGGGAGGATTCGAATATCTTTTAGGTAGATTTAGATACAGGTTGAAAATACCGTAAAGTGTCGAGAATACAACAATATAGAGAATTAGTGGTATAGCAAACTTGCACAATATCTCCCTCCTCTTAGTGGCCATACATATCCCCCGAAAAATCATAATCAACTAATAACAATACATTTTTTTCTAATATACGGAGTGATAGAATGATCACATTATTCGTGGGTACTAGTGGTTGGAATTACTTCTGGAACAAGGGAAGAAGTCTTAAGTGGTATATTCAAAATACAAGATTCAATGCAGTAGAATTGAATATGTCCTTCTACAGATTTCCATACCCCAGCCTTCCTAAGCACTGGGCTAAGATTGGTTCGAAGCTTTCTTGGTCCATAAAAGTCAATCAATTAATAACGCACCGAATGAGGTTTAGTCCTAAGTCTCTAAAGACATGGAGTCGATTTAGGCAGTTATTTAGACCTATGGAAGAGAGAGGACTCATAAAATTTTATCTATTTCAGTGTCCCCCATCATTAAAACCAACATCCAAAACCCTGGAGAACCTCGAGAATTTCATAGCAAATGCAGACTTGGGGGAGTCATTCGCAATAGAATTTAGAAACGAGGCTTGGTTTGCTCCTAAATGGGAGCAATGGGGGCGAAAGATGGGGGTAACATTGGTCTCCGTGGATGCCCCAGAGTTCCGGAACAAAATTTTTAGATCCTCAAGTAGGATTTATGTCCGTATACATGGAAGAACGGTTTGGTACCATCATCTGTATACAGAGAACGAAATTATTGAAATCTATAGGGCTATCATCAACAAAGTAGAGGGGGTCAAGGAGTTATACTTTTTTCTCAATAATAACCACGGCATGCTTCCCACGGGAACACTTATCCTGAATACAATCAAAAAATACTTGAAGAGAGTAGAGTATGTTAAAACGGAAATATACACATTAGACAATTAGATATCTAGGGAGTTGTGGACTATATCCACACGATACAAGTGCATATGTACATGGCTAAGACCATGGAAAACTCCCAAGTGATGCTTGATTTTGATTTTATTTTTCTTCAAAGTGTTAGCATCTTTGTTTACAAGTCTCTTTTAGTTTTCTTAGGTATTTGTCCAATAAGTTCTTTTCATCGTCTGAAAGCAATCCGCGTACTTCGATTTTTCCTTCCTTCGTTAGGTCGGTATCTATCGAATATATTACTGAAATTCCATACTTCTTTGCTAGTGCTAGAATGTATCCATCCCAACTTTCTATCCCTAGTTTCGATGCTATTTCTAGGCTTCTTAAGATAATCGCATGATTCATATCAACAATCCACCTTATCTTTCTAGACTCCATGAATGTTTTGAGTATATCTAGTGCATCAGAGGGCTTTACTTTAAATCTCGTTGTCAATACGTGATACGTGCCAAGGATAACTGTGTATGGTATGTAGGCCCTTATCTCTCCTCTGACGCATTTCTCTATTATCCCTAGATACTTCTGCCTTATGGGGTTATTCTTTTCGAGCGCAAGTACTAGTACTCCGACATCAATTAATGCCTTCTGAACCATTCCTTACAACTCTTAATAATGTCGTCCACGCCCTCTCCATCAAAACCCTTGGCCTCTACTCCATCCCTCAGTTTTTTGATGATTTCTTCTTCATCTACGACTCTTTTAATAAGCAGTTCCCCCTCTTCAAGAATAGTAATCGAAACTGGATCTCCCTCGGACATGCCAACATCTGGGGGCAGTGGAATGGCAACGTGGTTCTTGTCCTTGAGCCTAATTACTCTGACGACATAACTACCCAATGGAATCACCAATAATATAAAAGGTAATTTCTCAAGATTTAATATTATTGCTGTTTGCTGTTGGATTTACCTACATGATTTAAAACAATTGCATTTGCAGTTATGTAGGTGGGTTAGGGCGTCTAAATGCAAAATCATGGACACTAGATGATTAAAGATCTAAGGAATTGTGGGCTATATCAATACGATATGAGTGTATATGTATATGTATATGCATGAGATCTAGTGAAGCATTAGGGGAGTAACTATACTTCTCTTATAGCTGATTTTTAGCGTAAAAGATGACGCAATAGAAGAATAGTACCTGGTTTTATTAATTCCTTCCCATTTTTATCCCTCAAATCGATCATAATAATGATTCGAATATAGAGGCGATTATATAGTCGATTAGATTATTTATTTCTTCTTTCTTCAGACGTCTGTAATGTATACCATATCTGTCTACCTTGAAAAATGTATTCATGTCTATCCCCAGGTATATTCCCCCAGTTATCTCGGTGGCCTTCATTAGTAGTTTTGTAGGGGAAATGAATATTCTGCTGTACCATTCTGTTATGTGCCATGGATTGATAGCGATTATTCTTACTCGATTTTGAGCCAATAGTTTTGCCACTGCAAATACGTCTGCTTGGGCTTCCGAATAGATTTTTTTCCTTAGCTCCAGATTTATTGGTTTATCGAGAGGAATATTTGCTAGACCATCCGATATCAGCAGTATCCTTGGGATAGCATCGGGGTTCTTTATTTTCTGGGATATTATTAGTCTATGCGCTACCAATAACCCTTTTGATAGGGGAGTTTTACCAGAGAATTCCACATTCATTAGGCCTCTGATCACCTTATTTATGTTCGAGGTTGGATATGTGAGCACACGTGCCTCTGTGCCATAGCACGTAACTAACCCCAATAGACTTCTCATCTTCCAGGCAATTTTATGAAATTTGAGGAGTAATCTTACAATCATGGGTATGAATGGTCTCATGCTATCGCTGGCATCAAGTAGCACTATAAGCATAAGCCTACGCTTCCCAGCCCTTATCTTCGTTTTTATATCTTCTATATCTATTTTCATTTCGCCATGGCCTCGCTTTATCGCCGATAATATTGTCGGTATTAGTGCTATGTCGTAATACTCTCTAGAGTAATTTCTATATGTCACATAGTAGCCCCTCCTGCCATAGGCTATTGCTCCTCTCACACCATAATAGCTTCCATTAGCCCATATTCGGGTAATAGCCCCAGAATAGTATCCCGAAACTTGAGTAACCTCATCGCATTTAATCGCTGTTATTTTGTCCAGCCTTAAGGGACTGGGCTTGGGGAACATAGTCTTTGTTAGCGGAATTTTTGCTAGACCAAAAGTTTTGCTCTTAGTTTTTGAATATGATGAGTATTCCAGATCAGCATCCTTCGCATGCTCGGATCTATATGGCCTAACGAATTTTAGTGGGGCTAAGAGTCTTAATTTTACGAGCGTTGACAGCATCCTTCTCTTTAGTTTTCTCTTAGATAGCTCCTTAGCTCTCCTGGACGCGTCCCTCTCAACATACTCAAATTTATCCGATTTCTTTGGCAGTCCGGCTGCTGGGCCCTCCTCCACGTATTTATCAGCGAAAAAATTGCTCATGTTTTATGCTGACTTTCTGTTTCATTTCTGTAGCAATAAAACGTTTGAGTATTGACTCCATATAATCGGAAGCCCTCCTACCCTTTAGGTTTATTTTTATCTTAAACTTTGTCCTTACCTTCTTTACGCTTCTCATAAAGGCCTCATGTATCTCTTCTAAGGATGGTGGCTCTAGGAGCCCTCCCTTCCTTGTTCGGTGTATGAGCGCCATAAAAGCTGCTAACCGCACGTCGTCTGGTTCTACCATAGCCCTCCCCTCAAGAGCGGCGAGAGCCATTGCTGTCTGCATTATTACGATATCTGGTCTATGCCCATCTACCTCCAATTCCGTACATAGACTCGCTATTAGGTGAATAATATATTCTGGGACTTCTATGCTTCTTAGGATCTTCCTCCCATACTCAATCCTCTTTCTTAGCATCTCTTGTTTTTCCCTAAATTTTTCCATAAATCCCTGCGGATCCTGACTGAACTGTATGTTTCTTTTAACTATCTCCACCCTCAAGTCTGGATCCTTCAGCCCCTTTACATCCACACATAATGGCAAACGGTCTAAAAGCTGTGGTCTTATGTCCCCCTCCTCTGGGTTCATTGTTCCTATAAGTATAAATTTTGCTGGATGAAAAACACTGACATTTTCTCTCTCAACATAATTCCATCCCATTGCTGCGGCGTCCAGTATTAGATCGGCAATGTGATCTGGCAACAGATTAATTTCATCTATATACAGGATATTCCTGTTCGCTCGGGCTAAAATTCCGGGTTGGAAGGCCCTTATTCCCTCCTTTAGAACTTTCTCTATGTCTATTGTGCCTACTACCATTTCCTCCGTTGCACCAATGGGTAAGTTAACAATTCTCATATTAACTTTTTTTATGGGTAATTTTTCGCCATTCTCTAACCTTTTTCTACATGTCGGACACATATTGGTTATATTATGGGGGTCGCATCTGAACGGGCAATCCGCCACGACTTCTATTGGGGGCAGTATATCCGCTAAGGCTCTAACAATCACACTTTTGCCAGACCCTTTCTCCCCTCTTATTAGAATACCGCCTATGTTTGGGTTTACGGCAATTGCCAACAATGCCAACTTGAGTAGATCTTGATCCACAAATGCCGAGAAGGGCAAAACTGGGACTTTTGATTCGTACTCCTCCATGCATCTCACGATACTATTGAAAATCCAATAAAAATAAGGCGATTATCCAAATTTAAAGAAGAGTTGCATGTCTTTAATCTTGTCTATAATTAGATAAATGTAGTCCACAACTTCAATCCCCACTATTGCTATGATTAATAGGATCAGTTTTATGGCTAACTGAATGATACTATACGCTGTAACCTTGGGTCGCCTCAAATAGGTTCTCTTTTTAGCGACTCCATAGTACTTCGCGGCTAATGCCTCACCCAAACACTCTGCTCTTAATATCGCCATCGAGACTACTAATGCTAGGAGGCTTGTTATTCCTCTAGGGAAAATTGATGGTCGAAGCTCTTTTCTTAACACCAGCGCTTCTGAGGCCTCCAGGGCGTCTTTCGATAGCAATGGTATTGTCCTTAGTGCTAGTTGCGTGGGTAGAAGTATTCCTTGTGGGACTCGTATTTTCTCTAATGAGTACATTAGATCAGTATAGTTTGTAGATAATATGAATGCGAATATCGTTATGGTTCCGGCAAATATTTTCGCAAGGATTATTATCGCTCTAAGTGGTTCGTATAATATGAATAGCAATAAGGATATTGTGAAAATAAACCATCTCATGCTGTATATGAATGATGTTATATTTCTGATTATCCTGCCCACAAAACATTCAAGGGTTATATATATCAATGCAGTAATTATCAGCCCCAAGTCATTGGATAGGGCTATGACAAAAAACAAAAGCACGGTACCAATTAATTTTAATAATGGATGAGACCTATGCAGAGGCGTATCCTTGCGTTCGGTCATAAAGGCATTAGCAAAGGATTTTAGGTCGAGCAAAAGTATCCCCTTAGGGCCCTATATAGGTCATAGGGACTAATTATTTTGTGGAACCTGTATAAACTATTGTTATTAATCTCCCGTAAGAAATCAATAATCTGAGTCCTAAATCCAAGCCTCCCATAATCGTATAATACTTCAGCTGGTGCTCCGGCCGCTTCTATTTTCCCGTTTCTAAGAAGTATTAGTGTATCTACATCATAGACTATCCTTAGGTCATTTGTTGCAATAAAAATGATTTTATCCTTGGAGGCTATCCTGAGCATATTCATCATTTTTGTTCTAAAACTCTTATCCAAACCCACGGATGGCTCGTCCAATAATATTAGCCTGGTATTCATTAATAGTGCTGATGCTATAGCTACTACCCGCTTTTGGCCTTCACTTAGTTCAATTATTCTCTTATCCAACAATTCATGTAATCCGCAACCATCTATAATACTCTGCGATTCCCCACCACTTATCCTTAGGATCTTATCAAAATCATCCCTCACCCTTGGCCCGACCAAGAACATGTGCGGATTTGATGGAACATATATACATAGCCCCACCGAGTCCTTTATGCTTCTTATCTTCTTGCCGAAAATCTCGACAATACCCCTACTGGGTTTTAAAGCGCCAGCTATAATTCTTATTAATGTCGTTTTTCCCGATCCATTAGGGCCAATAATACAATGGACACCATATCCAAGGCTTAGAGATATGCCTTTCAATACCCAATCTCCAGTTCCATACCTAAACCATATGTCTTTTAGTAATAGCATCCATAAACACCTTTAATGCCTCATCCACAGATATTGGAATCCTATCCACACATCCATTGCGGTATAGCATAGAGAACGCCTCAGAGATCTCTGGTATATCTATTTCGATTAGACTATATATTGCCTCTCTAGGTGGGGCATCAGCGACTATTCTACCCTCATCAATCAATATCACCCTATCAGACAGATAGATTAGGTGGTCTAGGTGATGTTCAAAAACTATGACCAGCCTACCGTCGTTAGCGATTTCTCTTAATATTTTAGATATCTTCATTGAGTTAACATAATCTAGTCTTGCTAAAGGTTCATCAAGAAGTAGTATTTTGGCACCAGAAACTAGGGCCGTGGCTATAGATACTAGCTGGAGTTGCCCAGAGCTAAGAGCAAGAACATTCTTATCCAATAAATTATGGATTCCTAATCTAGCCACAATCCTTTTTAGTCTCTCTGTAATCTCTATTCTCTCCTCACCAATGTTGCATGCAATAGAGACTATCTCATCATCAACATATAACGATGTAACATACATCTCTGGGTTCTGGGGTACATATACTAGTTTGCCAGCCAATGCAGATATCCCCTGTGTTATGGGGCTTACTCCTAGGACATCAATAATTCCACGAACTTCCGCATGTATTATGTGGGGTATTATACCCGCAATCGTCCTAGCCAATGTTGTCTTTCCACTGCCCGTCTTCCCAGCCACTACCACTAGGCCCCTATCTATATCTAGACTGATATCTCTAATAACATCAATGTTCTTATACTTTACCCACAAGTTCTCTATATTTATCAAGAGCACCCATCTCTTCCAGCTTTCTAACAACAGGTATGCTCAATGCAATACCAATTATGGATTGTAGGAAATTTGGGAGCACCTCTATCAAGGCGATTTCCCCACCTAGCACGAGTGTCTCGTATAGAAAGTACCCAAACACCATAACCACGCCGCCTACAAGACATGAAAAAATCATTAGATACATCTCCTTCTCTACTAGGAGCAGGAAAATTATAAAGAAACCTAAAACCACCACAAACAAAACCAGATATATAAAATTCATGTGAAACCCAATTGACCTTCCAAGTGGTTCTAACTCCAGACTTATCTCTATTTCTCCGACCCTAAAACCAAAGTAATATGTCACATACCCCACAGCACCCACTATTAAGGCTACTAGTATAGACACATAATATTTCCAAGCAACATTCCTTTGTAGCCCCACATTTGGAGCGTCTATATGCCCACCGTCACCGCTTCCATGACCACTTTGGTATATCTTGCTTCTTATGGAATGATATATGTACCCGGTTATGAACCCCTCAGCCCCCTTTATGGTTAGTGTCCCTGGAGCATAATATGCATAGCCGAGTACTATATCCGCAAGTGCAGAGCCTATACCCCCCGCTATGCATCCCACAATGGGGCCAGCTATTAGTGCAGATAAATAAACTCCAGCCTCTCCAACATTCCAGAAACCCCTTGTCGCCGGAATACTTATCGCAATTATAACGGTAAAAACAAAGACTATACTAATAAAAATCGCTATAACCGCATACTTGAAGTAATCGATCTCCAAATTTATCACCATGAAAGAATATTTTTCGTCTCATTAGACGATTTAATATATAGGAATGTACCGATATATCGGTTATTACCGATATATATCGCATGAGAAAAAGAAGTATGAAATGAAATAGAACGCATGTTAGGAAGTGCTATGGATAGCATTTGCTCATTGCGAATCATTATTCTCCATGTTCTCTTGTTCCTGTGTAGTTTCTTCCCCTATAGCCTCCTCTTTTTCAATAGCCTCGGCCTCTTCTTTTAGGGTTTCCTCCAGTGGGGCCTCTTCCTTTGGAAGGTATTCTTTATACATCTCGAGAAACTCCTCAGCGTTGATTGCTACACTTCTATATGTGTCCTCGAAATCGCTCAATACATCATTTAGCATGTCTGAGCTCTTATAGAGTAGGAGTATGGAGGCCATAATGCCAGCTAGGCCCACAGATCCAAATACTAGCGATAAAGCAATAAATGCGAGAAAAATTCCATCGGTGAAATTTCCTGTATAGTTTATTGATTCCCTTATGAAGTATGCTATAACCGCAATATTGCCTACTCCAAGGATGCCCCTAAATAGTGATCTCAATATGGTGCCCGGCAAGTATATGGTTCCATTTTTCTTGTCTATTATCCTTACCCTGCTACTGTTTATAACCCAGTATGGAACCGCTAGGGGAGAGAAGATCGTTCCTACTATCACGGCCAAGAATCCTATTAATAGTATCTCGGGTATACCGGGGGATCCAGTATTCTGCCCATGCATGCTTGCAAGCTTATCAAGAACGAATCTCAATGTAAGTAATCCCACTCCAAGGCCAATCCAAGTAATCCTCATAGCCACATTGATTACACCAGAAAAGCCCTTATGCTCCATCCTGTACTTCGCGTCGAATAAAACACACTCCCTCGCCCCAGTCTTTTTGGCCATTATAAATAGCTTAAAATCGAGACCAAGCATTTTTTGACAAACACTTGAACCAATCATCCTAATCAATATAAACATCACAAGACCAAAGGCAAATCCGAAAATTGCGGCTATTCCAGCTGTAGCTATACATGCCCCCACCACGGCAATAATAAACATTATGGATAATATATCTATACCCATTTTATCACTCCTCTAGTCTTTTTATTACAATATCTGCGACTTTCCTTCCCGATAGCAACATAGAGCTAAATATTGGTCCCATTCGTGGGCCACCATATGTAGCATTGACCGCCATACCAGTAACATAGAGGCCTGGGAATACTTCGCCGGTCTTCTCTACCGTGAATTTTTCTCCCTCTGAAGCATTCATAGATTTCTCCCCAGGAACCTTTAAGTTTGATTCTGGGATCTTTCTCGCCACTATATTCACTACCTCCGCCTCATGACCAGTCGCATCAATAACAGCCCTAGATCTCAATCCTATAGGATCCACATGAAGTTGCGCTAGGGGGATTGCTGACCATATCGCCACTACCCCCTCTATCCTAAGCGGATTTGTCCTATATATTACATCCTCTACATGGACACCAAACAAGATTTTGGCTCCTGCATTAATAGCCGCGTTAAGCAATTTAGCGATAAGTTCCGCAGTATCAAGCACATATATGCCTTCTTTAACTTCCTTGTATTTGGCCCCGATGTCGTCTAAAATCTCATTGGCTGGTCTAGCAACAACAATTTTGTGAAACAGATTGCCTCCTCCACCAATCCCTCCACCAGGAGAGATTCTCCTCTCAAGAACCAGTGTTCTGGCCCCCGTCTGTGCAATATAGTATGCAGCAGTTAGTCCTGATGGTCCCCCACCAACGATTATTACGTCACTATCTACAAATGACATCCACTCCTTGACAGACTCACCGATTATAATTCTTGTGATTTCCTCTTCATTTACCTCTTTTATCATTCTAATCCCCAATAAGTTTAGGTTTTGTATAGTAATAAATAGAAAGAATATACAATCAAAAAATCCTGACTTTGTAGAGTGCTATAGTCTACCCATTCTCGTGACTTCCGCGCTGATACCCTCAATACTATTTAGGAGTGACTCTATCTCATCGACGAGTCCTTCTTTCTCGGGAATAACAACCCTAATCTCAAGTTTATTTAGGCCGAATACATAGGGCTCTATCTTATGCGCTACCATACGAGCATACGATGGAAGTTTTTCCTTTACCGTTTCGATAATTTCCTCTAGGTTAACATTATCACTATCTGGGACTATCTCTATGACCAAGACATTTTCAGCCATCATCCATCACCATTATTAGGACCCAAAAATCCTATTTTTATGGCTACCATACTTCCTCCTCTTTTTCTTCCTCATTCTTGCCTGCTTCTAGATATTTATGCAGGGCCTTTAGGAATCCAGTAAAGAGGCTACCAATAATCACGATTATTATCCACATTCCGAGGTCTATACCGACGTGGACAACTTGATCAGCCATTAGTACCTCCATCTTTCTGACACCATTTGCCCAGACCCATTCATAGTATGCTATTACTGAGTATTTTAGCATTGTTAAAAGAGCATCCAGTTTTCCTCTAAATGAATAGGATAATGCTGTCAATATCATCGCCGCCAAGCCAAGCATAAAGATAATGCCTATATCAAGCATGAATAACCGTACCTTTAGCTCCACATCGCTGATCGTTATCCCATTTTCGAGAGCCTTTAATGTGGAGAGCGGTATTATAACCATACTTATGAATGTCCAAATTGTCATTATTATTCCCGTTAATGTTCTTTTTACAGGCATAGAAGACCGCCCTAGACTACATATGAGAAGTCCATGCCAATAAGTTCCATCCCCCACTTTAGTTGGTATACTCTTATATCAACGATTCCATGATCTACTTTTGTCGTATTTACCCATATAACCAGCATAACTGATTTAGATTCTCCTGGCTTAAGTACCTTTGATCCAATCCCAGACGCCAGAGTATGGTTATACTTATCATAGAGACGAACCTCAATTGTAAAATTTAGATCAAAGAAAAAACCCTTGTATACTATGGCAACATCAACAACAACAGAATCAGAATACGTGGTTACATGCGGTTCCCACTCAATACCAGCAAGATTATAGAACATGACAGTACCAATGAGCGTTGTTATCATCCAAACAATATAGGAGCAAATTTTTAAGAATCTGATTATGGCATAGCCCATTTTTAATCACAGTCTCTTATCCCTAAAATATATTTTATAAAAGCAAAAGCTATCCCGTCTGTATAATATTTAATATATCGACCCCTGGCGGTAACATATATGATTTTACATCCTCCTCCGTAAAGTCCAACACAATATTGCCATCGTTGGTCACTACCTGGCAATATACGGGTAAATCTCCCAGCACATCAATACAAAGATTGAATACTATTTCATAGAATAGCTCAATGTTATGTATGCCTAATCTTATCCTTTGTTTCTCGCCGAGCACATTTTCCAGTTTTTTAATATCCGCATTCTCTATTAGATACTCGAGTAGAGCCACAAAATTGCTAAAGAATAATGATCTAATTCCATTACCATTTTTGGCTAGGAACATAACATCTAGGGGGCTAATGTTACTGACCCTCAATATCTTTAGGACCTTAATGCTTGATAATACACTACTCATTATCCTCTCAAAACCTAGGTATGGCTCTACGGGATAATATAGGGGTTTTACCCCCTCCTTCACATCAATCTCGAATATAGATACCCCCATTATATTTTCCTGTTGCACGACCATTGAGGCTATCTGGAAAAGCCAGAATATCCCACTTTTAGCGAGTGCCTCCTTAAATCTCATCGCGAAGTGCCCCGTATCGAATTGCAGTTCATCAATCTCTCTGTCCAGTAGACTGCCTATCTCACGCATTATCCTTCTAGAGACCCTATCTATAAGTGCTATTTCATTCCTATCTGTGAAAACTAAAGAAAGTATATACTCCTTGTATCTTAGAAACATAATATTATCCCTTTCAAGACCTATGAGCAATATATTCTGATCAAAATTGGCCTTTGAAAATTGTTGTATCGCAGAAAAGAAGCTTGAAAACAAACTTACTGTTTCTTCCTCTTTAGGCCACATGTAAACTGGTATACCACTCTCGTGAAAGATCAAAATCTTTGTAATCAAAAGTCCCACCTTGACTTTAACAATATTTAATAGCCAATATAAAAAAATTTGTTTTCTGTGTTTTTGGTTTGTTTTATTAGGATTAAGTACGTGTTTAAGAAGTTGATAACAATAAAGTCTTGTATCGATATTATATACTAGATTTATTTAGGGGGAAATAATTTTAAATAATGTAGTTCCATAGGGGGACAATTTTTAGGTTACAGGTGATCGCTACGGAGATTAGGGAATATTTAGTAACGAAAAAAAGAGATATTGAAACTTTGGACGTAAAGCCTAGACTCACCAGGGTAGTGCCAAATAGAAATTTTATTATATCTATTATTGGCCCTAGGAGGTCAGGGAAGACATATTTTCTGTATCATATAATTAGGAACATGCAACTTCGCGAGGAAGATTTTTTGTTTGTTGACTTTGAGGAGCCTATCGGGATTGGTGATCCCCTGAGGTTACCATATATTCACCAAGAACTTTATGGCATACATCCCAAATATATGTTTCTGGATGAGATACAGGCACTAGAAAATTGGGTTAAGGTAGTATATTCATTTCATGCCAAGAAGAGGTATTATATCTTTATAACTGGTTCATCATCGAAACTCTTAGCCAAGGAGATTGCCACACAATTAAGAGGACGATCAATACCCATTTATATATATCCATTCTCACTGGCTGAGACACTATCAGTAAAGGACATTGAGATTAGATATCCCCTAGACCTATATACGGTAAGCACAATTAAGCATTTGATGTATACCCATATGGACATTGGGTTCTTCCCCGATATTGTACTGGGCAACATAACGCCATCGATCTTCTTTAGGGAATACCTAGATCTAGTGATATACAAGGACATAATTGAGAGATATGGCATAAGGAATAGATATGCCTTAGAATTCCTAATAAAGTCCGCCCTATCCTCCAACACAAAAGATTTCTCCATCAGGAAGATCTATAACACTCTAAAGTCAGGGGGGGTAAAGATAAGCAAGAAAACACTATACAACTTCCAAAGGATCTTAGAGGACATAAAAATGTTCTTCTTTCTAAGGAAATTCGACAAAAGCCTCCGTAGAATAGAATTGAGTACACCCAAAGTCTACGCAATAGACACAGGACTTGCCACATATTATTCCATGGAAAAAAGCAAATCAAGACAAATGGAGCACCTAGTATTACTAGAATTGATAAAGACAGGATTAGAACCCAACGAAGATATCTTCTACTGGAAGGACCCGCAAAAAAACGAGATAGACTTCGTCATCGTTAAAAATGATATAGTTTCGCAACTTATACAGGTCACGTATGCATCAGCAAAAGACGAAATAATGCAAAGGGAAATAAAAGCACTAATCAAAGCGAGCACAAAACTTAACTGCAAAAACCTCACAATAATCACATGGGATTATGAGGACAAAATAAAAGCCGACAGAAAAACGATAGATGTTACGCCGCTCTGGAAATGGTTTTTAACGCACACAAATGTACACATACGGCAGCCCCCTTAAAAAAACGCAAATGAGGCTTTTGTTTTTCCAATATCTATTCTAATAGTCATTATTTCGTTTGGCCCTATTTTGAATTTGGCCACATTTTTGGTTAATTTTATCTTTTCTATTGGTTCTTCTAGGGCATTACATAGCCATGCATTCGACATGGTTATTTTGTCGGATAATATTTTTAATGATTGGGCTCTATCGAGTGGATTCCACACCCTTATTATCAGACCACTTTTGTCCTCGGATAGTTTTACATAAGAGACTACGGTGTCGGGCTCTATTTTGATTATTTGGGCATTGTAAATATCTAGACTTGATGCCGAGACTATCGGTTCAAAGATTTGCTCCATCCACATTTTTATGGGGTCTAATATATTGTCCTTTGTTGTTTTTAGTGCAATTACAAACTTATGCTCGCCAATATCCATGTGGTTTTTCGATACGAACTTATTTATTTTTGCCATTAGACGCATTATTGTTTTTGCAAAACCTGTCTCTAGGAACTCTGGTCTTGTGGCCCACCTTGGCAATAGTGAAAGGAGGTGTATTCCCATCTCTGATGGATATGTTGGCGACCTTAGTAATGATATTTCTATAATACCTCCATTTTTTGAGAATCCAAATCTAGAAATTGTAGAGATAGCAACACCAAAATCCTTAATTTCCACGCTTACCCATCCCGTAGATGGGACTTCATATTTTGCTCTTTCATATCTGGATGCTCTAGGCGATGTATAATCTACCCGCAATACCTTCCCGTATGGAGCCCCATATATTGCTCTATCCACATCAGTATTCAGGGGGATCACAAGCTTTGCCATTCGATGTGTACATCTCCAATCTGCATGGATCTCTATCTTTATAACGTCTGTGTCATCAATGATGTATCTAACATTAAACCTTGTAACTTCGCCCTCCCTCTGCCAATATTCGAATGTTGATTCAATTTTTACTAGGAGGGATGAGTCCTCCAAAATAGCCAGATTCTTCGCATTGATCAGGTCTATATATGCTGTCTTATTATCATGTATATAAATTTCCCATGCATCGAACACGTGGGCATAAACCCCAGCAAAGTTTCTCCTTTTCATGCACGGCTCATCCTTATATATTCGGATAAATATGGGGCCCGAAAGAATGTTCTGTCCTCTTTTTTTGTCATATATCTGAGTAATCAGGCCCTTTTTCCCATCAATATCAACCCTATAGTATCTGTTCTCAACCACTATATTGTCTCCATTTCGAGTCAAGGATACATCACCATCAAATACTATATCTTCCATTTCTATGAATTTCAGGCCAAATCCAGGAATCTTAGTAATCTTGCAGTATTTGTGTCCTAGATGTTCAATTTGTTTCCTAGGGAGTACCTTCCTTAGATCCAAGACTAAGTCTCTCTCCCAACATAGGCTATTTATGACCAGCAAACCCTTGTCTTCCAATTCTTTCTTAAGCTTTCTTGACAGTAACCCTAATATTGACTTCTCTAGTTCTCTCGCTAATTTTAAACATCTAGTCAATTCGTTCTCCGCTTCGGCACCAGCATCCTTGCTGATAGTACCAGATAAAACATCATGACACTGATTCGTCAACAAAATTCTCCAAAGTGGAGCCATATCTACTTTTATTTGTTCACCAGTCAATATCCTAGCGAGAACCTGCAGGAACTCCAGTCTTATTAGCATAGTCTCTGTGGTTCTGATCAGTTTCTTTATCTTGGGATATACCGTGTATACGCCCCTATGAAACTCTAAATATAGTTCATCATTCCAAGACGGGATATCTATTCTCCCCTCGGCAAGCAACTTTTTAACTTCATCGAAAAATTCTACGGCTAGACCCAACCTAAACATGTTCGGATCCCTATTTCTAGCATCCATAATTCTCTTTATCTCTGAATCGCTAGGGCCACCCCCGTGGTCACCCTTACCGTATAGGTACAGCATTATATTTATGTTTTTGTCTAGCTGGTTCTTAAGGTATTTCATTACCCTAGAAACATCAAATGGGTCATCATAGGAGCCGACTGTCTGATATGCAATTATACTCGATCCATCATCAGACATCCACAGGAATATATTATAGGGGAATTTATTTGTATCATTCCAATTCAATTTACATGTTACAAAATAATCTATTCCTACACTTTTAAGTATCTTTGGTAAGGATATTGGAAAACCAAAAGAGTCTGGAAACCAAGCCACCTTAACATCTACGCCGAATTTTTCATATAGATATTTCTTTCCATATAGGAACTGCCTTATTATGGATTCTCCTAGGGGCATATTTGCATCAAACTCGACCCAAGACCCACCCACTATCTCCCATAGGCCATCCCTAACCAGTTTTTTTATTGTTTTAAATATCTCTGGATATTTCTTTTCCATCCAGTGGTAGTATAGCGCCGTGCTCTGTGCGTATGTTATGCCATATTTCAATATTTGTTTTATTACCTTCTCGAATGTCCTGAGACATACAATTATTGTCTCCTTTTTTGGCCACAACCACGCAACATCGATATGACTATTGGACAATAGATATATCCTACTATCCCCTAGCTTCATATTCTCCCTCAGAAATTATAATAATGGTTCATTATAAAGCGAGACTAACCATAATGATCCTAACAAACCCAAAAAATTTAGGGATAAAACCGACATTATTATTCATTAGTGTTAGATTTTTTCTTCTGTTTTTTCTCCTTTCGTGCTTTTAACAAAATTACAATCGCAAAGAATAACGCGGCGATAACCATGGAAAAAACGAACAGTAGTATATACAAAGTTGGTGGTTTTGGTGGGTAACTATTTGGGTCTAATGGATCTGTCCCTTTTTCCACTTCCTCTCCATCCTTTACACCATCGCCATCTGTATCTGGATTAAACGGGTCTGTTCCATACATATATTCTTGAATATTGGATAGGCCATCATCATCAGAGTCATTCTCAGCGTCAGAGGGGTCTAATGGATTGAGACCATATATGTACTCCCAATTATCTGGTAGTTTGTCATTGTCTGTATCATTCGATGATTTATTCGTACCGATTAGCGACTCCGTTATGTCCGCCAAGAAATCCCCGTCGGCATCTAGGATATATTGATTCTTTGTTCGATGGAACTCATAGTCACCGCTAAATGCTTCCCAGAAAACACGTTTTGCCTCTTTACCCGATGAAACCGCATATATAACTCCGTTTGTACATCCAAAAATTATTTCTGGTTTTCCATCGTTATTAATGTCTGCCACTATAACGGAGGATTTCTCTATCATGCTCCCAGCATCAAACATATATGATATATCTCCATTAGTCCCATCCAAAACATAGAGTCTACCGTCAGTACTACCAAATACAACATCCAAAAATTTATCACCATCAATATCCGCCACCGTAGGGGATGATAACCAGTAGGAGAAATTCATATTAGGAGTGCACTCCCACAATGTCGATCCGTCCTCAGCATTTATCGCATAGACACTTCCATTGTTTGTACATAGAACAATTTCTGGCCTATTATCAAGATCTAGATCACATATAGCGGGGGTCGCCCATATCTGACCACCCGAGCTAAAATTCCAAAGTAATTTTCCATCAGCTCCGCGGAGGGCATATAGCATTCCGTTAAAGTCCCCCGCAATAACTTCGAGACCCCGATCACTATCAACATCCACCAGACATGGAGAGGATACAACACAGCCACCGAGATGTAGCTGCCATAATAGGGATCCATCCCCCCCGTTTATGGCATAGACCCGCCCCATGTAGCTACAGGCTATTATCTCAATATTAGAATCATCATCAATGTCGCCAATGGCGACCGAAGATCTAACCCATGAGTCCACTTGATACTTCCATTCCAAGGATCCATTCTTGCTTATTACATATATATTTTTGTCTCTTTCACCGATTACTATCTCATAATCACCATCCATATCCACATCATAAATTACTGGACTAGAAAATTGTGGAACAGTTTTTTCGGTGGTGGATAGGCTTGTGTTGAATTCCCATTCTAAGCCACCATTCTCTCCATTTAGGACATATATTATCCCTGCATCACAACTAAATACTACCTCTATCATGCCATCATTGTCTAAGTCTGCCAAGGAGGGAGATGACCTTATCTTGCCATCCGCATGAAATCTCCATAAAACAGACCCACTTTTACCGTCTATAGCATATAGGGTATTGTTGTTATTTCCTACGAGTACTTCTGGTACCTTATCCCGATTTATATCGCCTAAAGCGGGAGAACACCAAATAGTATCCCCCGTTGTGATGCTCCATATTACTGCAAGCATGTCGGGAGAACTATTCAATTTAGATTTTCTTTCTACGCTGCGATAACTAACCACTTCTTTGGTTATGGAGAATATAGCGAACAGAATTATCATTATTATAAAAAATGCTTTTGATCTATATCTCATCTTGGATCCTGAAATCATAGATCCACCCTAACCAAAACAATATCACCATTACTGCAACCAGCAATAATATTCCTCTTATATCTTAACCAAGATATGCCACCAACTGGGGATGGAACGGAGTATGTCCTACTTTTTTTCCTCACTACATTATATACAAACACTAGCCCATCCTTTCCACCACTCGCTACCAAGACACCATCATAGCTCCATTTTATGGAGGTTATAGGACTGCTATGGCCGTCTATCCTAAATATTTGTTTCCCAGCTTTGATGTCCCATATGTATATGCGGCCCATCTCTGTCCCAAATGCTATATAGTTTGTCTTTGGGTTCCAATCCACACATGTCACCTTTTCTCCACACTTAATCAACATAACTTCTCGCGTTTCATTGACCTTCCAAATTCTTATTGTACCATCCCATGATGAACTAACAAAATGGTCACCCTTACTATCCCAACTTAGATCACTTACAACCGCGACATGCCCCTTGTACTCGGAAATTATGTCACAATTGAGGTCTATAAGTTTTATCGACCCATCATCTGAACACGCTATAAAAATATCCTTCTGTGGATTTCTCCTAATGGAATTTATACCTAGGGAAAAAATTGGCTTTTTACATACAATTTCTCCTGTCTCCATATCAACTATCGCAATCGTCGAATCCAATGACGCTGAGACCAAATAACTATTATCCCTGCTCCATGCGGTAGAGTTTACAGATAATTCATGTATATGCCTTCTATATATAATACCCGATGTTACTATATCCAAAACAACCACATCGCCACTTTTGAATCCTTCCACCAACAATCTGTCATCCTTGTCTATGGTTATAGATGCAATCCCATTTATAGATCTATGATAAGTTGATTCATGAACAGCCCGCCTCACATTCCAAATGAAGATACTCCTGTCCCAAGAGGCACTAAGTAATAGCCTATTGTTTGGATGCCAATCCACACTACTTATTATGTGACTATGCCCGTGGAACCTAGCAATTCCCCGGAGACGAGAAAGATCCCAAACTTTTATTGTTCTATCCAATGAAGTAGTTGCGAGGTACTTCCCATTTTTTGTTATTGCGGAACCGATTATCGGTGTTTTATGCCCACCTAAAGTAGAGATCTTTTTATACCCATTGGGATCCCACGCAATGACTTTTCCATCCCACCCCATGGTTATCAATATATCAGCTTTTGTCCAGTAAATTCTAGATATTAGGTGTTTATGTTTCCCAAAAACCATCATTTTGGATGTTTTTATCTCAAATATTCTTATGTTCCCATCCGCGGAGGCGCTCGCTACCATATCCCTTCTAGGAGACCATGCTACAGAGAATACATGTCCAGAGGGATCCCTCAATCTATATACAATCCTGCCGGTTCTTGGATTCCAAACATTTATTATGCCGTCCAAAGAGAAGCTTAAAAGGTATCTCCCCCCTGGACTCCAGGATAAACCTATAACTGTTCTATCATGACCATCTAATTCGCGGATCATCTTGGCTGATATTGGATCCCAAATAATTATTTTTCCATCACTAGCACCACTCACGAGCCTTTTTCCTTCAGAACTCCATATAATGGTACTAATTCTACCCCTATGCCCTCTCAGTAATTTCTTTTTGCATGAGATAATATCATAGATTACGATGTCGCCTGTGTCTGAACCGCTTGCAATAATGGGATATTTTGGATGCTTTGATATGGTTGTTATATACATGTGGTTATATCGAAAGGATCTTATGATCTTACCACTTGGATAATGCCAGACAACAATTGTTCCATCAGCACCACCACTAGCTATAAAGTTTCCATCACTAGTCCAGACGGCCTTAAGAATAGCGTCAGAATGTCCTATTTCCTTGTGGATATACATTATGTTTGTTAGCCTAAACAATTCTTCCTTTGCAGCCCGATTCGTTGGATCAAGAACTAACACGTTTAAATATGCATTAATAGCAGAGTCCTTATCTTTGAGATCAATATATCTTCTCGCTAGACCTATGAGGAAATCTATGTTGTTTGCTTCTTTGTACGTGTATATACTCACTAGTATCCCACCCAAAAAAACCATAATCCATTTACACAAAACCAAAATTTAAATTAGAAACACCACATAAGAAGGTATTGATGCATCTCATATGTGCTATTTTTTGCTTTTATCACGAGTGTTTAATGGGCAACATTAATCAATACTACATTAAGCAGATTTTTCCTATTTAGAAGATTCGTCTATGACTTGTTTTCAAGATATTCATGAATTGCTTCAGATGCCACCAATGCAGCTTTTATTGCTGATGGTATGTCTTTTGGACCCGTGACGACATCGCCAACAGCAAATACTCCCTCCCTAGTAGTCATATATCTTTCATCAACAATAATCCTATTTTTTCTATCTACCTTTATGCCATACTTAACTGGCTCTTCAAATGGCGGTGTTGCTATTTCCCCTATCGCGAATATCACTGTATCGCATTCAAAGGTTATTTTTTCACCCGTAGGTATCGGTCTTGGTCTTCCAGACGAATCTGGTTCGCCGAGACTCATCACATCGCACTCTAGCCCAACAACATTACCTTGTTCGTCAACTATTATTTTACTTGGCGACACCAAAAACACATATTTTACTCCTAATTCCTCCAATTGTTTGACCGCACTCTTCTTTGCAGGCATCATTTCCTTAGTTCTCCTATAGGCAATTGTTACATCTGCCCCCATATTCCTAGCCACCAACGCTGCATCAATAGCAGTATCTCCTCCACCTATCACTATTACTTTCCTTCCAATCTTTGGTACCATGGTTTGAGGAATATGGCCTCTCCGTGCAAGCGCCACTTTTGATAGTAAATCAACAGCATGAAGCACCCCCTTCGCATTCTCTCCCTCTAGGCCGAGTTCTATGTCCTTCCATGCACCAGTAGCTATGAGAACAGCATCGTATTCTTTGAGGATATTATCAAATGGGATATCTTTTCCAACTTTTACATTTAGTATAAACCTCACTCCAAATTTCTCAAGTTCCCTAAAGCCCCTCTCTATGGCGTCTTTCTTCATTCTTTCTTCTGGAATACCAAATATCAGCATTCCCCCTGGCTCCGGCATCATGTCATATACCACTACTTCGTGGCCCTTGCATACTAGATAGCCTGCGGCAGTTAATCCACTTGGCCCCGCCCCTATTATCGCTATTTTCTTACCAGTCTTCGTTTTTGGTGGCACCTCGCATTTAACAAATTTCATATCCTCCACCAATTAAGTTCTTGATCTATGTATTCTAGCTATTGGATATCCTCACAATTTTTTGTTATATTGTTGAGGTATTTAACTATCCTTACGACTTCTCGCAGGTTTTTTACCACAAAATCTGGTTTTACATCACCATAGTTTGGGACATACCTAGACCTCATATATGGTTCTGGAGACTCCATAAGTATGCATATCATCCCTAATTTTTTCGCGCCATAGATATCTATCTGCAAAACATCCCCCACGAATACTGCTTGTTGGGGTCGGATATTCAACTTATCTACTGCAATTTCATAGATCTTAGGGTGGGGTTTTCTATAGCCTACATCACATGAGACAATAATCTCGTCGATATACTTATCTATCCCAACGCGTTTTAGTATTCTTCTATGAAAATTTATGGGAGAATTTGACACAACTGCTGTTTTTATTCCCATTTCCTTTATCCTTCTTAGTGCGTCTTCTGCATCTTCCCTAATAACACAGAAGGGTGCTTCTGATATTCTATCTATTGCCGTACGTATCAGGTCTTCATCCGGATTAATACCTACACTCTCAAGAGTAATTCTTACCAAATCCTCCATTTTTTCCTCCATTAATGTATGTACAACCCTATTCCAAGCTTCCTCCATCACTTTCTCAAAAATGTCGACCAGATCCACGCCGATTCCATATCCAAAATCATTTAATGTTTTAGCTAGAATCTCACCCATCATCCTCGTATCCCAGCAAGTATGGGTGATTACCCCACCAAAATCAAATAGTACCCCCCTGATCATTCCAAGAGCACCCCACATAATTCCTAAAGAAACCATTATATATCTATAAACTACCCTACTAAACTTGTCTTTTCCATCAGTCCCTATCCTAGATAGATACCTCTAGCTCGCAATTTTTCTGTGCAACTCAAGCACACACCAGCGCATAAGGATAGATTTCTAAGGCTAATTTTGTCTGGTTATGTGACCATCTTAATTATTAAATGTCTATGTTTCGAGCAGTTTTTCTAAGTTCCTTTCTTATAGAGTCCTCAATCCATCGTGGGTATTTTCGGATATATGAGAATAGTATGGAAAGGTCTAATCTGTCTATGTGTTGTCAGCGGTTTATTGGTATCCTGAAATACGGCAAGGGAATGGACTTTATCCCACGCATAGCCACGAATTTACGGAGTTCATCCCGGGCAATCATAGGAGCACCTACAATTTAAATAATTATTGATTTTCGTCCAAAGAAAATTTGGACCAAAAAACGTCAAACGCTTAAATAAAAATTTTTGGTTCATATTAATAAACCAAGTGCAACGATCGCATTCAACATATAGATCACTGTTTTATGTTTTAGGACATAAATCATACACCACTGAGCAGACACCCAACAGCCTCTTTAAGCTCAAGGCCCATGCCATTTAAAATAATCTTCGAACTATTTTGCCCTACGCAATATCTTGGTGCACCTAGGTCCCCAAAAACTACATGTCAGTTTTGGCTCTCTGCCTTTATTTTTGCTTGCTCCGTAGGCCGTCGGGGGTTTCTAGTGGCTCCGAGTGAGCTCCGTAGCCCATTAGAATCAGAAAACCCGCACCCATATTTAGGGTACTGAGAAATCGACATGTAGAAAAATAGCAATCTACAGCAAAAACCACCAATCCATCATATAGAATATTGCGAAATCAACATATAGGAAAGAAACCTAGCCAATTACTCCCATACCCTAACCGTATTGTCGTAGGAGCCACTATATATGTATTTATCATCCGCAAAAACAGAACGCACAGAGCCTGTGTGCCCTCGTAGTGTCGCCACCTCCCTAAACGTCCTCTTATCCCAAACCTTAACCGTCCTGTCATCGGAGCCACTATATATGTATTTATCATCCGCAAAAACAGAACGCACAGAGCCTGTGTGCCCTCGTAGTGTCGCCACCTCCCTAAACGTCCTCTTATCCCATACCCTAACCGTATTGTCGTAGGAGCCACTATATATGTATTTATCATCCGCAAAAACAGAACGCACAGAGCCTGTGTGCCCTCGTAGTGTCGCCACCTCCCTAAACGTCCTCTTATCCCAAACCTTAACCGTCCTGTCATCGGAGCCACTATATATGTATTTATCATCCGCAAAAACAGAACGCACAGAGCCTGTG
>CAZWPQ010000007.1:42987-80043 GCA_964636085.1 uncultured Nitrososphaerota archaeon
AACCGTCCTGTCATCGGAGCCACTATATATGTATTTATCATCCGCAAAAACAGAAAGAACAGAGCCTGTGTGTCCTTTTAGTGTTGCTATTTCTCTGAATTTACTCCAGTATATTTTTCCATTTATTATCCTATAATTTTTTTCCTTGAGTATTTTTTCCAGGTCTTGTGGGAGTATTTTTAGGCTGTTCGCGGCCTCGTCTAGTGTTTTTCCTAGTATTTCTGTTGTCATTGTTTTTTCTATCCGCTCGATTCTTCCTTTTGGGTACCATATTCCTTCTGTTGTTAGTGATTTTTCAGCTATGTTTTGTAGTAGCCATTCTGTGTCTTCTGGGAGTATTCCCATCTCTACTATTTGTTGTTTTGTTAGCCATGGTTCTTCTTTCAGTTTTCTCCAGATTTCTTCTAGTGTTTGTTTTAAGCGTTGTTTTTCGTAGTAGTGTCCTTTTCTCATTGATCTGTATGCTTTCCGTTCTAGGATTTCTCTTATTGTTTCTGTTTTTGCCGTTATTTCGCGCTGGATTTGTCCTATGGTTGCTATTCCTCTCTCCCTGAGTATTTTCTCTATATGCTCTTCGATTTTCTGTTTGTTTATAGCTTTTGTCCCTATGATCCCATATCCCTTCTCCATTATCTGTTTTGCTAGGTCTTCTATTGGTATTTTTGTTGTTTTTGCTATTGCCTTTAGATCGGCCTCTTCGCTTTCCATTATTTGTTTTTCTATCGCCCTTATTGTTTCTTGGATGTGTTGTTTGTCTATCCATATTCCCTCTTTTTCGGATCTTACCGCTACTTTCTCTAACGTTTCTCTTATTTGTTGTTTTGGTGCTGGTATTTCTATTTGGTCTTCGCTTATTACTTTGTTTGTTTTTAGGATCTCCACTATCTTTTGTGGGCTCCATATTATATCTCCCGCCGCTTTATATCCTCTTTTTTGGAGTTCCCGAGCGAGATCTTCTGGGAATATTCTTAGTGTTTTTGCTGTTGTCTTTACCTCTATCCATCCCTTCGATTTTAGCTGGTTTATTGCTCTTTCTATTGCTTCTTCATAGTGTTTTTTGTGATAGTAGAACCCCTCTCTCTGCGATGCTACTGCGTAGGGTGCTATGTCTAGTAGGTCGTCTATTTCTTCTTTTGGTATTCCTGTCTCTCTTTCTAGTATTCCTATTCCCGCTACTCCAAGTCTTATTAGTGCCTGTTCTATGTCGAGTTTTTCTGGGGTTTCCTCCGGTGTTGGCTGTGGTGTTGGTATTGCCTCTGTCTCCATTAGTTCCGCTTTTGTTTCTGGTACCTCTATGGTTAGTTCTTTTATTAGTTCGTCTATTGTCTGGTATCTCTCGTCTGGATCCTCCCTCAGGCATTTCGATACTATTTTTCTTAAGTATTCTGGCGTTCTCTTATACGCCAATACTATTGGTTTTTCTCCCTCAATTATCTCATAGAATAGTATCCCTAGTTGGTATATGTCCGTTCTATCATCAATCCTTGATATGTCGCCAAGTTTTTGTTCTGGTGCCCCATATCCTGGAGTGTATTGCATAACATTATCGTCCTCTGTGAGTATTATTGCTTCTTCCCAGTCGCTTAGTTTTGGTATGTTTGCTTCATCGAGCAGTATGTTTTCTGGCTTTATGTCTCCATGTACCACGCCCAGTTCGTGTGCATCTCTCAAAGCGTTTGCTATTCTCAATATTATTCCCTTAGCCATTCCTGCTGGTAGTCTTTTTCTTTTTTCTAGTATTTGTCTTAGTGTCTTAGGGTAGTACTTTATTATGAATGCTGCGTTTTTCCTATCGTAGGCTATGAGCTCCGCTATGTTTGGATTCTTCCTTAGTTCTCTCCATACTGCCGCTCTCTTCGCATAGTATTCCAATTCTCTCGGAGTTACTGTGAATGACGGTGTCTTAACAATGACTTTTTCCCCGTTCATTTCTCCGAGCCATATGCTCCATCTTGGTGATGACGATAGTTTCTTGATGAGTTTAATATTCATCCTTATCACTTTGGTGCCCGTACTCATATATTCTATTTCAAATAAAAATTTAGTGCTCCATTGTGGCTTTCCATAAAGATTATAGTTCTTGCCTCTAAGTCGTGTGGATTAATCTAGAGGATTAATAATCCAAGGAGTTTTTGTGGCTACACTTATTCGATACTAGCCTTTAGGACTTAAAACGGTCTGGGCGGCGTCATTGGGGATAGATAGGATCCGCATCTTTGATTGTTTGGAATTATAATAAGATAAAAATATAAGTATCTTAGGGGTGTTATGATTTGTCCAAGCAGAGCGTGACAAGTAAGCTCATAGACCTGATCTGTAGGGATAGGGAACCGATATGTCAGCTTGCAGTTATGCAGTTGGTAGAGACTATGAATAAAACCTGTAGTGAATGCCAGGCCGATAGAAGAGTCTTACTATTGGATCCCCTATGTAATGGACGGTTTTACCTATCCTTATTGGTTGAGGCTTCTTTGCCGATAAATGCTCTTCCTAGGGACTGCTATAAGATCCGGTTGGAGGAGATTAAAAAGATTCTTCTCGGTAAACCCGTCCCTGTTCCGACTTCAGACTCTGTCATCAAATTGAAGGATTTTCTAAGAATACTTGCCGATATCACGGGGGATAAAGAGACATACAAAAAAATCGGTGAAGTCCGTAGAAGAGATGATCTCATAGCGATCTGCAGGGAGTTATTATCGAAGTTGAAGAGTAAGGTATCTTTAGGCGACTCGCTCACCAACAATTTCCTATGTATCATATATTCTGGCGATACACCTATAATATGCCTCATTGATTTTGAGAGAAGAATAGTCTATGTGAATTTACAATATCGAAAACCTTTCCTATCAATATTGAGGGAACTATCTACACTCCTACTTCGTGATTATGGTCTTCATGGCGATGTTCTTGAGAGCTCTATGGGTAATACCTACCTAGAAATAGAGATAGATACAAACTTTGATCATTCTTCTTTAGAGTCTTATGGTTTTTCAGGTCTCGTATCTATTTTGGCGCGGAATGGGAAAAAAATTTTGCTGATTAGGGTCATGGAGAATGGTTCTCCTGTATTGTCATATTCCAAAATATTGGATATTATCCGTTTTATAGGAGAGAAGCATGGCGAGAAACAATAGGATCAAGAGCATTATATACGATTTTCTTCTAAGGTCTGGATGCCTCGACCTCCAGACAATTTCGCTGGCCCTTAACATAGATAGCAATGTCGCCAAAAGGGTTATCAATGGTATGTTGAAAGAAAACCTCGTCACTAAGATAGGTACATCAAACTACTATACAGTCCTACCGAACTCACTGGGTGTTTTTAATAATTTTAAAGTAATAGAAAACAACATCTCTACTTTAATAAAACAATCAAAAGATGGGATCGAATCAATTGAAAAAACCCTCACAAATATATCTGAGGAAATAACATCTGGAGTTATCGACTCCCTACGTTCACCAATTCAAAATGTTTTGGATACTACCACAAACATCGCAACAGATTTGGACAGAGAAGCAGAATCGCTGACTTCCTCCATGAATTCAATTTTAAATAACCTATCACAAATTCTAAATGACATAAGGTTCTTATCTAAAAGCATCGATAATATAAACACAAATACGGCGACTATTTTGGCAACCACACTCGACAAAATTGGATCTGGGATTTCTGGCGAAATCAATGATTTTCTTTCTAAATTGTCTGAGTCTTTTCTTGCAGTACGCGAATATGCCACATCCTTAATCTCAAACTACAAAGCAGAGATCAATAATGCCTTTGACCAAACCAAGAACAATATAGTACAACAATTGGAGAATGTAACAAAAGCATTGGATCAAATGTTTAATTTCCTTAAAAGCGAAATATCTGCCCTAAGGGACAATTACAATGATTTAACCATAAAACTATCGGGCTACATATCGGATCTAAAAGATGACCTACTTGAACAGGTAGGCGTAATCGCTAATTCCCTCACCAAGCACTCCATGGACGCTATAAATAGCATCATTTCCGACCATATTAACTTAGTAATTGGGTATCTTGGACACCTCCGTGCCAAGAGCGGTGATGAACTACCAGTGATCAAAAATAATGTTCTCTCAAAAATGGAAAATATTAGACAGTCATACTCTCAACTCATACAAGAATTTATCAACGGATTATATCGAAGCTTGGACATGCATTATAAATCTATATCGTCACATATTACGGAAATAAAAAATGTAATTTCTGACGCCAAGACGAATACTGAGAATACAACAAATAGCGTCATAAATTCTTATCTATCAACTATTAGACACGAAACTAACAAAACTAATGAGACCATTTTTGGGCTCTTAGAAAATAAGCTTCTTCCATTGACACAAGGCATAATAGCATCTGCTGAGGGAATTACGAATGTATCCAACCTGATAAAGTCCACTAGTAAGAATTTATTTTCTTCCCTTAATTCTCACGCCAGTGGTGTCTATCAGAAAATATCTACCGATCTTGAAAAGGTCAATAATATTATCTCGGATAAATTGGCTACAATGGAGAAGAATATAGATTTTGGCTTAAAAGATTTTGAAAAAACGTTTTCAATCGAAAGTTTTATAGACCTATTGAGAAATTCGCTTGAATCCGCAATGAGTCCAATGTTTGATCGACTTATTGGTGTTCTAACGGATACCATTAAAGGTGTCTTTGAGGATCTAAAAACAATGATCAGAGAATACTTGGCTCCAGTATCTACACAACCACAAATGACGAATACGAATCCCAGTAACAAGGATTTAATACCTAAAGGAAACCCAGATCATAATTCCAGTGAAGCTATAGACCTAAATAATAATAAGGAAATCTTTGGACTTGTAGAGGGTAAAATTGAAGAAAAACTAAAATTTTTATCCACCATTCTGTCAAGAGAGATAAACTCTATAAAGAAGAGCATGTCAAATGTTATCCTAAATGCGACTAAGACTACCCTAGAGAAGATTAGAAATGACACTATCAATTTAATATCCAACACCAAGACTAAAATTATAAATGATGTTATCTGGCTAGGGTCTGAATTAGGGGCCCGAGTGAGGATAATACTTGACAGAACGCAGTCACTCATAAATGATTTTAGAGAGATAATCCAAAGAAACATTGAGAATATGGATAAACAAATAGTTTCATTCATATCCTCCAAGACAAGAGATATAATTGAGACTGGAAATGCATTGTCAAGCGTCATTAATGATATCAAAAATGAGGCCACGAGTAGCATATTATCACTGATAGATTCCCTAGATAAAGAATTCAAGAATAGCATAAATACTTTAAGGACATCTATTTTGACTAGCATAGATCGGGTATTGGAACTAACAGAGACACTAAGATCTGCTATAGATGCCAACTACAATGACCTTAAGAACAATATTAGAGATCATTCATCTCTAACTTCAGCAAAGTTTGGGAATAGTCTTGATAAATATGTCACGGAGGTTAACCAACTAATTGATGAATATCGCAATTCAATCGACAACATGGCAAAGGATATCACAGAAAAAGTAACAAATCTTGCTCCAGCAATATTAAACCAGATCGAGGACACCGTATCAAAGATCCATAGTGAGGCTATGGATCAGCTTCACGCCAGTATTGACTCCACAATTAGTAGAATAGAGTCGGATTACGAGACAGGCAAGAGTAATATATTAGAACTTATCGACTCCGTCTACGAAAATATTAACAACAGATTACAAGAACAAATCAAATATTCAAGATCGATTTCAAATGCCGTATCAGAATTCCTTGTTGGGAGCATCCATAAGTATCAGGAATCCACGAATTCTATGGAGAAAAACCTTGTGGATAAATTGGCCGAATTTAAGGAGACACTCACATCAAGCCTCTTAAGTAGACACAAAACATCGATCGAAACCATAGAATCCATAATTAATGATTGTAGTGAATCTATAACCAAACTACTAAAGCCTACTGTAGAGCTTATTTCCAACCTCTTGAACAAAATTAAGGATGAAATAGAGGAACCCTATAGGAACCTATCAGCGTCGATATCTAAACTAATAAACAACTATCGAACCAGACTGTCAAGGCTTGCAGAATCCACCGAGGAAAACATGAAAACATCCTTTGATTTGTTAAGGAATTATATAACTGAAAAAACCGTCGTCATCAGAAAAGCTATACTTGATTTTTCCGGGAAGAATGAAGAGAGTCTAAATAACTTATTAGTGGACATAAATAGTACAAAGGATCAGCTTCTCAATTCCATAGGAGATTTCGTGAAGTCGGTGCAATCACGACCAACAAGCGTATTTGTCTTCTATGGAGCCGAAGCAGTATATGCCGCCATTAGATCTATGATATCTAGAGCATCAAGATCTGTGTCAATAATTACTAGGGTTGTTGATAAGCCCCTATGTGAGATTATAAAAACCATAGACCCTAGCATACTAATTGAGGCTTATTGCAGTACATATGAAGAAACTCCACCATTGAATGTAAGTATTATTCCGCTTCAGGGAATCCCACAATCGATTATACTAGTATCCACCGATAATGATGGTTTACTATTAGTCGTTAGAAATAAAACTGGTGAGTATATCGGTGTTGTCTTTGAGGATGTACCTCTCGACGAATTTCTACGTAATCTTCTTAAATAATTTCCGCACCATATTCATAGATTATCTGAATTCTGAAAATGTGTTAAGAATTGTCTTTATAATACCTTTCTTGTTTAGTTCAGCTTTTATTATGTTTATCCAGTCTGTGAGCCCGATCATGCTTCTTACTTCTTGGGGTTGTCTAAAGTAATAATCTTTTATAACTCTCTGGGCGACATCGTCAGTAATTATCTTCGCAAGACATCTTTCTATTTTTCTCCTAAATATTGGATGGAAATGTTTGATAATTGGTATGTATCCCCTATATTGTTCCATGGCCTCCCTCAGTATATTCTTATATATCTGGGAGATAATGTTGGATATTCTAGAGTATAAATAAATCTCCTTTTGTAGACAGATTATATCGTATTCTTTGATTCCTATCTCTCTTAAGACTTTTTCTATCATGGACTCGAACATTGCGAGATTTGTATCCTTAATTTTCATCACAACATATGTTGGTTTCCCACAATACAAGTATAAATAATCCTTGGATTTCTTATACTGGCGTATCAAATACAGCACTGGATGTCTATAGGTTACCTCAATTTCTCCCTCTATATCGAGCTGCTCCCCAACCTCTTTTGGGATTTTTATGGTTACTCTTGATATGAAGGCTATTTTCTTAGTCATGTTTCTTTCTCTTCATAAGCTCAAAAAATAGGACTGCCAAGATAGTTTTAGCATCAGTAATCTTGCCATCTTGAATCATTTGTAGCAGTTCTCCATATCCTAATTTTACCACTTCTATTGCTTCATGTTCCTCTAAATGCTGGCCAACATATTGCAAGTTATACGCCACATATAAGTGTATCCTTTCATCACTATAGCCAGGCGATAAGTAACAGGAGACTAACTTCTCCAGTTTTTTTGGAGTATATCCTATCTCCTCCTCTAGTTCTCTTATACATGTAGATTCTGGATCCTCACCCCGCTCTATTTTTCCTGCTGGAATCTCATAGACCCATCCTCCAACAGGCCCCCTAAACTGTCTTATTAGTATAACAGTATCCATATCCAAAAATGGCAGGACAGCCACACTTTCGCCAAATTTTATCACCTCGTGGAATGTATCCTTTCCTCTAATCCTTAGTAGAAGTTTACTCAAATTTATTTTCCTTCCCCTATATATGTTCTCCTCGCCTAGAATTTCTACACTACTTTCCTGCATTCTTATCCCCATGTTTTTATAGCTATTTACATTTTTTAACGATGGTTCCTCTCTCAACAACGAGCTTGCCGTCTTTTATTACATACTCTACACAATTATGGCCGAAAACATAGCCTATATGCATATGATTTGGTACATCGATAATTATTATGTCTGCTTTCTTTCCAACTTCTATACTACCTACTTCTCTTGCTTTTCCTATCGCATGAGCTGCGTTTATTGTTGACGCCGATATAGCCTCAGCGGGCGTCAGCTTTAAGAAATATACCGCTAGGGTTATTATGAACTGCATGTTCATTACCCAACAGTTAGGATTAAGATCCGTTGCCAACGCAATCGGTATACCCATTTCGATCATTTTTCTAGCATCTGCAAACTTACACTGCATCAACACCATGGATGTTGCTGGCAGTAATATTCCTATGACCCCCTTCTGTGCCATTAATTTTAGGCCCTGCTCGGAGGAGTTAAGTAAATGATCTGCCGATATAGCTCCAACCTCAGCCGCCAGTGCTGCGCCCCCTAGATCATTGAATTCATCCGCATGTATCTTTGGTATCAAACCATATCTCTTCCCAGCTTCTAGAATTTCCCTGCCCTGTTCTATTGTAAATACGTTCTTCTCGACAAATACATCGTTAAATGTTGCCAAGCCATCCTTCGCGACTCTTGGAATCATATCATTAATTATCATTTCCACATATCCATCGGGGTTATCACGAAATTCTGGGGGAATTGCATGAGCACCAAGAAATGTTGAGATTACGTCTATGGGATGCATTTGATCGAGTTTTTGGTTAACCCTTAGTATTTTCATCTCATTTTCGGTGTCTAAACCATATCCACTCTTAGCCTCTAGAGTCGTTGTTCCATGGATTAGCGCCACGTCTAACCTTTTTAGGGCTTGGTCAATTAACGCTTCCTCCGTGGAGCTTCTAGTTAACCTTACGGTCTTCAGTATGCCGCCTCCCCTCCTAAGGATCTCCAAGTATGACATACCCTCTAGCTTCTGTGTTAGCTCCTCTTCACGCGAACCCGCAAACACCAAATGAGTATGAGGGTCTATAAAGCCAGGTAAAACGATCTTGCCTTCCGCATCTATCTTAATTGCCGAGTCATATTTCTTTAAGATTTCCCTTGATTTTCCAACATCGAGAATTTTGCCTTCAAGAATAGCTATCGCCCCATTTCTGATAATGTTTAGTTGCCTCAACTCTTCTGCTATTTTAGGTCTGTTGGAATTCCCAGCCAGTGTTACTATTTCATTAGCATTATATATTATTATATCTACATGCACTCTTCTTCCCTTTTCGTAATCATAGCCTCCATTTTGTGGGCTTTTTGGATCCCTAAGAATCTAAACTGAATCTCTCCGCCCTTATAGATCTTAATTTTGACTTTTGTTATTGATAGTGTTTTGTTTCCAAACTCATATGTGGGCTCAATTACGGACCCTGTTGAATAGATATTCCAGCCAAAAATTATGACAATATCTACATTATTACATGTGGCTATTCTCCATGTTTCATTGTACATTGGCGACTCATTAATGAGTATTCTCATGTTTCTATCATAGATATAATTTGGTACAGATATCACCAGATTCGACTTTCCCTCCTCTAGGTTTCGTTCTTGCTTTTCAATAAACTCATAACCATCAAACATTATATACCTATTAGGATATGGAAAAACACTAATGGACACGTTCTCTAGGGTCTCCCTGTCTATAAGACATAATGGCAGACACTCATAGCCCATTATTATGCTCACATTTTGGGGGAGAAGGCCCAATATATCTCTATTCCAAGCATACCTGAATGCTTCAATCCACACATTGTAGGACCCATTAGAGATTAGCTGAGAGATATTAGGGGGATAATATTCATCTATTAGATCATCAACACTTGTAGCATTCCAACCTGTATCGTTCCTAATTATGTCCAATACCAGCGAGATATTTTCTGTATCGTATCTATCCTCATACATCTCAATCAGTGAGGATGCGAGATAGGACTTAGATTCATATCTCCATCCAGGCATAAATCTCTGAATGCCACTAATAATGATCGCCGAATTATTGCCTACTTGGAGGTTGTTTTCAAGATTTGAAAATCTATCCATAACATTATTTATTTGGTTACGTACTAGTTGAATATTATCTGGCACCAATTCTAGATATCTCTCCCGTATGTTACTAGTATCATTTTTATAAACCACTTTAGGAACCATCGGGTCATATAAAAGATCCGTAAGGTTTATCATTATGCATACCGATAGGTTACTTTCAATCAATTTATCTACAACTTGCTCGCTCAATAAAGCCCCCATCGATGTTACATCTATAACAATAAAATCTATGCCAAGATCCTTAAAAACTTCTATATCCTTTTCGAGCCTAACAAGTGAGGAATCATAATATCCATCCACAGGCCTAAGCTTTGCGTTCTCCCATGGACCTCCAGGAGTTTCCCTATCATGTGTCGGATTTATATACCACTCGTAAAAAATGCCTACTAGCTTGTTACTTGTCGGATGATTCATATTCATCGTAGTTGTGGATTTTTCCTTTGAAATTCTGCCAGCCAACAGACCTCCTACAACGCATACAAGAATTATACAGACCACACTTATTCTTAGATTAGACTCAACTGATGTTATTATTCTCTTAGAGATACTCCTCATGCGATATATTAATTCCGCCCTCCATGCTCGGGGCGGATGCAAAAAGGATATTTTGGATGCCATTGATTCCATATATAGTGTCTCTATGAAAAGCCAACATAGTTTAACTGTTATGAGTATGGAGAATATGGATATCATTATTATTGTAGGGGTATAAGTGATGGTATCTTTTCTTATAAAGATGCACCATAATGTTCTCATGATGGTAAGTTTGGAGTATTTTGGAAGCCAAAGAAAGTTAATGCCACCTATTGTGGTTAGGATCATAAGAGACATAACCATGTATAGTATCGAGTTTATCCTATCTATCGAGGATTTCTCTGGCATTGAGTATCCATAAACTATGCCAACACCGGCCAAGAGGACAAAGTATTGGGGATTAGACACTTTGTTAAGGAATAATATTACAAGCAAAGACAGAACAAATGCTTGTAGGAAGAAAATATTGTCATTTTCGTCTATAGAGAGATATTTTATCGCGATCCAAAGTAATACAACTATCATAACTACAAAAGATATAAACGTTATTATTGATGAGATCATGTCAATTGCCATAAACCCATAGGTTTGTTGGTAGGCCAATGATGATAAGCCCAAATAAATTATGCTAGGAAGACTGACACCCTGAGGAGGTCTCCCTATGTGGAACATAAATACTTGATAGATAAAATTATTGGGATGCATCATAAGAAATGGAAACGATACAAATAGGAAAGTGGAGACAGATGTAATAATAAACATTAGTAGATCTTTTATGGATGACTTCTTTATTAAATATGCCAAAAAAAGAGGAGCCAGAAGTATCGTTAGTTGCTTTACTAAAGCACTAAGCCCAAAAAAGATCGCTGCCTTTTTATTCTCTCGCTTTACAATAAAATAGATTGACCCTACTAGAAATGCCGCTGACCAACTATCAATCATGCCCCATAATGATGACACAAATATTATGAACGGATTAAATAATATGGCTCGCTCTATTTTCTCGGCTTTATTTTGGCCAGAAATCTCAATACCAAGCTTATATGAAAAATATGCAAGCAGAATATCGCCGAGACTGATGACCAGACCAACGAAGAACCGCTCAAATAGTAGGCCCTCAATACCAGTCAATTTTGAGAAAATCATATATAATAAGTAGCCCAAGGAGAAGATAAAGAGTGGCAAGGGGGGATATGCATACCAGTTATACTGAGAGGGATAATAGGGAATATATGCCAATAACTCCTCCTTAAGCAAAGGATCATATGGAGATATGCCATACAGCAGAAACATCTTTGCTGTCATAGTGAATACATGAATATCCCAATCATGTGCAAATAACACAACCAGTGGTATCCGGATCAGTACAGCGATTAGGTACCAATATAGCCTTCTAAGTTTCAATATCTCTTAACACCCTGGATCACATCCATATAAAATTTACATTAACAGGATAACCAATGATCCCACCACAATAAAGTAGAAAATTTTGGATATATAGGTATATTAATATGCACCTTATGAATGAAATTTCCTACAAAATTTTTGGCTATGATTCGGGAAGCTCCATATGGCTGAGAATCTCATCAATGTGAGCATAATAATACCGACACATAATGAGGAGAAAAACATAGGAAATACCTTACAGTCAATTTTGAATCAAGATAAAAATGTTAGAGTAGACAACAATATAATTCACCTAGATACAGAAATTATAATGATAGATTCGGGATCCACAGATAATACTGTCGCTGTAGCATTGTCATACAAGCAAAAATTCAAGAAGTTCAATGCATATATGACCCATCACTTCCACCACAGCATAACACGAAATTTTGGGGCAAAAAAAGCTTCAGGGGAGATACTCATCTTCCTAAACGCCGACGCCAAACCCGCGAACAAGTATTGGTTAAAAAATCTCGTATTACCACTTCTCAAAGGTTATGCTGCATCCTTCTCTAGACAGATCCCCCCTTCTAATCTTCTTAGTGTTGATAGCCTACTAGTAGTTGCTGGTTTTCCAGATGCCTCATATAGTATAGACAAAAGTAACTATGTGGAATATTTTAGCAAATTTGGTGTCCTACTTTCCTCGGTTTCATGCGGAATAGACAGACAAATTTTTTTCAGTATTGGTGGCTTCAATAAATATGTCCCTATAAATGAAGATCAAGAATTAGCACTTCGACTTATAAAATCTGGCCACAAGATATTCTATGCAGCAAATTCATGTGTTGTTCATGCCCATAGTGATCACCCAATAAAAACCCCTATACGATACTACAGGTATGGTGTTGGTTGGAAAATTATTGCCCAGCTACATAGAGATTTCAAACAAAAATACTCAATGGAAATTCCCAAATCAATTATCCAACAGATATTTACCAAAGAACTTGATGGTTCTAGGAGGATAGTTATATCATTAGGAAGAATAAAGACATTTATCTATACAACAATAGCACTCATATCTGCTGGTGTAGGAAGATATCTTTAAATTCTCTATACTAATTCAATCTTGTAGAGTATTAAAGAAAAACACATAGTTTTTGGGGATGATCCTAATGAGTGAATTAAACTATGAAAAAAGACTTTTAAGTCGTCTCGTAGCCATCAAAACTATTACTGGTAACTCGGAGGCCTACCAGGAGATAGCTTCATTCATATCGAATGAGCTTAACCAACTTGGATTAAAAGTCGATATATTCGATGGCGAGGCGGAGGCAAAAGACAATGTTGCGAGGCCTAATATTGTTTCTCGTCTTGATGCGGGGGCACCACAGACCCTCGGAATACTCACACACTATGATGTTGTCCCACCTGGATCTGGATGGGATACGGATCCATTTAATTTAGTCATAAAGACTGTTGATGATGAGGCTAGAGCCATAGGTAGGGGCGCCGCTGATGATAAAGGCTGTATTTGTGCTACTATTGCCGCCATTAAATATCTCGTGGAAAATAATTTACCATTGAAGTGGAACATCTTATTTATGTGTACGGCTGATGAGGAAATAGGCGGTATGTATGGTGCGGGTTATCTAGCTAGAAATAGACTAGTGGATATGGATGCTCTAGTGGTTCTTGATTCGTCATCCATGGGGCTTGTTATAGGTACGAGTGGTATAATGCATGGGGATATAGAGGTTCTAGGAAGACAGGGGCATGCTGGATACATTTTCTCAAGTCAAAATGCTTTACATAAGGCCATAACGTTTCTCAATGTGTTTCTTGAGTTCACTAACCATAGAGCCCTAAAACTAAGCAATCTAAAAAACCCAGCCGGTATACCCATACCACAAGTCTGGGGCCGATACTCGCTGACCTGGATTAAAACGGATACAATGACCTATAATATTATTCCAGGCAGGGTTACTATTGGATTTGACATGAGACTGTTGCCTGAGGAGGATCCAAATGATGCTATTGCTGAATTGAAATCATACTTCGAGATGACGAAATATAGGCTCTCCATGGATAATGTCTTCTTAAGGATAAGGAGAGCCTTTCCTGGATATATGACTGATAAGGAAAACCCATTTGTTAAAAAGGCACTGAAGGCCGCATTGGCCAGCACGGGTAGAACATTACCGCTAATCGGAATGCTGGGCGGGAACGATGGGGGATGGTTCAGAGATTATAATATTCCGATAATATCCTTCGGAGCATGGGATGAAAGATCAAACATCCATGGTCCCAACGAATCAGTGAGTCTTAAGAAGATAGAGGAGTTAAAGAACTTTATAATTCGCCTCGTCACGGACTAGATCCCTATCGCCCAACAAGATACCAATGGGCACATAACATATTTTTATCTATTGTTATCGATTTTTCTGGAGGGAAGAAATGGCTCTTGGCTCTCATCACAGTTATGATGAAAAATACTTCATAAAATGCATGGAGTGTGACGCCCAGTTACGCGAGGCCGAAAATTCTTGCCCCCTATGCGGTGGTCTGCTTACAGTTGTTTATTCTAGCCCTACTATTAATATACGGGATCTTGGGAACATGTGGAGATATATTGATAGGCTACCAATAACGTCAGAGGAAATTATTTCCCTGGATGAGGGGCTTACCCCCCTAATACGTACGTATAGTTTGGGTCGTGTCTTTGGATTGGAGAAATTATTCATTAAAGACGAAACAAGAAACCCAACAGGCTCCTTCATAGATAGGGGTATGTCCGTGGAGATAACAAAAGCAAAAAGCAAAAGTAAAAATATAGTCTGTGCAACACTTGGCGATACTGGAGCATCCTTGTCGGCCTATGCATCTAGAGCTGGGTTAAAATCGATTATCTATGCCCCAGAAAATGTCGACTTAGGAAAATTATATCAAATGCTTCTGTTCAATGCTGAGGTCAGGATTGTGGAAAACTATGAAATTGGATTGTCGATGTTGAATGTCCACGCATCTAAAGATAAAATCTTCACAGTCACCTCGCCATACTACTTGGAGGGCATAAAGACCATCGCATTCGAGATCGCTGAACAATTAAAATGGACTACGCCAGATTTTGTAGTTGTTCCTGTTGGGACTGGTGGTCTTATATCAATGCTGTGGAAAGGGTTTAAGGAGCTATTTGATTGTGGTCTTATTCAAGAACTCCCCTCCTTGATAGGTGTTCAAATTAGGGGGTCTGACCCAATAATTTCGCGCTTATATGGCACCCGGAGTAAAAGTGGATTAGATAAAATTGAGATCCTAGCTACAGATCTCAACGTTTCAGAGCCTCCACTCGGCTCGCTAGCTTTAAGAGCTATAGTGGATAGCAAAGGCTATGGCATAAGTATAGATAATAGAATGATTCCAGACGCGATTAAAGAATTAGCGAGAAAGGAGGGAATTATTGCTGAACCTGCGGGCGTAATATCAATTATCGCACTTAAGGAACTTGTCGATAGGGGGATACTGTCAGCTACAGATACAGTTGTAGCAATCGTTACTGGTTCTGGACTCAAAACAATAAATGTATTGATGAGTATTATACCCATAGAAAAGCTCGGAGGGAAAATCTCCAGCGTAACACCTAGCATAAAAGTGCGCATGCTCGGCGACACTAAAATTAAGATACTACGCCTTTTAGAGAAAGAGCCCTCCCATGGCTATAACCTAAGAAAAAAGCTATACGAAAAATATAAAATCCTACTATCCATCTCCACGATATATCAACACTTACACGAACTCAGGAGGCTCGGATTCGTAACGAGAATCCCAAGCAGGAAGGGCAAAAAAAGAGTATATTATTATGTTATAACCGACAGAGGAAAAAAAGCTTTGCGAAAAATCGAGGCGCTATAGAGACGAATCAGGATTTTATCTCAATACGAGATATCCTGTCCAATAGGCGTCTATTTTCTTCTTTTATCTTCTCTATCTCCTCCCTTAGTTTTTGGTATTCGACTCCCCTCTCAAGATGTTTTCTTATTTTTCTGGCTGTCTCCCTTGCCCGTCTTCTTATTCTCTCATCTAAATCTTCATCTGCCAATTTATCCAACATAGGCAATAGCTTTGGTGACATCATCTGCTGTGCGGCCATCACAGTTGCGTATCTTACGCGCATATTTTCGTCTTTGCTCGCATCTACTATTAAATCTATTGCTTCTTTTTTATCTGGGAATTTTGCCAAAGCAGTGATTGCCGTAGCCCTAACGAGAGTTGGTTTTCCTTTAGAGACATATTGCTTTATTATATTAAAGGCCTCATCTGTCCCCAGCTCAGCTAGTCCACTTAATGCGCCTCTCAATATCACATCATTGTGAGACTTCACCATTAATGCTTCCCTTAGGTGTTTGAATGCTTCATTCCATCTTGTTTTTCCTAGACTTACTGCTGCTTCTGCCCTCACATAGTAGCTTTCGCTATCATCTTTAAGTATTTTGGATAACACCTTTGCGGATTCCTCATCCTTGAATAGCCCCAATGCCCTAGCAATAGCCCTCCTAACTTTGGGATGCTTTACGATTTTCTCGGCATGTATTAGTGCTTCTAAAGCCTCCCTTGTCCCTATTTTACCTAGCGAATTAGCCGCCTCGGCACTTACCCCCCAGAATTCATCGCTAATTAAGGCTTCCCTAAGAGCTTCGATGGCTCTAGAGCTTTTATGCTTTGCGAGAGCTCTAGCCGCGAGTATTCTACAATACACACTATCGCACTTTAGCTCCTTAACCAATTGTTCGAGCTTATGTTTTATGTCAATAACAGCAAATATTTTAAAGTCTGGATCCACACATATACACTCAACTTTTTCGTCCATCGGAAAATAGAAAGTTTGTTCTTTTTCCTTCAACATAACAAGCCTTTTTTCATAGCCATGCTTTGTTTTTATTCTTATCTCTAGTGGGATTCTATATACGTCCCAACAATCTTCGCCCTGTATCTGCTTTATGTTTATTTTCAATGCATGCATCTCTGCATCATATGAATATGAAATAGATAACTCGGGATGTCCAGCATTATATACATACTGATCAAAAAACCACTCAAAGTCTTTTCCAGTTACCTCTTCCACGACTTTTCTGAAGTCCTCTGTATCCGCGGATTTATATTTGAACCTCTCCAAAAACCTCTTTAAAACCAGTCTGAACTTGTCCTCTCCTATAATTGAACTGAGCGTATGTAATACTAGTGCTCCCTTTGGATAACTATGAGCATCGAATAATTCACTAGGATATTTATATACCCGTGTTACAATAGGCCTTGAATATCTGCTCTTATATTCTTTCAAATATTCGTCCATATTGATTATCATCTCGTATATAAACTCATTCTTACCTTTCCAGTGTCTTCTATATAAAGCCTCTAGATATGTAGCGAAGCCCTCATTAAGCCATATATTTCCCCAATCCTTTGTTGTGACTAAATCTCCAAACCATTGATGCGCTGCCTCATGTGCTACAAGAGGCTCGCTTTCAAAGTCTATATGGGCCTTCTCGTCGTGTAATGTGTGTTCTGTTAGTATAGTAAGTGTTGTATTTTCCATACCGCCATATATGAACTCGGATACGCATACTTGTTTGTAATTATCCCAAGGATATGGAACTCCTGTATATTCCTCAAAGAACTTTATTATGTCCCCTGTTCTAGAGAAACTCCTAGATATATCCTCCTTTCTTCCCTTCGGAACCGCATATATCAATGGAATACTACCGACTTTATCCTCGATTACATCAAAGAGGCCTATTGCTAAGGCTATTAGATATGTGGAGTGAGGTTTATCCATTCGCCAATGCCATACCTTCCAGTCCCCCTCCTCCTTCTCCTCTAGGAGTCTACCATTAGAGATTACATAATATTGCTTAGGCGCATATACAATGAATTCGGAAGTACATTTCATGTTTGGATAATCGTAAAGAGGTATCCAATATCTATTATCCTCCGTCTCGCCTTGAGACCAAATCTGGGGAACACGATCGGGATAATACTTGTCTGGTAAGACAAAGTATAGTCCCTTCTTGGGTTTCGCGGTATATGAAACAACAACACTAATTTTTTGGCCTTGTCCTAGTTCCTTGCTTAGGTATATATGTATCTTCTCGCCATCATAGCTATAATCTGCACTAACTCCATTTACCTTCACCTCCTTTATTGTCATATCCATAGCATCGAGGGGTATATATTTTAGTCCATCCTTCAAACTCTCTAATAATAATGTTGCAATACCCTCTATCATCTTGTCATCTACAAATACCTTTATCTTCACACTAACATGTTGCAGTTTGAAGTCGGGAGATCGTGGATAATTGGGCCCATAATCTGGAAAAGCAAAATCTCTACCATGTTTCTTTATATACATAATTCACACCAATCCTCCCTACAATAGAAATAAAAGATGGATATACGCCCCCTCTATATATTTTGGATAATAATAACTATATAGCCAGAAGTATGACCACTTATATTTATTTTGAAACATTATTGCAGGATGCATTTTAATGGTGCATAGGATGGTTATACAGGGAAGGGTTGTTCAGGTAAGGGGAGACTATGTCAAGGTAGGTTTTAGGGATGAGGATTTAAAGTATGTGGGTGCCCGTGGACAATTTCTCAAGATTATGACCAAGATGGGTAAAGAGCTTATCTGTATTGTAGCATCGTTGGAACTCTCTGACGAGCTTTATAGATACACAAAGTCACTAGCAATGTTTCCCGAATCATATGAGGATTTGATCCTTAGTAAGAATGATATCCTTGTGACTGTCGTAGGCACAATCCAGGATAATGGATCCATCACTCGTAAACATGACGCCATTCCAAGCCCTGGAGATATCGTAGAACCCATGACGGATGAGGAACTAAATAAGATATTCAGTAGAAGTGGCCCTAGGTTTATAAAGATAGGTTCTTTGGTGAACAATCCCTCTGTGGATGTATCTCTTGATCTGAATCAATTGGCGACAAAGCATGTCGCGATTTTGGCTATGACTGGTGCAGGAAAGTCAAATACTGTAGCTACTCTTATCGCCAGAATATTAAAGCATATGCCGTCCGCCAGAATAATACTTATAGATACACACTCTGAGTACATCGGTATGGCCAGCCTTAATAATGTTCTAGGAGATAAAGTATCCATATATTGTCCCATGGGGCGCTATAGGGAGCTTATTAGGCAGGAAGTCGATGAGAAAGCCCTTAAGAATTTGGAGATACCATACTGGTTTCTCAATGCGGATGAATGGTTCTCCCTACTTAACTTAGGGCCCCAAGCTACAACCCAGAGGAGAGTATTAAGGATGAAGCTCCGCGAACTTAAGGGGCCATATTTAGACGCGCCAATATTCTTTGAGCTAGAATCTGATGGTAGGGGACTTATAGATCTGATTAAGGCTGAGAAGAGCGTACAGAGGAGCTCAATCGATTCTCTTCTGGATAAGATCGATGATGTGCGTTACAGTCCCGAGTATGAATTCATTTTTAATCCCACAGAATCTTTGAGGATTAAGGATAATCCCCACGAGGTTTTTAGAAGGGTAATAGAGCCCATAATAAATCCTGGACTCAAGATTTTTGCATTAGGTGGGATACCATCAGACGTTCAATCGGCCGTTATATCCATGCTTTTGAGATCCCTCTTTAGGGTTTCTGTTGAAGCAAAGCTCATTGGAAAAGTTATACCTACAATCATAGTCATAGAAGAGGCACATCTCTACGCCCCAAGCGAACACTATTCCCCCGCTAAGAGCATTATAGAAAGAATATCTAAAGAGGGTAGAAAGTTTGGGACAGGCCTTATCATAATCTCTCAACGCCCAAAAGAGCTTTCTAGCACAGTCTTAGCTCAGTGCGGAACCCTCATCGCACTGAGACTCGTAAATCCAGCCGATCAGAGATATATAATGGAGTCAATCGAGGACATTACATGGTATCTAACCAGGTCCTTGCCTGGTCTTGGAATCGGTGAAGCATTGATTTCGGGTCTCTCTGTTCCTATACCATGTATAGTAAAAATAGATAAGTTTGAGGAGGTTGTATCAGAAGAGTTTGGCCTGCAGATAGGATTAGGCGGGAGGGATGTGGACGTAACCGGGGTCTGGTCTAGAGATGTGACATATGAAGACATTAAGGATATTATCGATAGTCTCTATGACGCATACAAAGTTAAGCCAGAGCCGTCCAAAAAGCAGGATAAAAAACAGCTAACACTATTCGAGGTATAGATAGATGCCTATGGATGTGTTCAAAGCATTGAAGAACATGATTTCTGCTAAACATGCAGAAGATATTATGGAGGAGCTCAAAAACTTCAAATATAGAGTGAAAGAACAACTAGGCACAATTAATGTGGACTCATTAGACAATATAGATGGGATAGATGGCGCAATAGGAGTATTCACAGATGGTAGCAATGTTGTATCAGAGAGGCGGGGGGCAGGAGTCGCAATATTCTCTGCAGCCTCCTTACTATTCGAGATTTCTGGAAAAAATCTGAAATTTAGGGGAAAACATATTATAACACCCAATGATTGCATCCTGATAATAATTCCAAGGTTCTATATTGGGACTAGGGCAAACACTATTATGAGGGGGATAGAATACCTATCAACACTCCATTTGATTAGCACAACTAAGGACATAGACTTCGCCATTATTGACGGTTCATATGTCTCCACGCTTCTGTCGGCCAGGTGGGGAATTGAGCATCTGTATAGGGACTTCTATAATACCTTGACTGCTTTTTGCTCATCATCCAAGACCAGTAAAAAACCCAAGACAGACATTATTGTGGATATTTGCGAATCCATTAGTGATGCCACAAATAGAATACTTAGTAATCATGTATTCAGGGGACTACGTCGACCCCAGTCTATACTATCAAACTTTTGTGAGAACTATGCGGAGTACATCTCGATGATCTATGAGGCTGTTGTCAACAACCATGAGATTCCCGAACCATGTTATGTATCTCTGATGAATTACGTCTCTATGTTCTTTGAGATAAACTTGTCAATGAAAGCACTCGTAATGTTGCTTAATAATGCCCATAAGAGGAGGCTAGTTTTATTATGGCTCAACAAGGAACCAGAAAGTAGAATCCTCACCAAAAATGTTGACCACAAGCTCTTCAGAATGTTTACTGATGCAACAGTACTGGATTTTTCGCTCGATAATGGAGAGTTTTTACACCATTATGGTCTCCCCTCAATATCTCCCTCTGGAATATATATCTCGAAAACTCTGGCTTCCCGTACCTCTTCATCATCTCATGTGCTTATTCCGGAGCTGGCCGATGTTATATATGGGATCTATGGCGAGTATGGCGTTGTCTATGTCAAATATCTGGAGTATGTCATACAATACACATACCCTAGAACTCTCTTCGGGGTATTCGATGAAGAAAGGCTCAAGATTGATGAGGCTGTATTAAAGTATATCAAGTTGCTTGGAAATATAAGCGATGTTGGATATCCACTTCCAATGATCCATGCGCATAACACTACAGTTTTAAAAGCAGGACTTGCAGAGATTCTAGCAGACAAATTCACTGAGATACTCTCACTAGACCCTAGGCTATCCCAACTCGCTAGAAGATTAATAGGTAAACCAGGACGAAGATTAATTGGAATATAATTTCCCATCGAGTGCATCATTTGGGTCTAGGTTGTTCTCAAAATCTTTACTTTTTTATTTTAATTTGTAACTCTTTTTAATTATAGGTGCGTTTAATGCTATCAAATTTATTTTTATCCAACTATACATTTGTTGATGACAAAGGTATAGAATTGAGCCTCAACAGAATAAATATAGTATTGGGTTTATCATCTATAAAAGCAGCACTATTTATGGCTCCATGCCTGCTTGAGGGCGTCATGTCGAACCTTAATATTAGATACACAACACCAAGATTGAGCTTTGGATCTTTTGACGAAGTTGTATTTAATGGATGTATAAGTAAGCCTATAACCGTCTACATGCGTTTTAAGAAGTTCAAAAAGTCGCTACATGAATCATTTTTCTCTCTTCTATTCAGCGCATCACCAGTGGCCTTCGATAAATACTCTGATGAATTTAGACACATCGATGTCCTCGATCTATACTTGGAAATTCTTGGAGATAGAATAAATATGTTGAGGCTTATAATAAACGAGCATATTATGTTCAGTGTTGCCAGACATGAGGTTTGGACTTGGAAGTTTGAGATCGATAAAAAGACTATTGTCGAGAAATCTAATAATTTTCCAGCCGTCAACTTTAGCGGTTTATTAAGCAGTATATTGGACTCCATACATTACGCCGACATACGATCTTGGTTTGTTGATAAATATCAATCACTTGGTACTGAGAGCATGCGCTCTGTTATAGCAAAGAAGTTAATAGATGTCTTCTCTGATCTAGACAGCTCCCAGAAACTTAGGACATTTCTTAGGGATACGGGAGATATGGCGATACGTCTTCGATATATCCCTCCATCATCCCTAGGGGTCGAATTTAAGTTATCTAGCTCTTGGAAAAAAATGAATTTCTACGACCTAGACTTCATAAGTTTGCTTCCAATATTAGCGATATTATTTGGAACTTCCGAAGAGGACTCTATAATTATACTTGAACCCTCAATAATGGCCCCAAAGATCCAGCGCGCTTTGTTCCAAATTAGCACCGACATAGCACTCAATGAGAATAAGCAAGTTATCTTCCTAACGAATTCCCCTATTATTGTAGGGGAATTGCTTAAAAGTGATAAGAAGGTAAAGGATAAAGCGAGACTAATGCTAGTGTATTATGAAAATAGGGCATACATTAGAGACCTAAAATTTGATTCGAATGGCATAAGAATGGGGGAGTATAAGGAAAAATTCAAACAATTTTGGACTGACGACCTAATAGAATCTTTTTCATCATAGTCCTACCTCGTCCCAGCTATTTCTCTAGACTTAATATATCCCTCCAAATACATTGCTAGGCTCTTCGCCTGATCAGATATAAGTCTATATGGTAGCCCAAGGGCATCATCATCCGCGAGTATATCACGTATATCATTGGGTCCTAGAAGGTGCGTAGAAAAAATAAATGGCAGTATATTATGTACATCGTCGGGGGGAGGAACAACATATAGGTTTGCTGGTACTGTTTCCAATGTTTTCTCCATCTTTAGCTTCTCTACCAACAATTTAAGTTCGTCTGGAATTTTTACCTTTTTGCTGATATCTACTAATACATTTTCTGAGTTGCCAAACAATAGGTGGTAAAGAGACAATATGTATAAGGGCTCCATATATTTAAATCTTGGTTTTTTTCCAGATATCGAAGATAGGAACTCCGCGGTTATTCTAGACGCGTGCAGAATCACATCCTTAGCCATCCTAGAGAAGCTAAATAGGGCCATATTTTCCCTCCTTCTGAGAGTCTCTAACAAAGAATCCTGGAAGTTTTTTAGTATTGTCTTCAGTATAATTATCGTGTTATAGATCCATAATGTAGAATTTACCACGACGATGAGATTCTTCATGGAAAAAACTTGGGGCTGGATATTGAATATGCTTCCCAGCTTGCTTATACCATCAAACAACATCTCCAGTTCGTATGTTAATCCTTGCTCATGAAGAATTGCGAACCTTGTTATACTACCAGTAGCCCATATATAAAATAGGAGAGGACGAACGTCTATACCAACACTTGTCATTTCACTAATCTCAGATCGGATGCCCTTTAGACTTGTCACGCTTATCGTGTTGAATGCTGATAGATTTAGATTTGTATCAACAATAACACCAGATACATCAAGAGCAACAGCTAGTTTTATTGGAAGAAGAACATATGATGCTACATCTATCATTGAATTTGGGGTGGCAAGATAAAGGTTATTACTTGATAGCCTCACAATCGACATGGATATATTCCTACCAAAGACAGACGTCTCCATGGATTCTATCTCATTGGTTGTGGATTTTCGCAATATATTAAACATATCTTTATTTTGCGTATTCAAGTCTAGCAGTAACATCTCTGCTGGATCTACATATTTTATCTCAAAAAAAGCCCTATGAAGACACATCGACATCAGCGTCTTTCCAGCCCCTCCCTTGCTGGCAAAAAACCAGAATACATTTAATGGCTTCATCCACCATACCTTAAACATTCGAGTATTTCATTTATCTTTGAGTTCACGATCTTTATGTTCTTATATGCGAATATAAAGACAAGCACGTAATCAACTATAAATACTATAAATAACTTTATTGCCAAAGAGGCTTCTATCACATTTATTGTCAACGTTATAGTTATGAGTATTGGTATGAATACGAGAGAGACTAAGGGAATCGAAAATCCATAGAATGCTCCATATGCTATTCTAAGAATATTTCGTTTCAACATATCTAGGGATAATTGTTTCCTGAATTTTTTTGTCAGAAGTATCGATAGCTTCACAGCGAGAAATACTCCAGCAGAGGCCATAAAAATCATGTAGACCAGCATCAATCTTATATCAAACCTCGAAAGTAAATAGTACGGCAATATGAACAACAGGCCATAAAAGTTGATTATATTCATTAACCAAGCTCTCCTAGCAGTTTCTATGAGATATACCTTCTCTTTCATACCCACCACTTTACCTTCTTTTGAAGCTCCTCAAACATCTTTCTAGTATCCTCACCCCTCCACAGAGTCGTTACATATAACGCTGCCTGGAAGCTTGGCACGGCTAGGATTGTACTTATAAATGCATATGATAGCAATGTTATTATCCAACAGAATATGCTTCCATATCCACTAGGGACAATGGTATATATCTCCAGGATACATGCTACAAATACAACCAACAATACTAGAAAGTTTATTGAAAGTATATTTCTCTCCGATATCTCCCTAACCGGGTTCTTCCAGCAATCCATGGCCATTGTCAAGTAGTAATATGCAATAGCGGCCACGATTGCAATAGCTGGGAATACAATTCTACATACAACAACGATCCTGTTTGCTGGAAATGCGATCAATGCAAGCATAGGTAACGATGCACATAATACATATTCAACAGATACTAATTTTTCCTCTATTTCCCTAGGTGTGAGAATCGACGCTATAGATCCCTTTCTAACGAGATCCAATAGGACATATGTTATGAATCTCGTTGACAGAGAAACCATTTTTGGGTATACTAGTATATGCATTAATAATAGAAAACCTAGGAGGCTTAGACCGATCCTCGTATCTTCCTGAAGTACCCACACCACAAGAAGCACTGAAAAACCTAGCAATATTCCCCTTATCCTCGGAACATTCTTCGACCTAGTTAAAAAGCTAGATATTCTACGGGAAAACCGAGTTATTTTTTCTGTAATTACCTCCAGTCTTGATGGTTTTGGGATCCTCAGAATGCCGCCGTAGGGCTCTTCCTTGATTTTCTTTTCTAATACCTCCTCAAGCTTCTCCAACTCGTCTGACAATAATATCCAACCAAGCTAACCAATATTATCTTATGGTAGCATAGATTTTTTAAAATTATGAATTTTAAATTGATCCACACCAACGTTAGTAAGGAGTATCATTGGGTCGAAATGGTGATGGGGAATAAAAATAGGAGTAACTAATTGTTTTAAGCCTCATAAGTATGTTTTTTGGCTTCTAGTTCCCTTATTTCCATCAACAGTACCTCGTCATGCTTCAGTCTTAGCCCAAAGATTATGGTTAGGAAAAAGAATATTAGTGCTGGTATTCCTATCCCTATCAGTCCGCCCCATTTTTCCCATGCCTTACCCATGAAGTATTTATGGCCCCAATAGTACCCAATGCCTCCAATAATCACTCCGGTAACCTCCCCCATACTGGTAACGAATTGAAAACCACTGGAGACTATTCCTCTCTCTCCAGTCACAGCAGTATCTCCTAATCTCCCTAAAAAAGATGGGCCAATCGATGCAAAACAGAATATCCCAGGAGCCAGTATTATATAAAATTCTATATCCTCATAAGTTATATTGAATACTTTGTAGGATAGTACTCCCAGCATTGCAGTTATTAGTAAACCAAGGACTCCAATCGTTGCGGTTTTTTTCCTTCCAATTTTATCCGCCACATAGCCCCAGAAAGGCGATGTTCCACCGATAAATAGGACGATTATTGCTGTTATGAAACCAGTCTTCTCCTCATCTACACCGAGATCTCTCATCAATGTATACGGTCCCAATGTAAATAGCAGGCCCCATAGACATGCCAACGTAAACCATGTGATTCCCTGATCCCTCCTGAGCTTTCCAAACATCACCTTAGCGCCTGCTCCGATATGTTCGAATATACGAGTCCACAAGTGTTCGACACGACCCTTTCTCTCAGGAGGGATATGAGGAAGGCCCATGTAAAATAGAAAACCAGTAAAAATAAAGATAACAGCGAGAATTAGAAAAGCTTTTAGTGCTTCCGCTGCCTCAAAACCATTATTCGAGCCGTTCACGAAGATGCTATATAAAACGCCTGATACCGCAAGGCCGCAGATTCTCCCATACATCAATATCATGTCATAAAATCCCATCATTCTTGCACGATCTCTATATTCGGTGTATCTGGTGATAACAGCAACAGTGGGGGTAACCTTAAGTGAGGATGATATACCATGTACTATATGGCCTATTATTAGAATCATTAAGAATATCTGTAGATTTGTTGCAAATGGATACGCCGCAAGATATATGAGCATTGATATTGATGCTATAACCGCTGAAGACAAGAGAACTATACGGGCATCAAGTATGTCGGTTGCATATCCGGTTGCTCCAGCCAAGAGCCCCTCTGGTAGGGAGAAGGATATTGCGAATGCAACTATAGCGAATGGGCCATATCCAAGATTTTTCATTATCGTAATTGCAAGCAATGCAGCTGTTCCAAACGCAAACCTAAATATGAATGTGCCCAGATACAATATAAAGAATACCCTCTGTCGCTCCTTCAGCGCATCCATATTTATATACCAACTTATCTTTTTTATAAAACAATACGAAAAGATCCTAAAATATGGTTGGTGGTGGTTCTAATTCTATCTTAACCTTATAACTAGTTCTTCCTCTCCAAAATTCTATCTCCACCACATCTCCGATCCTATGCTTCCTAATTATACTGGACAAATCCTCTGCTGTCTTAACCTCATCTCTATCAATTCTGACTATGATGTCGCCTGGCTTAAGACCAGATTTAAACGCGGGGGAATATGGAACTAGTTTAACTACCAGAGCACCTTTCTCGATGGGCAGGGCATAAAAATGCGCTAGGGGTTTCGTGACGGAGGCCACATATACGCCAAGCCATGGCAATATAACCTTGCCATACTCTATAATGTCCTTGTATATCCTTATAGCCGTGTTTATTGGTATGGCAAATCCAATACCCTGCGCAAATGGTATTATGGCTGTATTCACACCTATTACTTTACCATCTATAGTAGCTAGGGGGCCGCCCGAATTGCCCGGATTTATCGCCGCATCTGTTTGAATAACATTCTCTAATGTTACATTGGGGGCTCTAATAGTCCTATTTAGTGCTGATATGACACCAATTGTGACAGAAGGTTCACCAATAAGACCCAACGGATATCCTACGGCTACAACAATCTGACCCACTTTTAGGTTATCTGAATCGCCTATATTCACTGGTTTATATCCACTGCCAGGTAAATCTAGCACGGCTACATCGAAACGTGGATCGCCCCCTAGGATCCTTGGTTCGGTCATCTCTCCCTCTGGTGTTATGACTTTTAATATTTCTCCTCCAGCTATTACATGGTAGTTAGTTATTATGTGGCCTTCCTTGTTTACAATAAAGCCAGATCCGACACCTCTAACGGGTACGGGTTCCAGTAGGAAGTCGTATGCGATCCTAGTAGTTACTATGGTGACAACACTGTTCTTTAACTCCTTTACCGCATTGACTATCAGTTCCTGAAGTGACATTTTACTTCACACATATTAGTCCTTTATTTATGTTAAAATAGACAAGTACATATGGGTTTTGTCTCTAGGCATAGTGTCCTAAGCTACCTCTATCTCGTATTTGTTGACTATCTTTTCCTCCTCGGTCTCTAGTAGAAGCTTTATCTCTTTTTTCCCTTGCACATTGCTTGGTATGCGATATGTGATCTCATACTCTTTTATAGAGTCTTCATCTATGACCACGTCTTTTTCCCAGACCGTATCCCCATCAAAGTATAAATAGGCCTTAGCATTAAACCTCTTATGAAGATCATTCACGATATAAATTTTGAACTTGTACCTTTTGCCCGCCTTGTATTTGATTTTTGGCCATTCCATAAATATGTATACAGGCCTAAATGTTTCCTTTAGGGCATAATATGCCTCTTTGGGTTTCCTCCAGTAATCCAATACTGCCCAAGTTATGAGTGGCGCTATGTCTGTAAACATAAATTGTAGAGCTCCCCCTACTGGTCTAAATCTTCTTGATCTCCAATACTCATTATAGAATTTTATCAATTCGGCTTGGTATCTTTGTGTTGCCTCTATAAAATCGTCGATCGTCTTAAATTTCTTGGGATCCAGCCATAATCTCATAAATTCGGGTTGATATTGATGATATTTCTTCAAGTACTTGGATAATTCTTTGTATGCTGTTGCAAAATCTTGTTTTTCAAGTGTGCTCTTTAATTTATCGGGAAGCATCTTAAGTAGGTTCTCTTTGCATGGAAAGGCTTGAGCTCCATATTCTGTGACGAATCTAGGTACTCTCTTAAATATTCCCGTGAATTGTTTTGCATGCCTATATCCTCTACATCTTCTAAATGGACACAGCCACCCAGTGTACCATCCATCGTATATATGTATATCGGTTCCATCTATAAACCATCCCATTATCCCAGAATGCCTCACAATTGGGTGAGAGTCCATATCCTCAAATCTAATTAACCTCTCTATATACTTATCTAGAACATTCTTATTCCAGTTCCAGGTAAGGAGAACAACTGGACTACCAGATATTAATAGAAATATCGTTAGGAAGATTATAACGTCCCATGGCATGATAATGGCGAGTATGATACATATGAGAATCCCCTCGTATCCACCCGTAGCTAGGGCTATTGCTGGGTAATATAGTGCAAATAGTACCAGTAGCGATATAATGGCTCCATAATTTAAAAACCAAATGTTTCTAGATAAGACATCTAGCATGTAACTCCAGTATGGAGCCTCTATATACGGTATAGGTACCTCCAGACTTCTCCCCATGCTCCCAATGGATAATGATATTAATAGCGACAGCACAAACGCTAGTGCCCCGAGGACGGCATCACTTTTTGTTGGAATTTTGAATGGTTCGTTGTGGCAATTAATTACCGCTACACTTGGATGGTTCTCTACAATTTTTACTAATTGTCGGGCGTTATCAGTAACAACATTCTTTATTTTCTTGCTATACATCCATTGAAGGGGCATATCCTGCCATACGAGTATACCGTATTCATCGAATATAGAAAGTGTCTCTGGATTTATTTGTGCATGTATCCTCACCATGTTTATATTGGCTTCTCTCATTAATTTTACATCGCGCTCAATCATCTCCCTACTGACATAAGCTATTCTCTGATCAGTAGGCCCATAATTTGTACCCCTAATGAAGAGTCTTTTGCCGTTTAGATAAAAAACCCATCCCTTCTTCGATCTTTCTAGCCGTATTTCTCTAATACCTATTATTTCTGTTTTTTGGTCGCTTATCTCCCCATCCTCTAGGACATATACGTCAAGACGATAAAGATGTTGGGGGCCTAGATCCCAAGTCCACCATAGTTTTGGCTCTTTTATCCTTACTGTTAATTCGACTCGACATTCTCCTTTTTTGACCTCTATCTGTTTTTTTATCGATTGCGTCTCTCCTTGAAAGTTGTGTGGCTTGATCTCTATCAATACTTCTGATGACATGTCGCGATCCGATCCAAGCCATAACAATACACTTAATATTGCTTCTTCATCTCTGATCTCCTTGGTAATTATTTTTATCCGCTCCACCCATATGTTGCCTGTCTCATATATTTCTACAGATCTCCAGATTCCCCCGGGGTTAAACGTTGGGTCTCTGCAATCCCAATGATAAAATACTCCCCCCACCTGAACTTTTTTGTTCAGGTTTTTCTCATCGTAGCTCTCCACTTTGACCGCTAGTGTGTTTTCATTTCGTATGAACTCTGTAATGTTGAATTTGAATGGAAAAAAATAGCCTTCATTGCATCCTAGTTTCTTTTCATTGAGCCAAACAGTTGTCTTATAGAACACACCGTTAAATCTAAGCCACACAATTTTTTTCTTCTTCTCATAGCTAAATTTTCTTCTGTACCATACTACCCCCGTGTATTCTCTTAGATCCTCTATCTCCTCCTGCCAGTGCCCAGGTACATTTATATCATACCAATCAGAATCATCAACTAATATTCCATAAAATCCCAGACTCTCCCCCTTGTTGTTAGGATCTGGATAGGCTTTCCATTTCCCATCAAGACAGAATGACAATTTTGGTTCACCATTTTATTGGAACAAAAAATGTTCATATGTTTTTACATGTTCTGGTATAATTCTATCTGGATGAAACATCTTTGCTGTATTTCTAGCATTTGTAGACATCTCTTCGTAGAGTTCATCAGAATTGAAGATTTCCTTAATATATTTTTTCGCTTCTCTCACTGTTTTGTATATGAATCCATTAACACGATGGCTTATATATTCATTATGTCCACCCTTATAATACGAAACTATCGGTGTTCCCTGCGCCATTGCCTCCATGACGGCGAGAGGCATATTATCGAAACTACTAGCTATTACAAAACATCTAGCATCCTTGAGGAGAGATCTCAGTACTTCATTCTTAACGAATCCTGTCATAATGACGTTCTTTGGGGCCATTTTTTTCAGAGTATTAAGCAGCGGGCCCTTACCCACTATTACAAGCTTATACCCAATAAGCTTAAATAGTTTCATCAAGAAAGGAATATTTTTCTCATGACTAATTCTACCAACCCAGATGGCGTAATTTTTATCTTCCAGACAATCATAATAGTGGCTTGCATTATTCTTCGGGATTATATAGTCATCCCGACTTAACGGATTTGGAATTCTTATGAATTTATGCCTATATTTTTTCATTCCAGGATTCAAGTGCTTCAGCAACATCTTCTTTGCGTAGTTTGTCGGGACTATGATTGCCTTTATTCTTCTTATAAGATCGCCCATAAAAACACTATCGATAAATGAGGCAAAGCCGTAGAAGGGACCAAATCGCTTTTTCATATATTCATCAACCAATGTATGGTATGTAAGCAATATTGGTATTTTCTTTCCCATTCTTCTAGCTGCGATCCTGAGAATTGTTGTTGTTAAATACGGTGTGTGTGCATGCACAAGGATGTCTCCATCCGAGATATTATTATTGAGCATTCTCTTGATGGCAATATAGGCCCCAATCATCTCTGGAGCCCTAACTTCTGGATAAAATGCAAGAGGTTTAAGAGATCTTAGATATAGCTTGTCCACAGAATCCGTCCTCTCATACACATAGGCCTCCTTGATGCTTGCGGGAACCATGATCGAGACTTTATATCCATATCTCGGTAATTCATAAGCAAATATGTCTACTATTTTTGTGACTCCACAGACAAATGGATGATAAACATCTGTTGTGATTATTATTCTTGCCATCTACCCACAACCATGCCGTCCTCAAGCCTCTTACAAATATGCTTAACAAATCAGATTTAATAGGTATATTTCCTTTTTAATAAGCTGGCTCCATCCATTCTTATACACAAATCTCCCAAAAATCGTCTTATCTTCTTCCAAAACCAACGGCAGCCAATAGCGGTCATCCTTCCACATTCTATCGTAAGGCAAATTGCTAATCCTAAACCACACTGGCCTAGCCTCATCCGTTTCAACAAGTTTTCCTTTATATTGTGTAGCTAAGAAAACGTATACCAGTCCATAAAATCTTTCATCATTATGAAATTCAAGAATTCCTCTCCACGTGAGATCTATGGGGGTTACTCCTATCTCTTCCTTGCATTCGCGTATTGCGGCTTGAACCGGGGTTTCTCCAGGATTTATCTTCCCACCCACACCGTTGTATAATCCTTTCCCTATCCCCCTTTTTTTCTCTATGAGTAGTACATAATCCCCATTTAATATATATAGAAGCGTTTCAATCCGTCCCAAAAGCGTATCCCCACTCGAAAAAAGATATTTTGGGCTATTCTATTCTTTTTATTATGGGTCTTCCTTTCTTGAAGGTTATCCGTACAGTGCCTTTTTTAGTGTCCTTTTTCGTCCCCTCTTTCTTTGTGGAGGATGCCTCCACTGAGTCATGCCTTATTATTATGGGTTTCCCGCCACTAAACGCTATACTTATTGATGGTTTGTTCATTTTTTGTGGTTCTTCCTGCCTAGAAAAAACTTCTGGTTCCTCCTCCCTCCTTATATATGCCCCACTCTCTCCCTCTTCTGTCTCTATTACTATTTTTGCTCCTGGGTACATATTTTCGAGCTGTTCACGCAGTTTTTGGGGATCGGTATCACCATATACTCTTGCATGTACTTCCATTCCATTTGGCGTAGATCTTATCTCTATTGAATACCCACTCATGCCGCCCTCAAGGGGAATGTCAAACATACTTTCGAACTCATCAAATATGTCGTCGAAAAATCCCCTCTTTTTCTTCTTTACCATGCCATTCACCCGTGATGCATGAATACCATAAAAAATGTAGTTATTTTAAGTATTATTTTTTTGTGTAAAATATTCGGATGATGAGCCTTACCCTCTCCGATCCTAATGATGAGAGGCAGGTGCTGACATATTTTTCTAATCATAGTTCTATGTTCTCAATGACACCTATCTTCTTTATTTTTACGAGCGGTCTTGGATCTACCCTCCATATCTCTATCCCGACAATGCCTTCCTCCCTCATTTCATGATCCAACATGGACATGAACTCGTCCAATGTCATTATTTCCTTACCCCTCACACATGACCATACTTTTCTCATGAATTCATATGTATATATTATACAGCTGTAGAAATCATCGTCACTAAGAATATTTTGAAATGTTTCGCTTGGACTACGCGTCTTGGGTAATATTTCTGACAATGAGCCAGCCTTAGCTATGGCCAATTTGATGGATTCATATACACGTGTGAATATGTCATTGATACCAACAATTTTTATTTCCCTTATGTGGTCATGTATCTCTTTCCAACTACAGGGAACATGATTATATGTATTCTGAATAAGGGCAATGGATGAATATCTCAAACAATTATATGCGTCCTCCAAAAGCATATCTAATTGGCCGTGCATAGCATCATTTAGGGCCATTCCATATGCCACGAATGCCCTTTCTAGTGAAAAATTTATTGCTCTTGTACTGCATTTGTACTGCATATTCTTAAGTTCATCGATGGCTTTGCTACTTAATGCAAAAAATGCATTCTGAACTGCTAGAACATAGTCAGCTATTCCCTCCAGGTACCCATCATGAAAATCATCTATATGGACTATATCCACACATGTTCTTTTTTCCAGAACTGTCTGGAGGTCAAATTGTAGACTAGATTGAACTATGAGCCTATCTTCAATCATTCTATTTAATACCACCATTACATTTATTGTATCCAGCGCTTCGTTAAATTCGTCTGGATGTAGTATTTGACCCCATATGGAAACCGCCTCCAAAGATTCCTTAAAGTATCTTTTAGCAATATTATGGGCTACCTTTCCAATGTATTCTATGTCATAGCTCATCTATGAATACTCCTCTTCTTAGCAAATATGGTGCTATATTCTATATGTTTCTCCGACCTCGGGCACTGTGACATCAAACCCATATTCCTCCTTAATCTCCTCGGCAAACATCATTGTTTTGTCTCCCTCTCCATGTACAAGGAATATTTTTTCGGGGGATTCGAGCTTGGATAAGATATATTTAAGCTGACTCTTTCCCGCATGCGACGAGAGGTCAAAATAATCGACGTATGCACATACATCCACATATTTTCCATCATATCCTATTCTTCTCTCATTTAGGACCCTATATCCAAGAGTCCCAGGTACTTGATACGAGACAAATAAAATCGCATTATTTTGATTACCAAATATCCTCTCTAGATACCACTTACTCCAACCTCCTAATAACATTCCCGCTGGAGCTATTATCGTTGTTGGATTTCTGATAGCTTTTTTGCGCTCCTTTTTGCTCATAATCCACCTAGCCCTCCTTGCTGCCTCTTTTAATGCCGCCCAATTATGCACAAACTCGGGGTGGGCCAACAATATATTCGTAGCTATTTGGGACATTCCATCCAGAATTATTGTCCCATCATAATTATGAGCTATTAGGGTCACTAAAACTTCCTGTGATCTTCCTACAGAGAACGCTGGGATCAGACATACTCCCCCATTATCCTTAATTCGTTTGGCAGTTAACGCGAGCCTATACTCCTCATTTTTTCTGTCGGGATGATCCTTATAAGAGTATGTTGTCTCCATGATAACTATATCGGCATCCGTTATTATATCAGCTCCACGCGTCAACCACGTATCGGTTAGGTTTATATCACTTGTATACCAGATCTTCTTGTTTCCTACCTTAAAATATATGGATGCGGAACCAGGTATGTGTCCCGAGTTTATTAGTTCGGCTATCATATTCTGCCCAATTTTTATTTCTTGATTATATTTAAGTGGCACACTTGAGGACATCATCCGTTGTAGCTCAGGCAACCCGAAGGGCAATTTTCCCCCCGCTAGTTTTATCATGTCCCTAATCAACAAATCAGATAGTTCCAACGTGAGAGGAGTAGCTATAACTAATGGCTTATATGCCAACCTAAATAACCATGGAACTGCACCACTATGGTCAATATGGGCATGCGTTATGAATACCGCTAATACTCTTGATGGATCAACCTTCAAGGGCAATTCCGGCTTCTTGGACTCTGGCGAGCTACCATAGTCAAGCAGTACAGAATCTCCGCCAGAGTCAATCATTATCGAAGAACAACCAATACTCTTAGTACCCCCCAGGAAAATTATATGATCCAATGTGCCCACCATTCGCTTCCCATACTATGCCACTACTAAATCTACCAAATTTGTCATTTCCCAATAAATTCCTAGTCTATTCCCCTTCCACATAGATTCACAACTATATGATACTCTACTACCAATTTTCCATTTTTTATTTTTAAAAATACTTATATTTGATGAGGACTACATGACCATGATGAGGGAGGTGATCACGGAAACGATGAAGAAGCCTGGCTTTTCTGATGTCTTCTAGAAGCAATCGCGACACGATATGATGAGAAGACCTCTACGGAACTTGATGACGATGCTCCAAAGGGCTGATCCCCTACCCGCTTTCCCTAATCTCCTCTTCCTTTTCTTGTTTTGCTCTGAGAATTCTAGAGACCACAGCCCTAGGGAGTGCTATATCCTCCCTTGTCAATACGGCTGGTCGAAGTAGTTTTATTCCTTCACCATCTACAATATCTATCTCCCATAGCCGCAAGTCGTGAGCTGTTTGCCTCATTTTTTCCACAATCACAAAACGGCGCAACTTCCCTCCCCTTAAATACCTCCTAAACCTTATTATCCCATCCGCAATATGTTCTATACCAAACCCAAATGCATCGCTAGTGGTTATGGCATACTGCGAAGTCGCCAGCGTTGTTACATTCCAGTGGTGAAGCCTCCTCTTGACGTAATAGGCATATTTCCTCGCCATGGCTGGCTTGTCCAGCCAAAATGCTGACATAGAATCTATGACGAGACGAGTATGCTTAAACCCTAGCCTTTTCTTGGCCTTTATAATCATAGAAACAAGCTCCTCCACTGTGACCTTAAATAATGACCACTCATCAGTTTTTTTCCTTATTAGGGCATCAATAATTATTAGATCCCCCCTAGTCATATAATCTAGAAAATCCCAGCCAAACATCTCTGCTTGCTGGATGATGCTATCTCTACTCTCCTCCGTCGTAATATATATGCCTGGCTGGTCATTAAGCAAACCATTCCATATAAAATGCATACAGAAAATAGTCTTGCCAGTGCCAGGCTCGCCAGTCACGGCAACGAAGAATCCTCTTGGAATACCTCCACCTATGAGCTTGTCGAAATCTAGAATTCCGGTGGATAAGCGCTCCAAAGTAGGCCACCAAACCTCAGCATCTCTAAAACAATAAACTACAGAAATTCACAATAATAAAACTTGCTCGACAATTTAAGGTACTTAATGCGGAAAAAAAGGAGCAATATTTCAAACCATAAATTAAGAACCCACCTTGAATCTTTTCGTTTGATGTATCCCATCTCTATTATCGATCTGATTTTGTTACTCCTTTGAATTGTTGTCTGGATACATGCTATATCTGTGGTAGTCCTGCCATTTTTGCGAGTTTTCTGATGTGTTTTGCCTCGAGGAGATATATGCCTTTTTCTTTTGCGTAATCTATCAGTTCTTTTTGGAATCCGAAATATGAGAAGATTATTGCCAGTTCTATATCGTAGCCGAGTTTTTTTGCTAGAATTATTCCTTTTTCTAGTTCTTTCGCTTTTTCTGGTTTTGCTTTTTCTCCAAAATAACATTCTCCAACAAGTACTCTGTTTTTCTTGATTATTCCTAAAATGTCAATTTCTATGTCTCCTTTTGTCAGTCTTTCTATTCGTTCTAGCTTTGGGATTATTAGTTTATCCCCCTTAACATCTTCGATCTCTAAGTCCTGTTGGAGAGAAAATAATATTTCCCGGATGTATGACTCGAAGCTTAGTGATGAAACAAGGATTCGCTGTATCGTTTCTCTACGAAGCTCTGGAAATTCTTTTAGCTTTAGCCATGCCACGAAAACTTTGTCATATATGCTGTATGTTACGCGTTTTCTTCCTTTCTCAATTTTTCTTACTATGCCAGCCTTGACAAGATCTTTTAGAGCTCTTATGGTATTTATCGATGTGAACTGTTTATCCTAAGAAAGTTCGACAGTGTTGCCCACTAGACCAGTGTGAGACTCACATAGAGAACACCCTCATGAATCGAATCGAAAAACTTCATCACATGATACACTCTTCCCACATCAATGCCAGTTATATAGCGTGA
>CAZWPQ010000008.1:0-41633 GCA_964636085.1 uncultured Nitrososphaerota archaeon
CAAGCAATGCGGATGTGCTGTTTATTTCGGATGCATGGACACCAGATTATGGGTGGGAGTTTTCCGACGATGAAATAAGGGCAATAAAATCATATATTGCCTCTGGGCATGGTATTATTGCTACTGGAGGTACACTAGGAGATAGTGCCCCAAATAATATCAAGCTAGCGGAGATATTTGGTTTTGACACTAGGTATCTTGGATCTTGGGGCGAGAACTATATTCCAGTATTCCAAATAATTGTCCCAAACCATATAATATTCCAGGGAGTCGAGCCGCCTTATGAATCTGGTATGAGTACTACTCTTGTAAATCTGCATGAAAACACGTCATCACCACCTACAATAATTGCCAGATCCGGAGACAATAAAGCAATAATTACTACTCACAAATTCTATTCTGGATCAGCAGTATACTTTACACATATGCCAGAGCTCCAATATCCAGGATACTCAACACCAACTGAGGATGATTACAAAGTACTATATAATGCATTCGTATGGACATACGAAAGCGCCGACAGGGCAGCCTATCAATTACTAGTTAAGCATATAGAATCACCACCAATGATAGAGGTTAACACAACAGCTACTATAAACGCAACGATCATAAATCTTGGCTATCTTTCTGCGAGTAGTGTGAATGTTAGACTCCTCTTTAATGGGGAAGAAGTTTCATCCATCAATGTTTCCATACAGGGACATGGAGAGGTAAATGTATCGTTCCTCCTTACACCCACATACTGCAATATTAGTATAGTGGAGATAGAAATAAGGCCCGTAATAGGCGAGGAATACACCAGCGATAATAGTATGAGGACTAGGATATATGTAGGTAAAGTACTCGTAGAGCAAGATTTTGAGGCTGATTCGGGTGGATGGCATGTAGGTGGCACCAATTCTAGCTGGGAGTGGGGGACCCCTACGTACATAAATCCCCATTCTGGCTGGAAACTATGGGGCACAAATTTGACTGGAAACTATAATGATGAGGAGAGTAGCTATATTGTCAGTATATCATATAACATTCCTTCGGAGGCATATTATGCCTTCTTTTTATTCTACCATTGGTTCGATATAGAGTATGGATATGACTATGGCTGGGTAGAGATATATGATGGTTCTCAATGGAAAAAGATATATCCGATAGATGGAGTAGCATATACAGCTTCTAGAGGATTCACAGGCACATCAAGAGGATGGATATACTCTATATTCAACATCAGCTTGTATATTGGTGGGAGCATAAAGATTAGGTTGAGGCTATATTCGGACTACATGATCAACTATAGAGGGTGGCACATGGATGATTTCTGTATATTCTATTTAACATATAAGCATCAGCTATTAATCTCGGAAATCGAAACCCCGATACTCATGGAGTACGATAGTTCATACACCATAAATGTCACGGTAGCGAATAGAGGACTATTTAACGAATCAGACATAACTGTAGAGTTTTACACAAACGGGACACTGATAGACCAGAAGGAAATCAATATATTGCCCTCGGAATCCTCCCAGATTGTTGGCTTCACAATTACGATAGATGATAATTTAATTGGGGAACTATGGATAACTGTGGTAGTGGTACCAATACCAGATGAACTCATTAAGTGGGACAATTACCGCCAGTTTAAAGCATATGGAGGAATTTGGGTATCGCTTGAGGACTTTGAGGATGACCCTACGGATGAATGGTATGTGGAGGGACAGAATCCATCATGGGAGTGGGGTACCCTAACAACTGGGCCAGGTGGTGCATACTCGGGTGATTATTGCTGGGCTACAAGCATTTCTGGAAGCTACAATGCTGACGAGAATAGTAGGCTATATACAACACTATGGGGTCTAGAAGCCTTTAGTGGTTTGCATGTTTTCGTATCGTTTTATGGATGGTACTATCTTGAGTATTTAAGAGATTTTGTATATGCTGAGGTAAGCTATGATGGAAACACTTGGCAACGCCTATATCCCATGTGGGGGCCAGAATATTCCTCCTCAACTACGAGAGAAGGATGGTCGGGCTCCTCTGGGGGGTGGCATCTAATAGTTTTTGACATTTCAGCATTCTTAAATACAGATGTAATATTTGCTCTACATATCGTTTCCGATTCGATTATCGAGTACGATGGGTTCTATATGGATGACTTTGGTATATTCGTGACAAAGATCCTTCAGCATGAATTAGCCATACATCCAGAATTGCCTAATATTCTCGTATCGAAGAGCGAACTTTCAGACATCTATGAGATCAGTCTAAAGGTTAAGAACTTCGGCTCGTCGTACGAATATGACATCAATGTTTCCCTATACATAATGGATGAGCAATCAAACATGACGACAATATATTGCTTGGATCCTCTAGAGGAGATAGAATTATCATTTATCCAAAGAATTCACTATTCTGGAGAAATTAAGATTGCTCTAGAGGTTAGTGGGATTCCCGGAGAGGGCACTTATTCGAATAATCTTGTGTGGGTGGATACTCTAGTTCTAACACTGTTGGATACATTAGATTTTGAGGAAGAAAATGACAACATATCCATCACTGGAACATATCCATCCTGGGAACAGGGACAACCTAGCTATGGCCCCACCCACGTATACTCTGGCAATTATTGCTGGGGGACAAATCTTGATGGAGACTATAACAATAGCGAGAACTCTAGACTAGTGATAAATCTCTCCTACTTACAGGATATCTATCGTAACACTAAATACCTTCTCATTGAGTTCTACCACTGGTATTATACCGAGTATGGACATGATGGAGGATGGATAGAGATCAGCACGGATGGTATAACATGGACCCGAATATCTCCTATCGATGGGCCACCCTACACAACCCTTGCTGGGGGCTATCTGGGATGGTCTGGTGCATCTAGGGGATGGAGAAGAACACTACTCAACATTTCGGAATATACGGGAGGAACGATATACATAGCGTTCCACTTTAGATCTGACTATTCAGACACATTCCCTGGCTGGTATATTGACTATTTCAGGATATTTGGTACATGTATAGCAGTCTCGGCTGTCTGGACGGAACCATCACGAATATCATATAATGATGATGTATCTATCTATGCTAAGATTGCCAACATATCCCCAGTACAGTCTGTTGTTCTGCACTACTGGATAAACAGTGTTGAGTATGTTTCCTCCATGAGTTATGTGGGATCCGAGGATGCTTACTATGCGACTATACCTAAGGAGAAATATGGTACACATGTAGAGTTCTATATTGTTGCAACAGACATAAACATGATTTGTACATTCAGTCAGCGATTCAGTTATGATGTTGGTGATTATCAGGCCCCCATAATTTCCAATATAAGCTATCCGAGTATTATTAACATGTCGTCAGATGTGGAGATCTCTGTATATGTGTATGAGCCATATAACGCGAGCGGCATTGCTAGTGTTCAATTAAAAATAAGCTATGATCGTCATCAATGGCAAATTTTGAAGATGACAAGTCAAGATGGCAATAGATATTACAAAATACTAAACAATGTGACGGCCCCCAATATATACTTCTATATACTAGCGACAGATGGCGCAGGCAATATTAGGACAACTACCACATACAGGATAATTGTTACTCCCCCACTATATAGGAATCCACTATTCCCCCAGTATAACGACACTGTCTGCATATCAACATATGTGATGAACACGAGTGAGATCGTTGAGGCCAGATTATATTATTCACTGGATAATTACTCGTGGTATTCAGTAAGTATGGCGTATAATGGTTCCTATTGGTATGCGAATATACCACCATATCCCTATAACTATACTGTCTATTATTATGCTGCGCTAGAAGACGCTAATGGCCTAATATACTGTTCGATCGTGGAGAACTATTCAATCTCTGATAACTACCCACCAGAAATAGTTGATGTATCGATAACCCCCGAAGAGTTCTATGTTGGTGATACTATAACGATAAGTGCACATGTATCTGAACCGTACAACGCCAGTGGACTCGCCGCCGTATATTTGCTTTACTCTACCGATAACACTACATGGCACCAACTGAATATGAGTAACTCCAATGACGAGTATTCAGCGAAACTACTCGTAAACACAACAAAGATATGCATAATAATACTTGCATATGATAATGCAGGAAACTATGCTAGTGTTGAATACAAACTCTCGGCAAAAACCAAGTGGCCAGTCAAATATATATCCATAGCATTGCTTATGGCCGGCCTAGCTATACTTATCTTAGTCATCTTTATCAAGAAGAGAAGAATACCAGCAGAAAAGGAGACATAGAAACCTATTCCTCTTTCCTCCATCGCAAAACCAGTTTCGTTGGCTAATTTTTATGGCTCCTAGCGCGCAACAATCAGCACCAGAGAAATCAGATTAGTAGTCAAGTGTATAGACCACATTAAGTTGTCAATGCAGAATCATTCTCGCTCTTCGCCTTAGAGCATAAATCCATTTTTATTATGTCAAATTCCCCCACACAAGCCCTTAGGGTGCTTTGAATAGATAAAATTGGGAGCGTAATGAGTAGTATTCATTGCGTAGTAGTAATTACTCACAATAGGAAAGCATAAGACGACAAACATTGGGCACTTGATAGGAAAAATCTCACAAATAAGGATAACTTGATAAAGTCTATACAACCTCAACAGGTATGAAACACTATAATGCCCAAAAGACAACCCAAAAGACAAAGTAACAGAAGGACTGTTTATAAATACGAATTTTATTAATAATACTAACCCAACAAATTTTTACAGCAGATGTTTTTCAAAAACACTATCTACAGCATCATCCAGCAACGCCCGGAAAGGCATATAGCATCTAACGGCACAACTAACATGAGATCTAAATAACAAATATGTATTCATCCATAAACACAGCATGTGTCCCAGACCTTAGAATCGACAAAATAACAAATATGGTTGGTAATAATTACGTGATGACGACTATCACCTAGAACAGGAAAGCACGAAAGACAAACATTAAGCACTTAGTAGGAGAATATCTCAAAACAAAGACAACTTAGTGCAGTTTATACGTTATAACTGTTGGTTATAAATGAGTTAGACTTTGATAATGGTATTGGGATATAAATCCGAAATTAACTACTAGCATTATCCTAAGACGTACTGTTATTCTTCCAGTATTTTTCCCTTAAGATACGGGCCTTCTCTGGGAATCCATATTTCTCCCAAGCTTTTATGGATATCTCCAGTATTCTCCTTGCAACATCAAGATATTTTTCATCTTTAAGCTTCATACCGAGTGCCGATAAAAGATCTATTATCCCAGATTCCGATAGTATCGCCAGCTCGTAATCATTCTTCTCCCAGTCTGGCACTGTAATGTACGCCAACATTAGTACAAAATCTGCGATCTCCAGTAGTTCCTTCTCATCTAGATATTCGACTATTCTTGAGAGATAATAGAACAATTGCATTGTTGAGTCTCGGCTCACCTTTCCCTGAAATATAAACCACTTGTAGAGATCTATGAGTATCTTAGTTGTTCTTCTCAGGATTTTTTTCCTCATATCCTTCCCGAGAATTCGCTTGGCTAGAGAGGTCAAAATGCTGGATAAATTCTCTATATCCGTCGCATAGGTATATGGATACCCCTTAGCAAATCTCTCAGAGGTTCTAGGGTCAAAAAGACTTGATATAGCATATACTGTCTTCAGTTCTTCTGGATATATATCTCCCATAATGGCTAATGGAAAACTCAGGAAACATGCTATCGTTGCTAGATATGATACATAATAACTACCTATCTTGCTATATTCATGTGAGACAAATTCCCAGAGCAACCTATATAGGTGTTTTATATCATCGAGTATTTTTTCTTTTTGATTTGGCTCTACAAAGAATATATAGGACAACGCTAATGCGTAGTTTTGCATGATGCCTAGTATATCACTAATGAAGCATGAGAGCCTATTCTTTATTATTGTTTCCAAATACTTTGATCCTATCCCTATTATCTCCCTAGCGATATCTAGCCTCTCCATAGGCCCGACAACAGGCGAATCTAAGAGGAGTGTAAGAATATCTAAATATAGCCTAATTTTACTTGTGTTTATCATAATTCTCTGCCTCTTGTCTAATGACAATATCCCAAGTTTCTTCTTCAAACCAATAAACCTGAGTGCTTTGTTAGTCTCATCGAGAATTGATTTTATTTTCGATCTCCATTTGATAACGAGTTCTTTTATCTCGGAGTAGCTCGTTACTGAGTATACTTTCTCATATATAGATCCCTCCTCGATATACATCTTTATTAGATTACTTATTGGCTTAGATATAGCCTCAAAATACCCAGATAATTTTTCAGCCTGTTCTGGGAAGAAGGATATATATCCACTCCATAGCAGATAAGCCTTCACGATATCTTCGGGAGATTTTTCCCATCTAAACTTACTGAGAGCCCCTTTAAAAGCCTCAAGAAATACCGATAAGTCGATACCCCTAGCTATGTGCTCTACACAAATTCTGGCCAACCTAGAGAAGGCATCATCTGGCAACTCCTTGGCTATGCTCTCGAGCTCTTCTATACTTGGAAACGGCATATATGACACAGAAAGGGATAAAATACCAGTCTTTATGGCTAATATTTTCATCCAGATATCCCTATTCCTTATTGACATTGAGGCTGCACGATCAAATTGGAGAGATAAAGCAAAACGCAATGCGTCTTTCAGACTATATCTCTTCTTTGATATTATCCTCTCCCATGCATTTCTATATCTCCTAGTATGCTTATGTATCTCGCTTCTGGCATTATCTATATGCGTTATGGCGTCCTCATACCCCGTTATTATTTCAAGCATAGGATCCCATACATTCTCCATAATACCCAACATATCAATGTCTATGGTGCTCTTAATATACCTACTTATGATTCTCGAAACCATATCAACCAATTGGCTATCAACAATATCTTGACTAGCTGGAATGTCACACTCATCAATAATCCTAGCAATAAACCTTAGAAGTGCATTCATATATTCCTCAGCTACATCAACAAGTGTTACAATCAAATACCCTTTCTCAGCCTCCGTAATCAATAACTTATCCTCACCAAAGTCTATCTCCCTAACGCTTCCTCTCCCAAGAACCTTCGAAATTGCCTTTGTTGCCTCTATAAGGCTTGCAATAAGTTCCTTACTCTCAAGCTCGATAAACGACTCTATCTTTACTGGAAGACCAGAACTAGTAATCACACCGAGAAGCTTTATCATTGGCTATCCACCAATTCATAATTAATATACATAATTTAAATATGGAGAAAACAAGCACAATATCAACTAAGCCTTAGTATGCTCTTATAAAGTTATAAGAGCTTTTTATTATTTTCTTAAGAGATATTTTTTAATGCGGAATAGTCTTTGTCTTCGATCTGGGTGTCATATTTGGGCCTGAGCAAGGATTTTGAGAAATATTACATATACGACACTGGCAACATTCGAGGACCAGCCATATATGTGGTAATGGTTTCAGCGATCTTGGTTCTCCTCTATATTATTGCGAGAAAAACCTCGAATATCTCATGGAGGGTCTATCTGGTATTTATTATACTAGCATGTATAGGGGTGGTATCATCTGTTTTCCTATCATCACTCTGTGTCGAGATCATTGTATGGGGGGTAGCAATAGAGTATTCTATGCATTTTTCGCCTGGACCATTTACCATTGCTTTGGTCAATATAATGTTCCTATTGATATCTAGCCACATATATTTTGTTAAAGCGCCCCCCAGAGAGGCCCCCAGAGTCTCAAAGGGACACCAAAGAGTATTGATAAGTATAAGCTATGTATTGGGACAAGCTATAAGGGTTATGTTGTTAAGGGACTTTATGTTTCGTATCTCAAATGATCTTAAAGCCACTGCAAAGGAGAATGGATACATACCTCTGCTTGAACAGGATGTCTGCATAGGCCAATTCTTCTGGGAGACCGTAATGGTGCTAGTCATTGCCCTAGTAGTGATATTCTTTATAGTGGCAACTGGCTATGCAGAAAGAAAAGCCAAGCTAAGCTATATTTATCTCAAGTCAAAGGCCGAGGATAAAATTAGGGATAGATACTAAGCAAATCTTTTTTTAACAATTTATGGGGATCCCCTTATTCATAAAAGACTGGCAAAAACTTCACATATGGAATTTTCGAAGACAATAAATTATTATATATATCTTTTTAGTTATGATCTATTATATTATTTTTTTGGAAAACAAACATTTTTGTTTGAAAAGTGAAAAAAATGAAGATATCGGATTTCGAACTCATAATGCTTTTGAGGAAAAATGCACGAATGTCCTTTATAGAGATAGCGAAACGATTCGGCGTTAGTGATACCGCCGTCAGAAAGAGAATAAAAAAATTGGAGTCTGAAGGGGTTATATTAAAGTATACAATTGAGGTCGATCCTAAGAAACTTGGATTTAATGCTGTTGCCATTATAGGTGTGGATACCCTTCCAGAGTACTATGTGTCACTAATGAACAAGTTTAAAGGAATGGATGAAGTCGTAAGTTTATACGCCACTACGGGTGATCATATGATGCTTTTGGAGTGTTGGTTTAGGTCATCTGACGAGCTTACAAATTTTGTGGAAATGTTGAGGAACATGGAGGGGGTCAAAAGGGTATGTCCTGCAATAATACTGGAGAAAATCAAATAGATAGTATTTTTGATGTTTGTTCTAAGGCTCGTATGAACGTTTTGGTCTCCAGCTTCTTGTTAGTATCAAAAAAAGTATTCTCGCATGAATACTTACCGCCATCATCCATGAGTATACGTCGAGTTTGAAGAATAAAAAGTCCCACCTTCCAAGGTAAGTTTTTTGAGGGATTAACCAGTTGCTATAATACCAGACTATGTCGAATCCCCTCGCACCGAGGGCCCTCGCAATAAAGAAGAAGAAAATATCGTTGAATAGGGATATTAGAATGCCAAGCCATATTAGGTTAAATATGTCTATTTTTCTGATCAGGAGCAGAGGTATGTATGGGGCCACATAGACAATTAAAAGGAAAAAGTGATATCCATAAAACCGTGGAAATCGACAGTCATAGATGTTGATGAAAATTATACCATATAATATTGTAAAAATCTCAAATTTCGTCATTGGAATGCCAGAGAAATAATAGTTGATTTTGTTGTCTTTGTGCTCCATAGATTCATAATTCTCTATTTCCATATGTATTCCCTGTAAATTTTATTCTCTTTTAATGTAACGAATATCTACTCCTACATTGGCTAGGTATTTATATACATACGCAGCAAGCATCCCAGTTACAAATCCCCCAACGTGTGCTGTATGCGCAACATAGTCAAATGCTCCTACTACCACTAAAATAGTCTCGCTTATGCCATACAGAATAGCAAAGTTCCATGCAGCAACTGTATAGTATCCCCCTGCGTATCTAATTCTTAGTTTTCTATGTGGAAAGAAAACGGCATATGCGGCCAATACACCAAAAAGTGCTCCTGAAGCCCCTATGCACGGTATGTAGGAAAGACCAGTATGAAAAATATTATCCAGCGCGACACATAAAATAGCATGAATTGTAGCTGCGCCGATTCCGCAGATGATGTAGAATAGTAAGAAGTTTGTATGGCCATATACGCTTTCGAGATCATCGCAGAACACATACGCAAAATACATATTCCAGAATATATGAAGGACACCACCATGGAGGAACATGTGTGTTATCAGGGTCTCTAGCTTTTTTCCAGAGAGAAATAATATTGGTACAAAAGCATAGTCTTCTATGATCTCGTAATTCACTATTTCTATTATGAAAACTACTATGTTTATAATAATTATCATGGCCGTCACGTAGGGTGTAAGCCTCTCGTATTCCTCTTCCTCAACAATTAGACCCAATCATGACACCATTACTATATGTAAGAATACAATTTTAAACATAATATCTACTCTATAAACTATATCGATTATACAGATCGCTAGGAAGTGGAAGGTTTATATGAACATCAAAGTAGTGAAAGGTGACATCACCAAAGTTTCTTGCGATGTAATAGTCAACCCCGCCAACAGCCTGATGATCATGGGTGGAGGAGTAGCTGCAGCCATCAAAGCAGCAGGTGGAGAAATCATAGAAAAAGAAGCCATAAAAAAGGCTCCAGTACCCATTGGTGACGCGGTCGTGACGACGGCAGGGAGGTTAAATGCGAAGTATGTTATACACGCTCCAACTATGGAGCGTCCAGCCATGAAAACAAGTTATGAAAAAGTAAGGATGGCGATCGAGGCGGCGCTCAAAGCGGCATTAGATCTGAATGTAAGATGTATAGCTTTTCCTGGCATGGGGACTGGTGTGGGGGGTTTATCGCCCAATAAATTTGTGGAGGCTTTTCTTGAGGCAATTAACAAATATAAATATGAGATCGAGCAGAAAGGCTTATCAATAATTGTGGTTGCCTATACGCAGGAGCTCTATGACGCCGCCAAAAAATTGGTTTTCATCTCGAACAAGTGACTAGTCATTAGTTCTGAAAAATGGAGCTTATCTTTAGAATTTACACCGTAAAAATATTGTTGAATAGGAATATATCCTCAAGAAAACCACCTAGAATAAGCGCGATATGGATTGGTGAAAATAAAATAGAGAAAACTTTCCAAGGACTTAGGGGTTTTCTTCTGGATGCCCCTTTTCTTTGGGCTAATACTCTACGATGGAAAAAAACATACTCACAAACCTAAGGAATAGACTGCAAAAAGCGCTTAATAGTGGAAAAATTGAGAGACGATTAAATATGTGGAGGATTCCAATAGAAATGGATATCGAAGAGATAATACTATAGCTGATGTAGCAGCTTTTTGTCCATGATTAATTTGGATTCATTTTGGAACTCATACAAATTTTTTTACTTTTATAAAAAAATTCTGGCTTTTAATTAATTGCCACAAAGGTTATTCTCGTTCTCGAGGATAGCCTTTGTAGGGCGTGAATGAGGAAAAGTGTTCAAAATGGGGAAAAGGGATAGAAATAGCTCAGTAAATAGGTATATTAGGGCCACTCTTTTTGTAGTGGTAATTGTCCTTGGCTTTGTTGGAGCCAGCTTAAATGTTGCTAATTTTGTGAAAAGTGTGGGAACATATAAATCTAATGAGAATATCAGGCATTATGATGGGGAATTCAAAGATACTCAGGTATCCAAGGTAAATAGACTCGTAATAGATGAAAATGTCGTCATTAAGAATACAGAGATAAATGGCACGATAATCATAGAGAAGAATTCTAGCGTGCTCTTCGAAAACGTCACCATTTATGGCGACATATACATGTATGCTAGGTATAGCATCTCACCGTTCTTAACAATAAAGGATAGTTCTAATGTTGTAATGAGAAAAGTAACCTTTGTCATAAAACAACGTGGGGCTTTTATCGGTCTATATAACAGCTCCACGCTCACTATAGATTATGCATACAGTATACTTGAGGGAGTAGGAGTAGTATTGACACAATCATCATATCTCAATATATCAAACTCTGCCTGCAAATTTTATGTAAGTGGATTCAACAACAGTAATATATTTGTAAAGAACAGCACCGCAATGTCGATCTTCGCATGCTTTAACTTCTGCAATATACATATAACTAGTAACATACAAAGTCAAATGACAGTTTACCTATTCAACAACGCTACAGCTATTATAGAGGATGCCAGCTGTGGTGGAGTAATTTCAGTAACAGAGTATGGATATTCCAACGCCACAATCTTGAATAGCGACTTGGGAACCTATTCTAGCATTACTCTATATCATAATTCTGTGGCTAAAATTATTGACTCGCATGTGGAAACAATAACCTCTGAAGATCTTACATCCGTGAATATCTATGGTTCGAGCAGTAGCAATGTCATAACGACATACAGTAGCTCAAGACTATACATAGATGGAGGCAACTACGGAACAATAAACTTATTATGGGGGACGAGACCTAAGCCCACCTCAGCACCAGGGCCCTTCGGAACACTTAAAAATATTAATGCCAATCTTGTATACACTGTATCCGCTAGGATTCTACATATAATTAATTCCGCCATCAGCACACTAGACTACGCATACATATATGACGGCACCTATGTCACTGTTGATCCTATCACGGGTGTGTCTACGGATCATTACTACGTAAACTATCAGGCTTCTGGAAGTACAATAGATCTACCTGTTGCTCTTGCCGACACAATAGTGGCAGTAAATCTAACTACAGCCACCATAAATAGCCAGTTTATCAATAATGTATACACACAGTATGTCCAAGATTTATATATGAATGCAGCAGGCACAACGGTAGTTTCTGTGTATACATGGTGGACAGAGAATGCAGATATAAATAATCTGAATCCAAATACCTTAAATATATTCTCCTATGATAGCAATATCGATGTTCAGAGCCCCACAACAAGCCTGTCTTTCTGTCTTTATGCCAAAAAAGGCGTGATAAATATTGCTGGCGGTAACTTAGGAGGCTCGATCACGGTAAACGTTACTGAGAGTAATGTCTCTATCGATAATACATTCTTCGATAGTGGAGAGGTGAGTTTCTATAATGTCACAGGGAGCCTGAAGTCTGTCGATATGAGCAATACTACCACAAAGATATACCTGCTAAGCAACTTTACCTTCGATGATGTCACAATCTCTTGCTATTTAGATGTTTTGGGATCTGTGGTTAATGCATCAAACTCTCAAATATATAATGCTAGCTACGAATTCGTTCTGTATGATGGAGAATTCAACATTACTAGGGGCCTAATTACTGGTTTCGCAGGCGAGATATTCTCTGGGATCTACAACCATGGAAACACCAACATAACTGGCTACTACTTCATTAGGGGATTCCTACTCGACAATGCATCCCTAAACATAACAAAAACAACACTAGACCCTGGAAAACCAAACTATGACATTACGGGTGGCTATATAGAAAGTATGATACCTGAGGAATTCAAGAAGAATGCCAGTATTGTTGGGATCTTGATGGCGAATGAATCTAACCTATATGCGTATGGAATGGGGCCCAATACGAGCAAGGCTATAATCGCGATTGTAACGATACTGAACTCAACTGTGCATATTCATGGTAGTAATGTAACATACATCATTGCTGATTGCGATGTATATGTGAATAGATCCACCGTCAGGAATATTACTGCTACATATGCCACGCTAGACATTTATGAATCTACAATAGAAGAAATGACGCTGACGTACTCTAACACTACAATGAACTCATCAACGGTGGACAAGATAAATCTGGTTATGGGAGATCTTGTTATGGATAAATGTAATATTACATCGGAACTATTTACAGGTGATGTTGTTTCATTCATATCAAACAATACCATATTCGAGACAAACATAACCGCCTATGATTCCAACATAACAGAAATTGTATCCCTCTCTATAGGAAAGATCCACGTTGAAAACTCATACATAAAATATCTTCTATATGCATTTCAGCACACGGAGGTCGTTAACTCTACAATCGGGATACTACTGAACACAAGCCTTGTAACTTCAGGCCCCTTACTTATTGACAATACTCGTATAGTCTCAGGCAACTATGAAAATCTTCTAACCTTATCTGGAAATAACATTATTAGTCTCATAAAGATGTGTATTAGTGCCAAGCAGGATATTAGTGGGGATACGATAAACATAACGATTGTTGATTCGGATATTTTTGGAGTTGTAATGAGCGGTGGATACCTTAACATAGATAATACAAATCTCACATACGTTCTAACTAGTACTGATAAGGATGTATCAATAAGAAAATCTAAAATTAATGCTACTTTGCTTGGCAGTAAGCCGATAATATTAGCCATGCCTAACCTAATTCTGGATGATGTGGTCACAATATCCGAGAGACTTGTCATGGTGTTTGGAGATATATTAATAACAAACTCTGATCTCTATGAGGATACAATCGTGTTCTCCAATTCGACAGCGAATGTAACTGAAACTAGTATATACCCCTTTAACAAATCCACAGTAATCCAAGCATTATTCTCGGATATAACAATATCCGATGTGTCCGTAGCTGAAGTCATATTATACTTCAGCTCGCTCGATATTTATAGCTCAACAATAATGGATCCAACGCAGGAGGAAAGTGGCATCATACTCAGTTTCAACTCGACACTATATGCATCAAATATAACTGCCGACAATGTTATTACAAAGCCTGTGGCGATGTATTGGCTTTATAGCTATGTTCTACCGTTGGATATATACACCGTTAAATTCGTTGATGCTCTCGTTGAAAACTCGACAATAACAAACACTTATGCTCTATTTTACCTAACCGATAACTATTATGGAGTGACATTCGATAATGGAATAGTAACTGGAGGTTATGACCTAAAAACAAACTATACGAATTCAAACATATCCACGGCAAGCCCAATAGTTCTCTTCGAGATCAATGATTATGCAAAAGCAGAGATACTCTCATATACGGGAAGTTATACTATCAGGTCTCTATGGATAAGCTGTCTAGTAGATACAAACAACCCAGAAATAACACCACTAAACGATTCATACATAGAATATGAATACGGGGAGACTCTGGAACTATGCTATATGCTTGACGACAAATCCCCAACAAACTACACTGTGTATATGAATGGTTCAGAAATAATAAAGGGGACCTATGAAAGAAACTTCCTGCTTGAGATCAACTTGAGTACATACATATCAGGGCCAGGGACATATATATTCGATGTATATGCATATGATAGCAACAATAACTCGGCAAATACCACAACAACAGTCAGGGTCTATCCCTCAGAAAACCCACAGATAAACCCTCTCAACGCCTCATATGTCGAGTATGAATATGGCCTTAGATATAGGCTGTGCTACGAACTAATAGAACAATTTCCAACAAGATACATAATAATGCTTAATGGAACCCAAGTAGCAAGCGATAGCTATACTTCTGGAGAAATAATATGTGTAGAGCTATGGAATATTATTTCTGGTCCTGGATACTATATACTACGGGTAGATGCATATGACAAAGTGGGAAATATGGATACTGAAATCACAGAAGTGAGGGTATTCCCAGCTGAGCCCCCAGAGATCACAGAATCTCCAGAAGATACCTATAATTTGTCTCAGGGAGAGATCATAGTTTTGAACTGGTCTGCAAGTGATAGAACACCAGACACGTATACAATATACATAAATGATGAAGTCAATAGAACTGGTACTTGGACGAGTGGCCAAAGAATAAGCCTAGTATTCTCTCAAAATATCCCCGGAGAATATAATATAACAATAGTCTTTAAGGATAAGCTGGGACAAGAAGCATCTAGCACAGTGATAATAAATGTGAGGGGTATCCCTCCAACAACTACGACATCCCCACCCATTACGACAACTACAACCACAACAACAACTAATGCCACGAATACATCCACAACACCCCCCGCAGAGGTAGGACCTGTGATATATGCGGCAATAGGAATGGCATTAATTGCTGTACTAGTAGCACTAATCTTAGCTACAAGGAAAAAGAAGCAAGAAAAACAATAAACAAGTAATTTTTTACTCTTTTTGGGTATTTTCGTATAACTAATAAACTTCACCGAACCTTTTTTATTTTCTTTTCATTATTGTGTTTCCCTGGTAATCCATGTGTTCTTGGATCTAAGTAACCAGTATAATCCTAGTCCGTGGTTGGAGATGTTTCACTGGGCCTATTTCCGTTGATTTTGTGTAGATGTTTGATAAGATGCTGTACTTAGTAGCTATAGAGGTGGATATAGCGATTTAAAAAAATTACATAATTTTAGATTAATCCGACACGGTGTTCCTGGTATGAGGTTAAACGATGTTGACTATGGCTTGACATTTAAGGTTTTGGATGATTTCATCCCTATTATTTCTGGGACAAATGGAACATGGGTACTGAGATATAAGGACGCTGAAATATGGTACTTTGCGAAAATCCTAAAAAGGAATGAGACCAGAAGTTTACCCGATTACCTCGCTTCATCCATGGAAAACATAATTGGTAAGCCTACCGAAATCCATGAGGTCGAACTTTATTATAGCGACTATGTAAAATCCAAATATGACATAAAGATATCAGATAGAGACTATATCTGGTATGGATTTGTTAATCCTAGGACATATTTACTTATGAATAGGACATTGCAAGAAAACATATTGTCCTCGGTTCTATATCTGAAAGAATACTAGGGTAGTCCTCTCGAAAAAATAATTGCCCAGACATATGTCAGGCTACCATTCGTCGATAAATCCCCAAGTCTATTTGGCTATAATCTCCCACTGGTGGAGATCAAACATATAACATCGGACGTATTGGGGGAGAACCTGAGATGGAAGGTAGAACTCCCAATGAACTTTAGAGTTCAAAGAGACTTGACTGGATTTGTTGCACTCTCCGATAGGGTTTTTATATCCGTAAAGGCAATATATTATTTCCTAGATCCAGACTGGCTAGAGGACGATGTTATCAGTAGGATAGAGACGCACTTATACTCCCTTCTCAATATTGCAGAATATAGAATCCTAAACAGGGAGGAGAAGACACATTTCTCTATTATCTAGTATCCGACAAGAAGGATTTATGGAGACTTTTCGGTGAGTGGCACCTAAACAAACATTATAACATTAAGAGGAAAGAATACTTCTACATGCTCCTAGAAAAGGTGGCTGTATATCCATCAAGAATAGAGATAGATTTTCTCCCCATACTCAAGAGAATCTTTGTATCATTTCTAACTAGCCCGGGATGGCTGCTAGAGGAATCTGGAGTCCTAGATATAATGCTTGAGTCCATGTCAGGGCATATAACAATAAAACTCATGACTATACAGAAGCCAACTACGCCAAAACCAAAAATAAAGAAGAAGAGAGAAGACTCTAGCGAACGCATAAAGAAATGGAGAGAAAAACTGAAGAGCGACCTTAAAAGGATGTATGATTGGCAACAAAGACTATGGGAGGACATATATGATACCATGAGATATAGCGACGTGATAACTAGCATGTACTCAATGGAGTCTAAGAGAGGAAAAGTAAAACTAATTACAACAAAAAACATAGCCTCCCCATTAACCATAGGATGTGGAAACCTAGGAAGGATCCACTATGGACATCTAATGTTGTCCTTGCAACAAAGAAACCATTCGTACCCAGATATAGGCATGAATGGAGGGAACCGAAATGGCATTGGAACAAAGAAAAAAAGAGACTCATACAGGAAATAGAAAAGAAGAAAAAAGAAGTAGATCAACTCTTTTCATAAACCAAGAAATAGCGTATACTTTACACTTGTTGCCCTTCCAAGTGCGAGGTTGCCACTGGAGAGTACTAGGATTATCTGAATTGTCTTGTTAGCAGTGTTTTATCAAAGTCTTTATCGTTGCTATATATCCCTTTACACTTGTTTTCGATGGCGACTGCGAGATGTATCGCGTCTTCAAGATCAAGCCTGTATTCTTGGGACAAACTAAGGGCTTTCTCGAAATGCGCTAGTTTCAGTGGCACTATTTTCAGGAATGATATCTCACGGATTTTTTCTATCAATATTTTCGGATCGTAATTCTCAGTTGTTCTTCTAGGAGTACATGAAGTAGCCATAATGTTAGTATGCTTGTAACAGCTCTTTCGCCGTTCTCTATACGCTTGATGATTCGGGTAGCTGTGCTTCCAAATTCTTCATGATCAGTAAGCCAATAGAAAAACACATTAACATCTACATACATCATTCTAATTCACTCTTTAGTTCTTCTATGCTTATTGACGAAATTAATGCGTCTATGTCTCTAATATCTCGATACTTTTTCTTTAGCTTGAAGACTCCCCGCAGTTCTTCCGAAATTGGTTTTTTTGGACGTATAATTATTTGTCCTGGCTCTGCAATTATTTCGACAACAGAATTAGTTTTTATACCTGCTTTCTTCCTAATATTTTCCTTTAGATAAACCCTTCCTTGAGAATCCACTATGGCTGTATCAATATACATTGATTCCACCAATAGGAAAAATATTATTTTTGGAAAATATAAATTTTACCAAAAAAATAAAATGGAAAGATAAGCATATGCGTCCTTAATATCTAAGTTCCTTGCTTTGAGTAATAACTTTCCAATTTTTTGGCATGTTAAATAGGTGTAATATTTTGTGCTATATGTGGATTTCTATGTTGGAGGATTTCTTGGGGATTGTAAAGACGACATATTTGCCGGTGTACCTATAATCTATTGCCTCTCTATTCACTATTACTTCCATGGGACGATCCTCCGTGTAATAGTAGAATTTGAGCGTTTTTACCGATTCTCCATAATCATCTTTTATGACCTCTACGTCTATTTTTTCCTTATGTACAGTTATTTTCGTTTCCGAATAATAGCCCTTCTCGAATTCGTAGCTTTCTCCGTCGTCCTCATATATAATGAATGTGCCCTCCTTATCCCTAGAGAACATATATATCTGATACTCAGCTATATTTTCCTCACCAACATAGTTGATTGGTCTCTGCATAACCACTATGCCGCCATCTCTAATAAACATGGGGATTCTGTCTAGCCTACACCTATACTCAATCCACTCTCCAGATGATCGTATCACTTTCCTCTTCGCAAAGTCTAGCCAAAAACCACGAGGAAAGTATATCCTTCTTCTATCCTCTCTACTAGTTATTGGCGCCACCAACATCGATGGTCCAAACATGAATTGATTGTTAATAGTATATGCTTGTTCATCGTCAGGAAACTCTAGAAACAGGGGCCTCATTATCGGGAGACCATTCTTTCTAGACTCCCAGAACAACGAGTATATATAAGGCAACAGCCTATAGCGAAACCTAATAAATTTCCTCGATATTCTCCTCACAGTATCACCAAAGCTCCAGGGTTCTTGAGATGGCTTATATTTCATGTAATGGACGCGCATAAATGGATAGAATACACCCAGCTGAATCCACCTAGCAAATAGTTTTGGGTCGGCTTTAAGTACCAATGGTGCAAAACCACCAATGTCAGCTCCAACAAACACGATACCGCACAAACCCAAATTCAGTATCATGGATATCGATCCCTCTAAATGTCCCCATGTACTCCATATGTCCCCTGTCCAGTTTGATGAATATCTTTGGATCCCAGCAAATCCAGATCGGGATAATATGAAGAATCTTTTTCCAATTTTTCTTAGGGCTTCATATGTAGATTTTTGTTCAAGAAAACCATACATGTTTCCTACAAGTCTAGCATCCGAGTTTCTTCCCCCATCGTGGAAAATAATATCATCCTTTTTCAGACCGTATCCCAGAAGAACTCGTATTCGTGTCTCAACAGATGGTTCATTCATATCATTCCAAAAACCATCATTCCTATATTTTTCATGGAAATTAACATATTGCCTACCCCACCATTCTCTGCACTCTGGTATGGTAAGATCGGGCATGAGTGATCTCCCAGGCCAGCCATATGCAAAAAATGGCTTACCACTCTTTGTCTTCACATAATATCTCTTCTTGAGAATCTCGACATATAGGGGATACTTCTTATCATACTTCACATAGGGGTCAATAATAACCACAACCTTAAAACCATCCCTATGCAACCTATCTATTAGTCCTCTAGGATCTGGAAATCTTTTCCTATTCCACGTGAAAACACGGTAACCATCCATGTAATCTATGTCAAGGTGGATGGCATCACAAGGAATACCGTACCTCCTAAAATTTTTAGCTATGGTTAAGACCTCCCTAGCGCTTTTATAGCTCCACTTAGATTGATGAAATCCGAGCGACCATAAGGGCGGCATATATGTCCTGCCAACAAGGTCAGTAAATTGTTCTATAATTTCCGCAGGGTTCTCTCCAATAAAGATGTAATAGTCGAGATCCTCTCCATACTTCACTATTGAGAGAACATCACTGACCGATACACATGGATCTACCTGCATGTAGCTAGGACTATCAATAAAAATCCCCAGCGAGAATCCTGGTCTGGCCATTATATAGAAAGGAATATTTATGTATAGAGGATCGCATTTTGGTGTCCAATATTTTGCTCCCGGATCCTCATTTCTTAGAATTAGCTTTTTCCAACCCCTCTTGTCTAGGGGGCCACCCTTTTCTCCGAATCCAAATATGTGGAGACCCTTAGGAACTCTATGCCGCCAGATTATCTTGTTTTTATGCGATCTAAACTCTAGCTCCTCAAAGATAAGGATGTCTCTCATGAATACTTTTATTAGATCATTTAAAACCACGACTTTTGTATCTCCTAGTCTATATGTATTACCAGTTTGTTGACACTCTCGATACTTGATATTTTCGGCAATTACAGCCGGTGAATGCTCCTCAGGGCCTCTATTCCTAATAATTCTGATGACACTACTGGATAAGAATATTATAATGGGGCTCACCATTATCGCTCCCCTATCGCATTCTTAATTTTTTCCTGGATAATCCTCCTCTCCTCGTTTTGTAGTCTTAGCACATTAGCATGTAGGTATATGCTATCGTTCCTATATCTTGGTAGGACATGTATATGGACATGGAATACGGTCTGCCCCGCGGCCCTATTATTCGTCATAATTATATTCACCCCTTCCGCCTTAAGCGCTTCAACAATAGCTTTTGCAATTTTTTTGGCAACAGATATCATATGCGCCAATATATCATCAGGTGTATCAAATATATTTCTGTAGTGCTCTTTTGATACTACAAGACAATGCCCCCTAGATAGGGGATTGATATCTAGAAAAACAATAGATTTGTCGTCCTCATATACTATATGTGCGTCTGTTTCTTTCTTGACTATACTACAAAATATACAATCCAACAGTATTCACCACAAGAATCACTAGTAAAAATCATAAAAAAAGAGTGAACAGCATAATACACTATTATTCTATATGCCTCCTATATATTATCTTTTTCCATAAGTAAATATGCCCTTTTGTATATGTCCGACCCCCAAACAGAGTGGTTATAATAATGAAGAAGCACCTAATATTATTGCTAGAGCCATACAAAGTAGATAGCGAGATGTATGAAGACATAGCAGATACAGTGGTTGTTGAGAGGGTCGACGGTATATTCTGGCTGGACTATGACCTAATATCAAACTATGACAAGATTGTTATCGTATATAGATATGCCCCAACAAGGGATCTAGTATTGGAATTGCTAAGGAGACTGGAGAACACAGAGATAGTTTATGTGCCAGATACATATGAAGGGGGAGGCATCTCAAAGAGGATTCTATATAAGCTATCATCACTATTGGCCTCTATAGACTGTAATGATTGCGTATTGTCTAGAATAATCGCGTTTAAAACTGGAATACTCACAGAAAGTATCCCAATTAGAGTCCCCCTCATTCTTCCAAGCATCCTAACAAACATAAAATTTAAAGGCAAGATGGATACATATCCATGCGAATATCCGAAAAAGGAATGCGGCCCTATAGAAGTAGGATTAGTCGCATCGAGCCTCATAAGGATTGGTCTCTGGTCTGGGCAATTACTAAGGATGCTGAAGTTTTCCTTTCTAGGCATAGTGACACTATTACTAAGTGAGTTTCTGTTATGGTATATAACCAAATATGTTGGATTTGAATACTACATATCCGCACTTTTTGCATCCCAAATAACAAATACCGTCGCATATATTCTCAATGAGTTTATCGTGTTCACTAATATTCCAAAAAGAATATCCTCAGTAGTCTCACGGTTCCTTAAATTCATGTTAGCATCGTGGGTTTCTGCATTAGTTGGCTGGACAACCCTAGTATTCTTGACTGAAATCTTCGACATACCTTACCTTATATCGAACATCTTTGGAATAATAGTTGGGTCAATAATATTATTTCTCCTAAGCTTTGAGAACATATGGGTTGGTAAAATATCACTAGGAAAAGTGATGAAAAAATAAAAAATGAAGAAAGAAGAAACCTATCCTTTCCTCCTCAACAACAACATTGCCGATATGAATATAACAACTATGACTGTTCCGATGAGTGCTATCGTTTTTGGCGTCGCTATACCACCACCAGTTTTCGTTGTTGCCGTTGTTGGTTGGGCCACATATATAAATATAGTATCCACACTTACTAGTCCCAACTCATCATAAAAAGCAATCGTTACATTAAATGTACCTGTTGCGTTCGCGACAAATTCATACGATATTAAGTCGCCAGATCCCCATGAATCTGCTTCTACAAGTGATTCATTAACATATATATAATACACGTGCGGAGAATAATCCTCAGCCGACCAGTTCAGTAGTACTACATCCCCAATATCTAATGTGTAGTTGTCATTAGGCGATAAGATAATATTCGGTGCTTCTGCTGGAAGTACATGGATTGTCGCATTGGCCGTAGCAGAGTTACCAAAAAGGTCATATGCGACTATGTCTATTATGTACGTGCCCGCACTGGCTATGTATGAAGCGATATTTGTAGATATTACCTGTCCTGAAGTATATGAATTCCTTTCGACTTCAGAACCATTAATATTTATGATATAGTGGGAGGGCGTAGTGTCGGTAATGCTAAATTTCACATAGGACTCCAATCCAAGCTCAAAGGTATAGGATGTAACGTTTATCAGTGATATTACTGGTGGTGTTAAATCAGCAATTGTGCTTATCCACATAGCAACTATTAGTTTATCGACATAACCAGTTATGTTGGCTCTACCATACCCAACAATATCGAACTGGACATGGTTTAGGGTAGCCGTTGATAGGTCTGTTGATGTATATCTAGAAAGCAGAATATAGTCACCTGTAGCGACATCATCGACAAAGGACGCTCCCACGGCACTATTCACGTGGTAATATTTTGCATAACTCTTCAATATTATAGAGTCTACAAGGTCCCATGAAATATATCTCGAGGGTGCATAGGGCGAACATGAATAGTACATATATGTCATACCACCAATACCCACGGACTGTGCCAATATGCTGTATCCATATAGGTATGATTGGCCTATGAGATAGACCATTGAGGTTTCATTTTCGGCAATGTTTACGTTTGAAAGGTTAGCGGTGCTATTCATAAGAACAAGTGAGTGCAGGAATACATACTGTATACTGATGGAGCTATTATATACATGCAAATCCGTACCATTGAGCAATGCATATTCTAAATACATAGTAGAGTTAGCGATCATAAGGGTGCCGTTGGTAAAGCTTACATATTGTGCATATGCGCTAGAGTTAGCAATATAGACGCCATTAGTTGCGTTTATATGATCTATAGACAAATGATTCTGAGCCATCATGAATAGTCCATTACTTATAAACAGACAGAAGCTAATGTCTACATCGGAACCAGTAATAAGGGTTGGCGGGGGCTCCTCAATCACGCTACCATTTACTGTTGAATTCTCGAGAATTATCCCATCATTTGCAAGGAGAAACATCATTACGAACTCCGAATTTGAAATATATACATCGCCTCCAAACGAGAACACTAGGAAGTAACTAGAGTTTATTATCGAGAGAGATAGTGTACCAACATCATGGCCAACGATACAATCAACAATACGGCCTATGCTACTAGACGCATCATAGTATAGCAAATTAATATAGCCTGATGGCAAAACATTATTGTCAATGGTGACGCTACCAGATGTATATAAGTAATTGTTAAGTACGCTATATACAATAGAACCAACAATAGTCACATTGTGGAAAACATAAAATATTCTCTCATAAATTTCTGAGTTTTCTACATATATGTCACCTAGACCTAGAGCCTCAATTATCGAAACATTAGATAGCTTGACATATGCATCTACTGTTGACAATCCATGCTGTAGCAAATCCTCTATGTCTCCAAGCTGAAGACTGTAGAAAATATTCGATAATGTTACATTGACAAAACCATGGACAAGCTTAACATTGTCAGCATGGCTATTGTAAAGGAGAATAGTTCCATTGAAAACAGATATTATTCCGATATTCGAGTCCAATATGTTGAATTGACCACTATATGCGTATATCTGTTGTGCTGTGGAATTTAGGAGGTCAATTTCGCCATCTTCCATAGTGATATCCCCGATGTTGATGATGTTAATAATGTGTATTTGTGAATAGCCCTCACTGTAGATATCTATGTGTACGTATGGATCAACAGTGGCGTTAAGATATAGTTCGGAAGAATTTATGTAGAATTCTACGTAGTATTCAATCTCAGGATATAGGGGAAGTATTGTTGATTCTTTGTATTCGCATGAGGCATTCACCAGCACGATGCTGTCGAGATATATATCTCCCTCTATGTAGCTATATGCAGAGAAGACTCCAGAGACAAGATTTCCAGTATAGTTCACTAGGACATTATCGATAATAATGAATAGTCCTCCAACAAGTATATAGTTCGTATAGATATTTCCCGTGGCATTAACATAGTATAGTTCGAGGGGAGACTCGTCAACATAGATTATTAGGTCAGTTGATGATGAGTTGGAAATATATGAACTATAGAAATATCCATGAGTTTTATGAAGTTCTATTCTATCCGTAGAGAACATGTAGGAATGCGAAACATTCAATAATGAACAATTCTCCATATACATGTAGGGGGATTCTAGAGTGCTATTAACAATAAATAGGGAGGATCCATCCTCCACCCATATATAGGGATAATATACGACTGATGAGTTCAGTATGACCATTGAGTTGAAACCATTTATGTCTAGGTATCCGAGATCCGCATTCCCTATGTATACATTGGAGCTATATAAATTCATGCTTACTCCTGAAGAATTGAGTCCACATGCAGTAATGTTGGATCTTATGCTATAAATATCTACTTCGCCATTAATGAGCTCGACTGTTTCTACCTCATAAACATTTAAACTAGCCGAACCGTTTACCTCGACATAGGTGGCCCCGACGGCAATGATTATATCCGTCGTATTTAGATACGCTATATATCCTCCCGATGCCTGATAGTTCGGATATGAACTGCTAGACCAAATGGATGAATCCTCAATAGTTAATGACCCGTTATGGACGTCCGAGTAGTATAGTTCCTGAACATATGTGTCATATAGATATAGTATGTTTCCAGAATATGTATATATGGTCTCGATAGACGAATTAGATATCTGCCCTGATGGTCCTGGAGTACTTGGTTCGTGCTCTGAATACATGCCCATATATAAATATGAAACATTGCACCCACTGATAGTAATAATGGACTCGGAAAATGCCTCAATGGATGAAATATTACTGTTAAATGCCACAAGATTACTGGAATCCGAAACATAGATTGCATCGAATGTACTAGAGGTAGCCCCTATTACGGAGTTGTTATATGCATATATATAACCATAGAACGCACTCCGCGAAAGATTAGCGCATGAGGTATCATATAGATATATATCTGTCATCCCTATGGATCCACCGCAGTCATAGGCAGATATTGTAGCATTGTCATACAAGTTTATATGTAGATTACTGATGTAACAGCTACTTAGATATAGTGTACTTTCACCAGAGGCATCCATATTGGAGGAGCTAATATTGGCCTCAACGTATACGGATCCATAATCTGTAGCATTTATGTACATATATGATATAGGGCCATAAATATAGACATGTGCATATTCAGAGACAAATATAACTAAGTTATCTACAAGGCGCCCCTCAGAATCAATTACGACTTCTGCGTTTCCACTAGCATTTATAAGTAATTGGGATAGATTGACACGGAAATCTCTGATGAGCAAGTATGCATTATCAGACACAAAGATTGTGGTAGGATAGCCCTCAAAAGTAACATTCTCTATAAGAACCGTGGATTGATTATCTATGAATATTGATGTTCCATTGAAGGTACAGTTCCAAACATGAACATTATAAATAGAGGCCCCACCAGGCCCTCTTGTATGGATCCTATTCAGTTGTAGTGATGATTCTTTCTCTACGCTTATCTGCCCAATATGTAGCCTTGGTGGTGCAAATAGACTTACAATAATGCTGACTATCAGGAGTATAGATATCGACATCTTTGAAGAGTCCATTCTTATACACCTAACATGCGGTTTTTAGGTAGAATACACACCCCAAAAAGTGTGTATTCTACCCTCGATAGTTCAATGAAATAAATGATGTTTAACTTACTTATAAATTTTTCTATTACTAATAGTTAGAAGATATATGTCTTAGGGACTGGCTATTTTTTCCTACCTTGCATTAGTGTTCTGGAAGTCAAGTATACATGCCTGTCTCCCAATTCTACGTATTGTTGCGCGCGTATCTGTATTCTTGGATGGTTGTAGGGGGCCTTGTAGTGTCCATATTTTCCCTTTGTTCAGGTAGTAGTGTATCATGTAGCCGCATTCTGGGCATGTTTTGTCTTGTCTTGTTAGGCTTATCGTGGTGTTTATCTCATTTTTTGTCACCTGTTTTTCGTAATATACTGTAATATTTCATTTAGAAATCTATGAGGCTGTATGAGACATATTGATTCTACTGCCCCGTGTTTCCATTTAGAAGCCATAAAAACGCCCTAAATAGCTTGTTTTGCGACAAATCTATCTGCTTTTACTGTGTCTGCGGTTTTTTATTGCAGTTGTGATTTGTGTTTAGTGATCAGGCTAGCTATTGTGGATATTTTGATTTTTTTGTTGTTTGGCCTAGCAATCTATTGGTTTTGCGCCATGTTTATAGATGACGATTATCCTATGCTTAGGAAAATAAGCATTTAATGTTTCATTTATGATGCGTGCAAGGGCCCTCATATCGGGTTTCCGAACACGCCATCTTATGTGTATGACTCCTGTTATCTTATCCTTTAGCTCAATTCCTTGTTCTCTTATATCATAATCCTTGGATATAATGATTTCACCATTGTTAATTGCTTCCTTGATTAGTGTGCTATTCTCTATCCCTGGCCTCGCTATTCTAACCTGATATCCCATTTTTCTTAGCTCTTCCGCTAGGTCAGGATCTGGTATATCGTTATCCAGTATTATTTTTAGAGACCTCAATTGGGTCTATACCTCTTAGCATCCATCTTGCGTATAGTATTGCAGCCACCACATCTTCTTTGGTGATGAATGGTATTATTTTCGTTATTTCTTCAATTGTGTTGCCCGCAGCCAGGTAGTCGAGGATTGCTTCAACCGAGACTCTCGTCCCCTTGATTATTGGCTTCCCAAATCCAATTTTCTTGTCTTTTGTGATCCTCTTAGATATAAGTTTTATTTCTTTCCAGTCTTCTTCATCCAAAAATCTAAGCATATGAATTGCCATACGACTCACATTATTACTATTTTTATTTTATGTCATTAATCTTTTATTAAGATTTTTCTATTACTAATAGTTAGAATATATGTAGCTAGGGGGTGGCTATTCTCCTACCTTGCATTAGTGTTCTGGAAGTCAAGTATACTTGCCTGTCTCCCAATTCTGCGCATTCCTCTCATCGCGGTGGTTATCTGGTTTTTTACTCTTTGTTTGGAGAAATTGTGCTCATATACGAGAAACTCTATAAGCTCGTCTACTCTGGGCTCCTCAAATATGATCTTATACTTTTCCCTTATGGGAGGATTCACAAATATCTTCCGTATATCGCTTGGACTTATGTCCCATCTCCATTCGATTTTTTTCAACTCTATAAGTCTATCAACACTATGATATGTCCTGATAAGCTTGTAGGCTTTTTTTGGGCCTATTCCCCTAAACCCCCCAGGATTATAGTCGGTTCCCAGCAGGATCCCCAGTTCAATGAGTTCCTCCATACTCAAATGCAACTTTTCTAAAAACTCTCTAAGCTCATAAAGCATTGTAGGGAGGTAATCATCAACCGTTATTTTCCAATGCATTATCATTCTTGGAGATCCATACAGGAATGCGTCCCAGTCTCTAGTCGCCAAGGCAAAAGCATCATTCCTCTTTACCATGTATGCGGCCTGGGCCTCAGCATCATGGATGGCCTTGATATATGGTATACCAAGTAATTCTAGGAGCCTTTTTGTCTCAGAAATCATTCTATCCGTTACGAACATGGCCCTCTTTCCTAATTTTACTGCGTTTTCAACATCACCCTTTCTAACAGCCTCGATAAATTTATGGTAAAACTTTTGTTTTTCCTCCTTTCGTTGTTTTAGGATCCTCTGTTTAAGGGGATGAGGTGGCCCATCAAACACATATATGGATCTAATACCCATACTGAGTAGCCTGCATTCTCTATTGAATATTCCTACTAGATGCGATGTTATTCTGCCTTCCGAATCAACGAGAAAATATCCATCAGGGCCTCTAATCATGGCTAACATTTGATATATCGTGACTAAGGCATCGACAACAATAACCCTGCCTCTCAAAAACTTGGCATCTACAAGTTTCCCAGCCCCAAACTCCCTAGCAAGGGGGCCAAGTCTTATTCCCAAAATTGTACACCACTAAAGAAAAGTATTGGTTCTACCAGTAGTCATACTCCTCCTCAAAGCCGTGATATACCACTATTATATGCTCCTCGAGAGGCCTTGGTTTTGGATGTGCTTTCTTGTGGAACCATGCAAATAAAAAACCGCCAATCATCCCGCCCAAGTGGGCCGTATGGGCTATGGAATCAAGTACAGCTGTGAGGAAATATATCAGTTCCAAAAAGGCGAAAAAGAATAATAATGCCCAAGCTGGGAGTATAATAAAACCTACGAAGAAAAACACGCCAAGTCTTCTATGTGGATATAGCGTAGCATATGCGGCCATTACTCCAAATATTGCCCCGGATGCGCCCACAGCGGGTATGTCTCCACGTGGCGTCAGCAGAATATGTAGCCCTGCACCAGTTAGTCCCGATATAAAGTATAATGCGATAAACTTTTTATGTCCAAAAACCTGCTCGCATTCTGGGCCAAAAATGAATAACGCATACATGTTCATAAAAATGTGTATTAAATCGTAATGCAGAAACATATGGGTAACTAATGTATATAGTGCTTCTCCGTGTATTATCCTATTGGGTATAAGACCCAGCGACCATAGTACTTCGCTGTCGGCCAATCTTACAATGAACATGGCTACATTGATCATAATTAGTGTTTTCACCACTTTTGGCTCGAAACCTCGGTCATATGTGGGGATGTAGTACATTTATAGACACCAACTACTTGTTAATATTAAAAATACTATAAAATACTAGGGTTATAGAAATGCACAACATGAGAATCAGTGAGGAATTTAGGGGTGGAATTTTAAGACACACATACACTATTATGATATTTTTTATTGTCTATTTGGCGTTTCATTATATTATAGGCACAGTCATGGTTAGTAGGGCTGTAGTTCCGGATTTGGATATTGACTATTCGATTCCATACATGGAGATATTTGTTATTCCATACATCTTTGGGTTTTACGGGTTCTTGTTTTTATCTTGTCTCTTCTATGTTTTATCGGATGATGAATTCTTCTGGAGGTTTGTTTACTCTCTTATCATTGCCTCGAGCATTGCATTCACAATTTTTTTGCTGTATCCAACAAAAATTGTTCTGCGGCCCAAAACTATGCCAAATACTTTCCTATCGAGATTGATGTCGAAGTATTATATTAGAGATGTTGAGGCCAACTCACTTCCAAGTGCCCACACGTTTTTCTCGTGGGTCATCTCATTGAATCTGATGAGGGATCTTAAGAATGTAAAGGTGAAGATATCCGCATTACTCATGGCTATTGCAGTAAGTCTTTCCACATTATTTGTCAGACAACACTATGTCCTAGATGTGATAGCGGGGATAGTTGTTGGTTTTGTATCCTTTATTGTGGCATCAAAGTTTGCTAGAACATCTAAAGATTTTGAGTTACTGGTAGTGCCTCCACTCCGATATTTACCCGTGTCCCTCACTCTGCTCTATGTCCTTTTAATACTCTTCCTACTCATTTAGCCCGCCTGATTCTACCTAACCTTCTTGTGATTTTCCACAATCCTAGATAATTTTTTCTTGTTGCTGGTCTAGATAATATGTCCCTGCCGTCGGTGTCAATCGGTATTGGTAAGCCCTCGGTTGCTAACATCGTGGGGACAAGGTCATAAATGGATACGGATTTAGGATGAATATGGGGGATCCCATCGCCATAAGCAATGAATATACCGTAGAAATCGTGATAATTTACCAGTTTTTTAATCATTATGCAGCCCGTCAATATTGCGGATGTTATATAATGGGCATTGACGTTTCCAAATATCCCAATATGAGGGGCATGGTTCACATATGGGCCCCTATAAAGTTTTTCCCTTGCAGCTACGATCGAGAAAATTTTGGATCCCTCCGTATCATGAAGCCTCTGGAGTCTTTTTATGAGGATCTCAGCTAATTGTGGAGGGTTAGCCACGATGTGTTTATTTACCATTATGTAGAATGCTGGGATGTTCATTAGGCAATAAGCCATGCTTTTGTCCTTGTCAACAAGCAGTCTGTACTTTCCTCTTATTATATGTCTGTATATTCTTGCTCCGAAGGGTACTGATAATTTGAGGCCAAGCAAAATACTCCACATATTATTGAGAATAGAATACCTTATAGGTAGCCTATATGTATGTCTGATCGATTTGATACCCACCTTCCTTCTGAGGGAAGAAGAAAGAAGCCTGATGGATACCCCTCTCGCGAAACCCATCCGCCTTAGAATTTCATTGACGAATACTATTCTCCTATAAACACTGAATCCATGATCTGAGATCACGAATACTTGGAGCCCACGCTTAAGCGCTTTATCTATTATCCTTGAGATTTGCCTATCTATTTTTGCGATAAGTCTGGTTATATGGCTTGGCTGTTTGCCGATTCTGATAAGATGATAATACCTATGGAAAATCCAGTCTAGCTCGCTTATAACAATAAAATAATTCTCGAACTCCTCCATCTCCAGTAATGATTCAATCACCCAAGAGTTCCTATCTATTTTCAGCCCAACACCCTCGCAAACATTTCTGTCATCCAGATGCCTTTTCAGCTTAGGGTCGATGAAACTATACTCGCTCAATATGTCACTGATTTTTTTCCTTTTCCTAAATCTTATGACATAATTTCGGTGAGGAGAGAGCCAATCAGCTATACCTACCCCATAAAGAATCGGAAATGGATATGATAAGGGGACATTGACAAGTACACATGGCCTCCTCATTATTGAGAATAATTCATATATAGGGGGGTATTTTATATCCAACGCGTTGTTTATATATATGCCCCGCGGAGTCGTCTTGAAAAAACTAAATACCCCATGCTTTCCAGGGTTAACACCAGTAAATATACTAATCCAGGCTGGAATCGTCTGAGGAGGAAAACAGGTCTTAGCCCTCGCAAATACTCCTCTATCGGAAAGGAATTTTAGGGAGGACAATAACCCCAATCTCCGCAATGATCGTAGCCCCTCGGGACCAAGACCATCGATTCCTAATACTAGAATACTCAAAATAAACACACCGCTTTATTGAGTTATTTTTATCGAGTCTTAATCTGTATCCTTAACATAAATTTTTATATATAGAGAAGAAGTAATATTGTATGATAAACTTAGGTTAATGATGTCTCCCTAGCAGAGATTACTGACAATAACGCTAATCAGGGGATGAAATGCTATGACGAGAAAAACTAAAATAGTTGCAACCATAGGACCTGCATCGATGGATACTGATATAATGAAAAAAATGATAATCGAGGGGGTTGATGTATTCCGTCTTAATTTTGCACATGGTACATTGGAGGAAAAAAGAGAGATAATAAAGAGGATCAGGGAATTAGAAAAAGAGCTCGATATATACATAGCGATAATATCGGATATTCCTGGACGTGGCCCAAGAATAGGTTCTCTTCCAGAGCACTACCTCGAGCGAGGGGAAAAAGTGGTTATATCATTCGGTTCAAGCGAAAGTGACAATCCACATATAATACCCGTACCACAGATCGCTCTTTATGATATCATCGATGTTGGGGATGAGATTTTACTTGCGGATGGTAGGGTTATTGTTAAGATAGATAGAGTATTGGAAAATGAGGCTGAAGGAACTGTGATCTCCGATGGAGACATTAGGGCTCATGTAAGTATCACTATCAGAAATAAACAACTCCCATTTCCAGCCCTCTCAAAGAGGGATAAAAATTTTGTATTGTTCAGCATAGAGAATAATGTTGATTACATAGCCATGTCTTTTGTACAAGCGAGAGAGGACATAAAAGAACTAAAGAAATTTCTAAGGGATAATGGTGGAGCCAACATAAAGATAATAGCCAAGATAGAGAACAAACCAGCCATACTAAACCTAAGGGGGATTATCGAGGAAAGCGATGGAATTATGGTAGCAAGGGGAGATTTGGGAGTACAACTTTCATTAGAGGATATCCCATACTTAGAAAGTCTAATAATTAGGGAGACCTTGAAGAGAGGAAAACCCGTGATTCTAGCCACTCAAGTGTTGGAGTCAATGATAGAATCCCCAACCCCCACAAGGGCCGAGATAATGGACATAGCGACAGCTGTAGAGAAGGGCGTGGATGCGATAATGGTTAGTGGAGAAACCGCCATAGGAAAATATCCAGATAAGGTAATTTCATGGCTAAGGAGGATTGTAGAGAAGGTTGAGGGGTATGTAAATTCTCCCAGATATGAGGCTAGTGATGATAGTCCAATTTATATTAAGTTTAATAGGAGCGTGGTTTCAATCGCAGAGTTCCTAGACGCGAAAATTGTGGCCTTTTCAACAAAAGGTTTTACGGCATTAGCCATCGCTAGGTTCCGACCAAGGACAGATATTGTTGTTGTTTCTAATGATATACGAACGGTCAGACAACTCAAGTTGCTGTGGGGGGTCATACCAGTATATGTTAATAAGGAATCAATAAATCTAGACGACCTCAAGAACATAATGCTTATGAAAAACCTAGCGATGCCTGGTGAAAGGCTTGTGCTTACCTTAGGATGGAGACACGAATTGGGGCCTACACAAGAAATAAGGGTAGAAGAAATAAAATAATCCACACTGCACAATCATTAATAGTGATCGCTTATGTCCGTGTTTATTCCGATTCTCCCTCTCTTTCTCCCGGGGATTCTTGGATTTGCTCCAATGTAGAAGGTTCTTCGCTTTTTTGAATCGGCTCATATGTTTCTGTTTCGGATGCAGTCTGCTCTTTGATAGTAGATTTTATTGTAAAAATCCTCCGTGGAGTGGTAAGGTATCTATATTCGAAGTAACATGCAAAGGGAAGAGACATTAGCATTAATGTCGCGCCATATATAACTCCTGAAATTAGAACGAATGAGAAGAATATATATGGGCTTAATGTCAAATTGAACGAGTGCCTAATTCCCGTCTCTAGAGTCTTGCGCCAAATTATAGAAACTATTAATGCCCAGACGAGACCATTGACAACACTAACAATCTCAGCATGCTTTTTGTATCTAGTTATGAACCCCATTATTGGGCCAGGCAAAGCAAAATGGAAAATAAGGACGATAGCGGTATATGCTAACCAAGTTTCTCTATGATCTATCAATTGGTAGTAATGATTTATGAGCCACGTAATAAGTGCAAAGATGCTCATAACACCCATTGTTATTAGCAGCATCACCATAAGACTTTTCTCATCTCTAGCCCCAAGCAGTGGATTTTTTCTATACCTGTTCACTAGGAATGCAGAAAAAGCATTTCTAAGTCTTTCCACATCGGCAGACTCTATGATTTCTTCCATAAGTACCTTATCAAATATCTCTTTCTCTTCTTGATAGAAATCCATAAAGGCACGCCAAACAGCCTTAGGATTATCCCTAATGTCTACCAAAAAGAACACATAATACTCGCTCTTGCCATGTTTAAGCTTCCCTATGACTATCTGCATATCTTGGAACTCCATTCTACGCAATCTATCACCAAAGAGATCCTTAGAAACGACGCTAACTATGCCATATGTCATAGATGGTATATAGTCTCTTACGACTTTAAGGTGCTCATAAAGATTCCTAGGGGTCTCGGGATGGATATAATCCCACTTACTTATTCCAGTTTCTCCAGAAATATCAACTATCGTCGCATAGTATATCATAACAACACCAGTCTCGATAGATAATATCCTAAAAAAATAAATATAAAAATATTATATTACAACTGATGCCTTTTTTCTCCGAGTTATTAAAAATAGCGACACGATCAGCAGAATGACGATCGCTACCGCCCCTATCCACGGACTACTGAGTACATATCCAGGTTCCAGTAACGATTTTGACTTTGATGATATTGTTATGCATATTACTACTTGCCCCGTGTTTCCATAGAAATCCGTCGCAGTGATACTAATAATGTAGTAGCCATACTCATCAAAGCGTAAAGTAAAACTATTTATAGGCCCCAGATACTCTAGTGCCTCGCTTCCATTCACATATATCCTTACGAACTCTACCTTAGATTCGTCACTTATTTCTATGGTGAATGTTACATTGAGGTCGTGCAGAACGGAGTTGTTCGCAGGGGAAATAACCTCGATTATGGGGGGAGCGACATCGAGTGTATATTCTGTTTTGTCCAGCTTTAAACCTATTATGTCCTCATCGCAGAAATAGTGAAAATGCTTGATGAGTGAATTATATTCGTCATAGACACCTATACTTAGGTCATATATGCTCTTACATGTCGAACTTATCCGCACTGGCATTACATCATGCTTGCCTACTCCCGATATGTGCTTGTTATAGGCTATGCCCATGAGATACTCGCCCGTGGTATTACGCCCATAGACTCTAATTGTCACATTCTTCGGGGTTTCTGAGTCTAGGTCTATATACATTGTGATATTATCTAGGTATCCATTGCCGTCGGTATCCCTACCTTCGATCCAAATATCATAGAACCATATTCCAGGGTCTCTTTCTGCTATCTTCTTTGTAAGTTCATCCCACTGTTGGTGTTTTGAAGAATCGATAAAGTAATAATCACTCTTATATTCGGTCGATAGATATATTGATATTCCATATGCGTTTTTATGATAGGTTAGGTTCCCCTTAAATAACACTGAATCATCCAAAGCATCTATGACTTGACTTATTAGTGTTCTAAGCGTAGCGTTGGTTGTTGCACCATACAGTAGCCTTAGGAAATGCCCTAGGTCCCTGTCCCAATAAAACCAAAAAGGCTCGGCATTTGACATCGCATAGGTGATGTTGTCTTTATATTCATCATAAAAACGTAGGAGATACCCAGACAATCTATTCAGCTTGGGATATAATCCATACACAACTGATGTTACATTTACTGCTGATAGCGTAGCGTTCAGATCTAAATGTAATGGGTTACTATAAAAACCAATGTACTCCTCCACAATAACCCTAGATAGATACCTAGGAGTCATCGATGCGTTCAAAACCAACCGATTTAGTATAGTATCGTATGGCCATCCATCTGAGCTTACGGCCTCCTGAGAAAAAACCACATAATCGGCATAAAGTCTAAGTCCATATGCTACCTCTAGCATCCCCATGAGGCAGGCGTCAAATCCAACTATATCTATACGCACTCCAAACTGGGCATATATTTCGCTTAGGGCCTCATGGATTTCTGATGTATCAAGCATATCATAATAATTGTCATAATCTATACACGCACCCGGATATCCGGCGCCATGATCCCATAGAACAAGGATATAATTTTTTGCCGGATAATTAGTGATGGAGTAATTTATAAAACGGTATAGTGTCTTTGGATCACCCATGTCGACCTCGCCCCAACTTTCATTGCACTTATCGGGATACGGCTCCAAATTCTTGTATACATAGTATATCCGGGCATCTGTCCAGTCACCATAGCTTATATCGTCCTCCGAGCCTGTCCCGTCCCAACGATCAAACAGAACAACAATAGCGACATCATCCGTTGAGCCTACACTCGACATTTCTAGGAAATCATCAATAGCAAAGGACTCGAGGTTATTATCGCCATCCAAGTAGACCATAAATGTCCAGTTTCTAACCTCTGTGGCCCTGACAGATTTATCATTATTTTGATAGTCATCAAAAGTAGCTATCCTGTCACCTGTTTTGGCGACGTATAGCGTTACTTGAGAGGGATAAAGGATGGTAATAAGGACAAATAGTAGTAAGTACTTGCGTAGCAACAACAATCACCGAGCATGCTCAATTAAATAAGTATAGTAAACGAATAAAAAATATTATAAAGGCATGCTGATAGTTTGCTTGTCAAGAGTTTTCTCAATTTTTTAAAATGCAAAGTTTGTGACTTAAGGCTTAATCAGATTATAAACTTAAACTACATGATCAAGAACGTGTCCTAAAATTGATATCCATAGGTATATTGGTAATGACGGATAAAGATCTATGATTTTGACATAGGTTAATTGTCTTTTCATCATCGCGATTAATAGCGTGTTTACCATGCATTATTTGTAATTGATATTGTTGTTCTTTTATAAGCTCTTTTTTAAAAGATTATTCTGTGGTGTCTTTGTTGGAGAAAGAGGAGCGACAAATAGGCGAGAGGTTTGTTGATTCTGTTATGGAGGCAATCAGGGAGAAAGTAAAGCAGGAGGCAATTCGATTAATTGTCAGAGAGGCGGCTGTTAAAATAGCGAAATATCTAGGAATGATGAATAAGGATTATGCGATCCATAAAGAGGCTGGAATTGTCGTCAAAGAAAAAATCGATAAGACAGATACTGTAGACATATATGTGATATTTAGGCCTCCCGAGTGGATTGAGATAAGATCTCTTTTGGTGAAGAGCGATGAGATATCTGGCGAAGTGATGAGGGAATGTAATGTATTAGAGACCTTGATGATGCTTTCCAATGATTTTGCGGAGCTAAGCTTCTGCATGGACAAGGAGGGAAATATTTATGCAAAACAGAACATATTGGTTGGGGCCCTCTCTTTTGACCTATTCAAGGAGGAATACGACGCCGTGTACATCTCTGCTCTAATATTCAGGAAGGAGATCCTTCCAAAGATCAAAAAATGCATCAAGGACTATGAGGAAATAAGAGGTGCCTATGCGGGGATTATATAGGTGCCCAACATGTCTTCGGTAACTGGATTGTTTTCGTTCTTTCTGGATAAGATCGTCAACTATTTGAAGCTTATGGGGAAAGAATTTAAAGTGTCACCAGAAGGCATCATTGTTAAGGATAAAGTCGATGACAATGAAGTACAGATACTAGTTATACCAACGGAGAAATGGATAAGAATCATTACAAGGCTTGACAAATTAGAAGAAATACCAGAGGATAAAAGACATGAATTACTGATAGAACTCCTAAAATCAACACATAATCACCCAGAAATAAGCTTTGGGATTGATGAGGACGGATACATAGTTTCTGTTGAGGACGAGTATGTGTATGCATTCTACTTTGATGTCTTTGAGGAGGAATACACCGCTGTTCTCGCAAGCATAGAGATATACCAGAAAATCAAGAAAAGAATAATGGGAAAATGATTCTTTTGTATAACCCTACGTATATTTTTCAAGATGTTTCACCACCACCAAGAGGATGGAGCTTCACTAGGCCCTGCCCGTTCCCCTCTACGCATTTTTGAGATTAATAGACCAAATATAGCTAGTAATCCGATTGCTGGTAAAATAATGTATCCAGCGGGGGCAGTGCCGTATTCGTCTTCGAGACGAATTCCTTCTATTATCGTGATTATTTGCGAAAATATCCCTAAAATGTCAGGAAAAACGTTGGAAGTCCTTTTAGAGAACAAAACAAACATTGGAAATCCCATAAGCCATATAATCGCGCCCCACCAAATGATCTTGATATAGAACCAACTATATTCAATCTCGCGAACAAAGGGGGCAATAAATAACAAAATCGCGAAGAAAAATGCGAGAAGCATATTATGGTCCATCGATCGGACTGATGAGCTATAATAGTTATACACTATATCCACCTAACAATTCTTGTATTTTACATAAAAAAACAATAAAAATGTTAATGGTCTTATGGTAATATGCTCAGAGAGGGGAGATATTGTAGATTTTTCTAGGTCAATTATGGCTAATGCTGTATATTATTTTTCTTTAAGTAGTTTTTAGATTTATCAGTGAAGGTATTAAACATCTCGTGGGAGGGATCCGAAAAATAGTTCTAAATTAGTATGGCATACATGATAGAAACATGTTTCTGATTGGAGATTGATATTACATATATGCTTATATTGATGGAACTGGAAGCCAAAATACCCCCGGTAAGACCATGATATATGTAAAGACCGCTAACTAAGAGATGTACCTCTATGGAGCTTAATCTTTCTTAATAGAACAATTTTTTGTATATTTGTTGCTCCACTATATTATTTGTCATACGGGAATCATACATATAACGAGTTTTATATAACAAATTTTTCATATATGTATGAAAAATGGGGGGTAGGATATGGAGAAGGCCCACATGAGGATAATAATGTCACTTCTAATGCTTGTTAGCTTCGCCATACCATGGTTCTATAAGAAGATAGTATATGAGTACTGGGGATACACTGCCTATGAAGTATCAGTCAAGGTTTATGGTTTTGGTCGTATATCTTCTAGTGCCTTCGGAATTACATTTTCCGCATGGGCTTGGAGTAGAGAGGGATTTGGATCCAGCGTATATTATCTTGGCCCAGTTATACTGATACTAACGTTGATATACTTTGTACTTCAACTCCGGCCTCTGATGCCTGCTCTACAGACTCCCGAAGTCGAGAAGAGTAGCCCATTTATCGGCATTTTGGCTCTGGTGCTTGGATTGATCTATGGTATAAAGGCATTTGATGACTTCAAAGACAATGTAGGAGTATCGCCTGCACCGATAGGTTTTATTATATTCTTAGTGTTTGGAATAATAACACTAATACTAGAGTTCATGGAATGGCAGCGCCCTGCAAGTGCAGAGACTGTTTGGTAGCATGCTATGATAATGAGTAACTATAATTTATCTTAATTTTTTTTGGTCAAGTTTAAACACTCTTCTGTTGTGTTGTTTTATGTGATGTATTGTCTACTGTAACAACTTTTTCTATTTACCTGTTTTTAAATTGAGGGGACTATCTATTATTTCCTTTATATAGAGTTTTAGTTGTTGTATCTGCGTGTCGTCATTTATTTCCTCTAATCTATTTATTATATTTAGGACAATTCCATTATCGACTTGGCATTCTAGATGTTCTAATAGTCTTATTGCCTCAATAATGAACTTCCTGCCTAAATTCTTCTCAGCTTTATAAATTATGTTTCCCGTTTTTACAAGCAATTTCAATCTGTCCTCGATGGAAAGCTGGTCGATCTGCTCCCTAATATAGCTACACAGCTCTGCCCCCCAGATCCTGTTTCTTATGATAATGGCATGACATATTTCTGCAAGCTTTTCTATTCCGTGTATTGGATTGCTATATAGTTCAATGTTGCGTAATTCCTCCCTAAGAAGCTCATCAATAATAGGTGATTGTAACCGCGAAAGGAGAGGGAGATATTTATAAAAATTGTCTTTATCTCGTCTTATTCTCCTTACAATGAAGTGTCTCAAGAATTCGTCAATTTTTTTGGGGAAAAACTCTTGCATATTTGATAATAGAAGAATTGCGTCCTCCACGAAGTTGTATCTTAACGACTCCTCGACCAGAGATTCAGTCAGCATAAAAGAAAATGGTATATCTATCCCAGATATATTCTTGAGCACCTTTGTTATCCATTCTATATCGCCAACCTCTAAGCTTGCTATAATTGTCTGATTATGCCTTAATTGACCATAGGCCTTGTATATGTCAATCCTAGAGGACGCATTAATGATTGCCGATTGGATATATAAAAATGTCTTCTCTGAAACTTTCTGCATCCTCAGAAGTCTCCTCGAAACGAAATCTATTTTATCCAATACGTCCAAGTCATCCATAGCTTTACCACATTCTAGAGCTAACCTAGCGAGATATTTGCCTCCATCTCTAGAAAAATATGTACTCGATAACATCATGTCGAGGTACTTTAATCCCTCGGTCTCATTGAATACATATATGTACGGAACAGCTAGTGACAAAAACTTCAGCTTGTCCAAAGAGAAATTCCAGAAAAGTTCTATCCCCTCATCATACCAAGATTTTGCGATCCTAATAGCTTCAGTATCAAGAAAAACCCGCCTATATCTAGATGCTATTTTGATCAACGAGAGAGCCCTATGGAATGTGGAATCAATATCCTTCGTAAGTTCATAACAAAGATGAAATATGGAATCAGCATCAGAAAAATCCTTAAAATATACGGCCTCTCCAATATTCAAATATGCATCAATTTTCTGAAGAACATCAAGCTTACTAATCAAGGGCGCTAGACTATTGAGTATTCTATCCCCCCTCGAGAACTGTCTCCCAATATAGCAAAGTTTTATAGCCTTAGAAAGATAATAAATCCTGTCAGGAATCCTACTAATGTTTCTCGATGAAGACAATAGCCTCTCCAATAAGTAAGTAAAAAGATCCGAGCTATATGGTGTCAAATCACAGAGAGCAGCATAATAATCAGCCTTCTCGTATATAGATAGTGAACTACTTAGAGCCTTACCAAGCTCCCTAATCATTCGAACCCTTATTTCATTCATATCAGTACCCAAGTTTATTAATTCTAGCAATCTTCCCCACAGAATTAGGCTGCCCCTACCATACATATGTATTTCATCGAGTAGTTGATTATATAATCCTAAAAAATTGCTAGACAGAGTAGCCCTGTGTTGCGTCGACATCATAATCACACTTAATGATTTGTTAAATAAAGTTAAACAAATATCTAATATATTATCTGAATATTACTTAATTTAATATTAACTTTCCGTATTATGTTATTTATAAGGAGAATAGGGGTTTATTATATGTTAGATAACATCTATCGTTTATTTGCATGGAGGTAAATATCGATGTCTGTATCAACCGCGGAATTGTTGGCTACTGAGCTTTCGAAATTGTTTAATAGGAGTTTTAGTCTGTTAAATGGTAGGTATTATATTTATTTAATTGAGGGGGATGATTCATCTCGTATTACCTTGTATGAGCAGGAGGGTAAACTTATAGTTGAAAATTTTCTCCCTAAATTCTCAAGGGAATATGTTGATTATGTCATCAATGTTGTTGATAGGTTCGTCCAGTTTGAATATGTATATGAGGGAGGCGTCCCCAAATTAGTATTTGCCTCGGGTCCAGAGATTGTGCCCAAAATTATCTCTTTCTTGGTAAGGATTTATAATATAGTTAGTCTCGAGTATCCCTCCGAGTCCATATCCGTGTTTGGTGGCTTTAAGATTCGTTTTCTTGGCACCACCTTCTCTGTTATTTCTTCACATAATTCTCTTTGCGGCTTATTCATGGAGAACTTCTGTACTCTACCAGATGCCTTTGGTTGGTATAAGAGTTTCTTGGGTGATGATAATATTAGAATTCCTGTTCTATCTTGGAGATATGGGGGAAAGCTACTTTCCTATGTCCCTAACGATCGAGGCGATCTGGTTGTTTTTGATGTCTCGGATCTGGCTAATAAGATCCGGGAGTTGTTGGAATTAACGAAATCCAATCTGAAGATCGATGAGGATTATGAGGTCTTCTCAAAAATGC
>CAZWPQ010000008.1:41643-51135 GCA_964636085.1 uncultured Nitrososphaerota archaeon
AAAAAATCAGGACATTATACTCCGAGGTCAAAAATGGCCTAGAATTAATCAAGAAAACTGTTAGTCTCTCCAGATTCATCGAACAGAAACTACTACTACGCATTATTCTCCGTATCGCCGATAGAACATTAAGAGGAGAACTCGGCGTTCTCTCAATATCTACAAGGAAGGTATCAAGACTTGGGGCTGGATATGCCGTATATATAAGCAAGGAGGAGGCAAAACTTGTTAATCTGAGAGATAAAATAACGGTAAAAATATTAGCCACAGAGGGTGAGAAACCCAAAATCGTTATACAATAGGAGTCTAGTCCAAAAATGTAGCATTGTTCCTTAATAGTTATCTCCTTTTTATTTTTTTACTTGGAATATAGGGTTCCTGATTTTGAAAAAAGTGTTCTATTCTGTGCGATCCCCTTGGCATTATCCAAGGTTCGCTAGTGCATGCCATCTTCACATTATGAATTGTGTGCTAAGAGATTCGTCGTAATGTATGTTATGTACTTGGCAATAAGGTAATTCAAGTCCATTAAGAATTTAATTTCGGGATTAGACTTAGACATTTTGGTAATTTTCATATCTACATAGGCTCTATTAGACTACCATAATTTGTAGTGCTGGCTTTAAGAATCAACAGTTATTAATAAAAGAAACAGCCTACAAAAAATATAAAGAGTAACTATTCCAAAGTAATTAGACACTCCACTAAACAGCCCTAATACCACTCATTTCCTCGGTCTCTAAGAACTCTAGTACTAGTGTTAGTACTCCAAATACTAAGAATATGACAAATCCTATCGGGACTGGTGTGACTCCCAGGTCACTCTTAAAATCGTAAAATGCCTTTACACCATATATTATCCCAAGTACGAGGGCTAATATGCCTACAACTGGGCTACCCTTTTCGACTTCAGGAGTTTTTAGAGCTGGTATTAATGGGCGAAGTTGAAGTACAAAGTATATTAATGTTAGTATTAGTATTACTGGGCCAAGATAATATATACTAGATCCATCTTCCCAGTCCCATACAGAGACTGTGATACCAAAAGCACTAGCTGATACGCGACCAAAACCATAAACTTTGACCGACATTTCAAAGACAGCATATCCCCAATATTCGTAATACTCATATACTATCTTCTTATAGAACTATGGTATGGCAAAGCTAACAAGCATCAGGAGCAACGTTATTATTCTTATGTAAGCCTTCTCCATAACCTAACACCCAGTAAATTTTTCTGTGATGGAAATAAAATATATTTTTTGTTTTTAAACTCATATATATTTTATATGTATTCTTTTATATTAATACAATATCTGGCTATTTGTTAGTTCAGGAGAGGTTTTCTATGAAAAGAAGTATGATCTTGTTGACGTCAAGCCTGCTGGTTTTGCTGATGATCATGAGTAGTGTAGTGGCACAGACAAGCACAAAATACACATTCCCTGCAAAAAAAGGCGACATATTCGAGTGGGAAGTAACAAAGGCAGTAAATGTCGAGGATGTCCAAAAAGGAGATAGAATAAAAGTAGAGATTGTTGATATAAGTAGCTATATAGATTATGGTGTAGAACTTGAGTATGCGATAATTGATGTTTACGAGAAAGGCGTGATTGTGGAGGATAACTTTGAGTATAAACCTGACGAAGTCTTAGTGTATATATATTATGGAGATATGATTCCATTCTTCATATATACGGAGTCCGATTGGGTATCTGCATTTAAGATCGCTCTCCAAGGCCTAGGCTTCTCTGTCTCCAGTAGTGGGGGTAAAATTAAGGCTTCATTAGCAATTTTAGGTTCAGAAATCACATATGAATGGGAGGATGGTATATTGGATAGGGTTTATGTGAAATATGGTTCCCAGGAAATGGAACTGAAGAGAGTAGGAGGCCTACCTATGATGATGATACTAATAGCAGTTGGTATAGTGGCTGTGATAGTTGTGGTAGCAATAGTACTCATGAGAAAAAGAGCTACTGCACAGTCTGCTTTTTGATGCCTTAATTTTTTTATTCTTTACAACATATCTATACTAAGCCTGTATGAATTTTTTTAAACGGAGTGACACATAATATCGCTAGTGACTTTGATCCAAATATTGGTTATCCAATTTTCTGCGATAGTACTTTTTCTAGTCTATCTAGCACGTCCATTTTTTTCGCGAAATCTTTGAGCTTAGGTATATCTATCAGCTCTCTGCTGATTTGAAGTATTGATATGACATCTTTTAGGCTTTGCTCAGAATAATAGACTGATAATTTAGCCACTATTAAGCATTCGATTGATTCTATCCATGCGTCAAGGCCAAAAATCTTCTTCTTAATTTTTGTGTCTAAGGCAAGTCTGTCTAGTGGAGAATAAACACCCTGGGCATCGATCCAGTAGAGGTACGACCTATTAAAAATGGAAAAATGAGATTGGCTTCTTAATGCGTCAATGATTGCATTTATTCCACCAGCTATACAGAACTCCATCTTTTCTAGGCATCCTAAAAGTTGTTCTATGGTTCTTCTATCCTCAGGGGATATATCAAGTATGACGTCGATATCTCTTGTTGCTCTAGGCTCTCCATATATCGATACTAGAACACCTCCAACAATAACATATTTTATTCCAGAGCAGTTAAGACTCATTATTGTGCGCTTGAAAAACTCAACAAAATCCAAAGATTTCACCTTTTTCTTTCCTGTAGATCTATAAGTCGCTTTCTTAGTATATTTATGGCGTCCTCTTCGCTACAGCCAGTGGCCTCGACAAATAGCATTATTTTGAGCTTGGCTATGGCATCCATCATGCTTCCCAATATCGTAAGTTTCTCATCTATAGATAAATCTCTAAGAATCCTTATACTCTCACTTTGAGTCTTTTTATGTGGCCCCTTATGGACGGACATTTTCTACACAATCACCTTAAATATAAAATACTCCCAAATAATCATTAATTATCACAAAAAGTTTGTAAAATCTTAATATGATTGACGTGATTTTTTTCTCTTTCTATCATCCATAGGTAACGTGCCTGTTCTATGAGTCTGAGGCCCTTCTATATGAACAACAACCCAATAATATTAGCAGTGAGGCATGTTATTTTTATATCCCAACAATTTTTGTTATGGGATTTCCTACATTTGGATATCTTTTTATATTTTTGCTTTCTCTTATGTAGACATACTCAATGGTGTTTGTGTTGGTTAAGAGAGTTAAAAAGTTTGATGGAAGTATAGAGGATTATGACAGAAGAAAGATAGTGTTGAGCATTAAGAGGGCTGGCGGTACGGAGGAACTCGGCAATAAGATGGCAGATATTGTTGAGGAGAAATTTAAGGATATTGATGAGATCACCACGACTATGATTAGGCGTGTGATTCTGGTTGAGCTTGAGAGGATTGATAGAGATGTCAAAGATTCCTTCTTGTTTTATGACAGGCTTGTCAAGGGGAGAATTACCTTTGAGACTGGAAAATTTTTAATCGTTAGGGTAGGGTCTCTATACCTAGGAAAAAATGTCGTGGATTTGAAACCTAGTGGCCTTTCACACTTAGCGGAGGTAGAGGGCCTAATTGCTGAGTTTGAGGAGGATATGGAGGTGGGTGGGTTTCGTAGGGATCTTGCTGATCGGCGTAGCAGGATTTTGCTTCGAGCTATAGAGGATAGCAAATTGTGTGGAGATGATAAGATGATCGCTATACAAATGGTCAGGAATTTCCGGAGGAAACATGGACTTTCTTGAAATTATTTTTGGATAAAGTATCCATCATTATCTATGCTCTCTCTAATATGTCTATGTATGTATTAGCTAACTCACTTGCCTTTTCTTGGAATCCATATTTCTCCCAAGCGGCCCTGGCGATATTGAATATTTCTTTCGCATCTTTGATATACTGTGTGTTTGAAGTTTTTCTCCAAGCCTCTATTAGGAAGGAAATATAGTTGTCGCTTAATATTGCTGCTTCATAGTCATATTTTTGTATGTCAAGTATAGCTATTTTGTTTTGGGCAATAACGAACTTTATGATTTCAGGAGCAACATCGTCAGATATTTTACTCAACAATCTTGAGATGTTATAGGTTATTGATGCGATGTCGTCTCGACATATGACGCCATGAGTAAGAAACCATTTATTTATGCTTACTAAATAATGCACACATCTGGTTATTAGTTCAGTGCTGTCCTCGAGTTTTAATCTATGTAGGATAGACGCCAGTGTATTTAGTAGATTCCCCACAGTAACGGCAAAGCCGTAGGGCCTCAATATTTTTATCTCTTCAATAGCTTTTGTGTTAATAGTTTTGAGTGTTAAATATAGGAGAAGTATTTCCTCATTATAGAGCTTTCCAGATTTTGACAATGCCGGGCATATGGCATTAGTGACAACCAAATTTAGTTGCGTATCTATGTTCTTTTTGATGAACTCCTTCACTGTTATGTTTATGACATCTCTCAAAAATTCGATCATAGATTCTATATGTTCCCCTGTTTTATCTCTGGTAAGGAACACATTTAGTTCGGAGAGAACAACACTTATACTCTGGAAAATATTAATTATTGTATCAGAGAACAACGAAATGTTGCTCCTTATTAGATCCCTCACATATTTATTATAGAGATTTAGTACCTCCAGCAGTATTTGTCTTCTCTCTGGAATTGGGAGTATTGGTGATTCTGCAAGAGCCGTAAGGAGAGCCATGTATGTCTGGAGATTTAGTGAGTAGGTTATTCCAAGTTTATTTACCTCCGCACCCTTTGGCATCATCCCAAAGAATTTCTTGAGGGATCCTAGCTTTATGAACTTATCCATGTCCCTTAATATGTCATTGATTTTTCTTCTCCATAGCGCCAGATCGTCCCTAAATTCCTCATATCTTGTTGCAGAGTATATCTTGCTGAATATCTTATTCCTATCCAAAATAGCGAGAATGTACGTATAAATAACGTCGGACTTGGCCATGAAGAAATCGGCCAAACCTTGGGCAAACTCTGGTAGATTACCCAGATATGGGCCTAAAAATAGGAAAGCCATCGGAAGCTGCCACTCATCCCTCAACTTTACAAATTGCTCCGCAGCAATACGAAAGGCTTCTAAATACTCGAATCTTGATATTTCTCCCTTAAATAACTTGATTTCCTGTCTGACCAAGTTATAGAATGGGTCGTCGCTATATACAGCATCGAGCACTTTTTCTAATTCATCCAGCGAGGGAGTTATAGAATTCGTCATCCTCAAGGCCAATAGACCCATCTTCACCGCAAATACTCTAACCAGATCGTCGTCAATATCAATGCTTGCAGCGCATGCATGATCAAAATCCCCTGCTAATGCATAGTTTATCGCGTTCTGGAAGGAAGTCTTTACCTTCCCCTTGAACTTTTTCCACAGTTTATTATCTCCTAATGCCTCGCTAAGATATCTATTTGCCTCTTCAAAGATCCTGCGCATAGAATCGTCCTTCTCCAAAGCCTTGAGTATTGGCTCCCATACATAACCAACAACATCGAATATGCTTACTTTTAGACTATCTGTAGTATATGTATTTATTATCTCATCAATTATGCCTCTGAGCTCATCAGAAACTAGTCCGGTGGCTATATCTACGGGGGAAGAATCTATGTCATCCGCGATGACCTCTAATAGTCTCTCAACATAGTCCTCGGCCTTGTCTACTAGGGCAATAATTGTATACCCCTTATTAGATTCTGTGAACAGCAATTTATCTTTACCAAAGTCAAGCATTCTTACTACTTTCTTGCCGATGACTGTGGATAATGCCTTTATGGCCTCCACCATACCTGCTAATAATTCCTCGGCCTCTATGTTGATCAGCGTCTTCACTCGGATGGGTATACCGCCCCTAGAGATTACCCCAATGAGCTTAATCATTTAGACACCATGCATTAATATTCCAAGGGGTCAAAGTAGTAGGTGGTACAAGATTAAAAGAGATATATCTATTATTTATAAAACTTTTCATTCTAGCAGGCAGCATGACAACTGTAAGTGATATATTCAAAATTTTTTAATCTATATGGTGCATTTTATGTTACCGACTGATGCTATCATATCCATGATATTTGAAGGCACGTCCGCACTAGTTGTTTTTATTGCCCTATATTTTGCCATTATAATCTATAGAAAGTATCCCCGGTTAACGAGAGTAGGATGGATTGAGATAATGTCGGCATTATTATTATTTGGGATGCACCTTTTCTTGGACATGATTGATACACTTATATATGTACGCGAGACAAAAAGGCCTTTTACATTGTTTGGTCACACTGCCTATATTCGCCCAGAGTACACAATCATTGACTGGTGCGAGAATACATTTGCCGTACTGGCGTTGGTACTCTTAATAGTAGGTTTTCTAAGATTGTCTAACCATATGTATAGGTTATGGCGGGGAGAAAAATGAAGATCGTGGAAAAATGGCTGGACCCATTGAGCAGCCCTTTTCCTTTGATAAAGCTTATCTTAGAATTAATGATATTGATTCTATTTTTGGTATTATTTGCACTTTTCTATTTTAGGATTCGTAAACGTACACCAATATTTATGGGGAAGGGATATCATGAGCTTCTAGCATTCATGGTGGTGGGCATATTCTTATATATCATTGAAGTTATTGACAATTGGATCTGGTTTACAACCGAGTTCTATAGGATTGTATGGAAACCAGTAAAAATGGTTCTTTCCCTCGTGGCCGTATTGTTATTGTTGCTTGGTTTTAGGAGATTCTATAAGTTTAGTGATGCCCTATTCGCCCAGATAGAATAAATCATGGAGATTTTGATAGAGTGAAGAGGCATTCCTTTTTTCCCATCGCTAGGCATTTCCTCTCTTTTACTTGAAACCGTGGATTATTAAACATGCCTTCTATTAGTCCCTCCATGAATATACACATCGGCGTATTAGATGTTCTCGCAACACACTCAGGGCATACTAGAAGGCTAATCGAATCCATTGTGGTCTCCCCCACCACAGAGAATTCCGCCAATATATTTTTTAAATCAATCATCGATCTAGGCTGTATCATGCCTGTCATCCTTCGCCAGATAGTCCCACCAATGTGTTTTCCTAGGTACCTAACTATGGGAGAACCATAAATATTTTTTATGCTCCTCATAACTATTATTAAATTCTTTGGAAAATCGTTAAAGATGTAGTCGATTACATCCCCACTTATGATCTCTCTCATTTCCTTCTTCTCCATACTTCTTTCCATGTCCTTTGGTAGCCTTTGCAGCAATCTCAATGAACGGAAAAGCACAAGTTGCTCATTAACGATCTGAGAGACAATCTCCTCGAGTTTCTCGGTCACGATATTGGCGAATCTGGGAACATTTTTCTTGTCAATCTCCTCTTTTATTGCCTGGAGCAATATCTGGGAGCTCTCTATGGGCCCCTCAGATAGACCAACAATCATATATCCTTTCTCCGAGTTCAGAACGAGCAGTTTATAGTTTTCAATATCTAGTATTTTTGTCTCTCCCCTAGAAATAAGGCTCGATATCGCGTTAAGGCAAGATACCAGATATACAATGGCATCTTTTTTGATTATATCTTCCGACGCACGAATCAGAATAGGAACACCATTTTCGCCTAAGATCCCCAAGAGTTTTATCATGCCCAGCACCCCACGAATCATATCTCCTTGATTTTATCTATAAAAGACACTATAGTCTTAGCTGACTCTCCACAAACAGCCTCTATCTCGTTTTGGTATTTTGACAAAAGTTCTTCTACATACGAAATATCCAGTTGGGCCATTAGGAGAAGGAAACTCGCTATATCGTCGGTGGATAAAGATTCTAGTTTTCTTGCAAAAAGGCTTGAAATTTTCTCATTATATTTTTCTAGTATTCTTATTCCCTCCTTCCGATTTATCTTGCCAATGCTACTAATAAAGAGCGCAATATCGTTGAGGGAAACATCTGGAAAAGATCTCGAGAATGATGCCTCGATCTCTGACAGTATTTGGGTTAGGATATGCATCGCAACCTGCTTCTTGGCTACACTGAGGTAAGTGATGAATTCGCTAATCTTATGGATATCATATGTGCCGATTCGGTTCCTGATTATCTCAACTATTGGGTTTATCAGCACTAGGCATTTTTCAGAATGTGATATACCGCCTAAAAATTCGCCTATTTCCAGCATTTCCGTCCTAGGTATCTTATCAATGATCTGGCTCTTGTACATAATTAGGATATCAACTAAGTCCTCATATATATCGGCATTAGCTATATGAATTGTATATAGTAGTACTCCAAGATCGCCTAGACTGCATTTTGGAATAATCGATTGTACTAACCCTAATATCTTTTCCCTATTTTCTTGCAATGTTCTTATTACTTCGTCAAAATCATTCGCCATGCATTCTCTAAGTATTTTCGCTAGGTCCCTAACGGACATTGTGTCAAGATTATTAATAACATCCTTAAAGCCAGCCATCTCCCTGCACCAGATGATATTTATTCCTTTGAAACTGCATGCTCCATAAGCTTGGCTGCGAGATTGATAAAAGTCTCCCTTACATTTATATTATATAGGGCACTTGTTTCAACATATGGCACTTGTATACCAATTATCTTAGATAACTTCTCTGCATACTCCCGACCCAATTCTTTTGGGATGCATTTTATTCCTTTCTCTCTGAGATCTATCTTGTTACCAACCAGTATGATTGGTCTGATGCCTGCATGCTTAACAAACGACTCTGCCCAGAATACTACATTCTTTAATGTATACTCCCTGCTCACATCAAAGACAATAATCCCGCATATTGCCCCCCTTAGAAAGACACCACATATTTCCTTAAATGCTTTTTGGCCCGATAGATCCCATATATCCCAGACAATTTTTATAGAGCCATAGGGCTCTATCTTGTAGTAGTCTTCTCTTACGTATAGATCCGCACCAATTGTTGGTTTGTAGGTAGTCTCAGTCACAGGTTTTCCTCCCAAGAATGTTTTCGCTAATGTTGTCTTGCCAACAGCAAGGTCGCCTAGAATTGTAACTTTTGCTCTTATATACCTATCGTATGACATGCAATCACCGGAAATTATCTTAAAATATAAAAGAACTTATATATAATAAAAAAAGATAAATTATTCCTTTGAATCATAGTTATAAAGCTCGAGAAATTTCTGGGCTATGCCTTTCCAGGAATATCGAAGTCTAACTTCTTCAGCCACTATTAAGGTTTTTTTCCTGTAGTATGATAGATTATTTATCATATCAATCATCGCTAATGCCAAGTTCTTTGCCCTTTGCTCCTCATATCTAAAGTTAACCATTAATCCTCCATCTATCTCGACAAAGGAATTTCTAATTTCTGATTCTAAATGGAATATCTCTCTCGGCCCCTCGGCATCTGTAACAATAACTGGAGTTCCTCGGGCTAGACTTTCAAGTATCGTTATCCCAAACGGCTCCGTTGGAGAGGCCATAACAAAAAAATCGGCAGCATCGTATAGATGAAGTTTAAGGTC
>CAZWPQ010000008.1:51145-73669 GCA_964636085.1 uncultured Nitrososphaerota archaeon
TTGATAAATTTCTGTATGCCTTTTCCAGTTTGTTTTTTATTTCTATGAGCTGGTTAAGATAATCTTCATTTCTTTTCTCATACTTCCCAGCGACTATTAGGACTATTTTCTTATCGATTTTTCTAGCGACATGTTCTAGGGACATCAATATGTAGTGAATTCCCTTGGATGGGTCTAATCTATTGAGATTAAAGACGAGGTAGGCATTAGGCGCATATTTCTCCCTTATTTTTTCGATCTTATCATTATTTTTTGGTAGGAAAAATCTCTCTTCTATGCCGATGGGCACTATTCTAATTTTGCCCAAATACTTATCACCATGTATCTCCTTAATCTTATGGATTATTGACCTACTAGCTATTGTTATCACATCCGAGTACTCCAATGCGTCTCTTTCCATCTTAACTATCTCCCTAAACGCCCGTGGATCTGAGCTATATGCCCCCTTTTCTTTTTCGATAATTGATTCAAACGCATGAATGGTCGTTATTATTCTCGTCTCACAGCCTTTTAATCTAAGGATTTTTGCCATTCCTGGAACAGCAAAGTGTCCATGAAGATGAATTACATCAAAATCTCCACACTTAATGAAGGATGCTGTTTTTTCCACGAATTCTTTTAATCTTTCTATCTCCTCGAGTTTTGTCCCATCAAATGGCGTCTCAATCCTGTCTTTATCACTAGTAAATATCCTATATACATGTAATGTTGATCCATCCAACTCCATATCTTCATGCTCATCCATGTCTTTGAGGCCAAAAGTGTAGACCGTTACGGGGTTATTCTTTGCTAATTCCCTTACAAGATTCATTACTGCTACTCCACCGCCCCCAAATATAAGCGGCTTAAACTGTATACTTACAACACATATCTTCATTAAAACACCAAAAGAAAGTCAAATGAATAGACTTTTAACCTTATATTCGGCATCTCTTATTTTGTTAGATATCCTCATGCCGCGATCTTCAAGAATATCAAGTAGAAGTCTGAGATCATCCTTGTTAACGTCGGATGCCAGGGACTCGCATAGCTCGTCAAGAGTCCATTTTCTGTCCATGGAGAGCACATCCACTAGTTCATTTAGAGCCTTCTTAAGGCGTTGATACTCTCCTCTTATCCACTCCGCCTTAGCGTCATCGGTTGATAGGCCATTGCTATGGATAATTATACTCCTCAAGGGATGTAGCGTTGCCTTAGGTTTTCTAGTTTTCTCTATATCCAACGATATGGTCTCTTTTGATGGTGAAGTGGTCAATTTGGATTCTTCATCAAGGAGAACCACTAATTTTTTCGCAGAGTTAAGTTCCTTGGATTTTCCTTTTAGAAAAATATGGTCAGCCATCAACAAGTAGTAGAGTAAAATCGCGACTTTTTCAACACCTAAATTACTGATTACTTCCCCAATTTTTATTGTGGTTGGGCTTATCTTTTTTCTATATAGATAGGATCCCCTGATGAATCCATGCTGATCTATATCAATAATAATCATGTGGGGAGAAGGTTCCCTATGCTCTATAGGGATCCGTACAATTCCAGTTAACGAGTCCTTGAAGTATTCGGGCTTAATTAATACCTCCTCCACGGTTGAGCATAATGGGCATCTTACTTTTAGTAGTAATGGTTTAGAGATGGGTGTGCTCATTTCCTAGTCCACCTCCTAACAATCCAATCTGGGGCTAATATGCCAGTATATAGAAAGAATGCAGAGAAAAACTGAAAGAATGATGATAATACTAGAGATATTAGTGCAGGCGCCACAATTTCCTCACCGCTCACCGCGGCCACATCTCTAATTGTTATAGGTACCACTGCGAATACCATCAAAAGTATACCGAGAAGCATATATTCATGCCTATGAACAGTAACGGCATCCACATCAGCACCTCGAATCTTTGATCTATACAGTAGATAATAGGAGAGTACCGTTAAGAAGCTAATAGCTATTAGCAGAATACTAGTCATTAACCGTATAATACTCTCTATATGTATGGTAGGGTTAGGGTTCCAAGGAGTTGGTTTTTGTAATCTAGGAATATCAGTACGAAGCCACATGTTCTGTGGTAAGAGGGCTAGTATAGAGCCTAGTATCCCAAAGCCGATTGCTGGATAATCTACGCGTACTAGTATGTTGTTTCTCTGCAATCTAGCATAGATATACAAGGAGATATACCATAGAAATGTTGTGAATACCAATACTGCTGTGCATACAGGTAAGAAATTTATTGTGCATCCAAGCATACTTACGGGTGTCTCTGCAGACCCGTAAACCGCGAAGTATATATTTCCGATATTCCTAACAAATAGAGATGCTCCTAGTGCCAAAAATCCCATTGAAAGAATTTTTAATCTAGGTATCTCATGTTTCTTGCTCACGAAGTAGAAAAGATACCCAAAATATAACATCTCGATTGAGACAAGGAAGCTAAAGATTACATAAACCAGATAGAAGTGTAGGGGGTAGTTAAATTCTATGTATGACAAAAATCTCCCCCTTACCTTTATATAATCCCAAAAATATATTTTTTAAAGAAATATAGTACATTAAAGTAGGGCCTTAAAATGCAGACCATATCCTCAAAGACGCAGGATGTTATTTTTCTTCTAGGAGGATGTTTAATACATAGGAAGGCTAAGGCTCGCCTAAAGGCAGGTTTAAACGAGATAGTCTTGGAACCTGTAGAACCTATTGAGGATCTTAGAGAAATAAATTTATCTTCAGGCAGTATAGTAACTTATAGATTTGAGAATATCTCGAAACCAAAAATTGATGTCATACCCGAGGAAGTATCTGGGGTGATTAGGAGAATAAAGGAATTAAAAGCAGAGATATCCCTTTTAGAACAAGAAAAATCGCTTCTAGAGAGTAGGATTACTGGTATTAAGAGTGTAATAGAAAAAATCTATAAGTCGTCGACCAGGAAAATGGAAAAAATAAGTGAAAACATCGAGATGGTGAATAGATATATAAAAGAGAGGATGCAGGAGTGCATGGAGTGCAGAAAAAGGATTATTGAGATAGAGGAGAATCTGGAGAAACTAAAAGCCGAGCTGGATTCTTTAAGGAAAAACCTCTCTAAATTGTCGGAGGCATTAATAACTGTTGGCCGTATTGTCTTAATAATTGACGCATCGAAGGATGAAGATGTAGAAATAGATGTTAGATTCGTGAGCAAGATCTCCTATTGGAACCCACTATACTCACTCGAAATATCACACATAAATGGCGAAACAAAATATATACTAAAACACCGCATTAAACTTGAACAGAAAGGATTTGATGTATGGAAAAACATCGGTGTTAAATTTACAACGAGTGCTCCAAAACGAGTCGCATACAGCGAGCCTAATCCGTGGTATATAGAGCCAGTGCGCATCCCGGTAAGAGCGGCAAGAAAAAAACCTCTAGCACTGCCAGAAGCAGTAGCAGCAGCACCACCTCCAGCTGAGAGACCTACACGACCTTTTGTAGTTGAGGGGAGGGAGTTCGGCACCGTAGTTACCTATAGTTATAGTAAAAGGATAACTATATTCCCTGACACCCCCCTGATCCTTGATTTTGATTGTGTTGAGATAAATCCAAAAGTTATCTATGTGTGGGATGCTTTTCTAGGAACCAAAGTCTTAGAGGTAATAGAGTTTAGGAATGAGAATTATAACCTTTTACCATCCAAATGTAATGTCTATTATGACGGTCGCCTCGTAAATAGTTTTGATATTGATTTTATTCCCATCGGAAGCACGCAGAGATGGGCTGTTAGGGAGGAGCCCGGAATACATGTGAAGAGAAAACTTGTGAGAAGGGAAGAAAAAACGAAGGGCATACTCTCCGAAAAGGCCTATATTAGGCTAGAATACCTGTTGCATGCTGAAAGCCATTTAGCTAAAACAGTCAACATGGAGATTCTTGACCGCATACCAGTCCCTAGAGACCCGAAAATAGAAGTAAAGATCGAAGATATAAAACCTAGCGCTAGGATAGATAAGCTCGGCATAGTTAAGTGGGAGATGATGATCAAACCAAATGAAGAGAGAGATCTACACATTCAATACAGCGTTTATTTCCCACCAGACTACAGACTGCGAATTTAGTTCAACTATTTCGTGGTATTAATGACTGCAAATATTGCGGACATAATTGGCCATATACTAGACATAATTGTCGATAACCTCATCATCTTTTTTGTTATAATAATAACATTGTGTGTATTGTATATTCTCTGGAACTTTCCATGGATACTCAAATACTACACCATCACAATTTATAGGGACAAAACCAATGCAGATGATACAATTCTAATTGCGTCGGATCTCCACCTCGAACTAGGCCAGCAAGTTCCTAAATCATTAGTTAGATATATCGAGCAGAACAGCATTAATGTTGTTGTTTTTGCTGGCGACCTCATGGAGTACAGGAGGAATGTCGATGATGAGGTTCTAGTTTCGATACTGGAGGATATGCTATCGGATATAATTAAAATACAGGCAGTACATAGGATATACTACATCACAAGCACAAGTAGTCACGACCCTAAAATTAAACATGTAACCTCTACAAAAATACATGGAAAACCGATAATAATAATCCCTGGGGCTCTTCAACTAGAGGTGGGAGGCACAGAATTCTTTATAAGTCACTGCGACTATGCATGTAGAAATGGGGCTGTGGCCAGAGTAATAAATAAGTTGATGAAAAAACTGGGGAGATCCTTATACATAGAGAATCTAATGAGGAAAAAACTAGACATACCAGAAGATACATGGATAATCTGCGGCCATACACACATCCCAGGAATAGACCTCAATAGAAAACTAGCAAATACTGGATGCTGGAAAAGAAGAGTTCTAATAAAATCGACAGAAACCGCTATTCTTATCAAAAATAGTAAGCCAAAGCTAGTTATCCCCTCACAGCTAATAAAGTAAGAGGCTAAATAAAAATAGAAATAATATCTAGAGATATTTTCTCGGATCCGTTATTTTCCCTTCAATAGCAGAAGCAGCTACTGTTGCTGGTGAGGCCAAATATATATATGAGTCTGGTGGCCCCATCCTACCTTTAAAGTTTCTATTAGCCGAAGAGATACACACCTCACCAGGAGCCAAAACGCCTTGATGTTTGCCTAGGCATGGACCACATCCAGGAGGTATAATCACTGCCCCCGCATCGAGAAATACATCGATCAATCCCTCCTTTATTGCCTGTTTTAGGACGGTCTTGGATGCTGGACCTACAATCATTCGGACGTCTGGGTGAATCTTTTTTCCCTCAAGGATTTTTGCGGCTATCTCCAAATCCTCTAAGCGTCCATTCGTACAGGTGCCGAGGAATGCCTGATGGATTTTTGTCCCCTCAACTTCCCTTACAGGTTTTGCATTTCCCGGAGAGTGGGGCGCAGCCACCATGGGCTCTATCTCTCCCGCATCGAATTCGTATACTGCGGAATATTGAGCGTCTTTGTCTGCTAGCACAATCTCGTATTTCCCACCAATATGCCTATCTATGTACTCCTTAGTCTTCGAATCTGGTGGTATTATGGCGGCTTTTGCCCCCATTTCCATAGCCATATTAGATATGGTTAGTCTGGAACTTATGCTTAAATCTTCGATAGCGTTACCATAGAACTCTACCGCTTTATAGTCTGCCGCGTCCACTCCGAGTTTTCCAATTATGTATATTATCAGATCCTTAGAATATACGCCCTTTGGCCACTTACCCTTAACTATGATTTTTATTGTTTCAGGGACGCGCATCCACAATTTTCCAGTTGCCCAGACCATCGCCATGTCTGTGGCTCCTATCCCTGTTGAAAATGCTCCGAGCGCTCCATGTGTTGTAGTGTGAGAGTCCGTTCCAACTATTAGTAGTCCAGGTCTATCATATCTCTCAGCGAGAATTTGATGGCATATGCCTTCTCCGATGTCATGGAAATACTTGATTCCCTGTTGCCTGACAAATTCTCTAACTCTTTTCTGCGTGGTAGCAGTAGTGACTGTTTCGGCTGGTATCCTATGGTCAAAAATTATGACGATTTTGTTGGGATCCCAAACTTTTTGTATTCCAAGTTTTTTAAAGTTTTTGAGCACCATGTCTGCATTCTCATGGGACATCGCCAAGTCTATATTGGCCATAATAAATTCGCCGGGCTTTACATAATCCTTCCCAGCTTTTTTCGCCAAAATTTTTTCTGCAATCGTCATCCCCATGTGTATCACCCCCATAATTCTTACTCCCTAATCTTAATCTCACCCTTTTCTATCTTGTTTTTAAGGTACGGTATTAGCCCGCCAGTCTTTAATATTTCCATCATGAAATCTGGGAGCGGCTGGGCAGTTATCTTTTGTCCTGTCCTAAGATTCTTTATTTCTCCAGTGCTAAGGTTTATTTCTATTTCGTCGCCATCCTCCACAATCTTTGTGACTCCTGGGGCTATTAGGATTGGTAAACCAAGGTTAATCGCGTTTCTAAAGTATATCCTAGCTACACTCTCCGCAACTATAGCGGCTATGCCAAAGTACTTTAGACAAGCAGCTGCTTGCTCTCTTGATGATCCACAGCCCCAATTTCTTCCAGCAACTATAATGTCCCCCGGTTTTGCTTTTTCTAGGAACTCAGGATACGTCGTCTTGAAGCAGTATTTCGCTGTTTCAACGGGATCCGTAATATGCATAAATTGTCCTGGAAAGATGAAATCTGTATCTATGTTGTCCCCAAACTTCCAGACTCTACCCCTAATTATCTTCTCCATATTCATCACCTATTGCTCCCCAATACGCTCTAATTCGCCATACATTTTCTTTAGAATTTCCTCTGGAATGTATTTCTTCTCCATCTCCTTTATTCTCGGAAGCCCTATCATCTCATTGAATTTCCTCCAGTTAATGCACATGTCCTCCCATTCACTGGGAGACTTTGAGCGCTTTACTTTTTCTAGAACCTCTATCATAGCCTTTGTTGCAGCATATAGAAGGGTCAATGGAAGTGAAATCATTTTTACTCCTGCCTTTTCCAGTTCTTCGAACGTGAAATATGGCGTCTTTCCTCCCTCAATCATATTGAATGCTATGGGTACGGGAATTTCGTTAACAAGTCTCTTTACCTCATCTAACGATTGAGGAGTCTCAACATATATATAATCTGCACCCGCATCAGCATACATCTTAGCTCGTCTCAAAACCTCATCAAACCCAGCTACAGATCTAGCATCAGTTCTTGCACCGATAACAAAATCTGGGTCAACCTCATTTCTTGCATCCACAGCGGCCCTTATTTTCCCAACCATTTCCTCGGCAGAGATGATTTGTTTGCCGAACATATGTCCACATCTTTTAGGCCATACTTGATCCTCAATTTGGATTCCAGCGGCACCAGTTAATATGACCTCTTTAGTGGTTCTATACACATTTATTGCATTGCCATATCCAGTATCGGCATCTACAATTACTGGGACCCTTACGGCATGACATATCTCTGTTGCGCGCTGGATCATTTCTCCAAAACTAACTAAACCAACGTCTGGTTCTCCAATCTTAGTTGCCGAAACCCCATAGCCAGTCATCAGCAATAGTTTAAATCCCGCAAGCTCGGCTATTTTTGCAGAGAGAGCATCATATACACCAGGCCTTATTATGAGGCCCGGCTCCTTGAGCATCTTTCTCAATTCTTTTGATCTTTGAAGCATTCATATCACCATTATACATTATCAAAAATTTATAGAAAAATACCATTGGAGTTCTGGATCCTAGGAAAAATTTTATGCCTTTTTTATTAGATATGTTAGGGGTGAGATGCATGAAAATAATGTTGATTTCTGATACTCATGACAACATGTTTGTGATTAGGAAGATTTCTTTGCTTGTAGATAGGTATGAGCCAGATCTTATTATACATTGTGGTGACTATATATCACCATTCGCAGCTAGGAAGCTGAGGGATACTGGAAGAAGGATCATAGGTGTTTGGGGCAATAACGATGGAGACAAACACAAGATCCTGGAGATTCTACAGAATAGCAAATTTAGCATATATATTCAACCAGCAGAGGTGGAGATAAACGGCCAGCAGGGCATAATTTTCCATGGATGGAAAAGCCCAGAACTCACCAAGAAGATTATTTACTCCATCGCCATGTCAGGAAAATATAAATATGTCTTCTATGGACACACTCACCAACTAGACATAAAAATTGCAAAAAATGGCAAACTAAGAGATCTAGATGTAACCAGTGGAGAAATGTTTATTAGTCCTGACGAATTTGATTGCCTAGTAGCAAATCCGGGTGAGGCATCGGGTTGGCTTACAAATAGGGGAACGAGCCTCTTCATAACAGTAGATGATAAGATAAGTATTGAACCTATTTGCTTGATCAATGAGAAAGATATGGAAAGAGCATATGAGTTGTTTGCTACGAACAATCAATGCTAGGAATATAGAAATTGCTGGATAAAAAGCTATATTTTTTATACTGATTCATATTTCGTCTCCTAGTGGTTTACTTTAAGTACTGTGCTAAGCATTAGAATCGATAAAGATCTCAAGAAACTGATGAATAACACAGACATTGACTAGAGAAGGGAGAATAACCCATCATAAGACCATCAAAGCGAATTACTTCAGTCTCACTAAGATAGCAATGCTATAGACCAGAAACATCACGGCAATTTCGGTAGCAAAATCATTAAGAGGAGACGAACATATAACTCATAACAAATAGTCTTAAGGAACAAAACAGCCTCACCTTTATGAGGAATAATTCCGCAAGTATCATGCAGGCTATGACAACTGCTCTTATATAGAGCGATATGCCATGGCCATTCTCTGCTATTTTTAATCCTTTATGCTCGGCTTCTTTCCATATTGCCTGCTTTAACTTAGGTACAAGCTTTTTAAGCGAAATATCACATATCTTCATTTGGTTTGTCTCTGTGGATGTCAGTGATATACTGTATATATCGTGTACCAGCCGACCCTATAAGCATCAATCAAAAAACGAATTCTAGGAAATGAGTCTTTTTATCTAATGTAATACTTAATTTTTTAAAAAAATTTAGTAGATATTTTATACTCGCGAGGTTTGATGCTATATGAAGAAGGCAATACCAATAATCATGTTGGGAATCTTGATGTTGCTTTCTATCCAAACTTTGCTTGCCCAGGATACTATTCCCTTCACTGAGGGCCAAGAGATAACATACTACGTAAACAAAGTAAAGAATACAGAGGACATGGTGTTTAGCTTAGGATCGATCAGTAAGGGTGATAAGATAGTTGTAAAAATAACAAGTATAGTTGGTACTTATGTCTATGCCAATATCTCCGTAAATGGTGAACTCAGACAATTTGGCTATCTCCTAGAGTGGGGAGAGCACTACCTTCTCAAGGATGAATCCTCAATAGCACTATGGAAGTCAATGATGGAGGCCGAGGGCTATGAAGTATCTGGCTCAGGCGGCGATTGGACCGCTGAGTTTAAAGTTGAAAGCGAGGCCCTAACAATCAAATCAATATACAAGTTCAAGAATTACATACTTGACTACTACTACTTCTATACGGAAGCAATGGGCTACTCTGCGGAGTATGAGATATCTACCTCTAAGCCTGGGCCCTCAATGCTATGGATAGGAGTAGGAATAGTAGTAGCTGTAGTTGTGATATTGGCTGTTGTCATGGTATTAAAGAAGAGATCTAGCACAGGAGCATAGTGCTTTTTCTATATTTTTTTGTTCATTTTTTTAATATTTGCATATTGCCTAATTTTTGCTATTAGTGATGCTCTAAAAACAAAAGTTGCTTAGATCATCATGGATTAACATCATGGAACACTTTATGAGGTCCATCCATACACAAGAGATGTATAATCCAGTCGCAAATATTGCTTGAGAAACATACATCATTTAAACGCAGAAGACTCAGCAACGCTAGAGAGATGCAAAATAGTTCCATATAGAATATTTTTCATATCTCCGCAAAGAGTATAATATTATCCTAGCTACACTGGATAAGACATAGTAAACAACTGAGGAATATATTTTTAAAACATAACAATCTATTCTAAAAACACGTAATTTATTCCTTGGGCTTAATTATTATTTCTTTTAAGCTTGCATATTTAGGCAGATTCAATCAAATTTATATGCCTAGACCCTTACCTGGATTATTTTATTATTTTCGTTCTTTAGCTGATGCATGTAGAACAATAGTAGTTCTTTTATTCCGCTTCTAAATACTTTGTTTAGAGTGTGCTCGAGGTTATCCATCGCGACTTTATAGAGCCTTATTTTTTGTCCAAATTTTAGTTTTAGCCGGGACAGATACTCAATACTACTTTTAACTAGGATACTACGACTAAGCTTCTTATTTGTTAGGCCCATGATTATTATGGGGTATTTATGGCCAGAGTTTTTCCAATAATCCTTGATCGTTCCTTCGATGAGAACTACATCCTCTAAGCGCGAAAGATCCACTATTATTATTGCGTATCTCGCACCCAAATAATATAGCTTTCTAAGCCTTTCAAACATGGGGGACATGTCTAGACTCCATATAACATACTGGACAAAGACGGTGCCGAATGGAGCTAGGTTAAAAATATCATAGAACGAGTAAAAATTCACTCCCACGCCTGATTCCTGTCTCTGTTCACATCTTAGCGACTTGCCCAAGATCCTGTCCTTTATGGGTGAACCCAAGACAATAACTTTTATCCTAAATGTATTTAGTTCTCCAAAAATTAGTTCTATTGCTCTCTTGTATACATCTGGATCTATACCAATAAATATTTTCTCCAATAATCTTCCAATAAATTCATCGGCCGTACCCCTGAAGATTATACCTAAGGTCTTTATCGCATATCTACGGACATGGTGATTTTTATCGCCAGTAAGCTTCAACAATAGACGTAATGTAGAATGGTTTCCACTACTATAGAATACCAAGGATAGTGTCCTGAGAGCCCCTAGCTTGACGAGGTCAGTGTCCTTGATATACCTCCATAATAAATCTATTATCCTCGTATCATTTGTCCTCATGTAAATCCATCCAAGTGTCTCTATGGCAAGACATCGTAGATATCGATCTGGAGAGCAGGCTAGAATACTGACATATTTTCTTATGGGCATATGCTTTTCATATATTTTGCTCATTCCTCTGAGTGCTATAGAAATTGTTCTGAGCGCGATCTCATGGGTTTTTCTATTTCCAATAGAAATTATTTCTTTGAGAATCCTTAGAATCCCTGTGGGTCTACCTCTTAATATTTTTCCTAGTGATAAAGAAATTATCGCCCTAGACATTGGATCATCATATCGTGCATATAATAGCAGAAGATTTGCTATATCTATATTTCCCGTATTCTCATATAACAATCCGACGGCTAAAATTGCTGTTTTGAGCAGATCGGGTTCACATTGGCTGAGGATTTTAACGATATCATTATAGTTAGCTACATCGTTTCCCTTCCTTCTAAACATTATCCCCAGCAATGCCAATACTTCCTTACGAATCGATGGGAAGTTCTTATATACATCAACAAGGATTTCAAAGGCATCTGAAGAAGGATTATAGCTGAATACTTTGGCAAGTATATGCAGGGCATCTATAGAAAGTCTCTCGTTGTATAGAAGAGGCCTAATATATTCATATACTACCTTGGGATACATACTTAGTAATCTATATGCGGCCTCTGGAACCGATACATTTAGACCAGCACAAAGTTTGGTTGTGACATATCTACCATCACCGATATTTCTGAGCAATGTAGCTATACTATCCTTCATGTATTTCAACGAAGGGGATATACGAGTCTCGGAGGGTTTTGTATCTCTTGGCATTCAGAAAAACCTATCAACCATTTATGTGTGGAGAATGCCCCCTCTTAATTCTTCTTAGATTATCATTTAGGATAGCATCAGCGATTCGATTAGTGGCACTAATTATCTGCTGGATGTTGTGTGGACTTACGACTATAAAGTCTGTATGATGATCATATATCCTTGCGAGACATAAGACGAGAAACTTCGCTATATACCCAAGCAGATATGAAAGTTGTGTAGGATACGATTCCAAATAACCGATCAACACTGTTGGTATGGGCAAATAGTAGTGCGTTACAAAATCGATATATTCTATCGCTCTTGATAAGCTTTTGTACGAGTTCATATCGAATGCTACCCACAGTATTCCTGATCCGCATAGAAATGTCACTAGAATACTTGGTCTTATTCTAAGGTCGATATTCCATATGCCATAATCAGCCTTCATCACGCCGATATACTCGTCTTTAAGATGACACTTCCACAAGAGAAAGTCCATAGAACATAATGTTTTGCGGGCCATATTAGCATTCTTAGGACCCCCTCGCTCCTCCAGATCTGCAATTATCTTCTGCTTAACCAGATAGTCGCCAAGAAAGGCAATCTTAAGGAAAATACGGCCCCCCGGATTTTCTATCATCTGAACAGCGTCAGCCTCACCTAGGGACATCATTTGGTTCATTTTAAATTTCAGTTTCGTAAGGCTTATAAGTGAGAATAATCCGGATACACCATCAACACCACGATCTAAGAATTCCTTAAATAGTCCTAGTAGACTCCTACAACATGTAGTTGCATACTCAATCCATGACAACAACAGGCCACTCTTAGCTACTATGTCGAGTAGTTTTGGGCATTTAGACAGCAATAATTCTTCACTGGCACCCTCCATATTCCACATTTTGCCTACAAATGTTAGGAACTCATCTTTTGTTCTACAAATTAACGACAAAGCAACAATACACAGTAACTTTATTAGAGGAGTATTCTCATAGAGACCTAGAATTAATCTAATAGTATTCATATTTCCCAATCTCTTAAAGATTTTTGCAATGCTCATAATCGCTACCGATTTTATAACAATATTATCCTCCTTATTTACAACCCTCCGAATGAAATAAGCACCGATATCTGTGTTTCCAATATCAGAAAATATTTCTACAAGCATATAGAGAATATGATGCCTATGCCGAGGGCAATCTAGGTATAGGCGCTCAATCACACGGATTATGTCACTATTTTTGGATCTATAGGTCATATAGAATATAGCCAACACATCATTAGCGAGCCTAGAATCCAGCAATGGTGAGACATAAAAGACAAACCTATCAATATCTCTAGACAAAACATCATAGTTTGCTTTGGGCAAAATAAGAGTCCTGCCCCCCAAATTTGCTTCTACATAATCATTGGATCCTATACTACAGAAGAAATCGGATAATGCGTTTATCCACTCCCTATCGAATATCATCAGCTCATCTCGCCTACTGCAAGACAATTAATCTGCAGAGGCGATATTTGCCTCCCGCTGGATATCTATTGTGACTTCATCCAATTCGCTTTCGTCTTTGAGATTAAAGATCTTCCTCTTTTGGATAGCTATCTGAGTTTGTTCATTCTTTTCTGCCGACATTCATTACACCTAGACCCTTAATAATTAGAATACTTTCGATCCATATTTAAAGACTATTATTTAATTACATAGATTCTATCGCAGAATTTTTTAGAAAAGCACTAATTAATGCACAAATGTATAATTATCAAATTAAAAAACATGACACCTCAAAGCACCCCAAAGTTTAAGCCCGATGTTTTTCATCTCCTCATACTATCTAATACATAGTCTGACAGAACATCCAACAACAAACAAGTAATGCACAGGAGACATAACTTGCAGGAAAAAGCAGATATATTAAAGGATAAGGGTCATTACCATTATCAAAATTGCAAACAGACATCACTAGGCTATCCCAATCTTTGAATTTTTACTTCCCTTAAAAAATAGGTAAAATTAATAAGCCTTAATATTATCCCTTCGAGACACATCAGATAACTACCACCACCATCCACGCATTGTAGATACCCCATATTCCATGGAGGATCTAGCAGTCCTGATAAGCGACAGCGGGAACATTACTAGGAACGATATGAAACCAAGGGGGATAGGCCTATAGCCCCAATCGTGTGCATCGTATATCGCTAGGCCCCCATAGATTAGTCCTAGTATAAACGCTACTACACCAATAGATACAACCAAATTTCTGATGGCCACCGTTAGAGACTGGCGGAATTTGGCTATAATAATACAGTATACTATCGTAAAGATAAATGAAATCAGCCCCAGAACATATATATCCCTAGCCTTCCACATCCAAGTCCAATCTGACCCCGAATACCTTAGTCCGTAGAAATTAGAGGTAAACCTAATATAGACAGGGCCAAACCCAAAGATAATTAGTATCGCATGAAATGATTCTATATATCCCTCATAATAATGATATTCGTAACTCGCGTATATCCATGGTATAAAAAAGCTTATCAATACAAGCAATGCGTATATTAAATTACGATCCTTTGTCGCGACTGAGCCCATATAGTGCATAGGGCCCACCAGATGTAGAGTAGCTAACCAAGTTCTAGCCAAAAAATTGGTTCAAATTAATTATATATTTAAAAAATCTTTTCTAATATGGATATTAGGTAACTTGGATATTAGCTAAGTTCGGTGTTGGGTACGAAATATATATTCGATAGGGAAACAGAGCTTAGAGATTTGGAGAGGTATTATAAGGACTGTGTGTCTCTAGGTGCTAATTGTGGTGTTATCGTTTATGGTTGGCGCCGTGTAGGAAAAACAACGATTCTAAAGGAGTTTGTTAGAAAGGTGAATGGTGTTTATATTAACTGCATTTGGATCAGTGATCCATATGTTTTCTTGAGGCTTGTACTGGACTTCTTGCCTACAGATCTTGTTGGAAAATTTAAAATTTTCCTTGGAGAAGGAGACCCTATGTTTGTGCTTAGGAAGGCTTTTGATGCTTTGATTTCTTTGGCTGAGAGTACAGGCAAAAGGGCCTTCGTTTTGGATGAGTTTCATATATTTGTAGAGAAAGTATCAGGACGGATTGCAAGGGAGAAAAAGGCCAAGAAAGAAGTCATCACAGATGATGTTTTAGGCCTCCTAAAAGACATCGTTGAGGCAAAGAAAGCATTTTGGATTTTCTCAACTAGCTTGGGTTGGGAGAAGGTAAGAGAAACAATAACGAGACCTAAAAAGGCTGAGAGCCCACTCATCGCGGTTTTAAGGAAATACAAGATAGAGCCCTTCGATAAAGAAACCTCTATAAGCTTCATACGAAGTATAAATCCAGAGGTCCCATATGAATACTGCGAGCTATTGTACAGGCTAAGTGGTGGGATACCTAAAATTTTAGAAATGTTTACTACAAATTATGAGAAGGATAGACCTCTAATCGATCAGGCAATACGATTCATCGAGAGAGGAGAGCTTGACGATTTCTTCGAAAATGTAGTAAAGTTCATTGCAGAGATATCAAAAAGGGACTACGCCCTACTAACACAAGCGTTAAAGGCTATAGGCCTAGAGGAGAAAACAACGGATCAAATAGCACAACAGCTAAGAATGGATGTTGACTCCGCATATGTGCTGGTAGAGGAGCTGGTTAAGTGTGAGATTGTTCAGAAAAGGAAAGTAGGGCGGAGAGTCATTTACAATGTCAAGTACCCTCTCCTACCACTATGGGTAGAACTTAGAGTACCACCAGAAAAAAATGTGTATGAAATAATGGCAAGGAAGTTGGGTATAACCTTAGAGAGTTATGTAAAGGAAATTCTAGAAGAATACGTAAAGAGAAACAGTGAGGTACATATTTGGGAGGATTCCAAAGGAACATTCTTTTATGGAAGCACGAGGGAATTAAAGTTCACGCCAAGAACAGTATTAAGGCCAAAAGATGCTGAGAAAAAGTATCCTATCAAAAAAGATTTTGACCTACTAGTGATTACTAACGAGAAACCAGTAGTTATCGAGATAAAACTAGATTGGACAGGTCTCAATGAAATGGACATCGATAACATACTAGAAGTGGCACATGACCTAGGCGGCATACCAATCATAATAATAGAAAAAGGAGAGCCAAAAATACCACTAATAGCTTATGCGGCGAAGAGGGGGGTCATACTAATGTCAGGGGAAGCATTAAGACTTATCGCCAAAAAGATAAAATTTGCTCATTGGTAATAACCAATCAAAAGAATTTATTGTTCCTATATAGATGTGGCGATGTTTATCTCCAGAGTATTATTTATGGTTTGATGACTATAGTATCTAGGGTATTGTATGCTTAATTTTGATTGCCGTCATTATTATGAATATCATCGTAATGAGGATCATTGCGAAGATCGACATAGTGGGTGGTATTATGTCATAGCTATTATAGATAGAATATCTTACTGCCTCGACCGAGTATGTGAGGGGTAATGCAAAAGCCACTATTTGGATTGGTAGTGGGAGAGAGGATACTGGGATGAATATTCCACATAGAAAAATCATGGGGAATCTTATTGAGTTGAGAATCATCATGGTGTATGTTGGGTCTTTAATCAGAAAAGATATAAACACGCCGAATGAGGCAAACATAAATGCAGAGAGGATAAGTACGGCTACTAGAAGTATAGAGCAGAAGTATATGTTCAAAAGTAGGGGTATAATAACGATAAGCGTAGTGGTTAGTGATAGTAGTCCAAAGAAGAAGCTTCCGAGCACCTTCCCAAGGGCTATACCCATATAACTAATGGGAAATAGAAGTAATCGCTCAAACGACCCTATCTTTCTCTCAAAAACTATGGATGCAGAGGCCATGGATGTTGTACCAAAGAATAATGCAAGAACTATAAGGCCCGGAATGAGATCGCCTATATGTCGGCCTCCCTTGAATATAAATGCCAATGTAAACGCAACTGGAAATACGAGTCCCCAGCTTATTGTTGGAGGCTTCAAGTAGTACTCCCTAATGTCCTTTTTTGCAATATAGAGAGCTCTAACAAAGTCATCAGCCTTGAGGATAAGACCCAATATGCTCACCCACATAGTTTAAAATCTACTTAGCCTTCTCAATAAGTCTAATAAACACCTCCTCGGCATCCGCACCCCTGAGACTTAGCGATACAACATCAAGATTGAATTTTCTTACTACTTTAAGAATTTCTTCTAGTGCGATGACGACATCATCCACAACTATATTGTATGCTCCCCGTATGATTTTAGCAGAAATGACTCCCCGTAGTTTTGTGAAGACATCTAGATCTCTAAGCATGGGGTGTGTTTGTAGCTCAATGACTTTCTCGCCACTTACCATTTTCCGAAGCTCTGCAGGGGGCCCCTCAGCGATTATTTTTCCTTTGTTGATTACGGCTATGCGGTCGCAAAGATTAAATGCCTCGTAAATATTGTGTGTAGTGAGGAATATTGTAATACCACTATTATTTAGCCTCTGTATTAGCCGCCATATCTGTCTCTTACTCTTAACATCTAGACCTATCGTTGGCTCATCAAGAAAGAGTATTTTGGGTTCATGTACAAGTGCCGCTGCAATGGTTAGCCGTCTCTTAAGACCCTTAGATAATTCTTTAAATTTTGCATTTCTTTTATCATCAAGCTCAAAGAAATTCAATAGCTCTATGACTCTTCTCTTTCTGTCGGATCTGGGAACACCATACATCTCGGCACAAAACATGAGATTATCGAAACAAGAGAGCTCCATATAGAGATTAGATATGTCCTGGACTACACCAATAAGACTCTTCACAATGGTGGCATCCTTCTCCACATCATATCCAAAAATAGAGGCTTTACCTCTACTGATTCTGGTCAAACCACAAAGCATCCTAATTGTTGTAGTTTTTCCCGCCCCATTGGGCCCCAAAAACCCAAAAATTTCGCCTATATGTACCCTAAAGTTTATATGGTCAACAGCCAATAGGTCACCATAATACTTTGTTAAGTCCTCTACAATTATAACATCTTTGTAGGACAGATGTTCTCACCTAGCCCATCGGATATGCCCAACATATATTAGTATCTATGGTATAGATTTTTTAACAATATTTATGAGCTCAACAACTCTTTTTGCCAATTTTTTTACATCATTGAGCCCCTCAACATCATCTATGACCTCTTTCTTACCAAAACCAAAAGTCACAACGCCTCTCATACCAAGTATCATTTCGTGTTTAAGCATAAACGAAATCAATGTGGTTATGGCTCCATGGTGCCCGTATCTCCTACCCACAACTACTACTCCCCCAATTTTATTCTTGAGTTTCCCCTTCAGAGACCATGTCCTATCGATAAATGCCTTAAGTTGCGAGGGTATGCTATCAAAAAATACTGGGGAGACTATTATTATACCTGAAGCATCCAAGAGTAAAGACACTATCTTGTCCATATCATCCCTTATTGAACAATTCTTTGTTTTTAAGCATAGCCTACAGGAAGTGCATGGAGATATATTATAATCATAAATCCTTATCATCCTGACCTCCTGGCCCAAGCTTTCTAGTACAAATTTCAGCAAGTTACATATGCAGTCTGTATTCCCGCCCTTTCTAGGACTACCCGATATTATCAATATCACTGATGTACCACCTTCAATACAATGATTAATTTTCGTATTCAAATTGTAATATCCCAATTTAATTTTAAATATTGATGATCATAAAAATCATAAGGAATATTATCATCTCGCTACCGATAGTCTATTTAATCATATACATAAGCCACATATAGATGAATTATAGGAAATAGCTTCTTGCCACTTGGAATATCCTATCTCCTACTTGATCCCATGACTTTATATGCTGAGGCTTAATGGGGTATCTATCGTAGTGCTTTTTGATAATCCTCGATAACTTCAAAAATAAATGCATATAGACCCCTATTCTTGCCAGATCTTTCGCCACAGATGGTCTAGCGAGGTAAGCGATGTTACTCCTATGAATCGAGACATATCTTTTTATACTGCCTAACTCCCTCATTTGCATCGAATTTAGAGACATCATCAGCAGTGCTAATTGTCTATTATCCATTCTTTCGAGGAAAATCCTTGCTAGCTCAAATATTGCATGCTTAACGCCTTCAGTTCTATTGTATCTATAACTATAATCCCAGAGATCTTGAATATATAGGGTGCCACTTGTGAATTCTAGAGCATTTATTATTGTTGACGCTGCAACTTCAGACCCTCTCATTGCTGAGCAAATACCACCCGCATGTAATGGATTAACTTGTGCACCCGCATCACCAACAAGGAGAACACCATTCCATACAAGCATTGAGAAAGGTCTCCTTACGGGTATGAGACCATAGCCACTATCAATAATTAGTCCCGTGGCAAGTAGCTTTTTGCATATTTTTTTCGCCAATAGTTCGCATAGATGTGGGAAGATCCTAGATTTAGCATTGATCAGTGTCGTTCCTAGGCCAATATTCAGCCTTTTTGTTTCTTGTGGAAATATCCATAGATAGCCACCACGAAGTATTTTCTGGTCAAAATAAATCGTGGCGATATGGGTAGGATATTCTTGCTCAGATTCAATTATGCTCCGATATGCTATGGCTATCTCGTTCTTTAGTAATTTCCATCGCACAATATTGTTTGTTATCTTGTTTCTAATTACTGCTGGATAACCACTTGCATCTATAACAATCCTAGCTCTTATATCTTTGGTGGTGGAACCAGTATTAACCCTAGCACCTACCACTACATTATTCCTCATTAATGGTTGTAGTACTTCTGTTTCACATAATACATTGGCCCCATGTTTCTCGGCCAAACTTATCATATTGGATACAGATTCTACCCTATTGATAATATAGAGAGGTCTCCAGTACTCAGCGACAAGAATATCACCGATACGAATTCTACTTAGCAACACAGTATTTAATATGCTTAAACTAAGAGATGCGCCAGAATTAAGGGATTCAAGGCAATGCCTAAACATTCCCTCCCCACATACTTTGAAGCCAAGTCTATGTCTTGGCGACTTGTCAATTATGCAGACATCTATGCCATCTCGCGCAAGCAGGTATCCGAGATAGGAACCAGCAGGTCCTCCACCAACTATGAGGACATCATAATCGTATTTATATGACGTCATATCGTAATCGCTTCCAAGTCAATTTGTTCTTTCTAAAATCATCAAAATAAATATGACATTAAAATTGCGCATAACATTAAGAAATACACAGAGTCACTATATTTGGTAGACCAGAAGTATGATTGTTGCATTGAGTCTACATACAGACAAAAACGACCAAAATAGAAAACCTATAGATAAATACAAGTTATGTAGAGATCTGGGACCAGAAAAAACTACAAGAGTTCAGCTAAAGTACAGGGATGTGTATACCCAAGAATAGCATAAAACTCAGCTATAAGCTCTGCTCAGTGGCCATAAATATACATATCTCATGAATTTGTAGAAAAATTCTCGACTATAGCTATTCTAGACTTATATACTAGCAATTCTTTTTTTATAGAATAATATATTTTAGATATTAACTATATAAAATGTTTACAGGTGACATGCCATGGTCAGAAAGAATCGAAATATTGAGGTTTATCTACGTATAGAGAAGATATATTTGCCTGCCGATATTTCTTCGCTTCCATCCTATGATAGGAGACATATACAATGCCTAAGGGTTGAAAGCAGAAAGATTGAGGATACACATATCCCTGAAGAGGATCAAAAAATTCTAAATTTCGTCAAGGAAATCGCTAAAGAGGCCAATTTTTCCGTGAAAATAGTCAATGTAAATAGCTTCATAGGTAAACTCAAAGCAAAGTTTAAAGGCATAAGGAAATTTCCAGCAGTAGTTATAGGACAGCACAAAATTGAAGGCAACATTACCAAAGACGAAATAAAATCCCTAATTGACAAGTTAGCGTAGTATATCTAGAAATTCAGTATTGCTAAATACTTTTATCTGGCTTCCTCACATATCCCCAATTTAATAGTTGGTTTTTACGATCTCCAGTTGTTAATGCAAAGATTAATCTTTGCTAATATGGTTTATGTTTTTAAACGCTATTGTTTATATGCAAGTAAATCCTTTATAAACATTTTTTGCTTAGTTACACTAGAAAAAAGGTGAGCAACGTATGTCGTTCCTAGAAGAGGAAAAAATGAAGATAATACTCCCATTGATAATGTTGATCAGCTTCTTCATACCATGGGTATACGCGAACTACGATGGCGCTAGCATCATGATCTTTGGATTTGGAAGGGGACGTGTATCGATCCTTGGTTTCTCAGTATGGGGATGGATGTGGGATGGAGGAAGCAGCATCTACTATCTAGGGCTAATAGCACTTATCTTAACAATAATATACTTCCTCTTTGAACTACGTGACTACATACCTGCACTACAGGTCCCCAATGCCGAAATGATCAGCTTGGGCACAGGTGGTCTAGCATTCCTATTTGGTCTCATATATGGAATAAAAGCCATAAGCGACATTGAGGGGGCAACACCAATACCAATAGGCTTCATTATATTCCTCATTGTGGCAATCCTATCCTTGCTTCCCAAGATTAAGACCCTAACTGGCGCTGGTGCTGCTACCACTACCGTTTAGACTCTCTTTTTTTATTTTTGCTACCGATTCTTATCTAGTCTTGCATTCTTATGAGCAATAGATCTTTATGCAATTAAAGTTTTCTACTTTTGCCATCATCAAGGGTTCCACATATCAGACGCCAGAAGATAACTAATTAATATCTAAGGCTTTTTTATTTCTGGATTTTTTGGGTTCTTTCTATCGCGAAATTAAGGGCTCTATGTAATTTGTCCCATTAGTCTGCTTTTTAATTCCTTGTTTTAATGGATAATATTTATACCATATTTGGGGTCTTGAATGTATAAAATTTGGTCTGTGCATCAGGTATTGAAGCCCATCTTGGGGCCATCGAGTTCTCATACGTCAGCTCCCTTTGTGGCTGGATATTTTACATATCGGCTTTCTTTTCTAGACGAGCTTTTTCCAGAGATAAATAAGGAGAACTTCATGGAGTCATTGGGATACATGGCTGTAACACTTACATGTAGGGATCCAGTCACGGAGGAACGTACATTTGTAGGGCACAGAAGTATTAGGGCCCTATTTATGGGACTAATGGGGGGATACTTTGACAGAGAGGGCCAGAAAAATCTAGAAAAGGCGCGAGAAATCCTAGATGGATTCGAGGAAAAATCTCTTAAAGATCTGACAAGAGTATCATTAAGTCCTATGCGTCTCCCAAAGGGTGTTTCTTTTGGGATTAACTTGCACACAGTTAGGAGATATAAGAATGTAAGCTATATGTTAAATTTTGACTCCCTAGGTGGGGGCGTTATTCGTGTTACAGAGACTCTCGCCACTCTCCCTTTTGGCGGTTGTATTGATTTTATGAGACGGCCAGACAGGGTTCCCGAAAGCGAGGAGCTAATTAGTGATATAAAGGATTTGTTCTCGAGGGATATTCCAATATGGGTTTATCTTGATTCTTCAAGTCTATCTCGTTTCCGTAATTTCCATTCTTTTGAGCCAAAAACTATAGAGCAGAGAGCCCATCTCTATACATTGCTGGATACTATGCGGGGAGATATGTTAGATGGGGCAAACTTGGAGACAGGGATGTTTGGGGAATACA
>CAZWPQ010000009.1:0-43376 GCA_964636085.1 uncultured Nitrososphaerota archaeon
AGTTATTAGGGCCCTCTTAAAGTGGAACTCTGCAAAGATAAAGCATACTGGTCGAGGATGTGGTTGCATTTTTCTATATATAATTATTGCTGGTGCCCCAACAGCCTGTTTTAAGTCTCTCCTATTGAAATCAAGTGATAATGTATCCAGTAACCGTTCAATAGCGGCCTTTAATTGCTTACCTCGGTCAACAAGATATAACTCGTCGAATTTCTGAAATTTTTTAAGGAAGTCTGACTTTATCCTCGCTAGAATATCCTTCTCAAAGTCATTTTTTGTGTACCTTGTTTTTCTGGGTTTTTTCTGCATCGCATCACCTATTCGTTAATGCTAAAAAAATCCATTTTATATAAACCCCAACGTATTTTTTCGACAAGCTCAAATGGTCGCGATTCTACTCTATTATGCCTCCAGTTTTTATAAGCTCTATTGCTCCTTCTATATTCATGCTCCCAATATGTTGACTTATCTTCCTTATTTTGTCCAGACCTCGAATCTCCTCAGATATATATGGTATTACCCATAATTTGTTTTTGGGGAATATCTCCTTTATTTTTTTGAGTTGACTAAGATGGAATTTTGACATTGTGTTGCAAAATTCGCATGATCCAGAGTATATCCTCACAAAGTTCACTACTATATTTCTGTTAGGTATAGAGTGAGCTTCGAGCTCTGATGCTAGTCTTTCACTCTCAAAAATCGACATGTCATTTGGTATCATTATAACTACAAACTCCGTAGAGCTTGGATCAGTTAAGATTCCTCGTACCGCCTTAATAATGTTTCTTGTTTCCTCTAACATTTTTAGGGTCAGGTCAGCCTTATCCTCTCTACCAAAGCCAAATATCGCCTTTATCCTCGAGAAAAACTTTGATAAACGTAGTCTAAAACGTATGAGTTTTCCATAGAAACTATCGAGAAACTCCGGCAACTTCAATAGTTCTAGAGTATGGCCTGTCGGTGCCGTGTCGAATATGACAGTATCATATTCCTTTTTCTCTATTAGACTATGAAATAATTTCATGAATCCTATACCTTCCGCAAATTCATATGGTATCTGCATATCTACAAGGAGGTCAATCATTTCATCGTCCACTGGCAACATGCCGGTTCCAGGCCCCCCTTCTGGACTAACAATTTTTTGGAGAACCTGCTTTTCGACCGCGAATAATTGGACAGGGTTGAACTCTAGTGCGTATAGCTTTTTGTTTATTCTCTTTATATTATTGCCTATCTCCATATCAAATGCATCACCCAGCGAGTGGGCGGGATCTAGAGACACAACCAATGTTTTTTTACCTTGATCAGAGAGCTTATATCCTAACGCTGCAGAGAATGTTGTTTTTCCAACACCACCCTTCCCTGATACTATTATATAGGGAATCCTCCCCAGTTCTTCTATCAAGTCATTCATTGCTAACACCTAAAGCATCTTGGTTCGACACAATTTTTTTGATCAGCTTTTTGTGGCTTACTCTATAATTAACAAATTTATCAAAAGGTGACCACCTCGGCGGATGTGCCGACATTACAAGACCGTTACAATGTGGACAGCGATCCCGCCTAAGTGTGTATCTCCCACATTTAGTACACTTAAATATTCTCTTTGGCAATTTATTCACACGAAACTATCCAACGTCTTTCTCTAATAAATACGGCAATTTAATACTCATGTTATACATATATTAAAGTGGTGATAAGATTTGAACGAGAACAAAAAAAGACAAAGTCCCGATGTCATGGGGTATACATACATGGATATGCTTGAAATGGCCTTGTCGCAGATACCAGAGAATGTAAAAACGCCCGTTATTGTGGAGATTCCCGAGTTTGAGGTCATAAAGGAATCTGACCGAACAATCATCGTAAATTGGAACACAATAATTAATCGTTTTAATATAGATGAAAAACTCCTTCTTAGATTCCTGCAAAGACGTCTCGGTACTATAGGAATGATTCAGAGGTCCCGTCTCTATCTCCAAGGAGTCTACACACGGGTCCGACTTAACAGATTATTAGAGGCGTTCATAAGGGAGTATGTTATATGTGATGTATGTGGTCGCCCTCACTGCATAGTCACAAAGGAGCGAGGTAGTTTAATTAAAAAATGCCAGGCATGTGGAGCTTGGAGAGCTGTGGAAAAACCATAGTTTTATCTAACTAAAACAGATATGTCCCTTCTCTAAGTGATTCTTTATGCTCGACCCGATAGATGTATATAGGTTGGACATCAACTCCAGATGGCTTGGCATATCTACGGATTTGCTTATGGAAAATGCTGGAAAGAATGTGGCCGATATAGTAGAACAGAAATATAGGGATGCTACCAAGATTGTATGCATTTGCTCCAGAACTAACAATGGAGGAGACGGCCTTGTAGCCGCCAGACACCTCTCTATGTCGAGAAAAGTAACAGTCCTATTCATTGGCAGACCAGAGCTCATCAGAACGCCCGAGACAAGGAAAAACTGGGAAATTATTAACAGGCTGCACTCTGTAAGAAAAGTAATTATCAAAAATGAGGAGGATCTTCCCCTACTTGAGAACATACTATCCGATGCTGATCTCGTGATAGATGCAATCTTCGGTATTGGTATTAGGGGCAAACCTAGGGGACTAGAGGCGAGAGTCATAGAAACATTGAACAAACTAAAGAAACAATATGGCTTCAAGGTAGTTAGTGTTGATGTACCAAGCGGATTTGATTGCTATAGAGGAGAAAGAACAGAAATAACTGTAGAGGCCGATACAGTAGTTACTTTCCATGACTTAAAAAAAGGACTAGATAAATTGCGTGCAGACTTATACATTCGCGGAATTGGTATCCCCCGCGACGCTGAGATATTTGTGGGGCCGGGAGATCTCTTAGACATACTAAGACCCAGACACGAATGGTCGCACAAAGGCGACTTTGGCAAGATCCTGATAATCGGTGGATCAAAATACTTTACAGGGGCCCCCGCTCTAGCAGGACTATCCGCCCTAAGGTCTGGGGCTGATCTTGTTGTTATATATGCACCGGAGGCAATAGCTAATACCATCAGATCCTTTTCGCCTAATCTAATTGTTTGGCAATACGAAGGAGAAAAACTAAATGAGCTCGCTTTAGAGAATCTCCCCGGGATCATTAATAAGTTCGACACAATCATTATTGGTCCAGGGATCGGTGCCGATGATGAAACAATCGATACTGCACATAATGTTATATGTCTAGCTAGTCAGCACAAACCAACAATAATTGATGCTGACGCATTAAAATCTATAGCTAAACATGGTATCCCGAAGGGAGATATCATTATAACACCCCACGCGGGAGAGTTCAAACTTATCTTTAATGTTAAGCCGACAACCGATATAGACGAGAGGGCAAATCTTGTGATCCAAAAGGCGAAGGAGTACAGGATCACCATTTTACTTAAAGGACACATAGACATTATTAGTAATGGCATTGAAGTCAAACTTAATAGAACAGGCAATCCCGGAATGACTGTGGGTGGAACTGGAGATGTACTCACTGGTGTTATAGCATACTTTAGGTCCCTTGGTCTTGATTCCTTTAGAAGCGCATGCTCAGCTGCTTTTGTCTGTGGATATGCAGGGGATCTAGCCTATGAGAAATATGGATACCAACTCTTGGCGACTGATGTTATAGATTTCTTACCAACAGCGATCGAAAGGACCAAGGAATTTATATATGGTCCAGGATAGTATCCAACCCCTGTAATTATATAAATTAATTGTTTTACTACTTTTGTCTATGCACTATCCTGCCATCTGCATCATATCAATATCCACCCCACAAGGAGACAATCTATGGTGGTTTCCTTGAATGATGTCTTTGTTATACCGCTCTCGCCAACTGAAATTATTGTTTTATCGATATCCACCGCATGGATATTACTCAACTTCGTATTCTTGAGAGAGATATTGAACAATGAAGAAAGCGTACTCCTTCAGCTCTTTTCCCGCGACACCATCAGTAAGTCCATACTTGTGTTCCTTGTTAGGTTCTTTGCATCATTTCTAATTCTGTCCCACATGGAAAATTTTTCTATTCATGAGTTCACTATACACGAACAGACACTCTTCATCAACGATGCACTAATACTTGTGGCTTTGATCTGGCTCCCAGAAATACTGGCTGTGATACAGTGGGGAATAATATTCTGCGTGTTTGCACTCGCAGGCTTGGGTGCCGCCATAATTATAGATCGTCTATATTTCTATAATTACTATGTTTGGGGCGGATTTGGACCCATCAGTACATTAATCCTTATACTTATAGTCCTTAGCTTCAGATACTTCTCTAACTATAGTATAAACGAGATAATCAAAATGGCCAAAAATATCAAATTGCTTAGGTACATTCTACTACTGGCAAGTATCGCGTTTATCCTAATAGGCGGAGGAGTATTGTGGCGATTGCTCATCTCTAGCAGATTCTATAAGGAAAAACTCAGCAAACTTCTTGATCATATTGAGACAGCAACCACCGCTATCAGCGTGATAGTTATTCTATTTGTTCTGCCTCTGCAATTCCCCCAGACACCACTTTGGATACAAATACTTATCATTATTAACGCACCAATCGCATTTGCAGCTGTGGGCATCCTACTGGTTAATAATAGATTTAAGGCTTGGAAAGCAGTATTTGAGGTCTATACGGAAGAGTTTTCCGCCCAATCCCTCATAATCAAGGATATGATTGCGAATAGAAAGAAGTTCCTTATGATCGCCCTAATCGGGAACTGGGCCGCAGTTCCAGTAGCACTATATAACATTGGAACCGTCATCTTCTGGATAATCAACGACCTATTGCTGACAATAGTAGCAGTGGTTATACTGGGATACAGATACATCTCCTCGATGATAGACGCAACCATTGAAATTACGAAAGAAATAAAAACAGAAAAACAAAACACAGAAGAATCAAGAGTTCCATCTAAATCGAATCTGGAAGCAACTAATCATGACACACAGTATTAGCATTCAAAAGCGATCATGAGAATATCCTTATCAACCTTCCATATGCGCTAGGAGATCCATAGACCACGACCTTATCCCCTGATAACATCTTTAGCTCCTTCGTGGGATACATCCATTTTCCATTCCTCATAATCGCTAAGACTTTGATTCCCGTCTCCTCTTCTATATCTTCAACAGTTATCCCGCTAAGCTTCGAGTTCTCATCTATCTCCAGTGTTATAATGTTTTGGTCTCTTGCTGATATGTTTAGAAAAGCACCAACAAGATACGAGCTAACTGCTGTATTCATTGGAGATATTACCTCATCCGCGGTTCCAGACTTTATGAGAAGGCCAGCAAGGCTATCATCGTATATCCTCACAACTACTTTTATCTTAGGATTTAATTCCTTCACTCTCTCTGCGATTCTTGCGTTAAGCAAGTCATTATTAACCGCTATAATAACTGCTTTAGCCTGCTGGATCCCAGCATCCTTTAATACATCAGGATTCAATGCATTCCCAAAAATTATGGCCCCTCCCTCATCCAGCAACCGTATCACATACTCATTCTGTATTTTGTCTCTAGACAGGACTACTAATGAAAAATCTATATGGAGCACCCTTAGTGATTCTATTATCTTCTTTCCCAAATCTCCGGCCCCAATTATAACAACATGATCCCTAAGACTCCTCGCAACTATCCTAGCCTTATCTTCCTTCGACATCGTTCTTATCTCCACAAAACCCATTACGGGGGAAAGCTCCAATAAGATTGTAAAAAATAATGCGAGAGCCTCGAGCGTATTATGAGGCTCATAATTGAGGGACAAAAATAATACGAGATTCGTAATAGACATCTCTGTTCGTGCAAGAACCATTAGCGTATACATTGAAAAGAAAAAAATAGAGGCATATATGAGTGTCTTCCTTACCGTCAACAAAGCAATCTTTATCTTAATAATAAACCTTTTAAAATCCCCCATCGGCATCGGAGTAATAGTCAAAAATACAATATATATTTAAAGAAACAACTTTAAAGTGCTTACGAACCAATAAATATGTTTAAAAAAGACTGATTATATATCTCTTAAATTGAATCACTAAATAATCTCGCTCGTGCGTAGTTGTACACGAATACCGAGACTTTGAAGCTCTCTAATTAACAACACAAAGGTGTACGGAACGGTGATCCTTGAGACGCTTTTTGTTTTAAGACCGCAAATGGGGCATATCCAACGTTTACTACGAGGATCATAACGAGCTATATAACCGTGTTCATCACATATGAAGATATCGATACCATCGCTAGAATCAACGAATCTTTCCCTTAAGAAGAAACTTAGTCCATGCCCAACCAAAGCATCTCTTTCCATTTCTCCTAATCTTAAGCCGCCGCCTCTTGCACGACCTCCCGGCGGTTGTAATGTCATGAGTGTATATTTGCCTGTTGCTCTTGCATGTATTTTATCGCGTGCTAGGTGTTTTAGACGTTGATAGTACATGGGGCCTACCAATATATGAGCTTTGTATATTTTTCCTGTTCTTCCATCATATAGTGTCTTTTCCCCGTAGTAGTTTAGTCCTAGTTGTTTCGCCCAGTTGATTAGGTCGTCTATCCAGTGTTCTGATTCGAATGTTGTTCCGTCTATTGGTCTTCCTATTTTACATGCTATACTCCCCGCTAGGGCCTCTAATAGGTATCCTATTGTCATTCTGCTTGGTATTCCGTGGGGGTTGAATATTATGTCTGGTATTATTCCGTCTTCTGTAAATGGCATGTCCTCTTGCGGGATTATTAGGCCTACTACTCCTTTCTGCCCAGATCTTGATGCGAATTTGTCTCCTAGTTCTACTGGTCTTGGTTGTCTTAGTTTTGCATATATCTTTATTCCTTTTTGCCCCATTTCACCCAACGATACAACTATTACTGAGTCTACATATCCTGCTTCTCCTGGCCTTATTTTCTCTGACGTCTCGTCGAATAGTTTTAGGCTCCTTATTTCCCTTCTTTTGGGGGTTATTCTTCCTACGATTTCCTGTTCTTCTTTTAGTAGTTCCCCTTCCCATGCTATTCCATCTTCTGCTAGTGTTTCTAGTTTTCCTTTGTCTTTTCCTCGTATGTCTAATGGAAGAGTTATTTCGTCCCTTAGGCCCCCCGCGTGCGTTCTTTCTGGAACTTCATATATTCTGACGAATGCCCCATTGAATAGTCCGCGCTCTATCGCTGATTTGTTTATAATTATCGCGTCCTCTATGTTGTATCCTTCATATGAGAGTACTGCAACTATGGCGTTTTGTCCAAATCCCCTCTCGCTTATTCCTATGAATTCAGAGGGTCTTGTCGTGACTAGGGGCTTTTGCGGATAATACATTAGATAGGTGGATGTTTCTGGTTTTATTCTATAGTTAAGCGTCGGAATAGTTAGTGCTTGTTTCGCCATTGATGTTTCATGTATTATTTTTGGTGCTTGGTCCGTGTTTGCGAATGGCACTATGTTGGGTATCAAGTCTAGCACTGTTGCTGGTGCTATTTCTAGGTGTGTGTGTTCTGGCGTTAGATCTTTTTCCCAGACCGCAATATAGGCATCTTCTTCCTCCTCAGCATCCAACATCTCTACTACTCCAGTTTTAAGAAGATCCTCAAATGTCAACGCCCCCTTCATGAGTTTTTTAGCGTGCTCAATTGTATATTTTGGTTTACCGTTCTCAACTATAATTAGTGGTCTTAGTATCCTCCCAGAGTCTGTAGATATGTGCACCTCCCTATATTCCTCCCAGTATTTTATATTCGCCTCCCAGTGTATCTCTCCCCTTCTTCTCATTTCTCTAAATGTTTCAACGAATTTCTTTGGATTTTTGCATACCCCTACAATGTTTCCGTCGACAAAGACAGGCACATCGGGATATGGTACCCATCCCTTTGTTATCTTCACTTCCTTTAGTCCACATTTGGGAAGCATTTCTCTTACCATTTTCTCTCTTTCTTGTCTTCTAAGACCAACACTTACATACGCTGAAAGCGCCAGTTGCTTTGTCAATCCACATAGTGTTCCCTCTGATGTCGTCGTTATACAGATTCTGCCCCATTGTGTAGGATGAAGGTCACGTGCCTCAGGTTTACCATGTTTCGCTTGGGTGCGTGTAGTGAGTATGTTTTTAACCCTCCGAAGATGACTTAGCATTTCGATATGGTTTAGTTTTCCAAATACCTCTGTTACGCCAGTTACGCCCGTAGGCCATGTTCCCGTTGCAAGAGCTCTTTCCATAACCTCTACCAATTTTTCCGTTTTCAATATATCCCTATAGTTTAGTCTCTCAACAATATCTATTGCTCTTCCCGCCAACGCGTCTCTAGAAGCCCTAATGAATTCTCTCCACGCATACGCAAATAGTTCTCTGAGGAAATCACCCACAAGTTTAAGTCTTTTGTTCTTATAATGATCCCTATCATCTGGTTTTACCTTACCTAGATAAACCAGAATCGCCCTTCTAACTATTCTAGCCAAGTAATATGCCTTAAGATATAGAGACTCCTCCGTCGTGCCTAAGTGAGGTAGAAGAAATCTATTCAAGATATCCTTTACAAATGCTATCTTCTGTTGTTCGGCTTCAAGCGATATCATTCTTCCACGGAGACCCACTTTCTGTATATACTTATACAATTCCTTGAGTGCTGCTTCCTGACTAACAAGAGCCTCAGACGGTGCATATCTAATATTGAGAAATAGGAACTGGTATATGTCTCTTCCCTCCTCCTTGCCCTTGAATACCTCTGGAACTACTAGTTGCATGAATTCTCCTATTGTGAGGCCTAGGGCTCTAACTAATATCATCAATGGTACGAATTTGTTCTGTATAATTCTTGGGAATCTAACAACTATCCTCATATCTCTCCTTGATATGAATACGCTAAGCCTATTTCTATATACGCCCGGAGATGTTATCCAAGCCACAATCTTATATTTTGCCGATATTTGTGAAGTACCAGTAAGTTCCTCCACTATTATTCTTGACCTTACTGTTTCTTCTCTAGGCAAGAACACTCTTTCGGAACCATTGATTATCACATATCCCTCTGGTTGTAGCGGATCCTCCCCGATCTTTATTAAAAACTCTTTGTTATGTCTAAAATATTTGTTTAGATGAGGATCATACTTCGACCCAACTACCATCGGTACTGTTCCAATACGTATCTCTCCTCTCTTAATCTCCTCCTCAATTGTTTTTACTCCCTTGGACGTCTCCTCGAACCTAACACGTTTTATTGCAAACTCAACATTGATAGGTAATGCATACGTTAGTTCTTTCCATCTACATTCGAGGGGGGTGAATTGTACTTCCTCCCCCTTTGGTATTACCTTGACCTCACCGTCCACTATAAAATCAAAGAACACCCCTACTTGAGCATCTATCCTTGGAAACTTCTCAATTATTTGAGGTATCTCCTCATCTACAAATCTTTCAAATGATCTTGTATGATGACTCGTCAGTCCAAATTCTTTAATCATTGCTTCGATAATAGCCCAACGTGCATTAGCATTTAGAGTTACATCACCATGACTTTTTTCCAACCACGCTGGCTCTATGCTAAATGTTGATATGCTCCTAACCCTCCTTCGCTTCTTCGGCAACGTTATCCCCAGAACAATATCCCTTATAAGCATCCACAATACTAGGTTTAAAAAATTAACCAAATACTTGAGACTTAATAAACCTTGCCTCCAATTCTTGCAGTGTTTCTAGAAGTACCCATTCATCATAACCATGCCTTAATATACTTAATGCTTGTTGTAGATTAACACCACTTGCAGCCACCACAATCTTTGTTAGTTTAGGATACTTCCTCAGCATCATACCTATCGAAAACAACACATCTATCCTATTTTTCTCGCTAGGTGTCAATTCCATTCCTCTCTTAAGTTTCTCTACAATAAATTCTGAAAAATCAAATGGTTTTGATACTGTTATTATTCTCGACCCACACTCAGGACATTTTGACCAGCCAGCATCAGCAACTCTCAGTATTTCTGAATACCCGCATTGAAGGCACAGCCATTTTATTCTTCTTCTAAGTAATCTCTCCTTATATTTTGCTAGTCTTGTACCTACATTCATCCCTAGTTCAGCCGTGTCGGCCAGAACAAAGTTTGGAATCGAGAGCGATGATAGACCTCGTCTTATCCATAATTCAATCCTGCCCGTCTTTATCTTCTCTATAACTTTCTTTAAGTTCTTTAGATCTGCTTTTGTGTTCAAAAATTCGTTTACGGCCTCCTCCATTAATATCGAATCCCTGAATTTTTCCATTAGAAACCTAATCTTCTCCCTCGAAACGCTCTCCTCATCGATTAGGTTGAATCTTCTCGCTACATTTAGGAAATACCAAAATAACGACTTAGTGTCTTTTCTCACGGTATCCCTCACAAAGGCCTCAAGATCATCATGTCTTTCACCTAGGATCCTAAACGCTTTTATGACTGCATTTCTTATGTCCTCATCGGTTATATTCATTGAATACAGCTGTATTAATATTCTGTATGGGTCTGTCGCATACCCCACAACGGGAAGACTTGTATATTCTAGCAATACCCTAAATACGAGCATGCCGAGTATCCTATTTACTTCATCACCAAAACATGCATTCATAACAACAACGCTTGGACTTAGGGGTAGCTGCTCATATTCAACCAATATAACGTTTTCATCGGGGATAATCTTGCCCCCCTGAAGAACTTTTTCAACGATCCTTATGTCCTTTGCATAAGCAAATGTCCTCAATTCTTCTATTTCACCAGCAAAAATTTTCTTCCTTAAGACAGCCACCTTTCTAGCCACGATATACGAAACAGGCAATAACTCACCGACCCATGATGGAGGAGACGACACGTCCTTTATGGTCTTGACTACAACCTCCCTATCTAATTGATCAACCCTCAATACTTCTCTGCACTTTCCACCCAAAATAAATTTGTCCCCCACATTGAGTTCTAACACATATTTTTCATCCAGCTCGCCTAGAAGCTTCTTTGTGGCCACGTCAATGACCCTATACTTCGGGCTATGGGGAATCATAGATAAATTCCTAAAGTAAAGCCTTATTGATCCTCTCCTTAGGCCTAATCTGCCATCCATAATTCTTACTCCCCGCGATTTTTTCTCCAAAAACCTACAGACCGCTAAGAATTCCTCCATGCTTAGATCTTTATATGGGTACGCCCTTCTGACGATCCTATATACTTCATCCAGGGCTGGATATTCGCCTTTATCAAATTTGTAATCTCTGACGATTCCGACCACTTGATGCGCCAGTACATCATAGCTCTTGTATATTAAATTTACTGGTTCCACAATACCCTCTTTCGCCAATAACGCTATAGACAATGCCTCTAAGAAGTCATCAATGCTTATCGTTAGTATCGTACCCCTTGATGTCCTTTCTATAAAATGTCCTGATCTTCCTATGCGCTGAAGAGCTACCTCCACCCTGCGAGGAGAATTCACTTGAACTACATGCTCAATATTCCCTATATCTATGCCCAGCTCTAGTGAGCTTGTAGCAACCGCTAGATCAATATCGTGCATCTTGAGGCCTTTCTCAACTTTGACTCTCAACTCTCTGGCTATTGATGAATGGTGTATACCGATTCTATGTCTCATTGTCCTTTTGAGGAAATTACCCAATGCCTCAGCCATGTCCCTTGTATTTGTAAATACAAGAACCTTTCCCCTCGCCTTAGACAGTATTGATTCAATGATCCTTCCAAGCCACCGAAAGTTTGGTCTTATAATAGCCATACCAAACGATTTCTCAATCTTGGGGGCCACATACCTTACACGAATCTCATAATTTTTCGACTCACCTGTATGTATCACAATACCGCCTTTACCCCTAGTATAATATTTTAATACGTCTAAGGGATTCGATACGGTGGCGCTTAAGAGAATTAACTGAAAATCTCGCGATAATAGCCTTATTCTCTCCAATACCAATGATAGTTGAACCCCACGTTTACTATCCGATACTTCATGGATCTCATCAATAACAACATATCTAACATTGGCAAGAAACCGTCTTAACTTTGGTGCCCACAAGAGGATATTTAGTGTCTCGGGGGTTGTTACTAAAACTATGGGGGGTTTCTTAGTCTGTCTCCTACGTATGCTATCAGGAGTATCACTGTGTCTTATGTCAACACTTATACCAAGATCCGTCAGGATTCTCTTGAGCCTATAAAATATGTCCCTATTGAGCGACCTCAAGGGTGTCACGTAAATGAAAGTAAATGGGTTCAGCTCGCCCCTCTCCAGCATCTTTGATAATACTGGTAGTATCGCGGCCTCAGTTTTTCCTGCACCTGTCGGCGCTACTATTATGATATCTTCATCACTGGTCAGTATCTGAGGAATAGCCTTTTTCTGTGCAAGTGTAGGGTTTCTCAGCCCTAATTTATCCACCACACCCTTTATATCCTTGTGTAACATTGAGAAAATTTCCATCATGTCCTCATCCTAGAGAAGGAAAACATACTAATCAATCACTCACGGGTTCTACATCCTCAGGTTTTACCTCTATTAGTAACATAGCGCCACTCATTAGATCGAGAAACAGCTTATTTTTGGATACACTAACAACTCTAGCTTTTCTATCCTTAAATGGCCCCCTTATTATCCTAACAATTTGCCCAATCTCGAACTTTATCTCTTCGACCTCCTCTATCCCTTCAGCCTTCTCAAGAGCCTTTTTTAGAGAATCAACCAGATTATAATATTCAGTAGGAGATAATGGGGTCTCAAAAGGCCTAGCATACCTAAAGTATGCCACCGCCTTAGCTACAGACACGAAATCATTGGCTTCAACAAACACAAGATCAGGATGCTCCTCAAGAACCACTGCAGAGTATATAGGTAGCTTCAAAAGTTGCTTCCTCAACTGAATAAGATGAATAAGATCTATCCCCCTACCCTTAGGGACCTTAACCACAAAAATTTTAGGGATCTCTTCTTCAGACTCTTTTTCCTCCAGATTACCCACCCAAAACCCCAACAAACGATTGTATCAGCATCCTAATGACAAAACCAACAAGCCCCAATACAACAACCAGCAATCCGATAATTTTTAATAGTTGCCACACCTCCTTAGTAGTAGGCATCGTCGCCATTCTAGAAACCATCCTTGTCCTTCTAACAAAATCTTCGAACTTAGCACCAACACTCTCCCCCATAATGATACACCACAAAGACAAAATCCAAATCATTAGACTGATACTAAACATAACTACAATATTTTAAATACTTAAGTTAAAACACTTATTTTCTCATCCTTTTTTCTATGCTATATTGGTTCTAATAGTCATCAATTGATTTTTTCAATGGAGATTTACAGTAGATTTATATTGGTTAGAGGAATAATATCCCCTTCATCTCTACACCTTTTGGTGTTAGTTCTATGTTGTATTTGTCCACATACGGCAGACCCCCTAAGGCTGGTGGTTTACCAGAATTCAGGCTCACTGCTTTGGCGTGGTTTCATATCTTTTTTAAGTGTCCAGATGCCCTCAGCGGGGTCAAGAATTACTATCTCGAATGTAGATATGGCTCTGTCATTCAGAAGGACGGTATCGGCGTGTTCATCTATTATTGCATCCCCCTTAATCGTTTTTCCCTCGCCTATGAGTTCTATATCAACGCAGTCTGGAATAAGATAGAGCTCAACTGGACCGCCTGCTGTGTCATATACCTCTATATGGGAATGTTCCTCCAGGACTTTGCGATTAATGCATAATTCACGTGCCAGTCGATATGGTAGTCTAACAATAGGTTTGCTTGGTGTACCTGGGTAAGGATGACCAAAACTACTATTGAGAATCGCGCTAGTCTCTATGCTTTTATCACAAAACCTAGATCGTAGTCTTATTCTTATCCAGACGACCATTAGATCGCACCATCGTCTTTGATTTTTTTGGTATCATATATCCAATCATCATTCTCTTTCGCTTTTTTTTAGGGGCCAATTTGAGGAGTTGACCAATCATTATCCTTCTCATATCTTTCTCCTAATAGATAAAATACTTGTTAAGGAATAAAACTTTGCTTTAAAAAATTTGGGAACAGTATATTACCAAACAGTGGTAGAAGGAAGGGAGAAGAATGGTAGCGGCGGGTGGATTTGAACCACCGACCTCCGGGTTATGAGCCCGGCGGGCTAGACCTAGCTACCCTACGCCGCTTTCAGAGCCTTATGTTTTTCGTTTATATTTTTATGATTGGTGATTTTTTCGTTTCTCTGTTATCTATTATATTGTTTTGGGGATTTTTAAAGTTTTGATTTATATTGTGTGATGATTTTTTCCATATGTCAATTTCTCAGTACCTTTTGCCGGTATTGGTTTTTATCTCCCCTTCGATTCTTATAGTTGTTCTTTAGAATGCTTAAGATAGATGACTTCACAAGAATCATAGCCTCTATATCACGAATAAAAACAGGAAGCAAAAACCGACATGTGGTTTTTGTGAGTTTTTCTTTTCTTTGGGTTTGGGGGTTCTTTTGTTGGGTCGTAGATTTTATTCTTATGCTTGGCTGATGTTATGGACTTTTTGATTTTTGTGGTGTGTATGCTTTAAATCGTTTCTTTTTATATTTATTGTTAACGGACATGGGTTGTGTGGTATGAGTGAGAGGATTGATAAGATTGCTAGGATTCTTAAGATGTTTCTTGAGGAGATTAAGGATATAAGAAAAAGGATTGCAAATATTGAGAAGCGGCTGGATGCTCTTAAGGCACGGGTTGATACGCTAGAATCTTCATCTGGCATCGTGGAGGAGCCCTCTTCTGTGATAAAGAGATTATTTGATATTGATATGGAAACCGAATCTGAGAGAGAAGCAAGACAATCCTTAATTGAGCTCGTAACTCTGTATGATAGGTTTCTCGAAATGAAGAAGTTGGGGGAAGAAATTTTTGAGGAAACTGAGGCTTGAATTTGTTTACTTAGTGCACTATGGGCCCGGCGGGATTTGAACCCGCGACGTTGGGCTCCGGAAGCCCACGTGATGTCCTGACTACACAACGGGCCCTTGGTTGTATGTTATTTTTTCAGATCCCAAGCAAGTTTATGACTTTTATTTTATCGCTAGTTAATTTTGCTATTTTTGCGTTTACTGTTTGGCCCACATAATTTATGGATGAGAATATGCTCAGTAGTCTTTTGTTGAAGTACCATTGTGCCCCATCAATTAAGAATGTGTGGGCCCTTATTAGTCTTTTGAGACCAGCATCATTCATAAATTCCTCGAATGCTTTTTTTCCATATAAAAATACTCCTGGCCCTCTGAATGATGGGGCGAAATATTCGATGGATTCATCTGGGTCGTTCCACAATATTTGGAGGAGAATGTCGCTCTCCACCTTCATGTCCCCCTTCTCTATTTTTCTTATATCACTCATTCTGTATCCTTTGGGTATACCGCCATGTACACATAGTATCTCGGAGTTCACAATGGATGCTACAGGCATTCTTGAAAATGTCTTATTAAACTCATTATAGAGATAAAGGGCATTTGTTTTGTATTTTAGCTGTAGCTCTGTTAGGAATCCATATTGCTCATTCGCTATTACTGTTTCGTGATTCCCACGTAATAATAATATCCTTTCGGGGTCTTTTATTTTGAGCCTAAATAGCCCGATAATTGTCTCGACGCCATATTCTCCTCTATCTACATAGTCTCCAAGAAATATAAACCTACTCTTCGTTTTCTCAATTAGCCTATATATTTTTGTAGCGGATGAAAGATCCGCATGGATATCACCTATGAAGAATATATCGCTGGAATCTACCTCCACAACAATATTTTCCCCGTCAAAAATTCCCCTAGTAGTGTCTAATATCTCCAATATATCGTCGGGACGCAGTGGCTTATACATTGGGAACTACCAACGAAAAATAATGTTATGTTGAATATGGCTATATTAGTTTTATGGTCTCTATTTTTCCCTCTTTATCAATAGCCTTTACATATGCGATCTCAGCATATCTGCCAACCAAAACATCTCTTCTGGCTACACTCTTTATCGTCCTTATGATTAGATCCCTAGCTTCTTCAAATGTTATGTCTTCTTTATATGATCTCTCGAGGAGTCCGTATGCTACCTCTGCTGATAGTCCAGACGCCGTATAGTTTTCCTCAATTATGGAGCCAAATGGGTCTAAGTCAAATAGTCTAGCTCTACCATCGATATCTATTCCACCAATAATTCCAAATGCTATGTTTGGGAATAACTTATAGGAGAATAGTACGATACCCGTATACTTTGCTATTTCTTCTACGGATAAATCTCTTTCCCTTTTCAGTTTTTCTCTCTGGAAGAACCAAGAAATTTCTCGAAACATATATTGTATGTCTGGAACGTGGCCAGAGAATGTCACTATTATTTTTCTACCAAATATACGTATTAGCGTTGCATTTTCGGATATGACTATTGGACCATACAAACTTCGCTTGGATGAGCCGATGATTACAAAGTCCTTGCCTTTTAATCCTACACTAAGAGAGGTTATCAGACCAGGAGATATTTCCGACAACATGCTCACCATGAATATCAAATTAAAAACTAAAAGAAAAACTATTCCTCTACAGGGCGGGTCCCTGGCTTTACATTGATGCCCATTTCTTTTAAAAATAATACCACATCTTCCTTTTTTACCCTATGTCTCTCTGGAATTTTTGATTTACAGAGTCTTCTGCGAGAGACCCTATAGCCATTCCTTCTAAATGAGACACAAACATCGAATCCAATTATACCCAACTCAGGCACATATTCAACGCCTGGAATTTCGATATGCTCTTTCACACCAAAGGAAAAGTTTCCATATTTGTCCATTTGCTCCTCATATATTGTATAGTCAACCACTTTGAGGAGCCTTTTCAGCCATTGATACGCTTCTTCGCCCCGGAGTGTTAGCTTCCAACCATGGTGCTTTCCCTTCCTAACACCCCATGCATGTATAGTTTTTCTTGCCCTAACCCTAGAGAATGTTCTTCCAAAGACACTTTCCAATATCTTTCTTGCTTTTTCAAGTTTTGTGGCGTCAGATCCCGCCGAATAGTTTATAACGACCTTGTCTAATCTTGGGATTAGATTCGGATTGGAGTATCTTTCCTTATATTTGCTTAGCAACGTTTGCTCTATATCCTTAAGCGAATGTGCAAGTGTGATCTTAGTTTTTTCTTTTTCCTCCGACATCTCACTCACCTATAGGGGGCAGGGATATGTCTGGCTTATCCTTCCCTATTACCAGGATGTAAGACAAACTTGTAGAAATGTATTCTCCTAGGGGATTCTTTATAGTTACTATACTGTATTTTCTCATCAGTTCTTTAGAAATCTTCACGATTTTTCCGTGCTCTCCAGCATGCGTCCCACCCATTATAATTCCATACATATCCTCCACCAGACTGTAGTGTTCTAATATATCTTGTGATGGGAGCGATATTCTCAGAGAGTCCCATGTCTTATATTTTCTAAGTATTTCCTTTCGTTCTTCGTCGTCCCTGACTTTGAATATTATGTTCCTGCCATCCTCTAATCCAAGCTGTATCCAGCCATTTTTTATGTATTTCTTCACCATTATTTTTACGATTTTATACTTTGCCTCTTCTGGTGTTATTTCATGGAACATAATCTTATTCTTGTAGGGTAGAGCCCTCCAGTACTTATCCAGTCTCTCTATATATAGAACATCCATAAGCCCTATGGGGAATCTATAATCCATTATAACTCTTCCATCCACATAAACCAGTCTTTGGCTAACTATTCGTCTCGCTTCTCTTAGTGTTTTAGCATATCCTAAGATATCTCTCAAAACTATAGCTAATGGCACTGATCTAGTGCATGGATGAGGACCAGGGGAAGATTTAATCGTGTATTTTCCATGGGGCCTTTTTCGGGGTATTGGATATATTCTTGGGGCCGCCAGCCTTTTCTGATGCCTTGATCCCCCTAGCTTGGTCATGTCATTCCCCCTCTAATTCCTCCATAATTTCAACCTTCCTTTTTCTATCCAAGATCTCTCTTCGCTTGGGATCGGATAGATCCAAATCAACAATAGCAACATTCCATGCATAGATCGGGTAGTGAATGATTGATCCTCCAGCCCTTTTTAGAGTCGCTCCTTCGACATAAACCTTGAACTTCTTTGGAATTACTTCCACCACCTTACCCATAACCCCCTTAAATCTTCCTTTTCTTATGATAACAGTATCGCCCCGCCTTATTGACATTCTCTTAACACCATACTTTTCCACTGCCTCTTTTGTGAGAGGAGCCACCATTACCTTATGTCTCCTATGATGCGGGAGATTATAGAGCCTCTTCCTTATTTTCCTCGGTTGGGACGATATTTTTGGACTAAACTTCATTCCGATCAACCAATAATAACCCTTCAATACAGATTTATTTGGGTATATATTAAAACATCCTCAATTCTATTCCTCCTCAATTTCTAGCCAAGATATCGGTATTAGCTGGTATTCACCCGTGGGGAGAAACCTTAATATTGTAATTGGTACTCTTCCCTTTTTAACGGCATACCTGGCGATGCTTATGGGGTCCGTCTTGCCGATGGACTCTATCTCTCTCTCAGACAGTAGAACGGGTGCACCATATGCTATCTGAACCGCAAGCATAGCCACTATAGCTGCGTATTCGTATCTTGTCAGTCTTGGGGGGCCAATTTCAACCTTATCGCTTTTTATTCTCTTGCCAAGTACCACCATTATGAATCCTCCGACATATCTAACTCGTTATGTATCTCTTTAACAAACTCGTCATATTTTTCTGGAAAATATTTTCTAACGAACTGGAGTATGGCCATTATTGTATCTTTGAATTCATCTAAATTTTTTTTGTAAATATATATGGCCTGATGTAACTCCTTTAGCGCCTCATCCACCTTATGAACCTTTGCATGTATCTCAGCCAATGTAGTCAATAGCTCTGCGTATTGTGGGTCCATACTAAGGTTCTTGTAGCTGTTAGTAACATTGCTTATGACTTGTTCGACAAGCACTACATTATCCTTCAACATATATGGAACCCATATAGTCACTAGGAATGCTATGTAATATCTCAAAACGATTTTATTTGGACCACACCTTTTAATTACTTGTTCAAACTCAAGACGCGTAGACTCGACATATTCTGGAATATCTCTACATATAAGCCCCAACCTAACCTTCTCTGCTCTTACCACCGCCTTACATGCAAGAGCGGAACATTCGTTCATCTCGGCTAGTTCCTCCTCTATAGAATCTAATAACATTTTAGCCTTCCTGTCGTTACCAAGTAGCATATAGGACCTAGCAATCTGGATAAATGCGGAGAACTTTCCATATATGTCTTGAATATCATCCGCAAATTCTATGGCCCTATCCAACAATTTCTCTGCTGAATCTTTTTTTCCCCTTTTTATCATGTCGCATGCTTGACTAAGCAATATTGTTACATGATCATAATTCGAAACTTTTTTCCTCATATACCTCAATCCTATCCGATACTATCTGCATAATCTTAGTCCTAACTCTTCGATCACTTATATCCAAAACTGCCCATGTTGGATAGCCATAGCCCCCACTACCCCCCCATACTCCACATATACTACCTGGATTAACTATAAGCACATCCTTGTACTTCCGTGCAAGTGGCGAATGCGTGTGTCCGGTCAATATCATATCAGCGTTATTATCCTTAGCGATTGCATACAGTTTCTTTGAATCCCCCCGGGGATATATTCCATGACCATGAAAGACAACGATATCTAGGTCGTTTATTTCTAGCGACACTTTCAATGGTAATTTTTCCGCTTCTCCTTCATCCATGTTGCCCCTTACCGCTACAACCTCATAGGACATGTCCCTAAATATTTTTAGAACACCGATCGTAACTAGATCCCCTGTACATATTAGCTTGCTCGGCTTTAGTCTATCCACATATTTAAGGAATAGAGGCGGAAGCCTATGCGCCCTATAGGGTATATGTGAGTCCCCCCACACAACTATTGTAGGCATTCTCCTATAACCATATCGAACTAGCTTATAGCCCCAACAAGATTTCCTGGAGAATACTAGTTAACCATAGCTATCTACTGTATCTCGGTCTCCAACCCAATTCATAACAAAGATCCTTTAAATATACATATTTGTACCTGCCAGATGTTACATCAATAATCGCATCCCTAATCGTTATCGTCTTAACGTTCTTATATTGCCTTGGAACCCCCATATATACCTTTAGTCTCTTGTATACGACTCTAGACCTCTTATGTTTCCAATATGAGGGCAACATTCCACGTATTCTTCTTTTGAGGAAAAGATCTGGTCTCGTATGATGGAACGGTCCCTTTCTTGGGTTAGTTAATGTTCTGATTTCCATCCATTTTTTCCATTTGTCCAATACAACCTTGAAATCACCGACAAAAAGGGCTTTTTCGGCATTCAAAATGACTACTGACTTATTTTCCAGCAACATTTTGGCTACTCTAGTGGCCAATCTTCCTACCCTATGATTAGTAGCATCAATATATATTGTCTCCATTTCCGCTCCCCCTAAATAATTATCTTGACCCCAGAACCTCTTGGCCTCTCATTTATTAGTTCCTCAATGGTGATTAGTCTGCTACCCGAGTCTAATAATTTCCTCTTAGCTGATTCGCTAAATGAAAAGGCAGCAATCGTTATCTTGTGATTAAGCTTCCCCCCACCCAGAACCTTTCCTGGTACCACTACTATATCACCATCCTTTGTATGCAAATCTAGCTTTGAAAGATTTACCTCAACCTTTAGTCTTCTAGGTCTCTCCAATAATTCTGCTATGTATCTCCAAATCCTAGCATTATTTTTTTTCGATGCTTTTTTAAGTGTCTTTATCAGTGCTAGCTTATGGACATTGGTTATTCTTTCATATCTCTTGGGCAATTTCTATCACTACTCGACCCCTAATTGTTTAATGTTATTCAGTTATAAAATATTTTATTTGACCACTTTTTTCCATCCTATCCATGATTTCCTCCATTGCCTCCTCGTTGCTTAATTGCGAATTCCAATAGTCCGCGGTGATAACAGACTTGTCTATTAACACTCTTATTTTCCAGTCCCCTATCTCTAGGTCTCTCCTTAGAACATAAAGCATCGCCGCGGATATGGCGAGTACCATTGGACAAAATGGGACTGTGGGTGTCCATGAAACCTCTATAATTTTTTGTTCCTCCTTTATATCAACGCTACTAATAAGGCCTATATCAACGACATTCCCGCCGATTTCTGGATCAAGAACTTTTCTTAGTACATCAAGTACTAGCTCTTTCACAATTCTTCCCATTTTCGCATCCCCCGATTACTTATCTGTTAAGGATTAAATTTACTCTATTTAATTGACCAACATAATATTGGGGCTAATATCATGAAGATAAAAGAGGCTATAGCTAAACTGCTATATGATATTCACATCGACCCAGCCGAATACAGAGTTATCTTTAAACACCAAGCGGGAGAATATTGGGATGTACCATTTAACTTCATCAATATAGAAGGGAACTACTTCACATATAACAAGTCCACTACACTTTATCCCTTATATAGAATCGTGGCGATATATAATAGAAGGGGAGAGTTTCTTGTATGTAGGGCATATCCTAAAGACTGTGTCACTGTTAAACCTAAATCCATAGATCTTGTACCTGGTATCCATATCAGTGCATATATAGACAATTTTACTATTGCGCGCTACGCTTGGCTTATTCTTCAGCATGTTGAAAGACTGATAGCTGACGGCATAAAAGATGACGCCATCGAGATTTTGGGGCCACATCAAGTAGACAAGGATTTTATAGTTATAACGGATGGATACTTCAGGGGGACGACAATCTATGAAGGCAAAGTATATAGGGGGAATATGCCAATACCATTTCATACAATCAGAGACAAATTATCGCATCAAAGAATATATGTTTTCAGCCCAGGCGAAATATGCGTTGCTCATACGATCAATGATAAAAATGTACGTGTTACTAGAGAACATTGCATGAGTACTAATCAACACTCCATTTTACCAAACAAGGATTACTCTATAATGTTACTTGATGGCCTTCCGTTTGCCATATGCGACAATAGTTCCAAAATGCTTCTAAATCCAAGCATAGCCTCCAACATATATACTCAACACCATATTAACCACAGAAAACATAGATCAGTAGTAACAAAGGAATGGCTATATGATAAAAACTCTATCCTACTCATTGCTGATTATGATACAATACTAAGCATAAATGAATAATTCACATTTAATCCATGCTTGTTTTTTCATTCATATTACACTGATTAATCACATCATAAACGCATAGAGACCCAAATCATTCAAATTGGCATACCCATACATCAGTAATGTATAGAGATTATGAAGAACAGATCGAAAATATGATTATTGCGAAAATTGCGTCTAACGAATATAAAACCACTGGTAAAAGTCATCAACAAAATCCAGCATTCTCAATATGTACCATTTCAACGTACAAGCAGCAAAGGAAACGCGATAAAGTTAAAGCTTTAAAAAAATATACAAAATAATATATTAGGAGAACACTATAGGGGGTCTTGCCAAGGAGTCCCGCATACCGCCTAAGGGAATAAGGGGAGGGGTGGAGTAGTGGTAGCTCGTAGGCGTGGCAGGCCTAAGGCCGCGGGTTCGAGTCCCGCCCCCTCCACCATTTGTATTGTTCTTGATGAAAAACGATCTGGATTGGCAGATATATAATTATAAACGTGAATTTCTTCGCGTCTGTGCTAGATTCTGACAGTTTTAACACGCTCTACCGTATTTTCTGTGGCTCTTAGTATCATCACTTCGTAGTTTGATAAATCCATTACATGAAAATATCCGATTGTGGGTGATATTCCTATGTCCCTCTGCCATGTTGTTAGGCCCTCAAAGGATCCAGGAGATAATATCGCCGTACCTTTATATGTGCCTACACTATATATGTGTAGATGTGCTGTAAGGACTACATCCGGCACCTCATCAATAACAAGTATATCATCTTCTATCGGCGCTAGTGAGAGAACCCCCCACTCTGGGTATAGATGCCTATATCTAAGTAATTCAGCAACTATTCGGTTGGGTTCTTTTAGTGGTATATTTAGCAATCCAGAAAGTCTTTCAAGCCCTACACCATGATACATCAATATTTTTACACCGTCTATTCCAATCATCGAGGGATTAGAGAGTATCCTAACATTGGACAGGTCATATAGCGGGGCCGCTACTTCTTCGCTAATTGGTGGCTGAGGTATCATTCTTGTCGATGCATCATGGTTTCCTGGGATACAGATTATTAATTTTCCATCTGGTATCATCCCTAGATATTTTGCGAGAACTTCATATTGTTTTTTCTGGTCTGGTATTGCCAGTTCATTTTTCTGTTGTGGATATACACCTACACCATCAACTAGATCACCTACAAGGAGTATATATTCTACCTCTTGGGCTATTTCGTTCATTTTTTCGTCCTTCATTTCGCCCCTTATAAATTTTATTAGATTCTCGAACTGTTTCTTCATAAACACTCCGCTTCCAACATGAAGATCTGCAGCTATTAATACCTTCTTTGAAGTGGATGTCTTATGTCTCTCTCTAAGCCTTGGAATATCAGGAAAAATTATGTCCCTAGCGATGACAAAGTTCTTGCTTTTAACTGCCTCTATCCTTACGGCTACAACACAATCTGGTATTATATGTTCAAATTTCACTTTGAGCTCGGGATATCTATCAAATGGAAGATAAATCCTAACGCGACCGTATTCGTCATCGGCGGTTATTATTCCCCCTCTTCCTTTTTTCGACTCACTTTTAGAATCAACCATCACAACCATATACACATCCTCATACTTGCCAGGCGCAAGATTAACCGTGTTCATTAATTTGCCGAATACATTGCTGGCGATTATATCCCTAAGTTTTTTGTAGCGACTTTGAAAATATGATTTGAATGCATCGATAGAATCACTTATAGTGTACCAATCTTGGAATTTTATTATCTCTATCTCTGGCACTTTTTGTCTTGACTTAGAAGGAATTACATACTTTTTGGTATATTCAACCCTAGGTTTTACTGGAGGTACTATCATTTTTGGGGCCACATCTAGTTCAGGGGGGATAGATAGCACTTTTGCCTTTTTTTCTGCTTCGATTGAGATAGGAGGTTGTTTTTTTAATGCTAACACTGATGAATTTTGTTGTTTAGGCTCTTGTTCTCTTTCCCTTACATGTTTTGATATTAATGACTCCAATGTGGTAATTTCTCTTATTCTAGATATTCTTCGAGTCCTACCTGGCCTCGCAGAGGATAAAACCTCCCGAAGTACCTCACTTAGTAATCTATTATCTAGTATGGGTGGATTTCTCTTCCTAATATACACCTCTATATTGGCCATTATCGTATCGAAGAGTTGTCGCGGTAATGTTGTCTTAAGCGAATAAAGCACCATAAATGCAGATGGTGTTATATTTATTCCCAAGTTCCTAACAATTTGGAGAATAAGACTTTCTGCTTTCTCTCTATTCTCTATAAAAAACATCTGGGGGTACCTAGCTCAGGAACAAAGTTTTCCTTATAACCATCTCCTCCTCGGGAGACAACTCTAACAAATTATCCTTCTGATATACTAACCTAAATTCATGGCTATAAATGTACAGAGAGAGACCATCAGTAAGGACAACATACCAGGGCCTTATAAACTGTATGTAGGGGTATATTATAAGGTGTTCATATCTTCTACGTATGCTCGGATCCCTTATGTTGACCTCGGGGTCCATAATTTCGAAGACAATAACAGCAAAACCGTTGTGAAGCCATATAAGGTCTGGCTGTAAGCCTTTAAATTCCTGCATTACAAGGATATTTTCTCTTGGTACCCCCAAATTCTGAAGGTACAACTGAAACAATGCCACAATATAATCGTGTTTTCTTTTCTCACTATAAACAATCTCGGCTATCTTTTTAAGGCTGTAATTACTCGGTCTGGACACGTAACCACCAACATTATCCTCTAAATACGTAAAAATAACACCCTCTTATAATATACATAAGTGTAAAGTTATTTATTATTCGTATTATTCAATTTATGACTGAATAATTTGTCCAAATATTTTACATATAATATTTTAATGGATACATGTTGCCATGCGTGATTTGAGTTGGATTCGGCCTTTGAACAGATACTTGAAAAATTTGTCCTGCTCTACAATCAACTCGAAAGTACAGCGGATAAAAAATTATGTATCTCCCAATTTGTTGAGGCAACAGAAACAATTAAGTGGCCAGGCATAGCTACAATTATAGAAAAAATCTCGGAGGATATCCTCGCAAAGGAGAAGTCTGGTACAATACTCGCTACGATAGCTAAAATCATGGCAAAAACAGCGCCCGATGTTGCCCTTAATCTAATTAAAACTGTAGATTCATCCCCCGATCTCATGTTTGAATGGGAATTCGACGCCGCACTATCATACGGCCTCATGTCGGAGGCAGTAATGGATATGGGAGATCGCAATACTGCAAAGGAATACTTGGATAAGGGCCTGAGATATGCCATAAGTATACCTGATAGGTCAGACCGATCTATAGCTCTGGCACGCTTAATGACACTTATCTATGAGTTCTATGGATTCGATAAATCCCTCGAATACTTGGAGAAAATCACTTATGAAATCAAGAAATCTGAGGCCATAATTCGAATTATTCGTATTGCTTCACGGAAAGGAGATAACATAGATCTCAGAAAACTCTTGTCCCTCGCCCCACGTCAAAAGAGGCCATATATCCTCTCAGAGTGGGCAAAAAACATAGCTGAGAGAGATCTCATAAAAGCAAAAGAGATGAGTCAGCAATTCCTACCATTTGCCGAATCCGATCTAGGTAATATTGATAATCTTAGAGCCATGGTGAATTTTCTTGATATATTTTTGCATGATGAATCTTCCGGAAATGTTGTCTGGGACATATTGGGGAAAATCAAATCTGCTATACTTGCCAATATTCATAAACGTGAATTCATGGCATTGATATTTGATGTAATGGACACATTACTGAAACACAAATTGAATAATGAGGGGCAAAAATTATTAAGCGAAATGCGTACATACATCGGCGATAAAGATCCAGCAAGCAACATTTTTATTCTAAATAGACTCACAAGGATTTATGCGAAGTATAAGTATTTTGACTCAGTGAATCTGTATCTATCAAATAGTTATGAGGTTCTTCAGACCGTCGATATTGTGATACGTACACCCCTCCTAGTGGAGACACTATCAACAGCACTTTTTGCTATAAATGAGTTTCCTGAAGACGTCTCGGTCGACATTGCTACCAAATATGCTGAGAAGATTAGACCCGCCGAGATCGCAGAATTGAAGATAAAACTCTTTAGGGATAATCTCGCATACCTGAAGGACGCCTATGCATCCGTATCGCTTGATGACGCCATTAACGAGATTGTATTCAGGGATCGAGTACTTAATCTACGCGAACTTGAGAGAAGAGCTAAGAGCATCCTTATGGAGATTATAGAGAAACGTGATGGAAGTTTCATACTTCATTATGTCCTTAAATATGCTTATGAGGCAAATCTCCCCGAAGCTACTAGACTTGAAATACTCGAGTTTATTGGATCATCTACATCCGCACTCCTTCAACAACGTATAGATGTGGCTAAGGAATATCTTGAGTTGGCCCTAAAGGAATTTGAGCGCCGTAAGGTTCCCTTGTTACCGATAGTTCTGCGTTTCTTCCAGGAGTATCTACTTATGTCGCTTCCTTAGCCCCATCCAATTTTTTATATCTTGAAAGAATATTCTCAAATTTGTTCCAGAGAAAATCTACATCTAACCTATACTTCTTATTGAAGAATCTCAATATCTGCTCTATGTCTTTTTCAAGATATTCCTCCGCTTCACCATGCTCGACGTCAATCCATTGAGGCCAGTCAATAATCCATATTTCCCCGCTCTTTTTGTTAACCAATACATTATACTCGCTTAGATCGGCATGCACTATACCTGCATTATAATATGCCTTGAGTACTTCCTTAATGATGGATTCAAATATTTCCAAAGGATTTTCTAGTATTATCTTATGTAGCTCTTCGCCTGGCACATACTCCATCAATATCATATGATATGCTCTCATTAAAGGTTTTGGTACAGACACGCCACCCATCCAGAGTTTTTCTAATATGTCATATTCACGGTGAGCCGCTTTGATGTTCAATCTTATCCACCCTCCCGTAGAGACGGAATATTCGGGCCTAGCGACTCTTATTTTCTTAAAGCTAGTTCTGCCGATCCTATATGCCTTTATTATGTATGGATCACCCAATTTTGAGTAGCATAGATATATATCTGCCTCTTTTCCTACATCATATCTATGTCCAATTTTTTCAACATCCACAATCTCCGATAAAGCATTTAGTGCAAGTACATCGAGCCCAAGAGTCGTTATTCCGTATCCCTCGTAATCCTTTGTCCTAATTTCTATAAGCCCATGTTCCTTCAGATATTGTGCTTCTTTTCTTACAAAATACGATTTGATACCCAATTTGCTAGCCATAACATAGACTGGAACATATCTGTATCTCCTTAGCATCTTCACGATCGTTTTTAGAAATTTAAAATGTTTAGTCCTTAACTTACTTACCAATTTCACAGCGTCTCTTAAGAGCATATAAACCACACCAATCTCGTTTATTTGGAGAGCATTATGTTATATTTACCATAGAGGCCCTTCATTGGAATGAGCTCGACATTCCTTGTCCTTGGCGACAACTCAGCGTGTTGCGAGATCCATACCGATCCGATCCCACCGACTATTCCAGCCAGAGCATCTATTGGTACGATTTTAACTCCAGTATTCCCAACTATATATGCTTCTACCCAAGCATGCGGATTATCTTTGTATAGCCCCCTAATCACAGTTGCAGGAATATCACATGCTCGAAGTATTGTAACTATTAAATCCGATATGCTTAGGCATGATCCTTTTTTCCTTCTTATTGTATCGGTAGCGCTTAGTCTGACATATGTCCTCTCATACTTTATGTTTTCTATGATCCAGTATACAGTGTTTCTTATAGTTTCAAATGGTTTGTCGGACAATACTCTCTTTACGATCCTGCCGATTGTACCCGATCTGTATCTTTGGTAAGGAGCTGGCTGTATTAGCTTTTCCCAGTCATATAATATTTTAAAACATTTCTCCTCATTGACTACTTTGAACGGCCTCGTCTTGACTAGATACCGTATTGGAATCCGTACCTTGGCTTTTGGTCTTAGGACAGGAATGAATGTTTCATGATAGAAGTTTCCTAGTTCATCCGTCTCCGTTTTTAATTCATAGGTTGATTTTGTTTTTACTATCTCTTGGTGGGGATCTCTACGTAGACCTAAGCATCGAATCTCAATGTCGTGTACTGGTTTTTTCAGATTATTACATACCTCGATTTCAATGGTTAGGGGTATCTCTGAGATCGTTCCCATCTCAACGTAATAGTCCGAGTAAAGGGTCTCCAGTACAAATGATGGATTATATGCAGGGGTCTTTGTTCTGGCTACCTTAACTCCGTAGAACCCCAATAAAGCTCACATTAATGAATCAGAATGCATGCTACCTTAGCCTCCTGTAGATAAATAATCCTACCACCATCAGTATGACATCCGCAATAATGGCCCACACTATTGTTGGGATCGTTATCGCTGATTTTATCCAAAATAGATGCCCCTTAACTACATAGTTTTCAACTTCTCCCGCAGCTCCAGCCGTGAATTTTGTAATCACACATACAGTTATGTTGTACCTAGCAGGGGTGTAGTCCAGTTTTATCCGTATTTCTATCGAGAAAACTTCTCCAGGATTTATAAGTTGTCCTATTTCGCGAGTTCTACTGTAAACCCTCTCGATATTTCTCCAGCGATTATATCTTTTCTCTATCCGCCATATTGTCGTATTGACCTCAGTAATATTCAGAATATTTGTTCCAGAGTGGTTATTAAATACGGACACATAGATAACCATTTCCTCCCCTTTCCGATATACCTCTTTGAGTTCTGATGCAGAAGTAAGAACATCCTTTGCTTCGACGCCCTTAATGGCTATGTGAAGGGGCAACATTAATAATAGCAATACCAACAATACCCTCGCATTCATAGACGTCATCCATATACAAATTGTTATATAGACACTTTCCCATTTTTTTACGACTGTTTACATATTATGTTTTAAGAATTTTAAAATAAGTTAAGGTATCAGAATTGAGCATTGAGATTGCCTACAGGCTTTTCTTCACAAATAAGATTGATGAAGCAAAAAAATTGGTTAAGCGAATTGTACAGAAATCTCCGTCATCTAAGGCTTTTTTCCTTTTCGCACTTATACACTATAATGAGGGGCTCTATAATGAGGCTTTTTGGGCTGTTGATAAGGCTCTGGAACTCGACGATAGTTATTACGAGGCATGGATCCTTAAGTCTCATATACTGCGGAAAATGGGTAGATATCAAGCTGCCCTAGACTGTTTGGATAAGGCGTTTGATATACAGTATAAACTGGAGGATTATGTCGATTATGAGATATACGTGTTGAAGGCCAGAATTTATTTAGAGATGGGTAAAGTCCAAGACGCTATAAAGATCCTAGACATTGCAAAGAAGATAAATCCCATGGACGAAGAGATACTGGAATTATCCAAGCAATTAAGAAGGCGCACCAAATGATGAGTCGCGTCATATATTTTGTTACTAGCAACAGACATAAGTTTCAAGAAATTTATGACATCAGTAAACATCACGTGCCTTGGATTGAGATAAAAATGAGAGAAGATGTACCAAAGCTCGAAATACAGTCGCATAGATTGGAGGAAATAGCGCTTTTTGCTGCCGAAAACGCGGCCAAAAAATTCGATGAAACCTTTATTATTGAAGAGGCCGGCCTATTTGTAAAAGCCCTTAATGGTTTTCCTGGGCCATATTCAAGCTATGTGTTTAAAACAATTGGCTGTACCGGCATACTCAAACTACTCCAAGACCAGAGGGATAGATCAGCCGAATTTAGAAGTGTACTAGTACTACATCATAGAGGCTTCTTTAAAGTATTCATCGGGACGGTAAAAGGATTAATATCTTACGAGGAGCGAGGAAGCCAAGGATTTGGGTTCGACCCCATATTTATCCCCCAAGGCCACAATAGAACATTTGCAGAGATGACTCTACAGGAGAAGAATAATTTAAGCCACCGAGGAAAATCAACAAGACAACTAATCAAATTCCTTAAAACCCTATTTGAATCTGAAAATAGATAGAAGAACATTAGCTAACTTTTAAAAAACAGTTTAACTATAATAGTTATAGTGGTGGTGGCACTCACCAATGTACTCATCTACAGAAATCATGGAGGGCCCGTGGCGTAGCCAGGGGAAACCTTATCCTGAAAGCGCGTCCGGCTCATAACCGGACGGTCGAGGGTTCAAATCCCTCCGGGCCCACCATCGCGGGCCTTCTATTCATGATTCTAATTCTTTCTTATAGTTTTGGAGATATACATATTTTAGGTTGGCCACTATTGTTTAGGACAACCTAGTGGTAAAGCATGAGTAGGGCTAAATGTCCACGTTGTGGCAAGAATTTAGAGGTAGAAATAACGAGCATATCGGATAGTACTTTAAGAATTCTTCTATACTGCCCAAGCTGTGGGTATTATCAACAAATTAAAGCTGAAAAAAGGAGGACGAATACCATTAAAGAAGTTAAAGAAGAGTCAAAACAAACGCTTATTCAACCAATTAAGAGGGTCCCGAATACCGCCCCCAAAGCCGTAAAGTATCTCATGAATATCTTTAGAGATATGGGTTACTCCTCGTTTATCCCAACCTATTATGCAGATCTTCATATAGAACCGCCAGAGTTTGGATGCGATACATCTCCAAACTCTCTACGAAGGTTGGGTTTCTCAGCAGAAATAGCCGATGTACTTTCGCGTCTGCTTCGGGAACGTGGAATTTATCGATTTTATAAGTTTCAGGAGGAGGCAATAAGAAATATACTTAGTGGTTTAAACATAATTATTGTTGCACAGACTGCTATGGGAAAAACAGAGGCATTCCTACTACCATCTTTGCAGATTGCTATACGATCTAAAAGAAAACCATCTGTTCTTGCTATATATCCCACCAAAGCTTTGGCACGTGACCAACTCTCCAAGTTTGTATATTATTCAAGACCTCTGGGCATAAGGGTAGGAATTCTGGATGGGGATACCCCATGGGCTGAGAGGAAAAGAATAGTTATGAACCCCCCAGACATACTTATAACGAATTTCGATATGATCCACTATTGGCTACCTAGACGCCATACCAGAGGCGGAGCAATTGTTAAACTCTTCACAACGGCTAGACTTTTAGTTATGGATGAGGCCCACGTATACAGTGGTGCTTTTGGTACCCATGTACATTATATCCTCAAGAGATTATCAAGAATTATTAAACGCAATAATGGTGATATACAATTCGTGTTATCATCAGCAACTATCGCGAATCCTAGCGAGTTCGGATCACTACTCATTGGGGAAAACATAAAAACAGTTATGGGGCGGGGGAGAAGATGTAAACTGTCCATACTTTTTATATACTGCTATGATCCACCATTTAGAGCCTCCGCTAAAATCTTGGCTGAATTGGTGCGCTCCAACACGAAGACCTTAGCTTTTTTAAATACCAGATCCTCGGCCGAGTTGGCCTATAATATAATCAAGAGGGCAAGGAATCCATATCTAAGAAACAAAATTGAGCTACATCGAGCAGGCCTACCGGCAAGGACTAGAGTCTCAATAGAAAATAGATTCAAAAAGGATATCTTAACAGGTCTTATCAGTACGCCAACACTCGAGCTAGGAATCGATATTGGAAGTGTATCGGCGGTTATAACCTCACTAACTCCAGTTGATAGGTTTATACAGAGAAGCGGGAGAGCTGGTAGGAGAGACCAGCCCGGTGTGGCAATCCTATTGTTGCGTGCAGACGACCCAATATCTGAATATTATGCATTAAATCCCGAGGAATACTTCAGGGATATAGCCAGTAGATTTTTAGAGCCAAAAAATAAGTTTATCGCGAAGAAACACATATATCTTATGGCCTATGAGGCAGCATTGACAAAAAAGGAAGTCGATGAATATGCTATTCCCCTTGACCTAATTGAGGAGCTTGTAGAAGAAAGGGGCCTATTTAAGACCCATGAAGGATGGTTTGCAAATGGTGTTCTCTTTAACAAATACTTTAGCAGGAACATAAGGGGGATAGACATTCAGATAGATGTATTTCACAGAGATAAGCGAATAGACCAAAGAGAAATTCTTTTGGCTTTAAAGGAATTATACCCTGGAGCAGTATACTTGAATCGAGGAACCAAATATGTCGTAACTGAGCTTGATGTTAAGAATAGACGTGCCATCGTCGAAAAAGCTCCCGCTGAGTATCAGTATTTTTATACCAAGCCTCTATATAGTTATAGCGCCATCCCAGAAGACAAATTAGAGCAAAGAAAAATATGCGGCACGGTTGTTTATTATGGACTGTTGAGAATGACAATTTCAGTTTGGGGATACCTAATATTCAAAGAAGGAGAAAAGAAACCAATTTCCCAACGTGAATTAGACAAAGAGATACAATATACATATCCAACCTATGGACTATTTTTCAAAGCCCCAATCTATTTTTCTCAGGACGAGGATGAAATTGCTGGTGCCTATCATGCAACAGAACACATATTAATCGAGGGAACCTATAGAATCTCTGGAGGGTCTGAATATGATCTGGGAGGAATCTCCTACGGAACTTCAGGCCTCATAGTTATACATGAAGCTCTACCTGGGGGCAATGGCGTGGCACGCCTACTATTTGAGAGATTTAGGGAAGCAGTGAAAAAATCCTACGAACTCCTAAACAGCAAGACTTGTTTGGCCAAAGAAATTCTAAACAAGTGTGTATTCTCTTACCACTGCGGCAATAACAACAAGCCCCTTAATCAAGTAGGCGCGAGGAAGATTCTAGAGAAAATGATTGCATGCGAGCCCGTAGAGGGAGCCGAAAAAGCACCAGAATTATTAAGACTATTCGAGAAAGGGATCGTATAGCATGTAACCCTGATAAAGAGCGATGATATACTAAAGTTTTATACTAATCTCTAATTCTTCAATTATATATGGCATATCAAATTAGTGATATGCATACCTATATTAGCCACTAGGGCCCGTGGCGCAGCCAGGAGTCCCACCCTGAAAGCGCGGTGGCCTCCTATAGGGGGAAAGCCACGTGTCGCGGGTTCAAATCCCGCCGGGCCCACCATAAGCCTATAATACATGATGAATGTTCCGCAGAAATATATGATGAGAGGATGTACCACCGAGCTGTCCGCGATGAAGATTTGGTCCTTCTCTGAGCATAATTATTACACGAGATCTTGTAATTTCGTCACATAGTGAGTGGTATCCCTAACTCCCTCGCAGTGTTTATAGCTCTGCTATATTCTTCATGAGTTATTCTTCTGCTGATTTCCTTGTAGTCATGTGCTTTATATTCTGGCCTGTATTGTGCCATTATGTTTACTCTTACTTTGGCCAAGTCCATGTTGTTCTTAATCCATTTTAGTATTGGTATTGTGCAGCAATCCAGATGATTCGGAAGTACCAAGTGCCTTATCAATATCTCATCGCCATTTTTATTTACAAAAGTGAAGTTTCTTGATATTACATCAAAATATCTTGGGGCTTTTGAGAGTCTCATCGCACACTCATTGTTGCCATATTTAAAGTCTGGTAACCATAGGTCTATAACACCGTCTAATAGCTTTAATGCCTCAACACTCTGGTAAAAGTTAGAGTTCCATATTTGTGGAACTGAAGCGTTGGTATGAAGCAATACATCAAATATATAGTGTATGTTGGGGCCGGGGTCTCCACCAACCCCAGTTAACATTCCTTATCTCATTGCTATTCCAACGCTTTTCTATCGTTATTGCCAACTCTATGGGTGGTATTGTCATGCCCGTTGTTCTCTGGGAAATGTCCCAGTTCTGACAATAGACACATTTGAAGTTACATCTAGAGAAAAATATAGTAAAGCTTGGAACGAGTTCTGGTTCTTCGCCTACATGTATAAATACTGATGCTATCCTCGCATTGCTGTTTAGTTGACAAAAACCTAGCTTACCTTCGATTCTATTAACGCCACATAGTCTCTCGCAAAATCTACAGTTGGTCAACATGGCCCAAGCAATATCTCTCTTTAGTTTTAGAAGATTGTTATCCTCTACATGTCTTGATTTGTACCATCTTTCGATCTCATCGTCGTCCTTCTCATGAAGCAATTCTTTTAGCTCCTCCATGTATATATCATGAATCCTCCACATGGTGTCTATATCGTTGGGGTTAAATGGTTCTACATTTATTTTCTTGCACAGCAAGAATTTTGCTATCGCCTTTCCCGCTAGGATTCTCCAGTATCTATTAAACCTGAATATTGCGTCTTTATCCTTTAGAATATCTACACAATCTGGTCTCCAGAAGGTCACAGGTACACTACTTAAGTCAAGGTCCATGATGACTTTATTGACCGACAATTTAGAAAACCTTTAAGATCCCAAAAAATGTCGAAGCAAATATTGACATTATCTAGCAGAGGTAACTATTCGAAGCAAGTCAAGCGTTGGGCGATCCTTTATCTTTATTATCAAGTAGCCCATTTTTTTAGAGATAATAATGCTCTGTTTACCTATCAGTATTATGAGTCTTGCATCAGTCAGATTATCCACCAATGAGGCAAGGTTCATTATATTCCTGATAAAATCTTCCTGCTCCTTAGCTAAGAATGCATCACTATCATGAGCCACGACATATGTGCCATTCTCCTTAGTAACTATATAACAACTAATTGCATTTGGTATAATTCCCTTAATACTTCTGGCTATATCCCAGACATTCTCAGTTTTGTTTAGTGCTAAATTTATTGACTCAGACTTCTCAATAGGGATAGGTGTTTTATAGCTCTCCTCTACGGATAATGACGACAGGAGAAACAGCATATCTTGGACATTTTCTCCCTCCAACTCTAGCACCATTGTTCTCTTACCAAAAATAATACCATAAGCCTTTTTCTCGCCACTAATATACATGGCACTTGGCTCAAAAATCCCTGCTGCGCCTACAACCTTTATGAGACTGCTTAAAAGATCCCGAATTTCTTGGGTTAGTTCTTTGTCACCTCCATGGGACACATGTATTCTATTCCTATCATATGCCATAATGAAACATCTCGACACGAAGGGTATTTTGCCTCTTAGAGTTCTCGCAATGTTCCATAACTCATCATTAGGCTCGATTTCGATTTCGATAGGTTTTACCCTGTGTGCCGGGGCTTTTTCTTTGGGCAAACGGGGGGATGGTCTCTCTATTTTTACTTCTTTTGGCAAAGCTTCTTTCATTACATCTACGGGACTTGGTACCTCTGGTAGTTTTTCTATACCTGTTTCTAAACTCTCTAATTCCTTTAATGGTTCTTCATGTAGAGTCTCGGTAGTAGGTGGAGGTGTTGGTACTTCTACCTCTTCCACCCTGATTTCCTCTACTAACTCACTGGGTTTTTCTAGAGGAGCTTCTGCTGGCTTAATTTCGGGAGGGGTCGCAGTGGCTTCTGATTTAGGAGCTTGGACACTGGTGGGTTTCTCTTCAGTACCGATGGGTTTTTCCGTACTCTTTAGTTTCTCTATTACTGTCTTTGGGGGTCTTAAGTCAAAGTTTATGCTCTCTATACATAGGAACGTAAGTGTGACATTATTCATATCCACACATGATATGACCACATGGGGCACCGAGTATCCATAGAGCATTGTAGTATGCTTTGATAGATATTTAGCGATTTCCTCACCTTTGGCTACAGCGTCACCATTTACACCCAAATCTCTTTTTGTCCCTACGACCATCATAGCAATAGCACTCTTAAGTTTTCGCGCTGGTTCTAGTTCATCTTTTATCATACTCATTAGTATCTCCGCGGATGAAGGATCCGTTGCATCATACATAAATAGCCATCCAACTATCTTAGAAAGCGCGTCGAGCCTTTCATCTTTATATTCTGGTCGCCCTGGGACATCGACAAGTGTTAACTTGTATTTTTCCACACTTATAGCAGTTCCAAATTCCGTTGGTCTTTTATATTCTCTTAGTACCTCCTCCTCTTGGCTTTTTTCACTGGGTTTTGGGGAAGAAGCATCTTTCCTAAGCAACATGTTTCTAAATAATGTTTTACCAGCGTTGCTAGGGCCATATAAAGCTATTTTTACTCTCGGTATAGCTCTAGGTATAAATTCTTCGCCCATTATTAATCCCTAAAAACTCTATGACAATAATATAGGCATTCACAAATAAATAAAATTATCTTTAAAAGGTATCAACTATGGAAAAAACCTTGGAACCAGGGAACCCATTTAAAAGAGTCCCATTGATCTCTGCTATGGGGGAGTTAGATAGAGCGATACGCAAAGCAGTAGCATTGCCTCTACCGCGAGTAAAGAAAAATGCTTTTACAAATCACAAAATCCGCTTGCTTAATAGAATTGAATATATAGAACAACATCTCATAAACAAGCTTGAGAGAGTTCTGAAGGCAATACCAAAGATAAATCATCTGCACGAGTTCTATGTTGCTATGATAGACATATATTCCGATCGTAACATATTCAAGAAAACTCTGGGTAGAATTAATGGCGCTATTAGGGTAATTAGAAAAATTTCTGGGGAGTACAAATCATTGATTCGCACGTCCAAGACAATTGGATACAGGAATGATAAAGATGCGATAAAGTATTTATATAAGCTATGGCGCCAATATCTTGCCAGACTATCCTCGTTTATAAATGAGATAAATGACGCTTTTATCTATCTAAATAACCTAATGAAAATACTAAGAAAACTTCCTGATTACAATCCGGAACTACCTACAATCGTAGTTTGTGGGCCGCCTAATAGTGGCAAGAGTAGCTTGGTTGGTGCACTTTCGAATGCCCGCGTCGAAATTGCGGAGTATCCATTCACAACAAAGGAATTGGTATTTGGTCACATAATTATGAACACAATCCCACCAGTCACCATACAAATTGTGGATTCACCTGGTTTGTTCGACAGACCTCTTCAAGGCAGAAAAAAGGAGGAGCTCTTGGCCCTAGAGGCTATAAGAACCATCGCAAATTGTGTAATTTTCTTGTTTGATTGTAGTTATGAGAGAACCATAGATATTAATGGCCAACTCAGCATTTTTGATGAAGTCATATCCTTCCTCGGGAATAGAAATATGATTGTCGCTCTTAACAAATCGGACATAAAAGATCCCAGCTTCATATCGAAAATCCTGGGGCTTCTGGAGGCCAGAAATATAAAACCTTTACTGATTAGTGTTAAGTATAAATATGGATTAAATATTCTCCTTAACAAGGCAGTTAAGATCCTTTTTGGTCATAGGATATGGAAACAATAAAACCACATGAAATGGTGCTCCTCTACAACCCTGCCAGAAATAAAAAGATATGTGTATTTGTCCAGCCTGGTGAAAAAATACATACACAATGGGGATATATCGAGACCGATAACATAATTGGCGCCAAGCCGGGAGATATCATTAGTACTCACTTGGGCGAAAAATTGATAGTGTTCAGGCCGCTCCTTTATGAAAAAATTGAGCACAATAGATACTTCAAATATCCCACGCAGATTGTCAGACCGAGAGACTGGGGATTGATAATCAGCTATTCTAATATTAGACCTGGTAGCATTGTTGTGGAGATCGGAACTGGTAGCGGTGCATTTACTGCTTTCCTTTGTGAAATTGTCCAACCCAATGGATTTGTGTATTCATACGAATGCATACCTGAGAGGGCTACAATTGCTAGGAAAAACCTTGAAATGCTCAATGTTCCCAAAATCTATGAAATAAAAATAAGAAACGTCACAAAGGATGGATTGGACGAAAAAAATGTTGATGCAGTATTCGTTGATATACCAGAACCATGGAGTGTCGTGGCAGACGCGTATGGAGCCCTGCGGCCAGGCGGCATGATAATCTGTTATGTGCCAACATTTAACCAAGTGTATAGATTATTAACATCTTTATATGAAAACAATTTTAGTGATATCAAAATAGTGGATCATTTTTATAGAGAGATCCAGCCAAAAACCCATGCTATCAGACCACTGCTTCAATCTTATGTCTTTTCAGCTTTCATTATATTTGGAAGAAAAACTTTTCGTTGACCCCTTTTTATTTTTATTCACTATATTTTAACCATTATGATGACATGGATATATGTGATTGTATATGTCTTCACGGAAAAGGGAAATCCTAAAATCTAGGAAGAAAGAAAAAATAGCTCTACTCATTGACTTAGATACTGTTAGAGATCTGCAGACCATTATAAAGATGTATGAAATAGCGAACTCGCGTGGAGAAATCGTCTATTCCTGTGTATATGCTGAAGAGAAAGACTTAACATTGATCAGTACCATAAGTGGCGAGATAGAAAAAAAAGGGGCCGAAATAAAGGTAACTGTCGGACCCAGCGAGATAACAATGGCGCTCGATATTGTCGAGTTTTCTTATGGAAACAAAATAGATGTAATTATTACATGTACCAGAAAAAATACCCTTATTCCAGCATTTGTAGAGACTAGACGTCTTGGAAAGAAACTAATTATAATGGCACCCATTTCGGCACCAGCTAGTCTTGAAGAAGTTGCTGATGAGATAGAAGTAGTGTGACGTTTCTCTATACTTTTAACTACTCTATTTTTGTCAAAACACAAGCAAATAGTCCAATGTCATCATGAGAATCTGGAAATACCCTCAGTGCATACTCATGCCCTTTAAATCCCGGTATTCCACGGGATCCAAACCTTATTGGTAACTTAGTTGGCCTAAGATCCAAAATATCTATCATTCTCTCCATAATCATTTCGCCCTCTAACGGATCCAAGGACTCTGTGATGTAGAGTAGCTTGCCATTAGGACTGAGACCCTCCGAAAACTTGGATACCAAAAACCATGCGTCCCTAGCACACCTAATAAAGTCCCTCTCCTTAAGGAATGCAGTTAGTCGGGGTCTTATACCCGTTTTTGTACTCCTTGGGTGTATGTATATATAGTCAAAATATTTTGGTGTAACACTAATTCTTTTAAGCTCTCCCGCTATCCATCTTATTCTATCAGCAACATCATCCATCTTCATTCCAATAAGCCCACGTTTTAGTTTTTCTTCTTCAGATGAACTCTTGGACACAACTACGATCTCTCCCCTTCCCTTAACTTTAGCTAATGTCCAGATCAAATCTGGTAGCCTAGGCGACACCAACAAAATCTTCGAATCTGGTTGAGGATTCCACAATATTAATGCTTGAGTACTCGCCATGTCGGCCTCGTATGCAAACCCCCTTATAAATACTTTAAGGGCCTTTAAGTTTGGCTTAAAATATAGACTTTTGGTTATCTCCGCCACCAAACCAGATGGTTTCTCGCCAGATGCCACATGGCTAACCCCCACCGCAATTTGACGCCCAAATCTAGTTACAATGGCTACCTTATCGCCCGGCCTGATACCATCACCTATCTCAAGGACACCAGGGTCATATAGTCTTGGAGCCCCCATCATTATTTCCTCAGCCGCCTGGTCTTTTATAACTATTTTTTTATCGATTTTTTCGAGTTCATTCGGCCCTTCTATAGGAATCGTTAGGACTTCTCTAAACAGTTTCGAGTACTTAGGGGTCAAGCCAGCGGCCTTAAGTTCTTCGAAAACATATCGGGGATTGCTCCTTAGCATATTCACTCTAATTACAGCCTCCTTTGGTGGTACTCTAAGGGCCTTTATCATTGATAAGGCACGCGTGAAGGAGTACCAGAATGAAAGCCTAGCAACTATCGCTGGAGAATAGTGGTATTTGCTGGATATTTCCCGAATTATTTTACCAATGTATTTTCTCTTGATTTTCATATACACACCACCGTTTTAGCATCATGTATTAATAAGTCTTTCTAATCTCTATCCTAAAATGGGAATAATAAAAGTATCGCAAAATATGACAGAATAATCAAGACAATTAAAATCACTGTGAATGCGGCTACCTTAAGTACAAGCCATCTATCGCCCCCCGCAATTTTGACATATAAGATTTTATTGGTGATGCCTGCACATAAAGCAATATTAAGCGATAATAATGCATCTAGCAACGATATTTTATTCGCCAGCAACATTGATGCTATTGCCAATTCTACACCTGTCACACTAAATAGACCTCCAAGGAACGCCGCCACAAATACTAGTTCTATACTTAGCCTCCTTAGGTATACAATGACCACGCTAAGAATAAATAGAATTGTTGCGAATTTAATAGCACTAGAATACGAAAGTGGAGATGTCAAGAGTTTGCGTTTTTCGAACACTACCACTGGCTGCTTCTTGAAACTCATATAGGAAAATAATACACCAAATATAACACTTAAGCACACCGAAGATCCAAATAACAGTATTATCATGGGTATAGGAAAGACTAAGATGCTTAGAAATAGAATGCTGCGAAGAATTAATGTTGTGTCAACGATCAGAATAGCTATTGAGGTCAATTCAGACGATAATTTAGGCTTTAGTTCGTTATACATTCTCGTTATTTCTAAGGTGGTACTTTCGGAGTGCACTAGAGCCCCTAGCCATGCAAATGCCACTAGACCCTTCCTTTCCCCTAGATGCCTAACCGCTACATACCCCATGAATTCTACCAGCAATACGAATACCAAAAATATAATAAACACTTGCAGGTTTATTGCCTCTAAAATAATGACTGGAGGGACAATTGGTAGTATTAGTAGTGCCAAGATTGCTATCTGCAGGGCTGAAGTTATTTCTCTATACTCCAAAGATTTGAGTAGCGCGAGCACCTTATATTTAATGCTTAGAATAGCTGTTATGAATACACTAATAATAATCGCCCAATAAAGTTCTCCTAGACCAACAAACACGCCTAGAATATAGGCCAAAATAGCCGCTATTGATGTTGTTAAACTGAGCTCCTTCTTAGTAGCTATATTGTAATAAAGATAGACCCCCACCATCATCAATATGCCCATAAAGCCTATTATAACCAAATTTGCTATGCCATACTCTATCTCCAATATAGAAGTAGCACTACCCATTAGCGATATTAGACCAAATGACCTAACTCCTGGTCCCTCACCCATAACGTCCTCTTCTCTTCGTTCCTTTGCGAATTGTCTTTCAAGACCAATAATACTGCCCACGACAAACGCCACAATAAGTTTAAATTGGAAACTAGATAGAATCTCTGCCGACATCTAGGTACTCCCTTCGAACTTTTATATATGTTTACCTATTCTTTTTAAAAATACCCCGTGCTCATAAATTAGCTGACCTCTTATGAATGTAGCAATTACTTTCCCAGTCACGATCATACCATCATAGGGCGAAATCTTGGCTTTTGATAAGCACTGGTCAGGATCAATAACCCATTTTCTTTTAGGGTCGAATACAACTATATCAGCATAGTTTCCAGTCTTTATCCATCCACGTTTTTGTATTCCAAATATCTGCGCGGGGTTCTTGGAAAGCATAACTAAAATTTTCCGGAAATCAATTCGTACTTTTTTACATAGGCTAAAAACTAGTGGGAGTAAATACTGAAGAGATTGTATACCATAGGCACCACTATGAAAATTATTTTTCTCATCAACTGCATGAGGTGCATGGTCACTACATATGGCATTTATATGTCCCTCTCTAATAGCTTGTATTAGAAAATCCCTATCCTCCTTCTTACGTATGGGGGGAAGAACCATAAAGAGGGGAGAGGATTTATCTATTTTCCCTTCATAAAAAACAAGATGATGAGGAGTAACATCACATGTAATATTGAGGCCTTCCTTCCTTGCCTTTATTATTTCTAACAGCCCAGCCTTAGTAGTTACGTGAGTTATGTGCACATCTAGTCCTTTTTTAGCCAACTCAACAACATATCTGATCCCCATTAGTTCTGCAAGCGGTGGCCTGAGCTTACTAAGTTCATCTATGCTCGAAAATTCTCCTTTTTTTATGTATCTTGGGTGCTCTGCATGAAAAACATATTTTAAACCCCTTAGGATATCGCCTCTCGATATAAGCGAGTAATGCCGCTCCATAGGGAGATATACCTTCACCGCTCTAGGCGGCACATCAAGCTTCACTACTTTCGTCAATTCATTAGACGCATTCATATCCACATAAAGAAAATAATCACAATACGACTTATTCCTTATCTGACCAATCTTATACCTATATGTTTCAACACTATCAATCCTAGGTATATTGTTAGGCATGTCCCCAACTACTGTAACACCCGAAGCTACTGCGCATTTGGTTCCCGTCTCAAAATCCTCCTTGTATGTCAAGCCGGGATCCCTAAAGTGCACATGACAATCTATCAGTCCGGGCAATATCAACAGATCCTTTGCATTATATATTGCATCGACCTTCGATAGATAAAATCTGTTTGTCTTTGATGATCTAAATATCTTTATAATAAAACCGTCACTGGATATTAGTATGTTTACCCTAGACCAATATGGCCCTATTAATGTGCGTCCTTTAACTACTAGAAAGGCAGACCCCTCTATATCTTCAACCGATCATATTTTATATCTTATTTTTTCAGCACCACTTGGCTATTATCTAATTATCCCATATTTTCCTCTCAGTGGTACGAATCTCACTGCTTCCAGTTCTTCCTTAATATATGCATCCTCTCCTATTCTCTTCACCTTTACTAATACCTGCCAATCAAATCTTCCTATTTCGATGGGCATAACTAAACAACCACCAATATTCAGTTGCCTTTTAAGAGGTTCAGGTACAACCCTCCCCGCCGCAGTAACAATAATAGCATCAAACAATCTGTCTCCTGGCCAGCCAAGCGTCCCGTCGCCATGCCTCACGTCTACGACCCTAAGGTAGTTCAGACGCTCAAGATTTCTCTTCCCAAAAACATATATATCGTAGTCGACCTCTATTGTACAAACAGGCTTGACTTCCCGCTCCTCTATTTTTCCACCAGTCACTATTTCGGCACATAGAGCAGCATTGTATCCAGATCCTGTTCCAATTTCCAATACCGTCTTACCGAGATCCAGTTCTGCATGTTGACACATTATCAGGCACATACTTATCGCTGAAATAGTTGCACCTTTCAGTATGGGGAGTGGCGTGTCAACATATGCGTATCGTATATATT
>CAZWPQ010000009.1:43386-66990 GCA_964636085.1 uncultured Nitrososphaerota archaeon
TATTCGGGTAGAACAAAGTGCTCTCTCGGTACTCTAAGGAAAGCATCTATATATTTTTTGTCCACTAGACCCATCCTCCTAAAAAAATCAGCCAACTTAAGTTTATCCCTCTGAAGCTTTTTCCAAATTTCTTTATTTAAACGCGCCATTTCAATATTTTCCCTCGGATTGTTTCTATATGCTCTCCCTCATCACTTCATCATAAAGCCCCTTCTCCTTCAATATATCTTCCAAATTTTTGATCACATCTCTAGGATCCTTCCCCTCAATCTTTATGCCCATAGATACACATGTGCCTATTACTTGCTTTACACATGCCAAGAAATTCTTTGCAATCATGTCCTTCTTCTTTATCCTCGCTATCTCTATAATTTGCTTTAGACTTAGATCACCAACATACTCGGATCCTGGTTTCCCCGACCCTTTTTCCACTCCTGCGTATTTAAGTATAAGGGCTGACGTATATGGCGTACCTACCTCTATCTCATATTCTCTTGTGTCTGGATCATATGTTATCTTTACGGGTACACGCATTCCCTTAAATTCCGCCGTCATTTTATTTATCTCGGCAACTACCTTACCGACGGGGAGCCCTCGTTGTCCTAATGCAGGACCTAGTGGAGGACCAGGAGTAGCCTCCCCACCTTTTACTAAGAATGTCAATGTTTCTTTCTTTCCCATGTTTACCACCCTAGACCCGATATAATTTTTTTCTATATATTATTATATGCGACTATTTAATTCCTCAGCCGCACTTATCCCTCACTTTGAACAACCCGCATATTTATGAGCATAATATTCTGAAGTATCTCTCGATATTTCTCCCCCTTTAAAGTTTCCTACGCCACTATATTTTGCTTAGTTGGGATAAAAAATGAAATTGAGACTCAACAAGTCAACATTAGAGACGCTCAGGAGATTAGGCGTGCAGGGGTTAAGTATAATAGAGTTTGATGAACATCTAGGCCCCGTGCCAAAATTCGTATATTCTAAACACTCGCGGCTTATTCGACGTATTTTACGGGACAGGATATTCTCATCCAAGGTTTCTATATTGGCAAAGTATGCATGTGAAGCAAGATTAATAGATGATCTCCATATTGTTGTTGAGAGCTTTGAGAGTTATGGAAGGAGATTAAAAACTAATTATATAATAGCACAATTGTCTGAGGACGCCAACATCGTCAGAATTAGGCAGGTTCTTCGACGGTTGAAAAGAAGATTAGATGGATGTAGGGAAATAAGGAAAGACATTATTGAGAGGTATCTCATGGAAATCCTATAGCTTGTCCTGGAATTTTTTGACGAAATTGAAAATCTCTATATAGTCATCAGGGGTCAACTTCACTTTTTTGCCTCTTATTATGTCGAACCATATCTCAACAATACTACGTAGCTTTTCAATATCACCCACAAGGTCTGGACGTCGTTTTTGTATGGCTTCAAGGATGCCATCCCACTTTTCTTGTCTTATCCCTAGCCTAAATTTTATGGTTCTACGAAGATTATCAATTATTATCTTAAATGCTTCTCGATATCCACCCCTATACATGTACCAAAGATATCTTCCATAGTAAGGCGAAGTCCCAGTCTTCTTTACTGATGACTTAAATATCTTCACCTTAGTTTTGAACCGCCTAGGCAAATAGTAGACAAAAAACATCATAAATATTATCGGTATTAGTGGAGCGATTATCCAATACCTTGTAAAGGATGTAATGACTTTCATTGCGAGAGCCAGACCAAATAATGGATTATCTGGAGTAAATGCCTTTCTGGATTCATCAAATACAATTATCCTAGATTTCGAGCCAAAAGCTAGCCAATCGATCAATCTTTGTGCAAATTCTTTATTATCGAACCCTTCTTCATCTGCTATTGAGAGGACCTCATTCGTAAATATGTCGGGATCACCTATTATTGCTATTCTGCCTCCGTTTGGAATTTCTATCGTAATACCCAAAGAAAAGGGTATTCCTCCCCACTCGTCGTAATCGGGGGCGGCCTCCCCATCCATTATGCTATCAATGTTTGTTTCTAACCAGCTAAAAGGAGTCGTTGTCATAAACCCCAACTCAGAAGGTAGCGGGGTGATAAACCTTTTTTCCGTACCATTCTCACATTTTACCTCCATATCTACAGAGATCGATACTGCAAATTTTGTTAATACCTTCCTAACATGGCCTGATAGTATTCCATAATAATCATTGAAATTCCTTACAACAACATATGCTGGGTTCCGCCAATATGACCCAGCATCCATTACAACGGCAGATGTGTTAAAATATATCATGAAGCTCTTAACACTAACACCAGAACCAAACGATCCACCGAACAAACTTATGACTGCTTGCTCAGCGGGAATCATCCTCCATATCCACTGGAGAAGAGTATTCGCTCTACCAAAGTCATCAGCTATAAGTATACTAGAGCCATTTTGTAGGAGGGACAATATGGTTAATGCTGATTGTTCATCATATTTCAGAGAAGGCCCTATAATGACATAAACTATTCTTGTTCCTATATTTATGGCAGATTCGGGATCCGAAATTATTAACTTTGTATCATAGCCTTCATCCTCGATCAATTTTTTCAATTCGTATAATCCTTTCTCATTCTTAGAGGTAACAGAGTAAGGAGTTATAGGATAATACCCCGCTCGCATTAATAGAGCAGTAATAGCCGATGAAATTGTCAGAAAAGTAAACAAAACTAAACTGAACTTCGCAACTCTAGTCGCCCATGACGCGATTTTGCCTCACCCTAGCTTTTTCTCTATAGATCTGGCCAACTCGTTTAATAGGGAGTGCCATACATCAAAATCAATACTGCTCATCAATATTGTTCTTGCATAGGGCCCTCCATAGTTTAGGAGCTCATATATCGCCACCATATTTTTTAAGATATTATATGCGTCCTCCTCTAACACCCCCTCTAGGGCCATTGCTCTCTCTTGTATAGGCGCACCTACCTTAGGTATAATTCCCAATTCACGGCACAGACTGTCAATAAGCTCCCTGACCAAAAGAACAAAGTTTATATCTCTGCGTCTCGCCTGTTCTGTCATTGCGGTTAAAATTTCTCTCCACATAGGAGCCCCCATTCTTGCCTTTTCCCTCCTCATGATCTGTCTTAATGACATCATTGCACTTGAAGCCATCATTATTAACAATAGGGCAATAACAACGTATGCCTTAGAATCCCCACCTTCTCTCTCGTATGTAACCATTTCGATTGTTATGGTAGCCTTATAATAAATTCTTGTCGGGCCATAACCCTTATCCACAGAGCCTGGGTAGTATACAGTGAAATACACCACTCCTTCGGGAAATGTCATATCCACAAATATTCTAAAATAAAAATCTCCGTCACTTCCTGTCGTACATTCAGAGATCAATTCTGATTCCTCCTCGGACTTGTTTAGATATAGATATACTTTCTCGTTACTTACGGGTATCTCTTCCCCCCCTTCCGTAACGACTAGTTTGCCAGTTATCTCGATGTAATCCTCCCCCTTCACAAATGTGCCAAGATCAATAATCTCTTTACTATCCGCCAAGTATTTACTTTGGCTGTAACTATTCCCTATGTGAGAATAAATCCCATGTATGTGTGTCATAAAAAATAAGAAAATTGTAGCTACCAGAATCATTGCAAGTACTATATTGTTCCTACACACTTTAATAGTCCCCAAACTACTAGAGCTCACCTTGGTATATAACTTGTGTACCAGTCATTTTTATTATCCCAACTTTAGCTAGGTTTTGTAATTCTCTTAGTAGTAAGTGTTTAGGCATACCAAGTGCCCTTGCTAATAAATCTATTGACGCCCTTCTTAGGGCCCTTATCTGGAGATATATCTGCCCCATGGGAGTTTCGGATAGCACTGCTCTTAGCTCTTCGGGTTCCCTCTTTAGGGTCTCAAATCTCTGGGATAATTCATTATATCGCTCGGTTGCTATTCTTAACTGCTCCTTGAGCTTAAGATTTTCTTCTTGCAGTTTCTTAAACTCCTTACTGGACACCGTTACGCCTTTCTTATACTCCGCTATTTGGGACTGAAGGATTTTTATCTGGTCCTCATAGACTTTTAAAGTTGCCTCTAATTCCCCAATCCTCCTAGTTTTTGTCTGTAATTCATTTCTTAGCTTCAATAACTCGTCCTTCATCGATTCAAGCAATTTCCTATATTCCTCTAAGGATATCTCCGCTGATGGTTTCTCCTCGGCCTTACCCATTATTTCACGCAATGACGTTATTTCCTCCTTTAGTGCCTCCATGGAAGCCATCATTCCCTCAAGCTCCTCTATTTTTCTCTTTAGACTGTCTATTTCCCTGTCTTTTTCGGCTAGCTTCTCCTCATAGAGTTGCTTTATTCTTTCGAAACCACTAAACTCGGCTAGCTTAGACTGCAATTCTGTCAATTTTTTCCTTAACTGTTCAATTTCAGTATTTCTTTTAGCAAGCTCATTCTGAAGTAGTTTATACTTCTCTATGATGGCCATGTATTCCGAGTATAACTCATTGTATCTCTTCGCGATTTCTGATTCGCTTTCAAGTTGAGATATTGTGGCCTTCAATTCACTTATTATCCTATCCTTCTCCGCAAGCTTGGCCTCGTATACCTCCCTTATTTTTTCCGCACTTCTTAGCTCGGTAATTTGTGTTCTTAGCTCATCCAATGTTTTTCGAAGTTTTTCATTTTCCTCTTTCAACTGTTCAATTTCACGTTGGAATATCTTGTTCTGCTCGGTGGCTTGAACGTATTTTGTGTATATTTCTTCATATCGCCTCATTATGTCGCTTGACCCCACCATTGTCTCTAGCTGATGCTTTAATTCGGCGATTATTCTGTCTTTTTCTGCCAGCTTTGCCTCGTAAAGCTTTTTGGTTTCCTCAAATCCTTTTAGTTCTACCAACTTCATCTCTAGATCCTTTATTTTCTTCTCTAGCTCTATCATTCTCTCCGTTTTTTCTTTTAGCTCTTCCTGCAATTTTTTGTTTTCCTCCACAATTTTCTTGAATTCCTCTAATTTCTCAGCTGGAACCGCTTTTTCTCTCATTTCATGCTCAAGTCTTTCTATTTTCTGATTTAGTTCACTAATGATTTTTTCCTTTTCACCCAGTACTTTTTCATATTTCTCCGTTAGCTCAGAAACTTTAGCTTTTAGCTCTTCATTTTCGCTTCTGAGGTTGTCTACTATATCATTTAGCTCCTCTAACTGTCTTTTTAGGGTTCTATTCTCTTGAAGTAAATTTTCTACATCCTCCACTTCTTCCGTAGATGCAGAGAGATCCCTCAAGACCGTGGTATACTCTAGGAGCCACTTCTCGTACGCCTCACGAAGCCCGGATAATCTCGATGTGAGTTCATTTAACCGCGATAATAACTCCCGATAGAATGGTTCGAGTGGAGCTATGGCACCTTCAAATATTTCTGGCTCCTTTGCCTTTAACTCCCTCTCGACAATGTCCCTGTATGAGGCCTCCAGTTTCCTTCTTAGATGAGTTAAACCAATTTTTGATACAAATGCTAGGGCTATACTATTTCCTAATTCTTTTACATGTTTTCTAATAGTTAACAGCTGATTCCTAATAGCCTCCTTAAAACTTTCTCGAGAGGTTTTTATAACATCGTTCATCTTTGCTATGGTCTCGTTTATTTGTTCCCTCATAATCTCCGCTGGCGATATTTTGTCCATTGGTACTTCTTCGAGCATAGGTTGTATTTCCTCTGGTATCTCGATTCTCTCCATGACTATCTGTTCGATTCCTTCTGATACTTCCCTAGCTCTAATATCTGCACGAGCCGCAGAAAGATATTTTTTCATTACCTCGTCGGCCATTCTATCAAGTTCTTCATCTATAGATTCATCGCCACTTTGATCAGATTTTTCTTCCTCCGCCAACTAGTACACCAACAGCAAAACAATATTCACATATAAATTTAAAACAAGTAAAAATATAAATGAAACAAGAATTAGTAAAAAGTTATGCTTTACTAAAAAACTCAATAGGAAGCCGCTACTCAATAAATTTTATCTTTCCTGGGCTAGGTTCAAATAAGGACACAAATTTCTCCTTTTGTATAACACTCCTCACAAATTCCTTTGATATGTTTTTGGCTCCACATCGCTTATATATCTCGCTTATTGGAACTCCATCGGGATACTCCTCCTGTAGCTTCCTTATAAGATCAAGCACAAAACGATATCTAGACCGACGCGATAATGTCTCGCCTGTATATATTGCCCCCGCATCTATAACCCCCGCCTCTATATCATAGGCCACCTGTTTGAGGCTCTCATTCATTAATTGTATTGCAAACATTGCATCATCTTCATCAGCTTCTTCTTTAAGAAGCATTCTTGCATGGGCTTCTGTAAGTCTTATCAGTGCTTCCAGATGTCTAGGAGTTATAGGTACAGGATGCAGCTCCAAATGTGACTGCCTATATTTTGATGCCGAACTTCGCATCATCAGATAGAACTCCTTAATTTTCTCAATCGCCTCCTTAGTCAATCTAGGATGAATATATTCTCTCGCATACATCACCATTTTTTTAAAGAAATCGGGTGGAATTGGAGGGATAACATCCTTTATCCTTCCATGCAACTGCAATATGTGTTCCGCTAATTGCTTATCCTTTTCATCATCTGGCACATCCCTCAACACAAAAATTAGATCGAATCTAGATAATATTGTCGGCGGTAAGTCAAGATTTTCCCTAAGTCCCCTATCAGGGTAATACCTACCATACCGCGGATTAGCCGCTGCCAAGACACTAGCCCTAGCATTGAGAGTAGCAACGATGCCAGCCTTAGCGATAGATACTGTTTGTTGTTCTAGGGCCTCATGAATGCTCCTACGATCCTCATCCCGCATCTTGTCGAACTCATCAATACACGCAATACCCTTGTCACAGAGAACCAAAACACCAGCCTCTAGGGCCCATCCATCCTCAGTCCTTATGACTGCAGCCGTTAATCCTGCAGCGGTGGTACCTTTTCCGCTGGTATAGAGAGCTCTAGGGGCAAGGTTAGCAACATATTTAAGTAATTGAGACTTGGCTGTACCAGGATCGCCAAGAAGAAGTATATGAATATCGCCACGAACCCTAGTGCCATCAGGATATACTTTTTGAACCCCACCAAAGAGTTGAGCCGCAATGGCCTTCTTTATTATCTCCATCCCATAAACAGAGGGGCATATACTGGCATAGATTTTCTGCTCTAAATTAGGGTCATTTTTTAATGATAGTATTTGCTCAATCTCAGATTCTGTAAGCATTATTTCTTCTTGCTCTGTTTCAGGTTTATCTATATATACGGCTTCTACATATGTTTTAAAAAGTGGTTTCCTACCCTCTGTCAGCTTTCTTTCGGGCATCACTAAAATAATCCCAGTTATCTTTATTCTGTCCCCAGGTCTTACCTTATCCACCAAGTCACCAAAAACTATAACACTACATGATTCTGGCAGTTTTCCAGCAGGAAGTTCCTCGGGCAACTCCTGCACTATTAATTCCTGATATTCCTCAAACTCTTTTCCTTCGCTCAACAATATAAACTTATTCTGATTTGTGTTGCTACAGTCAGGAAAAGGACAACTTCGAGGCCTAGAATAGAATTCGTCACTTTCAAAGAGGAAAGTTCTATTGCATTCTCTACACAGCCACATTGATCTCCGCATGAATTGCTTTACTTGAGACACACGCACGACAAGAGCTCTAAATTCTACAAGTCTTCCAATCAACAAGCTGGTAAAAATATCCCGTATTGGGACTTCGTGACCTATATCCTTTATTCTGACCCTATAGCGCCGTATGACTTCATCAGGAACATCTCCATGGATCTCTCTAAGCATTTTCCAGAGGGTATGCGTAAAGATCTTTAGTATCTCTTTTGGTCTCAGCAATAGTTGCCTTGCAAGAGTTGGATTCCTAATGACTAAATCTGGATATGAAATAGTTAGACTTGTTATTTTCTCATCAAAGATTATCTGAAGCAACTTAAGATATGGAAATATAGGGAGGCCTTTGTTATCGACAGTAGAAAAATTATTCACAAAATCCCTAAATCCCTGTTCGATCTCCTCATATGTAAAGACTTCTCCAGCCTCAGACATGTCAAATCACTCGGTTGTAATACTCCACCACCACGGAATTACACACTCTATAATAGTTAGTAATTCATGAATCCTACTTTATTTTTCTTTCTTTTTTAAAAATAGAATAAGAGTTAAAGAAAAATAAAAAACTTCACCTTTTCTGTCTCTTCGATATTAACAGCCCCAGATAATAAAATATTAACGAGACAAATGCAAAGATAAGAACGATGAAAGCTGGGCTCTGAGCTTCCGCAACGTCAGGATAAATAGATCCAATGACATCAGCCAGGGCAAGTGTAATTAATGTTAAAATGACGCATAGGGGAAGCTTAAAAAATAAATTAAGTATTATTGAAAGAATCATTCTCTCAAAATGTGGGGCAGCCTTTGACCCAAACAACAGTCTCATTACATCCTTATCCCGCCTCTCTTCCAACTTTAAAAACCCCAAAACTTTCCCAGAGAGTTCTTCTGTTGTTTCCTCCAAGGCATATATGCCAGTATACCCCCTAAGCAGCAATTCGGCAAGCGGACTAAATCTAAGACCTCCACCTTCCTCCATAGAAATGGGCGTCTCAATACTTGATTCATAGCTTGTCCTACCGTAAAATAATGACTCTATCGTCTTTTTCATCCTTATGGTTTTTGTCCTATAACGATCTATTACATGGGCAGCATAAGCTAAATTTCCACAAACCTCTATAACCAAAAAAGTAAACGCCGCCAGTATCACAAAGCTGTTAAATATTACTTCGCCTAGACTATGTGGTGGCCATGGATAAACTCTCATTTGAGCCTGACCAATTGCCTCAAGACCCGTCAACGCAAACAATGATAAGGCTACTGCCCACATGAAATGTGCTATACTTCCGCGAACAATAAAACTTATATTCAATATAAAAGCAATTATTAGGAGAAAGGCAAGAAAACCGGCTACCACTTCTAGAAAAGTCACTCCTACTTGTCCCTTACTTAAAGCAAACAACCTTGATGCATCAACCCTTATAATCGATGACACATAACTAATCGAAATCATATATGCTGTTGTTTCGGATTGTATCCTCGCCAGATAAAGACAAACTACCACGAAACCATAGACAATGAGCACAAGCGAAAAAACAATCATATCCCTAACTAATAACATGAGCTTATAGCATGAATCCCAAACAACCCCGCTAGCAAATTTAGATATGTACCATAGATATGAAAAGACAAAAAATGCCATGATGGCTTTGAAAAGTATATATTTTACCACCAATTCCCTATTCAGTTTTTCAAGCTGACTAATATAGGCACGCATCATATGGCACCAATCATCCTCATCTTTGCCCTGACATACGCGTCAAGAACTGCTGAAATAATATTCTTTGGTGTCGCCGGGATCACCCTAACACCGTATCTCGCTATTCTATTTGAAACCAGCTTAAATCTTCTCATGTACTCTATCATCACTGCCTCTCTATACATCGCCATATACGGCTTCCGTGGGCTAGGTATCTCGAACAGAGGGGAAATCAGTGATATTATTGTAGGTCTTAATTTATGCGCTAATGCTATCTTTATACCTTCCTCGAATATGTGAACATCTCCCTCTAAATCCGATATAATAACCAAGAAACCGCTTCTAGGTTCCCTATCTATCAAATACCTAACAGCACCAGGGAGATTTGCCACTCCTTCTGGTTCAGCCTCAGCTAGTATCGACAGGACCCTAAGAAAGTGGCCACGCCCCCTCCCAGCCTTCAGGAAATTATGAACCGTAGATGAAAATAGCATTACCCCAAAGAAATCTTGCATTCTTTGGGCCAAATATGCAACCAAAGCACCAGCTCTAGCCGCAAAGTCAAGTTTAGTGAATCTACGAAAACCAAACCCCATCGTATAACTAGTATCTATAAGTATGTATAGCTTTATCACTTTCTCACCATGGTACTCTTTTACCATCAATTTTCCTAGTCTTACAGAGGCCTTCCAGTCAATGAGTCTTATAGGATCAGCGGGATTATAGAGTCTTAGTTGATGAAAATCATAGCCAGACCCTTTCATCTTGAACATAGTGTGTTGGCCTGGCAAGAAGCCTCCCATAGCTTTTTGAGTTATCTCCACCTTCCTTACATCTCCATATGCAGGAAATACCCTAATCTCTGAGTAATCTGGAAACTCAAATTCTGTCTCGAACATAGATAGCCTATCTGTTACTACTATGCCCACGGGCCCTACGACATGAACTCCTCGAGCCGCCGCTCTGAGCAGGTATGATATCTCGATTTTTCCGCCCGCAGGTAAATTGGTTTCTACATAATTCTCGCCGAAAATTATATCAAATGCGTCCGGCACCAAGTCTGTGATTATGACCTTATCCAAGTCTAATAGTGTGGGGTTATAAATCTTGAGCTTAACCATCGTAAGTTCGCCCTGAAAGATTTTGTCCTTTAGTATTTCTCGCTTAATTTCCAGCCTTGGAATTATAGAGCTAGTTATAAGTGAAAACCTTATGTATGAAAATATGAACGCAAAGATCAGTATGCCAGCAAGAATCAGCAGCCATGGGGCAAATATTATGACCTCCAATGTCTGGGGGAAATATGCCATGATGTTAATTCCAGCAGCTTGAAGTACCGTTATAAGGTATCTTAGTTGATATAGCGACAATGCGAAGAAGAAACAAAAGAACGTTATCAGTAAATATACTCCCGCAACATTTGATATCTTTATTTTCAAGAGCAACACCGAGCCTATAAGATAACCAAATTCTAGTAACTAAAAACGATTTGCATAAATATAACATAACAATTTTTGTTAATAAGCACAAATCCCACTCATTTAATCCTGTTTTTCCTTACTATGGTCTGCTCTACATAGACAAGCATGTTATCAGGTATGTTCTCAAAAACCAACGTACCTGGGCCCACAACCACGTTCTTGCCGATAAGTACTCCTGGCATTGTCCCAACGTGTATGCCAATCTCGGTATTCCTACCTATGATTACCCCTAGTTTGTTTAAACCACTATCAATTTTTTTGCCATTCCATCTAACCTTTATTGTTGCTCGATCCAGTCTCACATTTCCAGTTATAAAACCTGCGCCAGTGTGTACATGAAAATCGAATAACGAGTCTCCAATATAGCCCGAGTGTGTCTCAGAGTACGGACCTAACCAGCTTCTAGCTACCTCCATATTTGCCCCAATTATCGAGTTTCTCTCTATTATTGATTGTCTCACCAAAGCATTATTCCCAATTATTGTATCAGGTCCTATATAGCATGGGCCCTTGATAGTCACATTTCCATATATCCTAGCGCCGCTGGATATCCAACAATCTCCCACAATATTAACATTTTTAGAAATCATGGCATCATTACCTATAGACTTGCCCTTAATCTTTGTATTCAGCAATTTCATTGAGAATACAAGCATCTCCCATGGATAAAGTGGCAGTGTCTCCATATCTCTCCAATCCACTCTGTGCCCCTCCTCTGGCCATTCAGACCCACTCCTGATGTATACGAGAGGCCTCACTATTTTGCCTTTTTGCTCATAAATAACCATGTTCTTGTTATGGATGGGAAATGATCCAAATATGACGGCTGGATCAAATGCATGAGTGATAATTGCATCATTCTTTGGGTCTCTTAATGAATTCGTTATTTCCTTCAGAACAGACATAGATATGCGGTCTATTCTTTCCTTAACAATTTCGATGGATAATTGATTCATATTGTCTATATGTATGTCTCCACTCTTGCCGACATTTAAAACCACAATCTTTTTTATACGCGCAAAAGAATTTAGTGCCTCTATCAGGTGCATGTAGACAGGTTTTCCCATAATCTCAAACTCTGCTACATGTACAGAGTCCAAAGGCCATATTCTTGCGCTTTCGTCAAATATTAAATATGCTTCCAATCCATCTACGTGCGGATCCATTCAACGACACCCAATTCCAATTATAGGATTTGTTAAATCTAAATTTGTATTTCAACAACATCTTTTAATATTCAGCATGATTCATTTTATAATACGGTAGAGGCAGAGAATAGTTATGAGAAAACACAAGAAAAAAAGGGAGAAGAAGCAAACAGTACTGGACGTGTTCCTATCTAACCAACAATCTATGAATGCTAGCACATTAAACAAGGATATTGCTAACTCCCTACAAACACCTTCACCCAGTTTGGATAAATTGATCTCCACCTATGATCTCAAAAGGAGTGGAGGGCGCATAGTAGACCTAACAGAGCTGATGTCCATCTTTATAAATTCTATCAAATTGCCCGAGATATCCTCCCCGCAGATGCCCCGATTCAAATTTAGTGAGATAACAAATATAAACTCTAGAATTCTCGTAGTGACTGAGAAACCAAAGGTAGCTACTGCACTTGCTAAAGCGTTGTCTGGAAAGGATTATAAGATCTTAAGATTCGGACGGATAACCGTATACTCGCTCCGCTACAGGGGGAGACACATAACTATAGTCCCCCTTAGGGGGCATCTCATCGAATATGACACAAGGAGGGAATATAAGTCATGGCACACAACGGATCCATTAAGGATAATACAGGATGAGAAAAGCCTTTTCCGCAAACATCGATACCCTAGCATAGTTAAAATCCTCAGATCCTTAGCCCAAAAACATGACGTTCTATTCATAGCTACCGATTCTGATGAGGAGGGAGAAAATATAGGTTGGGAGGCATACCAGATTATAAAGACTGTGAAGAATATGCCCGTATTTAGAATATGGTTCTTATCGCTCCAACCAAGCGAACTTATAGATGCTTTTAACAATCCAACAAAACCAATCATAAACTGGGCCCTAGCACCCGAGGCCAGAAAAATAATAGATGCTTTTAGTGGTTTCTCATCAACTAGGGAACTTACTATTATCGGCAGGAAATCTGGACATATTGCAAAATTACGGCCTCAGGGGGGGATACTATCACTAGGACGTGTACAGAGCCCCACCCTATACTTACTATTTCTGAGGGAAAGATACATCCGTAACTATAAACCCAGACGATACTGGTCACTTACGGCTGAAGTTTTGCACGACAACATAAACATTAATACGGAGCATATAAAATCACCATTCCAGCAGGAGGAAATCGCTAAACAAATATATAAAAAAGTTGTGAACGCAAAATATTGTAGTGTAATTAAGATAGATTCAAAAACTGAGCGGCAACGCCCCGAGGGGCCGCTGAATACCAATAAAGCCCTTATAATGCTGAACAAATTATTGAAGCTACCATCCAGCAAAGCCATGAAAATTTTGGAGGACTTATATTTGGAGGGACTGATCACCTACCCAAGGACAGACACGGATCGCTATCCAGATAACTACAACCATAGAGCTAACATTGAAAGGCTTTGTAGACATAAAGAACTAGGTAAATTTGCAATGAAAATAATTTCCATGGGTTGCAGATTACGCAAAAATGGAAGAAGACTAATTGGAGATCATCTCCCCATAACTCCTATTGACGTGCCAAAACAAAATACTAGGTTATCGGATACCCATATCAAGGTCTATAATTTAATTGTACGCCGATATCTATCTCTCTTTATGAATGATGCCATACTAGTCAAAGCAAAGGTTTACCTGGGGGTCGATGGGGAAACTTTTGTTGTCAACATTACAAAAATAAAAGAACAAGGCTTTCTCCAAGTATATCCCTTTAACAAACCAAAAACATGTGATATAGAACTCCAACCAGGGCATAAATTGATTATTAAAAACATCAAACTTCAGAAACGGTTCACAAAACCACCAAGCCGACTGAGTGAGGCCGAACTATTAGCATATATGGAGAGGCTAGGTTTGGGGACAAAAGCAACAAGATCAGAACACATCCAAAAACTGGTTAGCCGTAAGTACATCATACGAAAAAAAGGTAGGCTTCATCTATCCGAGTTAGGTTACCGGTTATGCGAATTTCTTGAGAAAATTTGGCCCGAATTTCTACAGCCCTATTTTAATGCTTATGTACATACATTGCTTCGAAAAATCATGAATGGTGAAATTGATTATAAGGAGGCTGTCTCCAAGGCCAGAGAGAAGTTTATCGAAATATTCCTTAGACTCCGAAAATCTAGAGATGAACTCCTTAGAGTGCTTTCATCAGTACCATCAACGGATACATCCAATCGAAAAAGACCCCGTGCAAAAAGAAGAAAATAATTTAATATCTAGTAGTTTTAACATGTTTATGATTAGGTTAAATGTTTATAATTTCATTTTTGATGTTGATAAGCCGATGATGAAGAGGTGATCCACTAAAGCAACAATGACGAGGCCTTTGTGTCTGAGGTGTATAGCTATGGCTGAAGAAATAAGAAGGATTATTGAGGAGCTAGATGAAAAGGAGAAAAAAATTGCTAGATTCCCAAGAAGCACATTCATCAGGGTAAGATGCAAACAATGCGGCCATGAAATTCTGACATTCTCTCATGCATCCACTAAGGTATATTGTCCTAGCTGTAAAAATCTTATTGTTGAACCTACTGGCGGTAAAGCAAAAATACATGGGGAAATATTGGAGGAATATTACTACTAAGCTAAAAAAGACGGGGGTAAAACAGATGCGTACTACAATAATTTATGTCATCGTTCTAGTAATATCTACTGCTATCTGGCCGTGTCTCGCTTCGCCCAATACACATGAGACAGAAAATGAGTTAGTAGTTGTCATGGACGTCCACCATAAACCGGCGTTACTGAATTTTACGAAGGCAATAGGCTATTTAAACGAGACCCTCAACAGTAGTATTAGGTTCTACCAACTAAATGACACCATAAATTATTCAACATTATCTGGAGTAGCCATATACATAGTCCCCCCATCAAATAATACGTTCTCTGACTCAGAGAAAAAAATTATTGAATCATATGTTCGGAGAGGCGGTATTCTTTTGGTAATGGGCTTGGATTCTGTCAAGGATAGAGACTTTAATTCCGATGTTATAGTAATGGATGACTTAGTTTCAAGCATTCCTCTCGACACAAAAATTCATTTCAACTTCACTAAAGGCTTTGGGAATACACTAATAGACCCACTTTCAAATGATAGTTATCTCCATATCAATGAGAGCCATTATTCTGATGCCCTTAAGGATTTCCTTGGCGGGAAAACGTTTAATCTTATTGTTGAATCCACCATTATTACTTTAGACACTATCAACATAAGCAAAGAAATGATAATTCATCCACCGCCTTGGACTTATGCTCTATGCTATAATGGAACAATATTTTATCCTGAGGGTGGGATAACAATTTTTGCTATGGAGAAATACGGCCTAGGTTATGTGGTTGTGTTTGGTTTTTCTCTTAGTCTAAGTGATATTGTTGAACCCACATACGGAAAAGCATGGATCGATATAGCACAAAACAAAGACCTTTGGGTCACCATTCTTAAAAACCTGTTGCTCTCTTCCATAAGGCGTTATCAGAAATACTTTTGGAATACTACAGCACTTTGGTTACCCCCCCTAGTCGTGGGGGCAACCCTAATCGTACTATCGATAATATTGATCATAAAGAAAGGTAAGAAAATCGAGAAAGCTAAGGAAAAAAGAGAAGTACGCTTGGCAGAGATGCTACGTCGGATGAGGAGAAAGGAGAAATAGTTGCTCTTATGCCTTCATTTTTGATTCGTATTCTTTGCATTTTTTCCTTATTTTAGTGGCGTATGGGAATAGCAAAACTATAGCAACTAGGTTTATCAACACTACCGCGAGGATCGTCAAGAGCGTAATATGATACTTCATGAATGAAAAACGCTTTTTGATGGCCTCTATTCTTATTGATTCACTCCATTTAAATCCATAAAATTCCATTGAGGACATTATTCTAATAAAAACGACTGCTGATCTGTTTAGCAATGCACTTATATTGAGATCGACATCATAATAATAATATGCCTCTTGTTTCTCCTCATCATATGACTCATTTTTAGGTTCTGGAGCCGCTGGTAATTTTAGTTTCCCAAGATATTCAAAACCTATTATCGTTAATGGGTCTGGTAGATTAGTATTAGAACCTAGCGACAGATTTGCATAGGTGACTCTAAATTTAACATTGATTGTTGGGTTTTTATCGATATCAATTGTTGTTTCATTCGGCTCTCTGCTTATAACGGATATATCAATGCGATTTAGTTTCTCGCCAAGCCACAATATGATATTTTCGAGCAATTTTAGGTTATCAAAGTCCTTCTTAACAACATAAAGATTTTCAAACATGTATCCCGATGAGACCACAACTATTCTAGACCCAAAATAGTATTCCTGAGCATAACAAAATGTAACGTTTTGTCCATAGGTCTTCTTTCCTTTTTTGTACTCTACGTATGTTGTAGGCCCGCCCCAGATTAGCTTATTAACATATAGAATCGATACATTCGTTTCATTGTCTAGCGGCATTGTTTCATTAAGCCCAAGTTCATCTAGAAGTTCATTGTTCCCAGTGTAATTCAAGGCTGATGCATTTACTACTAATATAGAATTTATGTCCCTCGTTATAGAGACATTTTCCCAACTACCGTTAACAATAATATATGACTCTTTCTCATAATATGATTCATTATCCTCCGCAGAACCTATTATCTCAAGCCCAAACATTTCTAGTAATCTTTTCGATGTATCATCTACTGATGAGGGCAATACAAATAATAGATTGCCTCCCAAGAAAGTGTAATTTTTAATTATGCTGATCTGTTCATCGGTTAGGTTTTCATGCGTCAAAAGCACCAAGACATGAACATGGTCTAGTTCTTCCATAGTTGTTAAGTCAGTTATGTTCTTTATGTAGAACCCAACTCCCTTAATCTTATCGATTAATACGGAGAAGTTATCTACCGGAATTTCTGGCGTCCCTCCTCTAAATATCCCGAATGTTATATTCTCCTTTTGGTTCTCCAAAAGGACACAGGCATATGGACTTTCTGGGCTTGAATTGAATTTAGGGTGGACGCTTGGGATGATTGATACGAGTAATAGCAATATTATGATTCCCCGCATTCTCGCCCCCACTCTCGATTCTTCAACCCCCTTATTCATAATTCAATTTTCCTTTTTATTCATATGAGGGGAACAGAATGATACGAACATTTGTAGCTATAGATATTACGGATAAGGACATTATCAGTAAAATTATTAATATTCAGCGAGGACTTATAAAGACTGGGGCCTCGATGAAGATAGTGGAGCCAGAGAATATCCATATAACCCTATACTTTCTAGGGGAAATTCCCGAATCAGCTATTAGTCAAGTAGAAGATATAATCTACAATTGCATAAGAAATATGGAGCCTTTCGAGATAGAGATAGGGGGGCTAGGAGCATTCCCAACAATTCATAGACCCAGAGTTGTATGGATAGGAATTCTAAAAAATTCCGAGGTAATTTCATCAATAGCGAGTTGTCTTAGGGATGGATTCTCGAAACATGGGTTCCGGGTCGAGCACAAAAAATTTCATGCTCATATAACATTGGCACGAATAAAAAAATTTACAAGAGACCTTAAGGATTTCATAGCAAGAAACTCAAACAAGTATATAGGCAAGTTCTTTGTAGAATCGCTTAAACTAAAGAAAAGTACATTGACGCCCCGGGGGCCTATTTACGAGGACTTAAAAGTTTTCAAACTATGACCCTACATTTTATCTGCATAGATAAATTCCTTAATGTTTTTGTCTTCAAGCAATTCTGCCAGTCCATCTAAAATTGATTTCTTAAATGCCTCAAAGATTTTGTAGAATATTTGAAAAAATTCCCTTTCATATAAATCCATACCTTCTGTTTTTCCTGTATGTAGCCTATGTATTATCCTAGGAAAACGAATAGCGGTCATTTTTCTTAGTTCAGTAACTATTTTATCTCTTGTTGCATTATCCACATTTTTTATTACCTCTATTAACCTAGGATAGAACTCGTTAGGTAATGGATCCAGCTTTGGGCTTATGGTAGAAGTGCTTGATAAATTAACCAACTTTGTTATTAATTGTTTATCATTCATCTCGTCCTCAATTTCTACTAAATCATGTTTTCTTAATATCCTAGCAATAAACCGCGGTAACTTCTTCCTTTCCCCCACCACCAAGTTTATCACATGGCCCATTACATCCAGTCTATAGCTCTTCTTTGGTATAACCGTTACCTCCTCCACTAGAAATTTTATATATGCCCTAATGAACATTTTTCTTAGGTCAACTAGCCACATTGAAGTACACGTGATCAAACTTGACCGATCTCAAACAAGTAATAATTGTTAGAGATGATCTTAAAAAAATTGGTATGACTATAGGTAAATTATTTGTCCACATAGCGCATGCCGCTGTTGAGGGTTACCGCCTAGTAAAGAATTTTAAGCCCGAAGTGGCTGACAAATGGATTTTATCTGGACAAAAAAAGGTCGTATTGCATGTGAGTAACTTAGACCAGCTAATAAAAAAATATAAGAAAGCTATTTCACTCGGCATACCTTCTGGGGTAATCAGGGATGCTGGCTTGACTGAACTGGAGCCAGGCACAATTACTGTTCTCGTAATAGGACCATGGTTTTCCGACATTATAGATAAAGTAACTGGGGATCTCCCACTATTGAGAAATTGGTGATTAAATGGTTGAATCATATCCTGCCCTAGACATGCTATGTGGGATGCATGCGTATATGACTAGTGTTCATCTCAAAGCTAATATTATGTGGAGTGATATAGATGATTTTATTGTGGAGGAAATACAGAAAGATGGAACTATCTTAGAACTGAAAAATCCCGTAATCACGCCAAGCGGTTATCCTGGACTTTTCACCCATTTTGTACTAATAAAAAGGAATATTGATACCTTTAGTGCAATCAGAATTATTTCTAAAAAACTTGGAATACCAAGACACTGGGTATTTCTTAGCGGTATGAAGGACAAAGAAGCGATTACAGTGCAGCGTGGCTGTGTGTTTGGTGTTCCTCCAGAGAAAATAATAAGCACTAAGTGGAGCGAAAAAATAATGCTAGTCTCGCCAGTTAGAGAATTAAGGAGGATCCATATAGGAGAACACATAGGAAATCACTTTACTATCAAATTTCGGACTACCAACATTAATGCTATCCAAATGATATTGAATGAGTTGGTCAAGAAGGGCGCCCCAAATTTTTTTGGTTACCAAAGATTCGGTGTTTGGAAGCCTGTATCTCATATAGCTGGAAAGCTAATTGTGTTGGGTAGGTATATGGAATCATTAATGGTAGTCCTTAAAGAATGTTCACCTTTTTTCCCTAATCGTGAACAATTTCTAGAATTATTGGAGGAGGAAGATTTTAAAAATGCACTAAGCTTGTTACCTAAAAGAGGTTTTTACTATGAGCGAATCATCCTTCAAAATCTCTTAAAGAAAATTGAGCCCCACAGAATTCTACATTCGTTACCCCGAGAGTTCCTTAGAATCTTGGTCGAATCATATCAATCTTTTCTTTTTAACCTAGCCCTCAGCGAAATATTAAATGCTAACATTGATATACCCAACAGGCTACCCCTCATTGGATATCATTTTGAACAACAATATATCCCGCCAGTAATCAAAAACGTCCTCTCAGATATATTAGACTCCGAAGACGTATTGCCCTCTAATTTTAGGATCAAGTATCTTCCAAAAAGTGTCGCTAAGGGAAGTTGGAGATCAACTATTGTCATAATCGGTGATCTAGAATATTACCACGACAACGGTAATATTCTGAAGTTTTCGCTTCCAGCAGGGAGCTTCGCTACAGTTGTGCTTAGAGAAATTGCAAAAGCATATATTCTTGAGCCATTATTGGGCAGGGTAGCCCATAGATCCAATGAAAATGTCCTTAGAATAATGACAGACTATTATCGCTCACTACTAAAAAAATATTTTGCAGGAAAAAACATTCAAGGCTTTATCTAACTTAGTTCGGTAATTACAGCTCGGGTATCGGAACACTATCGAGAGCTGCAGTCATGATATCATATGGTTTTACTCCCCCGAGCTCTACTTCTGGCTTTAGGAATATCCTATGTGGCAATACATATGGGGCAACCATTCTAACATCTTCTGGTGTTACATAATTTCTTCCATTCATCGCTGCATGTGCCCTAGAGCACATTAAAAGAGCAATCGATGCTCTTGGTGAGCATCCAAAAAGTACCCTAGAGTCCCTCCTTATCGCCATGACAATGTCCCGCATGTACTCAAGAACGGATTCCTCTACCTCTACTTTATTAGCTATAAATTTCTGCATTTCGATTACAGTTCTTGCACTTGTTACTTGACTTGTCAAGACCCTCTTAATGGTCCTCATTTTCAGCTTTAGAATCTGTAATTCCTCTTCCTCATCTGGATACTCCACTTGTATATACATCATAAATCGACTTAGTTGAGCCTCAGGTAATGGATATGTACCCTCTAATTCAACAGGATTCTGCGTGGCCATAACTAAAAAAGGTTTTGGTAAGGGGTAAGTAACACCCTCCACAGTTACTGTTTTTTCTTCCATTGCCTCTAACAGAGCCGCTTGTGTCTTGGGAGGCGCTCTATTAATCTCATCAGCCAAAATTATATTTGCGAATATCGGGCCCCTCTTGAATTTAAACGTACCCTCTTTTTGGTCATAAATATATGATCCTATTATATCAGCTGGTAACATGTCAGGCGTCATCTGTATTCTCTTAAAGCTAGCACCAATCACATTGGCAAAGTTTTGTGCTAGGAATGTTTTCCCTACCCCCGGCATTCCCTCAAGCAATATGTGGCCACCAACTAGGAGACCTATAAACATCATTTTTATTATATGATCCATACCTATAATAGCCTTCTTAAGCTCCTTATATACCCTCTCGTATGTCTGTTGCACGAATTTCTCATCTATTAAAAGCTCCTCCTCTCTTATTGCCTCCTCTGCCATAGAATTACCCAACTAAGCATGTAATTTCTACAAAAAACAAAAAATATAAAAACAGGGTTTTACTAGAATTCTATTCTGCATCTGGAGGAAGAATATCCATTACGAGGCCAACAGCTATCAATTGTCCCATATCCCTTATAGCGAACCTACCGAGCTGAGGCAACTCGGCGGCTTTTTCTAAAACGCATTTCTTTATAGGCTCTATGATGACATCAGCGAGTTCTTCTTTTTTAATAAACGCTGGATCCTTCTCTATCAACTTGCCAGATGAATCGTACCTAGCCTTTAGCTTTACAAATCTAGCTGCTATTTGTAATGTGTGTGCATGTAGCACGGGCGTGTATCCAGCCGCTATTGATGTTGGATGCCACACAACCGAGATCTTTGCTAGGACTCTAGCAACCCCCGGGCCCACTATTGTTGGCGGGTTTGTTTCATGACCTATCACATCTCCTCTCTTTATATCACCAACAGCAACACCCTTGACGTTTATTCCAATATTATCCCCAGGAATTGCCTGATCAAGTTTCGTATGATGCATCTCAATTGATTGAGCAACCGTTCTAATCTGCGGGGGATTTATAATTATTTTATCTCCTGGTTTTAGTACCCCCGTTGCAACCCTACCTGTAGCTACAGTTCCAACACCAGTTATCTTCAAAACTTTTCCTATCGGAATTCGTAGTGGCTTATCTATGGGTACGGGGGGTGGTTTGATGTATTTATCGAGTGCTTCCTTTAGTGTAGGACCGTCATACCAAGGCATATTTGGAGATTTCTCGACTAAATTATCTCCCTTTAGACCGCTTGTTGGTATGAATGGTACATCCTCAGGCTTGTAGCCCATCTCACGTGAGAATAGGAATTTTGACAACTCGCTCCTCACATATTCATAGGCATCCTGCTTATAACCAACAGCATCCATTTTATTTACACAAACAATCAAATTCCTTATACCTAATACTTTGGCAAGAATTGCATGTTCCCTTGTCTGACCTCCCTTACTAAACCCCGCCTCGAATTCATTAGGTTTGGCTGACACGACTAGTATCGCTGCGTCCGCTTGGGATGTTCCTGAGATCATGTTCTTAATAAAGTCTCGATGACCTGGAGCATCAATTAATGTAAAATAGTATTTCTCTGTCTCAAATTTAGTGTATGTGGGATCAATAGTAAGCCCCCTAGATCTCTCCTCTCTAAGTGTATCCAGAACCCATGCATAGGCCCAGGATTCTCGCCCTATTTCTGCAGCCTCTTTCCTGTATTTCTCTATGATTCTTTCGTCAATCGCACCTAGCTTGTATAAGAAATGACCCATCATTGTTGATTTTCCATGATCTACGTGTCCTATTACTACTAGATTTACATGGGGCTTTTTTGCTCTCGACATTCTGCATCCCCTTCTATTATTCAATACATTTTTTACTTAGTATTTTCCTTATTAATAAAAACAGTATATTTAAACTTTTAAGCTAATGTAGCTATCGATCTAGCATCGCAGAAAAAATTGAATGATGCCGCCAATTTCTGAGATTTTCTCTAATACATTAATTTGGCTCATACTCTCGTCATTACCGAGCGATTTATACATAATTTTGCCTATGCTTGTCAATATATTCTGTATTCTATTTATGAGTGTTATAAATCTATCAGCATTACAGAGGTTACGGGTGCTAAATTTAGGCACTATTTTTCTAGCAATATTTTCTAACGGAAATTCCATATCGATAAAGAGTCCCTTGTCTATAACAAAAAAATACTTCTTATCTCTCCCACCAAGCGGCAACGTAACTGTATTTAAATGATCCTCGTTTCCTGTTTTTCCATTATTTATTGGAATATAGACAGCTTTTATTGCTCTATAAATTCTCGAGGAGGTTATAGTCTTTTCCATTTGAATAAAAACATCGACCAGATCCATCCATTCTGGGGCCAGACCATAAACCTGCAACCATCTCCTAACAAGGCCCATAAAATCCCTTGCATGCGTTGTTGCTATACCCCTTATACCTGCTGAATATGCATGGAATAATGCTTTTGTATCCTTCGCATCCTGTATCTCAGTAATAAAACAGTAGTCAGGCGACCTATGTAACAGTTTTAGAATTTCTCGCTCCTTATAGTTAATTCTGATATCGTATTCTTCCAGTGAGGATCTCAATTCATAAGAGGGCACCGAAATCCTTATCGCCTTTTTTCCCTTTAACATGATATCAGGTATTTCTGAAACATCTTCAATAATAACTAATCTCCAACTGGCTGGGATCGCACTCAGCAAGAGACTAGCTAAAGTCGTTTTTCCCGATCCAGTTTCACCAAAGATTATAATGTTTGGCCGAAAAATAAGTATACCTAGAAGTATTGATAAAATCTTTCTCATTGTACTGTGGGTAATCAAACTCAGGTAGGGGGGTAATGCTGATAATTTTCTTATAACCACAGATGCTGTTCCATATCTATATGAATCAATACTAATTCTAAGTTTTTGATTGCCTATGCTCAAATCTATTTTTTGAGATGGATTTATACCAAATAGTAATGAATCCCCGTAGATTTTAATGAAAAAAATTAATGAT
>CAZWPQ010000010.1:0-36140 GCA_964636085.1 uncultured Nitrososphaerota archaeon
TTTTCTTTGTTTGTCTCATCTAACCATTTACCCTCGGCGATCTCTCTCGCCACTATTACGGCAATCTCCTCTAGCTCTAGACCCCTAGATTGTAGTTCTCTTATTTTTTCGGCGATCCCCTTCGGGCCGACCATAGCCTCGACCCTTGATGCTAGATCATATGCCAGTGATATTTCTGGCGTCAATTTTGGATCTATTCCTCTACTCCTGGCCAATAGTGCAATCTTATAGGCCTCTTTTGTCTTACTTATTAGCTCCTCGAAATATATATCATATTCTTTAGGTCGCGCTAAATTGTCAGGAATTTTTATTTCTGGTATTGTATCCAATATCTACACCAGCCTGTTTTAACCTTTTTTCTGATTTTGATTATGGAATATTATGAATTCAAAGCTTTAGGTTTGTAGTACGTGAGATGAATGCTATATTTGGTTAAGGATCCACTATATAAATCCATCCGAATAAATTCCTTCATAGAATATGGTTTCAAAATGGTTAAATTGGAATATAAAGAATTCCCTGATGGTGAAGCATATATTAGATTCCAAGATTCAATAGATCCCGAAGGCACATACGTTGTTCTTGCAAGAGGTTTTCCTGATCAGGATAGAAACATCATTAGAAGTATGCTTATTACGCATACACTTAGGGACTATGGAGCGCAAAGGATTTACTTCTGTATGCCTTATTTTCCTTATTCTAGACAGGACAAAAGATTCTTGGCGGGGGAGGCCATATCTGCCAAAATCATTGCTGAGAGTATAGTCTCAAATATCGACACTCTCATTACTGTTGATGTGCATAATCCTCTCGCTTTTGGTTACCTAGGAGCCAAATTTATCGATATTAGAACCATCGACCTTTGGTCTGATCTTATCAAAAAAAACTACGGAAATAAAAAATGTGGCCTTGTTTCTCCAGATGTTGGAAGAAAATCGTTCGTTGCAGAGATTGCAAGAAAATGTAAGGTTCCAATGGCCTCGTTTGAGAAAAGAAGAGATCTGTCTACGGGAAGAATAATATCCCATGAGCCTGAGGATTTTGATTCATATAAGGGAATTATCGGAGATTGCGAAGTAATAATCATCATAGATGATATTATTGCGACTGGTAGTACTATTGCGAATATCTCCCTAAAACTGCGATCTGACGGATTTAAGGGAAAAATAGTTGTTGCGGCCACACATGGTTTACTCCTAGGAAACTCCTATGATCGATTAGTTATGGCGGGGGTCAACGAGATTATCTGCTCGGATACCGTTGAAAATCCATTCATTCATAGGGATGCCCTCGTTGGCCCGTATATCACTAGAACTATAGATAGACTTATTCAGAGTTACTGAGAGTTAAATATATACAAAATTATTTTTTCATTCAGTCTGATTTTGGTTATGGTGATGCTTATGCCTAGCAAAACTCCACACTTTGTTAAGTATAACCTCTATTTTAAAATGCAGATAAATGGGTTTGTGGAGAAGAATGACATTATTGGAGCTATATTTGGCCAATTAGAGGGGATATTGCCGCCCGAACTTGATCCACAAAATCTTCTCAATACTGGGAGAATTGGAAGGATAGAGGTATCCCTTGTACACAGGGAAGGAAAAACATTTGCAGAGATAATGATCCCTTGCTCTCTTAATAAAGTTGAGACCTCAGTTTTGGCGGCTGCGGTCGAGACAATAAATAAGATAGGGCCTGCATCGGCTGAAACACATCTCGATAGAATCGAGAATGTATTGGAGGAAAGAAGAAAAGTAATTGTTGAAAGGGCTAGCGAGATCCTTGGAAGCTGGTATAGTTATGAGAAAACAGAAATACCACCCGAGAAAATACCTAAACTGATCGAAGAAAGGGCAAGAAAAACCAAAATGATAACTATCGGTTCTGAGAATCTCCCTGCAGGCATCGGTACCCTAAAAAGCGATGAGATCATCATCGTGGAGGGTAGAGCTGATGTCATTAATCTAATCAGGTATGGCTTTGATAATGTTGTTGCAGTCGGTGGGTCAGGGACAGTCCCACAAACCATAATAGATCTCTCTAAGAAAAAAACTACAACCGCATTTGTAGATGGCGACCGTGCAGGGTTACTTTTGCTTAAGTCCTTATTACAGGCCGCCGACATAGACTACATAGCCATCGCTCCCAGAGGAAAGGAGGTTGAAGAACTAACCTTTAAAGAAATCAAGAGGTCATTAGACAATAGAATACCAACCGAGAACCTTTCCTTAGACCTCGACCGCTTGGAGAAGGTAATTGAACACTATTTCCTCAGGATTGAGGAGAAAGGCAAGATTGAGCCCGAAGATTTCGAACTCATGATCGAAGCCAAGCTGGATCGAATTTCGGGAGGGAGAAAATTCATTGCTGTGGATGACACAATGAATGAAATAATTTCTGGAAATATTGCCCTTCTCGATTCACTTATTGATCACTTACCAGCTAATGTAAGTGGAATAATCACAGATGTTGAGCTCAATGAAAGCCTTATTGAGAAAATACGAGAGAAAGGAATAGAATTTATTGCATACCGCGGCAAGAATAATAGCATCGAGGTCATTCGCTTCAATGAACAGATAAATAGTCGTCAAACCTCAAAGAGTTAAAACATCCCCATCATTTGGTATGATCACCCTTATTTTTCCTTTGGTTATTTCTTGGATTATATTAATGACTTCATTTATCTTTTTTTGATACCTAGGAGATAAATGAACAAGGGCTACAGTTTTAACACCACTTTTTAAGGCTAGTGAGCATACATCCTCTATTGTTGAGTGATATCTTTCATCAGCATAGGCTTCATGCGACTTTTTTAGATATGTTGCTTCATGTATAAGTAAATCCGCGTCCTTAAAGATCGATACAAACCTCTCGCTTACCTTCGTATCACCTGTATATATAATCTTTCTTCCTTCAACAACCTTTATTACCTCCAATGGATCCACAATGCGGTCTCCAATCCTAACTCTTTTACCCCTTATGATTTTCTTCCTCAATGGGCCTTCAGGTATTCCCAGTTTAGAAGCCTTGTCTTTATCGAATTTTAGCCAATCTTTTTCTCTAAAAATGTAGCCGATAGATGGAATATTATGTATTGTCGGGAAAGCATATATCTCAAATCGCTTTTCATTTATGATCTTTTTTGTGAATTCGTGTTGCTTAAAATTAACTTCAATTAATTCTAGCTTGTGTCTAATATTGTCTATACCAAAAATACTGGATATTCCGTCTATAAATGACATCAATCCAGTTGGCCCTATAATTACTAATTTTCTCATAAATTCTCCTAGACTATATGTATGGAGGAATGTGGGGAGTCCTCCAACATGATCTGCATGAAAGTGCGTAATTAGGATATACATATTGCTCCGAAATGGGTGAAGCCCACCTCTAAGAAGACTGTATTGGCAATACTCACCAAAATCGAATTGGATCAAATAATTTTCATATTTTATCGAAATACACGGCATGTTTCTCAAATTATACGGAGCTGTTCCTCCTGTTCCATGAAAAAACACCTTAATCGGAGGTGGCACGAAGATCACATGTTGACCTTAGCAAATTTATTACTCAAACTGAAACTATAATTATGGAAACAATATTTGAAAAGATAGGGGTAAAATATTGGCATCAAGGGGGCTAATCAAAATCTCTGGAAGTTGTCTAAACATATTCATAACTGCAACACTGACCCAAATATTTCCAGAATTCCTATCCAACAGCTACCTTCGAATCTTAACAATCCTGAATATATTTGCCTCGATCTGTATACACCTTACGGTATTACTCTTGTTAGTAAGTCTGGAGCAACCAATAATAGTACTCCTATGGGATCTTTGCGGAGGACAAAATTCTCCCCTAGCCCATATATTCATAGTTGGATGCATAATTCATATAGTAATAATAAAGAACCAATTTCTTGCTGAGATTATCTAATTTAGAAACATAATAATCTCATGTTTAAAAAACATATGTCGGTTTTTGGCTCCTTGTTTCTATTCGCGATATAGGAGCTATGATTCTATTGCAGTTATCTATCTTAAGCATTCTAAAGAACAACTATATGCATCAAAGGAGAAACAAGACACCAATACTGGCAAAGGATACCCGGAAATTGACATATAGAAAAAAATAGAAAGGCTATATAATCCCTGCAAGTTTTAGTAGATAATTCCATTCCCTGTCCACACGTTGCTGTATTTCTTCGATGAGATCCTCCCTCCTCACTGGTTTAAATAAATGTCTAAATCTACCTTGGGTTTTTAGGTACTCCTCTATTGGTAATTTCTTATCTGGGTTCTTGGCTATGTATAATGACCGGTCAGTAATCCTGTATTCCCTCGTGTCTGGATCAAATTCCCATAGCGGATGCAAACATGTCTCTGTCGCCAATTTAGATATCTTCATCGTCATACTGCTCTCAAAGCGCCATCCCCTAGGACACGCAGATATCGAATGAATAAACGCTGGACCATCATATTCGATCGCTTTCCTTATCTTTATCACTAAATCCCGCCAGTAGTAAGGATTTACAGTAGCTACATACGCATTATGATGAGCAGCAATAATAAATCCTATTGGCTTCTTCCACTCTAATTTACCTGGAATTACTCGCCCAGCGGGAGAAGTTGTCGTACTAGCATATTTGGGCGTAGAGGAGCATCTCTGAATACCCGTATTCATGTAAGCCTCATTATCATAAAGAACATACACAAACTTATGTCCCCTCTCTACAGCTCCACTTAGAGCTTGGATTCCGATGTCATAGGTACCACCGTCGCCACCAAAGACTATAATTGTGGGTAATTTGTCCTTCCAGACTCCCTTCCTTTTTAATGCCTTAAAGGCTGCTTCTATTCCCGAGGCTGTTGCAGCTGCATTTTCAAATGCGTTATGGATCCAAGGAACGCTCCAAGATGTATACGGATAAATAGTTGTTGCAACCTCCAAACATCCAGTAGCATTTACAACAACAACATTTCGGGGATCAGGGACAGCCTTCATTACAAGTTTAACGATGACCGGTGCGGCACAACCAGCACATAACCTATGACCAGGAAGTAATAAATCTGGAAGTTTAGCTAAATCGTATTGTGTTGGGCTCCACGACTTGCTCATATCCCTCACCTCACTCTCTCACCCCCAAATATTTCTTTATGAATGGCTTCTCTTTACCCTCCTTTATTCTTATGAGTTCACCAAATGCCTTTGCAATTAGTTCTGGGGGCAAATCCCGCCCACCTAATCCATAGACATAATTAACAACATTCCTTGGACGATCCTTAATGTAATATAGAGCTGCCAACGTCTCCATGAACAGTGGGCCGCCCAGAGCACCCTGATCCTGAACACGGTCGAATACAGCAACTACCTCTTTCCCGCTTAGTACTTTTTGCAAATCCTTCCACGGGAAGGGCCTAAAGAGTCTAACCCTGAGAATCCCTATTTTTACACCCTTCTCTTCCCTATACTTCCTAGCCACATATCTCATCGTCCCCGCACTACTACCCATCACTACTACCACTATATCAGCATCATCAACATTCCATGGCACTACTCTTCCATTTCCATAACTCCTACCACTTATTTCTGCATATTCCTTATTAACAGCCTCAACAATTTCTGGCACTTTACCCATAGCCTCTATTTGTTGCCTCTTGAATTCAAAATAGTAATCATAATACGCAAACGGACCAAATGTCAATGGGACTGGGTTCTTAGGAGACAATGAAAATTCCACCTCCTTACCCATTACCTCTATCTTTGGTACAGCTCTGCACTCCCCCACGAACTCCTTTACTACTTTATCATCCTTGAAAACCTTCACATTCATAGCGGTATGAGATACTAGGAAACCATCCAGACAGACCATTATTGGCAATAAAACATTTGGGTTCTCACTTATCCTAAAGGCCTGTATACTGGTGTCGTATGCCTCCTGAGCGTCCTCAGTAAACATCATAATCCATCCCATGTCCCGCTGGGCCATGGCGTCCGTGTGGTCGCAGTGGATGTTTATTGGACCAGAAACGGCTCTATTCGCTATAGCCATCATAACGGGTACTCTGAGAGATGACGCAATAGATAGTATCTCATGCATGAGTTGAAGCCCATTTGCAGCGGTTGCAGTTGCCGCTCTAGCGCCCGCGGCTGCTGCGCCAACAACAGCTGTTATTGCACTATGCTCGCTCTCAACAGTAACGAACTCTGTTCTTACATCCCCATTGGCTACAAATTCACTAAACTTCTCCACTATCAATGTTTGAGGAGTTATTGGAAAAGCTGCAACTACATCGGGCTCTACATGCTTCCAAGCCCATGCGACGGCATGGTCTCCATTTAACAACATATTTAGCTGTTCAGCCACCACACTTCTCACCTCCTTTCTAATTCCATTCTAATAGCTTTAACTGGACACTCCTCCGCACATATACCACAGCCCTTACAGTAATTATAATCAACCTCAACCTTCATGGGTTTTGTTTTATCCTCATTCCAAATAACCTTTATCGCCATCTCTGGACAATATATATAACACTGAAGACACTTCACACATTTGGCATCATCGATTATTGGGCGCCTAGATCTCCAGTCCCCAGTTTTATACTCAGTTGAGTATAACCATGGGATACCAGCAATCGGTACCTCCCGCCAAGATTTTAATTCGGCCCCACTCATTCTTTTTTCACCTCATTATATGCTCTCTTTATTGCATTTATATTGCCCTCAACAACTTTTTCAGGATACCTCTCACCAAGCACAATTTTTGTAGCCTCCATTAGATCCTCCAAGGAAACATACTTTATCCCATGTTCCTGAAGTATTTTTACTAGGGATCCTAGAATAGCCGTGTTTGCTATTGGTCTACCAAGCGTCTCTAAAGCTATTTTAGTACCATCAACCGTGTACACTTTGACGGATTTTGAGAATCCATACTTCTCCCGAGTCTCCTTAGGACTCAATGCCGTGTTTACTATGACTATGCCGTTCTCTCTAACTAGTGATCTAGCCTTACCAATTAATGTACCATCAATAACGGCAACGACATCAGCCCTTGTAATTCCAGCATGTATCTCGATTTCTTTATTCCAAATTCTAGCATATGCCCTAACTGGAGCACCCGACCGCTCTGGACCAAACTCTGGGAACGATTGGGCATACATACCAGCATTTACAGCCGCTTGGGCTATTAAAATACTAGCTGTCCACGCCCCCTGGCCTCCTCTGGCAAGAAATGTTACCTCGAATGGACGATCCGACATAAACCCCACCTCATATCTATAATTAGGAGAAAAATCATTGTGATATATGCATGAATATATAGATAGGATAATGAAATAGGTGAAATCTTAAGGTACTGCGAAATGGTAAGAAGAAAATATCGTTGGATATTCATTGAGATAATTAGTGAAAAAATCCCAGATAGAACACATCTCGAAAACACACTACGTAGAAAATCGCTTGAATTATTCGGAACGCTTCGAGCCCCCCAATTTAAGCTTGTTAGATACAATCAAGAAAAGGGAGTTGGAATAATAAGATGTCTAAGGGAAGATCTCAACAAAGTGAGACTGATACTTGCATTCACCAGAACCATCGATAATTCAAAAATTGTAATTAACGATGCCCTAGTCTCTGGGACATTCAAGAAGCTCAGAGACAAAATAAAATTAAAGATATAGTAAAATTACATGGTACTGATACTGGTGTAATGGTTGAGCAGTGACTGCGATCCAAACCTAGTATTTGAGCTCATCTCGGATATTTCGGATGCCCTTAAGGAAAAACCTGAAATGGAAGTATACCGCTACCTTAATATTCTTACTAGCTATCTTAAGGGCAAAAAATGCCCCAAGGAAGTTCTAGATAGAGCAATTAGAATACTAGAATCCCACTATCCAAACCTCTCAGAGGGACGAAGACTCCTACTAAAGGAAGTTATAGATAAGATCCGTAAAGCGGGGAAATCTAGAAGAAGAACCAAAAAGGCTAAGAGAGGGAGAACTCGAAAATACCGAAGGCACTGAAGGTTTCCTCAGGCGACAATCCACCGTGATATACGGCTCCCCTCCCTGGTAGGAACTTACGGTTTCCTTTGGGAAAAGCAACAATCACGCTATCTCCGCTTTTTATCCTTGTTAAAACTTCTGTACCTTTTCTCCTAAACTCAATCTCCTTCAATCCTAATTTGCCTCCAGTTGTAATCCAGAACCCCTCCCTGTACTCGTCATTGTTGGTGTATATTTGACGCGCACCCATGCTCAGTGACTCATCTTTTAATGGTATTATCGCATACCTCTCTCTTATAATTGGTTCAACGCCGACATCTATATATCCCTTCCGCTTTAAATCCTCCACATAATCCTCTATAGGCACATGCCTCAAAAAAACCCCTAGGCCATGATCAGAACATATTACAAGTCTTAGAAAGTTATATTGCTTGGATAGCTCCGTCATAATACACATTATCAACTCGACTATGCTATCAAGATACTCCTCAACAAAATGAACCATTATAGATTCAGTTGCTCCATGCATTGATTTTTCCAATTCACTTAATATAAAAAAGATCTTGTCGGAGTGTATAGACTGCCTCCTAAATCTGTTTATCATCATACCTATGGGGCCATAATAATATTCTACATCACCATATTTAGCCTTTATTATATCCTCCTCTCTTTGCCTATATTGCTTACTAAATACTAAGCTCCTAACTGCTTCCCCCAACATTATGGATGTTCTAGATATAATTGTAATTGATGGGAGTAGAGATATCTTAGGACCCAATTTAACAGGTTTAAGTCCGGTACGAATCAACTTAGGGACAAGACCCAAAATGAAATCATCATACCTAAGTCCATCTATTATAAGAGCCACATTGACCACTCCCTTTGGGCTTCCATTATAGAATACATCCATAAGTGCGCTGGAAGTAAAAATATCAAGCCTCAACTTTGTAAGCTCGTTATATGAGTTCAATAGTAGATACTCCCAACGTTTGCTTAGCTTATCATAGACATTATTAATTCTCTTCATTACCCTTATTAAAGCTGGGGTATCGCCAAACAAACGCTTCACCTTAGAGGAAAAAACATTAGCTAGACTCCTTGATTCCATAAAACAAGCTATGGGGTCAATTAAATCTTCAATTTTTTTAGGAGTTAGATTAACAAACTTTTCCGCCTTTGCCAGCGATGATAAAAACTTCTTTAGTAATAGTAAACGCTGAGGAGGCCTAACATGCGCGTCCTTAAAGTATTTACAGACCTTCGTAACATATTTTCTAATTGCTAGCACACCCCCTTGAAGCTCCCAAGGTATTACCAGTGCTATACCCCTTGGTTTCAGCCTTAACTCATATAGAACATCATTGATTCGTCTTAGCCTATATTTTCCTCTACGAATGGATAGAGCTATAATTCTCTTAGAAGAAAAACCCCGATAGGAATTAACTAATGTTGCCAACTTTACAATTTTTGGCAATATACTACTAGAGATTAATTGCCTCGCCAATAAATAAAAACTCCAGCCACCATGAATCTCCGCGATTCTTTGCAGATATATAGCGTCCAATAGAAGGCCTACATTAGAGTCGCAAATAAATTCCAGAATATCAAACAGGACACTAATTGGATAGCTCTGCTCATTAGATTCGACTAGTTGATTAAAAATCTCCTCAATAATCAATAGTTTTAGTGGTTCCTTTATGGAGCAGGTAGCTACAAATACGGATAAAACTATACCCTCGAGTATGTTTATTGATCTACGGTCCCTAGATGAAAAAAAATGTTGTATTATTCCATCATTAATATCACTCAGACCCCTACCATATAACAATCGAATTGCTAGGTCCAATCTTTGAAAAGGAGCAACAAAGGAGTTAGCTTTTGTTATTTTCCCCAGTATCGATTTAACTTCATCTAGCAAAACTAGTAAATCTAGTTTGGATGCCCTATCGATTTGTAGCATAACCTCCTTTCTAGGGATAATACCAATACTATGAACAACTTGGCCACCCCTGAGAAAACCCTCAATCAAAAACAACAAATCCCTTATAGCATCACTGTTCCTTGTCTGTATATATTCCCTCAATAACATAAAAAAAGTTTTAACGAGATCCTCTATACTCAAGCCAGCAATATACCTGGCGCATTTCTCTATGAAATCTAATTGTTTTTTATCAGTAAACCATACGCGCTGGAGCAAACCTAGATCCCTTATTATTTCGTCTGAAAGCTCCCTCCTTCTCGCTGGATCCTCATGAATCATAGAATGAATAACTATCAACAGCTCTGATATGGGCGGGATTAGTCTGTCTAAGGTAGCGATTACAGCCTCCAACCTCAATAACTTACTTATAGACCTAGAATAAAATAGATCAGAAATAATGTCCTGATTTATAATATTACCTAAGAATCGCCCTATATGCCCCCAGACATCTTCTATGAGAATTCACCAGAAAAAACAGTATCCAGGCCTCATGCACTCCGGCGTTTCTCAGAAAATTCGTATGCCATTTTCTCTAACTCAGCTACCCTTTGGGCCATCAACAAGAGTTGATCCTTGAGATACCTGGAATCCGTCGCGAAAATACCCACGACCTCATTCGCAAATCTCTTTATGTTATCTATCTCCATATCGATATTATCGGCTGTCTGTCTCATTTCTTTCACAATATTCGCTATGTGCTCCAATACAAGATCGTGGCTCCTGTCCTTCTTTTTTGGCAAGTTACCCACCAACTATAACTACTATTACCATAACACTTTTAATAAAAAATTTTCATTAAATAGGTGTACCTTTACATCATTTATTAAGTCAACTTTGGGGAATACAATTCCAGAATCCAGGCTGGTATGAAATGTTAGTACTAATTCCCCTGGTACTTGTAGCGATCTTGATGACGATAATCATTATCAGAACTGATGTCGATGCTAATAGTTTTATCTTACTAGGATCAGTAATTGCGGGAATATTATATCTCTCATTTTGGGAAAAACCAACATATAACCTTCAACTTTTATTGGTACTGGCACTCTTCATAATAGCCCCTATTATAGGCATCGCTATATTTCTCGTCGATTATTTTTCAAAAAGACGCAAGAAGGACTACGCATCCTGCTATGAGGACGAGATCAGGAGAAAAGCATTCCATTTCGTAGGATTTGCCGTATTTCTCCCAAAGACCGTGTATTGGACCGCATATAACTTGGCGGTCACAGGCTTCAGCAATACATTCAACACAAGTATAGAGAACATGGGTCTTAATCATTCTGGGTACATTAGCTTCGTAATTTTCTTGATAACCTATCCACTACTGGTATTATTTACAATAACGGAGTTTGTAAGACTGAACTATAAACACGATCTATTCATCTCCTTGGTTAGAAAGGACGAATCGAATAAAATGGCTTCATATTTGCATTCAACAGCATCCATATTCATCGTTTCATTACTGTTTTATCCATACAATAATATTGTTTGTGCTGCAATAGCTATGGGGCTATTAGCCGATTTGGCAGCCTGTATTGTTGGTAAGAGGTACCACAAAATCGCATATAAAGATAGAAGTCTCGAAGGATTCATGGCTAACTTCTTAGTGGGGGCCATTGCAGGTTATTTCTTTGTGGGGGCAATAGCGATTATTGTTGGACTATTAATCGCCACCATAGATTTCCTCAATGGGGCACTTGAATTAAAGCTAAATGACAATTTCCTTTTCCCTGTACTAATCGCATTATTCCTATATCTCTTCCTCGTCGGCATTTAGGTTATCTCATCATACAGAACAATTCGATTTTGATCCACTTGAACCGTCTCACACAGATAGGGGGCTAACCTGAACTTTATATTTCTACCTTGTCTTCTAGACAAGAGTATTCCCTCTTTCTCCATTCTTCTAAGGTAAGTTATGACCGTTGACTGCTTTAGTTCGATATCATTTAGGTCTTGATAGGCCTCCTTGGCATCTCCAGATGTAAACCATTGACCATATCGGAACACCGACATTATTGTTTCCTTAAAGGAGGAGTATATACTCTGTTTTGCTTGGGTCGAGATGTTAGTTCTAGATGTTTCACGGATTCTTGGGTGATCTCTTCTAGTAAAAATATTGGAAGCGATGGGATATATCAAATACTTTATCGCATCCAATGTAGCTCCATCAATATCCCCCTCTGCCTTAACATCTACCTCTATGTCTCCAACTTTCAATCTTATATGTAGCTTGGGCATTGATTAACCTTCCGTCTACCTTCTAACTCCCCATTACCTTAACTTATAAATACATATATGCCATGAGGAGTTCACTAGTAATACTAGAGTGAAAGATCTTTATCCCATTCAAATATAAAATACTTGATTGAGCCATCATATACACAAGCCATGACCCAACGCTTTCTGACACTCCACGATAATCTGCCAGAACGCAAAAAATCCTGTCCCCTCAACCTTATATTCTTGCTGAAAACACTCACGACAAAGGGCGAGTGATCTATTCCAGGGCCATAGACATATACAACAAAATCTGCCCCATACTTCAGTCCCGGTTTAACGACAAATCCACTATCCCTAAGATCCTCATATACCATATATTTTGGATCAAAATCATCGATAACGCTAGAGGCCACTTTCCTTAACTCATCACAACTTATTTCCCTATCTTTATGAACAATTCTTATGATTCCCCGTTTTAGTAGATAGAGAGAATCATAAAAGGACAATTCATATGGAACCTTATACCGTACTAACTTTGGCTTCCTTATGCCCATTGGCTTGCCAAAGAATGCTGATGAATATAGGGAATAACCATGATCTGGATTCCAAACAACTACCCTATATCCTTCGAGGACACCCACTATTTTAAGTTCTCTTAATTTCTCCATCTTCGCCCTTCTTTCGAGTACAACATCATTAGGAATAAAGGACGCCCAGCTCATTATAATCACTCAAACATATCAGTCAGTATACTCACTAATAGTGCCATTCTGATATAGAGCCCCCATTTTGCCTGCTTATAGTACAACGCATAATCTGTCTTATCTATACTAGGATCTATCTCCTCTAATTTAGGCAATGGATGCATTATCCTCATAGTATCCTTGGCCCTCTCTAGATAATCCAAGGAGACGTAGTACGAACCCTTTATCCTCTCATACTCACTAGGGTCAGGAAATCTCTCCTTTTGAATTCTCACTACATACAATATATCCAACTCAGGGATAACATCTTGCATATCATCAACAAACTCATAGTCTATCCCCGATGCCTTTAACAAATCTATAACCATCTCCCTAGGTCGCAAAATAGGCGGAGATATCAAATAAATCTTCTTAGGCCTAAACATGCACAAACCCATCAAAAAGGAGTTCGTGGCTCTAGCATACTTCAAATCACCTAAGACCCCAACAATAAGCCCATCTACACCTCCAAACTCCCGATATATCGTATAAAGATCCAACATCGTCTGAGTAGGATGCTGAAATTTTCCATCTCCACCATTAATTATTGGGCATTCACATACTTCGGCAGCTAATCTAGCCGCCCCCTCCAACGGGTGTCTAATCACTATAACATCACAATAAAGATCAAGCATCCTCAGAGTATCAATCATTTTTTCCCCTTTCCTCAAAGACGTTACCATAGGCTGGGCAAAACCGACTGTCTGCCCCCCCAATCGCTTCATTGCAGCCTCAAAACTCAGCCTAGTTCGTGTGGATGATTCAAAAAAAGCATATCCTAGTATCCTATTCTTCAATATATCCGTGTATTCTCCGATATCCTCTACAATTCGATCAGTAACCCTGAATAACCACTCCAAATCCTTCCGAGAGAAATCAGTTATACCTATAACATCACGACCCCTAAATGGATTCAACAATACCCCCCCTAACAAATTATGAGGATAAATATTTTTTTAAGTTTAGTTATCGATATATAGTGATGAAACATGGTCATCGACATGATCATACAAGCCCTATCATCACAATTCTCAATACTAATACTATACCTCCTAAACAAATATGAAGAAATGAAACTAACAGAAATACTTGGAAAAATCGGATTCTCAAAGTATAAATCAGTAAGAAAGACAATAATGCTCCTAGCCAAAGCAGGCCTCGTATCCATAGCAATCAAAAAAATAACACCCCGAGTAAAAGCATGGAAAATAAAAATAACAAACAAAGGAAAACAAATAATAGAAGCCCTAGTAAAAAACATAAGCCCACAAGACGAACAAAAAACTAATACACCCAAGTAGGTCGTTATTCTGCATCATAACTTCCAAATAGCATATGAAGACAGAGCTTATGTGGTTCGATAATAAAGTTCTTTGTTGCGATGGTGCCATTGTTACATAAAATGTCTAGTGTTATATAAGGTCTAGTTTATTTATTTTCTAGGGGAGAAAATTTGAAGAAAGATTCCATGAAGTGTTTATGGAGAAAGAAGATATTCTATGATGACATACTCATAAGTCGGAGAAAAAGGGATAAAAGAACTGTTGTTCTTGACCATTATCTCGTGAGGTGCAGAAGGATATGCAGGAAGAAACAAGAGCCGTGATTGAGAGAGGTGTTTGGATACCCATAGAGATACGCAAGAATAACATTATCGAGAGAACATCGGGTCTTGTCAATGGAGGGTATAGGACAGAGAATCCAGCAATAGCTCTCCCAATACCACTCTGTAATAAGCTTGGGGTTACAGCTGTAGAGCCAACAGAAGAGCCTAGTCTATGGCTGACAAATACCTTTGTGGACATCAGGATTCTCGTAGAGGATAAAGATACTGAGTGGATAGGGGCTGAGGTGCATGCACACATGATAAGGCCATACGTAATAATAAGTACGCCCCTCGCCAGCAGAATGAATATCGGAATATGGGATCTAGACGAGGGGACATGGTTCTTTAGGGATGAACCGTCAAAAATAAGGCTACCAACAAAACCAAGAATATATTCTTTTATAATCCCTTAACTTATATTCTCTATATCTATAGGATACATGGAACCAACACAACCAAAAAATCATACAACCCCCACCAAGCGGGGGTTCCGGAGAGGTCAAACGGGCTAGGTTGAGGACCTAGTGGCGTATGCCTGCGCGGGTTCGAGTCCCGCCCCCCGCACCAATTTTGAATGAGGATAATAAGCAAATACTTTCTAATCCTATAGTCCCATTCCAGCTTTAGGATCGCCAATATAGGTTGGCTATCGTTTATATTTCTCTTTTTATCAATTTTGGTTTACTCTTCCAGTTATTTTTCGGTGAGAGGGCTGAGACGGGGGCCTAAAACTACACTCGTGTCGAGTGGTATTTTTATGCTGATAAGGAGTTTATATTTACATAGATACATGAGTCTGAGTAATAAGAGTTGTAGGGGAAAGAGAATACTTATTAATTATCCTAGGATGGATAGGCTTACATGCATAACACTTAACAATATGAACATTAGTGGTATACAGATTGGGCTCTTGCTCAAGAGTCTTTGGAATTTAAGAGATATGGGTTTTCTCGATTATAAGAAACATTCAAGAAACAAGATAACCATCCGTCTTAATGAGCGTGGTTATGAGTTGATCGAGGCCCTTGTGGAGCTCTACGATAACTTGGGATCCCATAATTTTGAGCTAACTTTTAATGACATTAAAATCCTCTACATAATAAATTCCAATGGTTTCTTTCTGAGTGCATCGAGGCTATCCAGATATTTGGGGATCTCCAAGCAAGGCTGTGTAAAAATACTGAAAAAAATCAGGAAAATCGGCCTTATTGGAGATAAGGGGCTCTTAACATGCATTGGACAAAAAATATTAAACATATTCATTCCATACATACAAAACAAAGAATCATTCAGACCCGCTCACCCAGCAAATTCCATATATGGTTCGGACGAAGAAATGCATAGACAATCGGCCAATTCAATACGTGTATTATTTGAGAAAATAAGTCAGGTCATAGAAATTAACCAGTCCCAAGGCTATCTCGATGAAAAATTAGATATCTCAATACTCGCTATAGGTAGTGATAGAACATTCGATGCTGCCTATGCCCTATACAATTCGCTAAAGACAACCCCACATAGGATACAAAAGATACTTCTCGTAAACGATCCTAACTACAAAAAATATGCTCCTATCCATAATGCTCACATGGATCCCAATATGGATTCCGATTATCTCGAAAATCTCATGAGCGATTCCTATATTCGCAAAAATGTAGACCTCCTCATAGCGATATTAACACCAGCAATGGCGAGTATTATGCAACGCATCGCAGAGCGCCTCAGAATAAAAGTGATTATGATAACCAAGATATCCAACTATTTACTAGATTTAGACAACGATATTGAATCCATCAGAGTTTTATCGTCACAGATCTTCGCAACAATAAAAAAAGCACTTAATAATGGCTCAGAAATTGTGCTGAGTTGGGGCAAAAAAAACGAAAAAAGCTACATAAAAATCAGACCCATGGAAATACCTAGGGATCTTATAGAGCTAACACTAAGATCCAGCAATGGACTCTTGAATAACTACTCATGTGAAATACCTTATGGAAAAATCACAATCGACCTCAAAACCATATTAAGTTTTGTAAAGATTTCCGGCAAGATACGCGTAAGAGGCAACCCCATATATGGTTTAAAGGGGCCCTACAACCACTGGCCGCATAGGTCATGCAGATATAGCTACTGCAATATACGCATAGAGCAAAAAGAACATACACACGAATTATCTCACGAACAATCAACAATCAAAAACATCACAAAAGTCATTCATGGCTCAAAATTAGAGTCGATTTCTCTTGGACTCAACAATATCATCAACGCCAAGATAGAAAACATAATAACAAAGGCCCCCTTTCTACTACCATACATAAGAGGATACATATCACTCAACATAAAACCACAAAACACCAACCATATAAAATACCAATATGTAGGCTACAAACCAACCATCAAAACCAGTAAACATAAAATTGAACTCTAGTAAAGATACATAATAGCAGAAAATCCGACGGGAAAATCAGAGGAAGAGAATATTTAAAAAAATGTAATTGTTAATATTCTGTAACTACACTTTTTTATATTTAAAAAAAATATTAGTAATGAACTCTTCCATGGGGGATAAATATGGAGCTAGAAACAAAAGCCATTCTCCCAATCATAGGCTCAGTCCTAATGATCGCCAGCTTCTTCATAGGGCCTATACTAAAAATATTATGGAAAGTTGGAACTTTAACAGCCGCCACATTCACACTAAAGGGCAATGGAAAAATACTATGGGAAACAGGGGGTGTTGAAATGGAACTCGATTGGTCCTATGCATATCTAAGATTTGTAGTGATGGGGCTGGCAGGACTCTGCATTCTTATAGCAATACTAATCATGATTGGGAGTCTTGGGAAAGACACTGGAAAGAAGTTATTAAATGGACTTTCAGGCCTTACATTTCTAGTGTGGATACTCTTTGTTGGTTTCTTCTTCATCGGAATGGGAACCGTCTCCCCGCCATTTGGTATCCTCGATCGACTAGGGGATATCTATAATTATTATAGCACTGGAGGCGCAACTATAGGATTCGGTATTGGGAATGGGCTGATAGTATTCTTAGTTGGCTACATCTTGAATGCTATTGGGAGCAAAATTATGTAGCCTTCTCTTTTTTCTTCTACCTCCCCTTCAGAGAGCTCCTAATTCATTTATTTCTAGTCGACACAAGCCCTCGTTAGGAAACAATCAGTCAGACATAGCTGATGAATATTGAATAAACTCTGCATAAAACTTGTGATGTTTGGAGCTTTATTGAACCCAGCATAGTAGTACTATACATTAATTTCAAATAAGATTCCATATTACTGGCAATGATTGTTGTTCTATGTATAACCCATGTCTTACATAAACCACAACAAAAATTTTAAGAAAGCCTCGACGTTATTAAAAATATCAAATAAGGGCACAAATCTAATCTATCTCTTATAGATTTCGAGAATAACCTCATGGTCCAAATTTACTTCAAATCCAAGCCTTTCTTTGATTTCCTCCACCATTTTCTGTGGTGCACGGAATCCAAGTACATCGGTTAGATCCGCTGTGAGTTTTTCCCCTATATCCAGTGCACTAAATTTTGGCTTGAGTTGTTGAGCGAGTTTTTCCAGCTTGTCTATTATTGATCTGGCCTCACTCATACATTTTCCCTTCCCGCTTCCCCTACATGTTCCATCTCCTATATAGATACATGGAGGGCCTGCGCCATCGAATATATTTGGATGGACAATAAGACCAGCCAGCAACAAGGCATATGCGACCGTTCTTATCTCCCATTGCGCGTCAAAACATGTTCTCTGATAAATTATGTGTAGAAGCTCCTCTGGATCGAATGCAGATGATATATGGGTCTTTACACCTATGGGCAGAGCAAATCTAGCATCCTCTGGGGGCACACCAGCCTCCAGCAATCTCAGATATATCTGACCGCACCTTATATTGTTCTCTATATAGTCTATGACTGCATCAACCCCCCTCCTTGTTATTTCAGGGGGGATAATAAACCAATCAGTACTCTTTGTGTCGACCTTGACATATCTTAGGCTTTGTTGCATATGGGCCGCTATCCTATACCTGACCCATTGATGGGTAAAGCTCCTCGAAACACCACTTATAGATACAATATAATAACCAAAATCAAGCACAGAGGAAAGTCTAAGCTTCTTTGTGATCCTTATCATCTGTCCTATCTGCTTATCGCTTACACCAATGTCTGGCCCAGGTAACCTAGATCTCGTTGCTAGGGCACCTTTTACCATTATCTCCTCAGCGTCCCTTATGTAGTCCCATAATATAATCCTCATAGTCATCCACCTTGAAACAGTATTTTACCTCTCTAAATCTACTTCTTAACTCAATAACCTCTCCAATAACATGCTTGCCCTTGTCCAGAATCTTATCAAACAGCTCGGCTATATGCGACATTTCTTCTTCCTTCATCCCAAGCCTAGTCATTTCTTGGACCCCTATTCTTATCCCGCTTGGATTTAATGTTGCATCTTTATCTGAATCCCATGGCAACGCGACTTTAGTAACAATAATATTATTTTCCTCCAGTTTATCCGCCACGATTTTGCCCCCTCCCAACTCTCTAACATCAATCAAGACTTGATGGGATTCGGTAAAACCCTTATGTGGACAAAGCACCTTAAAACCATACGAATATAGCTCTTCGGCAAGTTTTTTAGCATTCCTTATGACTTGTTCCGCATATTCTTGCCCAAACCTATTCATCTCGAGAATCGTAATTGCTAGAGCGGGTAGCCTGTGGATATGATGATTATAGATAACTCCTGGAAAGGTAACCCTCTCAATTTTTTTCCAGACATTCTCCTCGAGATCCCTTCTTGCTATTATTATCCCGCCTTGAGGCCCAGGAAATGTTTTATGTGTAGACGAGGTAAGAATGTCCGCACCTTCACTAAGCGGATCTTGGAATTTACCTCCCCAAATAAGACCAAATATGTGTGCAACATCATATACTATCTTTATCTTTGGATCAATCGAGTCCCTTATCTCCTTAATAGGTTCTGGGAAAAGAACAACAGATCTACCAAAAACAACAATTTTTGGTCTTACATTGTTGATAAGTTCTATCGTCTTATCCACATCCATAACCATGTTCTCCCAATCAAAAAATGCCGGTACCTCACCTATCCCCAAAATCCCTGCAACACCATACCTCGTATGGGAAACATGCGCACCAGCAGTCAAACGAGGGGACACTAAAATATCCCCTGGTTTTGTTAATGCCTTGAAGACAATAAGATTCGCGATCCCTCCACTTAGAGGCCTCGGCTCCACATATCTAGTATCAAACCTTTCTCCTACAAGCTCTTTCACAAGGGCCTCTATCTCCATAGCATACTTTGTGCCCTGGTAGTGGCTTTCACCATTATGTTCATTATATCTGCTCATAAAATCCGAGAGATACACGGCTTCCGCGAGAGGAGACATTAGATTTTCCGAGGCAACAAGGTTTATACATTCGTACCTTCTCCAAGTATTCTGGGAATTCACAATATCTAATACGTGCTTTACATCAATCAAAATCGATCACCCACAAAGACATTTAACTACCACAAAAAATAATGGAATTACGCTAGCATTACCTCCAAAAGATTAACTTTTTCTGGTTTGATTTATCCTTCGTTTTAGATATATGTGACATAATATATTACTGGGGGAGAAAGTGAGAATACACGTAATTACGACCGGATGCTCCATCAACCGGGCCATGGGAGAGATACTCAAGAGTATAATTTCCAAGCACTACACGCTAAGTGATCTAGGTTCTGCTGATTTTGTGATTCTAAACCTATGCACCATTAAAAAGGCTACGGAGGATAAAGGAATAGAACTCGCCAAAAAAATTTCAGGAATGGGTAAAAGGGTCATAGTGACTGGATGCTTGGCTGAGAGTTCATATAGTAGAATCCAGAGACAAGTTCCTGATGCAAGTATTATTAGCGCTGGATATTTCCTAGAAACAAACATCGTAGAAATCATCAATTCCATTCTCCAGAGAGGCAAACTAATAATTGTTGGGAAAGACCTAGATCTCCACTATCCTATTGACTACATCCCCGACAACCAATATATTGGGATAATACCAATCGCTTTAGGATGCACCAATAATTGTAGCTATTGCATCGACGTAAGAATCTGGGGCCGAGTAAGAAGTATACCACCCAACGAAATAGTCAAACAAGTAGAAAAACTTATACAGCATGGAGCAAGGGAGATCAGATTAACAGCACACGATACCGCTGCCTATGGAATCGACATAGGATACAATCTTGCGGATCTATTGGAGCGAATTCTTAGCATTGATTACGAATTCAGGATCAGAATAGGTATGGCCTCTCCTAATACATTTGAATTGATCTCTGATGCGCTCCTAGACATAATCTCGAAGGAAAGAAGAATCTATAAATTTGTTCACATACCAGTTCAATCAGGATCAAATAGAATACTCAAACTGATGAATAGGCCCTATACGGTCGAAGAATACATAAGTCTATTCCAAAAGATCAGAAGAAAGCTAGGCGAAACAGCTACAATAGCTACAGACGTAATTTCTGCATTCCCAACAGAAACCGAAGAAGACCATAAAGCAACTATGGAGCTACTCAAAAAATTAGAACCTGACGTTGTTAATTTATCCCGGTATGGCGACCGACCAGGAACACCATCGTCAAAACTACGTCCTAAAATACATAGCAAGATCGCTAAAAGAAGAACCAGAGAACTCTTTGAACTCATCAAGAAGATCGCATATAAGAGAAATCTGGCATTCCTCGGCAAGAAAATCAATGTATTATTCCTTGAAAAGAAGGGCCAATATTGTGGAAGATCATTCAACAACAGACTCGTATTCACAAACGACCCTGTGAAACTAGGTGAATTCAAAACAGTTAAGATAACAAACGTGACTTGGAAATGTCTCTATGGAACCCCAGAAACTACTTAACAATGTGAATAAAGATACAGGCATTCATAGCCCCAACACGTAGCGTAAATACCATGAAATATGGGATATACATATCCTGATGATTACCCACAAGGTCACTGACTCCCTTCTTACATATGGAGCCTCTAAAAAAATATATGCAATCAGATATCCAAAAAAGCGGCCCATAGAAAAGGCCTGATAGCCAAAAATCTCGGCTAAACAGAAAGCATGATAAGGAAAAAATGCAGAAGAAAGAAATTGCCTCGTAGAACACACAGGTTCCTAAAATAAAACTAAGGTGTAGCTAGAGTATTACAGGACCAAGCTAATATGTATCTATATACATCCAGTAGAAACGAGGGGCCGTAGAGTAACTGAACTCCAAAAATAGTAGTAAAACAGCATCAATCATAGTAGTTCTTGGGGTTAACTATTATTTCACAAATGAGTTAAGAATACTGTCCTCTACGTCAGGAGACCCCTCATTTCAAGTGGAACATCTTGTCTTGATCATTCTGATGTTTTTTTATGTTAATCTCGACAAAATGAGGTTTTTTCATTATATTCAAAGCAAAAAAACGAGAATATTGACTAATACCGATAATTTGCCTTGATTTTCTTCCACTGGAAGATCCGTGTCTAGTAAATCTTGTTTACGGCTACAATATAGCCGGCTCCAAGAGCAAATATACCCAATGGGAATAATAGCGCGGAACAAATCACCATATGGAGGGGCAGGAATATCCACGCGAGGAGTATTGGAATTATGAATAATATCCCTATCAGTGTTGCTTCTAAACTTCTAAAGAACACTATTCCGAACCCAATAAGTAGGATTGTTCCAATAATCCCCAATATTCCAATAAATACTAGAAATAGCCAAAACAACAATATATCCCCAACGAGCTCACTAATAGTCTCAGCCTCTTCCGCTCCAAAGTCTATAATCAACAAACCGAAGAAGGAAATGCTAAATCCCATGAATCCATGCGAAATAGATAGTCCTGTTGCTGCAGATCCTGATCCAGCCTCTCGTAGCGATATTGGACCAAGAAGCCCTGAGGCGAAAAGTATTCCAGAAATAACCATTAAATATCCATATGTAATCAAACTGATCGCTTCAATGAGTACTAAACTGTTTGCGACTAGTTGTATTATTCCTCCAGTAATCGTGAGTATTCCTCCAAATAATCCAGTTTGTTTCGGTTCCACATTTACCACCTTTTTAATGCTTCAATATCTAAAAAATACTAATAAGAAATCATTGGATCATTGTAGATTCTAGTATGTACCCTTGATTGATAGTGATCGATGTGGGGTCGGATAGGAGGATCCTAAGAATAAGGAAGAGGCCTCCGAGTGATAAGGAGATATACTCGCTGTTGAGGCCATATACAGCTGAGTGGTTTAGAAGGACATTTAGAAGATTTTTGGAGCCTCAGCGTTATGCTATCCCGCTGATAAAGGCTAAGAAGAATGTATTGATTTTCTCGCCGACTGGGAGCGGGAAGACTTTGGCAGCCTTTTTAGGGATTCTGGATGAGTTATTTAAACTGGGGGAGCAGGGCCGATTGGAGGATAAGGTCTACTGTATCTATGTTTCTCCTCTCCGGGCTCTTAGTAATGATATAAGGAAGAATCTTCAGATGCCCTTGGATGGTATAAGGACTGTGGCAGAAGAAATGGGCTATGAGCTTCCTGAAGTTAGAGTTTTTGTAAGGCATGGTGATACTTCATCTTCACAGCGTTCTAAGATGCTTAGAAAACCGCCTCATATTTTGATTACTACCCCTGAAAGCCTGGCCAATATGCTTCTTGCACCGAAATTTAGGTATAAGCTATATGATGTTGAGTGGGGGATTATTGATGAGGTTCATGAGCTCTCGGATAATAAGAGAGGAGTCCATCTAAGTCTTTCTTTGGAGAGGCTACATTATTTCTCTGGTGGTTTTGTAAGGATTGGTTTATCAGCAACACAGGCCCCAGTAAAGGAAATCGCCAAGTGGCTTGTTGGTTTCGAAGATGATGGTAGGCCAAGGCAGTGTTATATCGTTCAAGTATTGGGTATCAAAAAGTTGGATTTGAAAGTTCTCTGCCCAACGGAAGATCTTAGGCGGAGGGAGTTTTCCTCGAGGAAGATGTATGGGATGCTTAAGGAGATCGTTAGGAGATACCATACTACTCTAATTTTTACGAATACTAGGTCTGGTGCTGAGGCTGTTGCGTATAAGTTAAAGAAAGAGCTTGGGAAAAGGTGGAGTAAAAAAATTGGTGTTCATCATTCATCTCTAGGGAGGGAAATAAGACTTGGTGTTGAGGATGCCCTAAAACAGGGAAAATTGAGGGCCGTTGTTACTTCTACATCGTTGGAGTTGGGCATAGATATTGGCTATATTGACCTGGTCGTCCAAATAGGTTCTCCTAGATCCGTTATTAAGGGTCTTCAGAGGATTGGAAGGGCTGGCCATGCTATACATCGGGTGTCTAAAGGTAGGTTTATGGCCTTAGACGAGGATGATTTAGTAGAGTTGCTGGTTTTGACTAAGTGTGCACATGAAGGGAAATTGGATCGGATTACAATACCCAAGAATTGTTTAGATATACTTGCGCAACACTTGGTTGCGATGAGTATAGAAAAGAAATGGAATGTCATGGATGCATATCGTGTTGTGAAAAGGTCGTATAATTTTCACGATTTAGAGTACGGCGAGTTTCTTTCTGTTCTGTACTACCTTGCAGGTAAGCATGTTGATTTAGAATATCAGAAGGTCTATCGTAAACTATGGTTCGATGAGAAAGAGGGTGTTTTTGGCAGAAAAAGAATGGCCCGCATGATCTATTATTTGAATCAAGGCGCGATTCCAGATGAAGCGGATTATAAAGTTTATCTAAGACGGAATAGCCGGAGAATCTGGATGGGGAACCTATCCGAACCATTTGTTGAGAGGCTTATTCCAGGAGACGTATTTATTTTGGCTGGTCGGAAATATAAGGTCAATGGAATAAAGAGCGATACTGTGATAGTAACGGAGGCCAAGGAGGCGAATCCTACAGTTCCATCTTGGATAGGCGAACAGCTACCGCGTTCCTTTGATCTATCATGGGAAATAGGCAAATTTAGAGAGAAAATTGAGCGTCTTATTAGGAAGGGAGATATCGATACTGCTAGGGGAATATTGAGGGAAGAGTACGGAGCTGATGAAAACATTATCAATAATGTGCTAAGGTATTTCCGGGATCAGATAAGATATCTGGGTCGTGTACCAACTCATAAAAGGATCATTTTAGAGAAGTGGATTGACGAGTATGGTCGCGTTCATGTAATATTTCATGCTGCTTATGGCCGGAGAACTTGTGATGCCCTAGCTAGATTTTTTGCCTATGTTGCATCAGAGATCTATCTATGTAATGTAGGGATAGGTGTGACTGATAACGGTTTTGACCTGATTTTTCCCAAATTTGTTGATCCCGTACCGAGTAGGATAATAGAAAAAGCAATGGGAACGGATTTTGAGCTTGCTTTAAAGAAAGCCATAAAGAATACTGAGCTCTTTGTTAATAGGTTTAGGCATGTTGCCAATAGGTCATTTATGATATTGCGGAGGTATAAGGGTACGGAGATATCTGTGAGGAAGCAGAGAATAAAAGCTAGTACGTTGGTTAGGCTTCTTCCAGATGATTTTCCAGTTATAAGGGAGACATATAGGGAAGTGTTGGAAGATTATATGGATTTGAATCATGCTAAATATGTTTTTGACGCTATTAAGAGCGGTATGATTAAGGTTATATATGCCGAGAAAAAAGATTCGAGAACACTAAGTCCGTTTGCTCATGGTATTGTTCTAGCGGCACTCAGTGATGTGCTGACTATGGCGGACCGGGAGAGATGGATCCTGGCGATGTATGAAAGAATTAAGAAGCTATTTGGGGATAAAGGTTAGTTTTTTAGAATTTACAAATAATCCCATAAATAGGCCAATTATCCCACTCCAAACACTAAGAGAGCTCGCTAATACCAACATTTCTACGAGCGAGGGCCTGGATGTCATTGCTGTAGCGATTGTAGATCCTATATAGGCCGATATTCCACCAGCTTTTGCTCTTCCACTTATTATCCCTGAAATAATCCCTATAAGGCAATACTGGGCAAGCATTGCGGGGGTTATCAGGAATAGTTCACCGGGAGGTATGTTGGCATAGATGTATAGGAATAGTCCGTTAATAATCATAGCAAACACGAATGTTAATGGTATTGAAACTGGTAGGACTTTTTTGTCATCGGATCTTATTTCTGGTAGGATTCTTGTTGATTTTCTGATTATTTTATTGACTATCCCATTGAGTTTTTTCTCTATGTCCTCGGACAATATGGAGAATCCCTCTACAGCACTGGCCTCGAGAAGCAACTCTTCTGCTTCATGTACAAAGTTTTTTAGGAAATTTATTGTGGCTTGTCTAGGATCTAGAGCGTCGGATAGAATTGTGAACCAGAAGATTCTGTCTCGCATTTTTAGAGGAAAGAAGCTCATTGCTATATCTCCAAAATCTATTCTTTGAGGCCTCGCAATTATTTCGTGGCCAAATTTGATGATGGCGCTAATGAAACCAGCAATCATTGTTGGCTCATACTTCTTGAGCAAATCTCGTGGTGCTTTGGGATGAAGCCATGAATATACTAGCGTCCCTGAGGAATCGATAACGAGTATATTCCATATTATTTTCGACCCCTCACTTCTCCATCCTTGATTAATAAAAATTTGTTTAATAATTATCCAATTAGGGGATATGAAAATGTTGGGCTCTGCCAGTAGTGATATCAGGCGTGCACGATCGGGATTTTATAGTGTGGGTGTGGCCTATGTATTCGCTATAATCACATTAATTGCTGAAGTTATTTCTGCAATGCTTGTATTGCTCCAGTCATCTGGGCTATTGGAACAAAGTATTGTTATTGATTACATTACGATAAGCTCTCTTATCGCCGCGTTTGTATGTGCTGCCATTGCATTGTTTGTTTTAGGTAAGATGATCGTATACATTGTACGGTTATTTATATCGTTATTCTTGGTATGGGTTACGCTTGGATATATATATTATGTGAGTTATTCTAGTAATAGCAGTGAAATGCAGTTGGCATCTATTGTTTCCCTAATACTGTTTGCAGTGATTACCGTGATATTCTATGCATCTGTTATTATTCAGAAGGGAATGCTTAATCTTATAAATGAATACAAGGTCTCAATAGAGCGTTTAGAAGACCATTTAACTCGTGTTGCACCAAATATCTCTAGGGATGATGCGGCTCAACTGCTAAAATTTTTGGGAGGAGCCAAGAGGACATGGAGTTCGTTTATTAAAAGTACTGTTGCTGGTTCTGATGTAGCGAGAGTGTTCTATAAGTCTTTGCTAGTTACTAACATATTCTTCATGACTTCGCTATTCCTGAGTGATATGGGGGTAGTAGATTTTATGAGTACCTATGGCATGGATGTGTTGATACTGTTGATCGTTTTTACAATTGTTGTCACTATTTTGGATGTTACAAGGGTTGAAAAAATGAGGAAGCGAATCATGGGCCGTGCCTAGTATTTCATCATTTTTTCCCACTTCTTGATTATGGCTTCTCCGATAGCTCTAGCCATCCCCACTTGGATCTTTCTGGCCCTCTCAGCTCTCTGTCGCCAGTATTCTGCAGGTACAATAACACTATGCCCAGACGGATCTTTTAATAGAAGTGTAAGTTTACCAGAAGGTTTCTCAATTTCTTTCTCTAGGAGTTTAATTATATTTTTGGCCTTAGTTTTGTCCTCCGCATATTCTAGCAGTGACCGTGTTGCCTCTAAAATCTCTAGGAGTATTCCCTCTATTGTGGTTATATGTGATGCGTCAAAGTTTCTAATTTCAATTTCGGCTCCTATTTCGGGTATTATGATTGTTGCACCTGCACTAGCGCATACAAGATTATTTATCGTATCTTCAGAGATCTTTATTGTGTGTAATTGCTTATAGTTTCCCTTATCCATTATTGTCCAGATATCTGATACCTTAAATTTGCAAGTGTTACATATAATAGTGGTGATGAGTAACTGGCCTATGTAGGGGATGTTGATGTTTTTGTATAGCATTAAAAGTGTATCTTTTTTACAAAATGGACAGTTAATTTTTAGATTAGTTGTTTCAAACTGTGTATAACTCATAAATATCCACCATGGTAAGTTCCAATGAGTGGTATTCCCGACAATGTTAAGCAGAGATTATGTGAAATTTTAAAGATAAGCTTAGATGAGCTGGACACTAAGATTAAAGATGTAACTAGGAAACATGATGTAGACGAGGTCGTTGCTGTTATTCACATATTAACGAAGGAGGGACTTATAGAAGTTGCAAGAGATATAATTGAAGATCTGCTCCTAAAAAGAAGTGTAGCACGGTTATCTGATCTAAAAATCGGCATGAAAGATATGACTATTGTTGGCCGCCTAGAAATATTGAAGGTTTTTGAATCCTCCGATAAATACTATGGAGTGATTCTTATTAGTGATGGGAAGACGTTCGGACAGATCTACATACCCAAAAGCTTGGCTAGCATTGTTCCAGAAGACTTAGCATTAAATGATATAGTGCTTGTGACAAAAGTTAATGTTGCTAGTATTCTAAAGAATAAAGTTTTAAGACTCTATCTGTCAGAGAACGGCAAAATCGTAAAACTGTCTCCCGACAAAGCTAAAGAAGTAATGGGGACTGTTCCTCCACCAATACACATATATGGCGTAGCAGACCTACAGAGTGTTGATGAAGGTGACTCTGCATATTGCCATATAAGGGGTATCCTGGTTAGGATTATAGGAGAAAAAAAATTCAATAATGCTAAATATAGCCAAGAGAATCTTCTTGTTCTCCTTGGCGACATCGAAAGTTTTTGTACTCACAGAATTTTATGCGTTTTGAGTGGCCGGGCAATTGATGAATTTAATAAGAACAAGCCTCTGCCAGGTGACATAATAGTAATTCATGGTGCCGTCGTCAGAAAACGGGAATCTAGATCATACGTTGTTGCTAGGAATATGGCTGTGATTGAGAAGATGGAGCCACAACCAATTTCTCCAAGCGAGATAATGGAAGGTGGGATGTATTTGTTTAGGCTCTATGTGAGGTCATATCCAAGGATAAGGACATATTTAAAAGATTCAGGAGAATATAGATATGCTACCTTTCTCTGTAGTTCAGAATCCGATCAAAACGTTAGGGTTGTTGTGTGGAACGAATCATTGTTGGAAAAGGTTTCCAATCTCAAAGTTGGTTACATGGTTCGAATATGTGGTCTGGTTAGAAAGGGGACGCAGGTTGTGGAGATACATGTCCATAAAAATACTGGCGATATATCGGTAATTAGTACTGAAGAAAAACCCATATTTCCTATGTCAAAACGCGCTATTACAAGCATCTCTGACTTCAAACCTAACACGTTTGTTAATGCTATCTTAAGACTAGATGATGTCAAGGAAATAGGAAGTGAAAAGCTAGCAGGTATTGTGACATTAACTGATGGGCTAGATAGAATAAAAATGCTGGTATGGGATAAGGACATGATTAGTAGGTTTACCAACCTAGTTGGAGATCTTATCCTTGTTAGAAATGCAAGAGTTACAGTCGAGAGAGATGTTGGTAATGTTATTCTCGCCACAACTAGGAAGACGGAGATAATTGAGTTAGCCAAAGATTTCAAGTATTGGATCCCTAAAGAATATCTAAGAAAAATAGGGCGATTTTGGATGATCTCGGATATTGAGCTAAATGTGGATTGTACAATTTCAGGAACAATAGTTAGGCTAGATTGGGTGGGGAAAATGTATTTTTGTAAAATATGTGGAGGCCTAATAGTGAACCCAGAAAAGGGAATATGCGAACTTGGTCACGTGGGAGATATTGTGGAAAAAACTGTTGTTTCAATCATTATTGATGATGGATTCGGAGAAATTAATGCCATTATACCGAGTAGCGTCTTGAGAGTTGAAGAAGCTTCCACAGGCCTCGATGCTTCTCTATTAGGAACTCAAGTTTTTTTAAGTGGAATCCTAAAGATCGATTATAGCAGTGGCACTCCAGTGAAGGTCTTTATGGTCGAAAAACTAGAAGAGGAGAATGGGATCAAGTTTTTCCTCCAGAAAATGATAGACTATGAAAAGCAATTGCTTCAAAAGTAGCCCATTAAGAATTCCTGGAGCCTAAACAGTACGAAAAAGATTCACTATTCATAGAACTCAATCCGTTTTATACGCTTTTTTATAAAATTACTTTGGTGGTTGTATGGACACCAGAAGCCCAGCAGTTGCGGGATTTTTCTACCCAGCCAAGCGTGACAAACTGTTAGAATCTCTGAAATGGTGCTTTAAGCATAACTTGGGTCCAGGTATGCTACCCGAAGAGGTATCTTCCGAGAACAAGTATAAAATCAAAAGTGCAGTCGTTCCTCATGCTGGATACATCTATAGTGGTCCTTGTGCAGCTCACACATACCTAGCAATAAAGGAAGACCGCATACCAGATACGGTGATATTGATAGGTCCTAATCACCGGGGACTAGGTGCACCAGTCGCAGTATATCCTAGAGGAATATGGAAAACCCCCATAGGGGATGTAAATGTCGATGAAGAAATAGCTACAAAACTTATAGGCTATGAGGTTTTCTCATCAGATATAACGGCTCACTTAGAGGAGCACTCTCTTGAGGTTCAGTTGCCGTTCATGTTGTTTACTTTTCAGAAGGAGTTTAAAATTGTCCCTATAACAATGATGGACCAGAGATTAAGGACAGCTAGAGAGATTGCGGGGATCATTGCGGATATTATGGATGAATCATCGAAGGATATAATCGTGATTGCCAGTAGCGATATGTCCCATTATGTTCCTCATGAAGAGGCCTATGACAGGGACTGGATGGCGCTAGAAAAAGCAGAACGTTTGGATGTAGAAGGATTTTATGAAGTTATCGAAACAGAAAATGTATCTGCATGCGGTGTAGGCCCCATAGCCATAGCGATGTTGGTAGCTAAGTTTTTTAATAAGAGGGGCGCGGTTCTTCAATATTATACAAGCGGCGATATAACGGGGGATAAGGGACTCGTTGTTGGTTATGCGAGCATTATATATGGGGATCTAATGATAATTCCCAGGAGAGCCAAACGGAAGAAGGAGGCAATATATGAAGCACCGCTGATAGCATGATCCCAATAAAAATTAGGAAAGCCGATCTCGGGGATATAAAAGCTATAGCGAACATAGAGGATCTAAGCTTTGAATACCCTTATCCTAAAGAGTATCTGATATACCTATTACGTAGATGTGAATTTTTCTACGTGGCGGAGCTATCATGTCATAGATCGATAATCGGTTATGTCTGTGGGGATTTAGAATATAGGAGAGGTAGGGTCTCTGGACATATATATTCAATTGCTGTTCATCCAATGTTCAGGAAGAAGGGAGTAGGAACAGCTCTTATGGAAGTGATAATAAGATCGTTTATGAATGCTCGAGCGCATGAGGTATATCTTGAATGCAGAAAATCAAATTTAATTGCTCAGCGATTTTATAAGAAACTAGGATTTAGCCCAGTAGGAGTAATTAAAAGCTACTACACCAATGGGGAGGATGCGATTATTTTTAAAAAAGATTTAGAGAGAGAATAGAGGAGAGTAAAGATGAGTTTTGGGTTGGAAATAGAGATCTCCAACGTGAGGCTAAAGGAACATGTAAGAATTGAGAGAAGTGAAAAAGGTCATAGGCTTTCCTTCGCTCCGTTTCCATTCAGCGAGATAATAGTGAAGGGCAATAAGTTCATTGGTAGGCTGTTAACTAGATTCTCCAGTCTAGATGGCGTTACACCAAATCTTAATGCTATATTAAGGGCCATCGAAACTTTCTCTGAATATGATACATTAAACCTGAAGATTGGGACCTTCTATGAGCTCCAGATAGACAAGAGGAGGGGGATCGTCACGGCGATAGGTCTGGCAGATATGAGAAGGAAGGTGTTTAAGCTATCTGATATACAAAAGCTAGAGTTGGGGAAGATATGGAGAAAAATCTATGAATTCTAGGATCCCAGATAATAGTACTCGCCCCTTGATTTTTGTTCCATGTCTAATCTTGAGCCTATCTTATTGATTCTTGGTCTATATGTATCAGGATCTCTTCTAAACGTGATATCCAGATATTTAAGGAATCTATTCATACCGCTTCGCAAATCCATTGGTTCCAACGCCAAGCCCAATTTGCCAGGAACTCCCTCAAACACCATAATTCTGTCACTGAGATAGTCAAGGAGGAGGATATCATGTTCAACAACTAGGGTACTGCATCCTTTATGTTGCACAAGTTCTCTTATAGCCTTAGCTATCAAGAATCTATCCTCCGAAGATATGTATGCTCCTGGCTCATCTAGGACGTAGATATCAGCATTTTTTGCGAAGCATGATGCTATCGCTACTTTTTGTAACTCTCCACCAGATAAATTATCAAGTGTTCTATCCAATAGGTACTCTAGATTGAAAGGCTTCATGACGAATGTCCTGAACCATTTATCCGATAATGCATGGGGATTTATTTCTCTGATGACTTCGCTAACCATCATCCATGATTTCTCTCTATAAAATTCCTCAAGGTATTGGGGTTTATATGATATCGTGATGTCTTCTGGCGGCTTATAGTTATTGTTATCGGGTTTTATCTCTCCTATGATGAGTCTAAGGAATGTTGTCTTTCCGATGGAGTTCGGTCCTGCTATCCCAATGACCTCGCCACCATAGAATTGCCCTGGTTTGACCTTAAGTGTGAATCCGTTCAGCGATTTTTGCATAGCAGGGTATCTTATTATGATGTTCTCTCCACTAACAGAAGCTTTAGGCGCATATACCTTAAATTTTATTGGAGTGTCCCTAAAGAGAACATTCTCGACGGGATCATAGCCCTCAAGAAATATGTTTATCCCCTCCCTTGCTCCTTTGGGTTTTGTAACGATCCCAAAGGCACCAGGGATACCATAGTAGATGCATATTTTGTCGCTAAGATAATCCAACATAGCTAGGTCGTGCTCGGCTACTACAACTGTTTTAGAATGGTTTTTTGCGAGTTCATATATGATTTTAGAAACACGAAGTCTTTCCCTTATGTCTAAATAGGATGATGGTTCATCGAAAAGATACAGATCGGCATCCTTGATTATGGCCACTGATATCGCTAGTTTTTGTAGTTCTCCTCCAGATAGATGAGATGGCGTCATATCTAGGATGTGCCTAAGGTTAAGTTCGTCAGTAATATATTCAGCTATGCCTCTTTCATCGCGCCGAATTAAAATATCCCTAATAGGCTCCTTGATGATATAGGGGATTTTGTCGATATGCTGTGGCTTATAAACTACCCGTAATTTTCCATTCGCTATTGCCTTGAAGTGATCTTGAAGAGTCGTACCTCTAAAACGCTTAATTATTTCATCATAACTGGGAGGATTCTTGTAGTCACCAAGATTAGGTTTTATTATTCCTGCCAATATTTTTAGTGATGTTGTTTTACCAGTGGCGTTTTGTCCAACAAGCCCCGTAACTTGGCCAGGGCTTATAATGGGCAACCTGTACAGTTCAAATTGATTTGCCCCATAACAGTGGACAATTTCGTCTTCAATAGGTGCGGGGAGTTTAGCGATTTTAATTGCCTTAAAGTTGCATGCTTTTACACACAGTCCACATCCAATGCATAGTTTTTCATCAATGAGAGGATAACCATCCTCGGAGATTTCAAATACCTTCTTTCCTGCTCTCTGTGGCGGGCATACTCTCATACAATTGTATGGACATTTTTTAGGATTACATCGATCTCTATCTATTATTACTATCCGTTTTGTCATGGCATAATACCTCTAGAGTTTATTGCATTATTAATTTTCAGAAAAAATTGATTAAACGAATATTTGGATCTATTAACCGAGGTTGTGTTTATGAGGACTATTGTGATTATTGGCCCAGCGGGTTCTGGGAAATCCCTGTTGGCAGGGGCGCTTTGTCATCATTTAAGAAATAGCGGATTCGACGCTTTAATATTAAATCTGGATCCTGCAGCGATAGCGTATCCCTATGATCAACCAGATATAAACATAAGGAGATACGTCAGGACAGAGCGCGTAATGAGGAAGTATGGACTTGGCCCTAATGGGGGTTTAATAGCATCAATGGATATAGCTGTTAGATTTTCTAAACATCTTAAGAGAGAGATTGTCTCTATGGCGCCTGAGATCATGATTGTTGATACTCCAGGTCAACTTGAGATTTTTGTTTATAGACAAGCAGGGGTTTCCTTATTAAAAGAAGCAGTTCTAGATATTGTTGATAATAATTCGATGGCTATATTTTTATTTGATCCCTTTTTGTGTGATTCTCCAAGCTCAATGTTATCTCTTTTATTGCTTGCAACGAGTACATTTCTCAGGATAAAAATACCTATGATTGGCGCTCTAACAAAGACTGATCTTTTAGGTGCAAAAGAGAAAAAGAGGATATTGGACATGCTGAATGATCCGAAGCAGATAATTTCAAGTGGGGAGATTGGTGGTATATTATCTGCTATTAGGAGGATAAATCCTTGGGCCATAAAATTTGATATATGGCCAATATCCAGCGTTACGGGGGATGGGCTTAGTGGTCTAACAATGAAGATCGAGGATATTCTAGGGGAGGAATAATGTGAATGTCAGATTGTAATTTCTTCTGCAATAAGTTCTTTGATGTCTTCGCACTTGTCTAGGATATATTGCAGACCGTCCTTTTCAAGCCATTCTTTGTATTTATTGGCTAAGTTCTGGGCAAATTCTAGGAGTCTTGTGGATATAGCTCCTTGTTCTTGATATTTCTGGAGTTTTTGTCTATCGAGTATTAGTATCTCTCCTTCGTATGTCCTAACAACATCTATTTCGAGGTCAACATATCTTATTGAATTGGGGTAGACTTCTATAGGAGTATTTATGTTTATATAGATGCCTTTGAGATTAGAGTTCATGTCAAAATAGGCCGTGATTAGTTTTGTGTCTCTCTCCTGTGCAATCGTCACACCATAATCTCCTGACTCCTTTGGGGCGTTTATTCCATCATAATATCCGCCAGGACTGAATTTTCTAAACAAGATATATTCGGAGACACCATCAGTTTCTTCAATACTTATAATTCGTGCGGGCCCTAGGATTATTCTCTTAAGAGACGGTTTAAGATGATGAATCCTTATTATATCCCCGACTTTTGGCATAACGCTCTTCTTGACATAATCAAGAACAAGGCTCGATATTTCATTGAAGTCTAGGCTTGGGAGTTTGGATATGTAATCCTCAACGAAGTCTACGAGATAACTTGTGGTTCGCCCTACGGCCTTGAGCCAATGATGGCGTTTTATCGTGGGAGTAACTGATGACCTAATTTTATCTAGTTTTTCTTTAGAACCATGTGGGAAATATGCTAGCAAGATATTGATTCCTTCTCTAATTTGAGTAAAGGCAGGAGCCTTCTTTGCTTTTTCAATAAGTTCCTCTGCATGCTCCTTGAGACTACTCATCTCTTCACTTATTTCTTCGGTATCTGCATACATGGCTGAAGTCCTAAATATTGCCCCCCAGCCAGGTGGCCTGAGGATGTTTCCTATATCCATTAGTTCTATTTTCTTGCCTCCCTTTATTTTTCTTGAAACCTTTATTGTCTCTTTCTTTATCAGCACAACAAATTCTCCTGGTATGGACACAGTATCAGTTAGGAGTATTCGATTGTTTTTCTTGTCAAAATCTTTAACTTCAACAACTATAAGGTCTCCCTCATGATAATGTTGCGATGCATCGCTGTTTGGGAGGAATCCCTCATTATTAATGGAATAACGAACGATATATCCATCCTTAGTCCGTCGAGTAATTATTCCCTTCCATATGCTATTTTTGATCATGATGTGTTGTTGTATGATTATATCATCAAAATTATTGAGCAACAATTCTTTGACACGGTCTGTGTAGCGCTGAAGAGTTTCTATTGTCGCTCTAGATCCCTTTGACTGAATATCTATATGCGGGCTCAAATAACTGGGATTATCTATATTGAATCTCGAACATATAGTGGGACTAGGCTGTGTGATTTCAAAGCCATTGTCAAGGAATAATCTAGTTAGAGCCGTCGAAAATATCCCCCGCACTCGTACTCTAATGGTGTCATCCCTCATCGGTATGGAACATATCCATGGTTGCATTCTTTGTCCCCAAATAGGACGGTTTAAAGGATCGTTGCTAGGTTGAGATGTCAAGGGTCGTAATTTTTATATATTTGTTAATTTCTTGAGGCGAAAAAATATGAAAACCTTCTTTGTCTGTTATAACGGCTATATCGATCCCATCTCCACTAAATACATCCCTTCTAATAGCAGATCGTAACGCCTGGAGAGCCAATATGATCCCCTCTCTTTTAGATAAATTCTCTTTGTAACCATCCTCAAGCACTCCCAGTGCTATGGGAGAACCGCTTCCTGTTACAATATATTTCTCTTCTTGTATGCTTCCAGCATGATCAAGAAAAACGATATGGGATCCAAGTCTATCGACTCCTCCAATAATAAAATG
>CAZWPQ010000010.1:36150-53753 GCA_964636085.1 uncultured Nitrososphaerota archaeon
ATACGCATGCATAACGTTTGATAGTAATGAAACAAGTTCACGAATGAGGGGTTCACGCTCTGTATTCAGGTAGAAAATCCTGGCCTGGGACTGTAGCCATCTAACCAGCACTTGGGCATCTGCTACAAGACCCGAAATAGTGATAGCGATCTTATCAGTTATCTTATGGATTTTCTTGGCGCGTTTTGACACTATTAGTGAACCTGCAGATGCTCTCTTATCTGCCGCTATAACGACTCCATTTTTAAAACATAAGCCAACAGTAGTGGTTCCATGGACAATTTTTTTATCGAGATCAAATTTCAACATTATTCACCTTCTTCTTCCTCTTCGCTTTCCTCCTCTTCTTCGCTTTCACCATGTTTCTTATACTTTGCTTTCCATTCATTAAACAAGTTTATTCCCTCCTCATAGAGAGTCTTAATATTAGAGGCATCGGCTGTTGTTATCACAGCTGGTTTATCCACCATGACATATCCCACTTCAATTTCTTCGGGACTTGGAGGGCTACCAGATGATATGGATATAGCTGCAATAGCATATTTTATTGCATCTTCGAATGATATGCTGTTCTGCTTCTTTTCCTTAAATATAGACATTAGAAACTCCTCTCCCGCAGGCGCGTTTCTTCCAATAATTCCAGCTCTCCAAGCTACCGTCGATCCGCCAGGATCATTGAAATAAAGTTTCGGCCCCGATAAATCACTCCCTGCTATTATAATGGACACGCCTAGTGGCCGAAGTCCAGCGTAGAGCGTAGCCTGATGCATTATCGAGCTTACGTATCTTGCAATAAGGTATACATCCGGTTTCTCGCTTCCATAGACAAATCTTAACGTGGCGGCCTGATCACGTGCGAGTTCGACAAGAAAGATTCCATCGCTGCTATATCCTGCAAACGTCGCGACTATGTATTCATCTATTTGAAAAACTTTCCTATTTGGCATCAATAATGCAGTCATTTTTCTCTTCCCAGCAACCAGTGCACCATCCTTGAATAATATTCCGCAACTAGGTGTTCCCTGCGATACGGCTCTTCGTGCATACAAAATCTGGAGGATTCTACCCCTTGGGTCGTACATAACTGGGGTTCTGTCATATCCAGCACGTTCGGGTGGAACAAACATTATGGACACCTGATTGTATAGTGTTGTTATTAATTACTTTGATACACCACACACTATCATAATTCTCCAAAAACCTTTTTTAAAGCAGAGAGATTAAAGCTACTATGACCCTCAAAACTTATGGGATGTGTTTGTCTCAGAAAAATTGTGGATAGGAAAGTTTCTAGAGATAAACCTTGTACTTTATACCCACAAGAGGATGCAGAAAGATAAATCAAAAAAAGAAACTAAAGTTTATTCCTCATAGACGGCATAAAGATCTGCAATTCTTGCCTCTGGAACCCTGGCCTTAACTTTATATGAAACAACTTTGGATTCTCCTGGCGCAAAGCTCAATTTCCAACGCACTAGTACTCCACCCTCAGGCAAGATCTCAATAGATTCAGCTGGCGGGTTGATTGATCGTTCGTCGAGTTCAAAAGTCTCAGGAATTCTGTCCGTAAAGATATGTTGCGGGACGCCTATCTGTGATTCATTTATTATGGTTGCACGAACTTCGAACCATTCTTCCTCGACCTGCTCGACCTCCTTCTCGACGCTTATGAGGCGCTTTGCTAGTATTCCAGTTACTCTAGGTACTTCCTCGAGAGAGATTATTCTGGCTTTTCCACCAGGCACTTTTCTGAGTTCCGCGGTGGATCCAAAGTCATACTCTTTGCCCTCCTTAGGATCTATTGATGTCATGCTATACTTGAGCCATACTCTCTCACCATTGACTAGTGGTTCGTCGAAGAAGTAACTAATGTTTGTTATTTTAACGACGAGGGTATTTTGCTCCTCTGGGATGCTGCCCTCTGGCTCTATCGTAATCTCGAGTATTTCGTCTGGAACTCTTGTTTCGCCTCGCTTGGATATGTAAACTTCAACTGCACCGGGTGGTGGTGGAGCTATATCCTCTGGTATGATATCGCGGATAACAATTTCATCAAGTCCAGCCGACCCTCCGCATTGAACCTCTGTGATGTTGGTAAGTCTCTCTTCGGCGTGAGCAGCTATTTGGTTAGGAGTTAATCCTGCATAGAATTCCTCATGGGCGACTTCGACCTTTCTAGTGATTGTACCCCAGACTACTGGAATTGGTATATCGCCAATCTTGCCTTTAGAAACTATTTTATAAGACACTTTTGGATGAATCGTGAATTTGAGTTCTTCTCTTATTTTTGGTTGTGCAGGATTGCGTATGGTTATGGGTCCGAGTGTGCCTGTTTCCCCAGGCTGAATTGTTATTGGATCCAGCTTCACAATGTCATAAACTCTTATTCCCGGTGCTCGGCGTTCTATGGATCCCTTAATGGGTTTACCTCCCTCCACCTCCGTTAGGAGATCTCCTTCTCTTATCTCAATTAGTGCACCAACACTAATAGTTTCTTTCGAGTTATTGGTAACAATTATTGACACGTCCCAAATTCCTGGTGTTTCCAATCGCTCCTCCCTAACAATTCTCTTTGAGTGTTTTGGTATCCCAGTAATTGTTCCAAATTTTAGTCCGCTTAGGGTAGCATCTTCTGCGCTCCAAGAGTACTCAATGATTCCAGAGTTAAATGTCTCGACATCCTCGGGATGTACCGTTATATCCACAGTCATTTTTGTTTCGCTTCCTCCATCCACGGATCCGTCTTTCCATGCGATTTTGTTATCTTCTTTAGCGAAAGATCCACTAGGGGCGGAGGGCTCAGTGGCGACTTTGAATGGTGCGGGCATTGTCTTGTTTATTGTGAAGGTAGCGGGAACCTCCATCTCGTTGGACACGCTGAATAGGATTTTCATAGAGATAGGATCGCACTTGAGGGCAAAAGGCTCGGGTACTTCAGGAGGAAATTGAAGTTCTTCTACTATTTTGACGCCTAGAAATTCTTTTGTAACATCATATTCAATTACTCTATCTTCTCCATCCTTTATGAAACCCAGAAATAGTTTAGGTTCAAGGTTTGTTCCTTCGAACCCTTTCAACTCAAGCTCGATGTCACTTAGAACGCCTCCGGTCCTATTTTTGATTATTATTTTGCCCTTGGTTGCGACTCTAGGATTCTTAAATCCGTATTCAGCTTCGACCTCTTGTTCTTCGATAAACTCGATAAATAAACCTTCCTCAGCCGACATGGAATACACCTTTTATGTCAGACAATATTATAAATTATCTTTTATAAATGGGGGCTTGCATGAAGTTGTAGTCGAATCAGCTTGCCAGAAACGATGTGTGAGTTTGTTAAAAATATATGATTTTTTAGCGGATTACTATAGTACGATATTGATATCGATGATGATTAAACAGTCGACTGATCTGTGATGACCGCTGGAACTGCTGAGAAAAAAATACTATAATCCGATCGAAAGTTTAAATTCGTTCTTGATCTTGTCAATGAATTCTCGGAGGGCCTCTATATTTATCCATATGGGTTCAAGGGTTTCGCCACAAATGGGGCACTTGTATTCGGTTGTGTCGATTTCGGTTTCGAAAAAAAGTGCAACATCTTTTTTACAGTAGTACGCCATTTGTTCTATCTCGGCATGATCATATATGGCTTTCATAAGTGATAAAACATTAGAGAGTAGTTCCCTAAGGACCCTCTGTGCAGCAACCTCATCAACGGAGAATATGATCTCTATATACCGCCGTCTGTTTTTCATCCTTAATTGTTTTTCGCCAACGATATGAAGAAGCCCTGACGAGAGAAGTGATGATATTACGGCTCTACTATTGAGTAATGAAAGTCCGGTGAGTGAGGCAGCCGAGCTTTCAGAGATTCTGCCCCTAGAAAGTAATAAGGCCATGATTGATTTTCCATAATTCCTTGCCTTTAAGTAGGCCAGTAGAAGAAATAGTCTTCTAAGCTTGTTTTTGGAGCGTATCTGGGAAATATCTTCTGACAAAAAAGGCACCAATGACTCAAAATTATTTCTTGGATTTCTCAACACTACAAACTACAAAATGCACAGTTTTAGATATTGGTCTGCATTCCCCAATATAGACAATATCTCCAACCTTTGCATTTATGCAGGGGGGATTATGCGCATAAATTTTGCTGAATCGTTTTTCATACCTCTTATACTTCCTGTCGTATCTGACATAATCAATCCTAACAGTAACAGTTCTATGCATTTTATCGCTGATAACCACGCCCTTTAATATCCTTCCCCTAACACGGATCGAGCCGTGAAATGGACAGAGCTTATCGTTACATGATTCCTTAGGCTCAGGGAATAGGCCAGCCATTTTTGCTCACTATTATCAATGCCACGAGATAAATTGTGAATAACCATATTTAAGTATCTTCATAAGTCATCCATAATCAGTTCTACCTATACATGTATTATTTTTTTATCATATTTATCCAGTAATAGGGGATGTTGAATGCAAACAAAATATGGTCTTGGATATCAGACAGTATCTAATGTAGAGGGCTCGCTCTTAGTCCTTGAAAAGACGAAACCAGTAGGCTATAACGAACTGGTGGAGGTTACTTTACCTGATGGAACGGAATATCTCGGTAGTGTCATCGACACTACTCATAAATATGTTCTTGTCCAAGTTTTTGGAAGAAAAGAGGGCTTGGAAAGAAGAGCGAGAGTAAGGTTTACTGGTGAAACAATATCAATTCCGCTATCTGAGGATGTATTAGGCCGCGTTTTTAGTGGATCCTTTAAACCACGTGATAATCTTCCAGAGATAATAGGTGATGAGAAAAGAGAAATTTTTTACTCTGTAATAAATCCAGCAGCACGTGATCCTCCCAGCGAATTTATCCAGACGGGAGTGTCAATAATCGATTCTTGTCTGGCGTTAGTGAGAGGCCAAAAGTTACCAATATTTACCGTGTCTGGACTACCCCACAATATGCTACTAGCACAGATTGCAAGGCAGGCAACAATCCTAAAGAAGGGGAAAGAAGAGAAGGAAGAATTCGCAGTGGTATTTTGTGCAATGGGTTTAAGGTTTGAGGAGTATGAATTCTTTAGAAGAACATTTGAAGAAACAGGTGCACTCCATAGGTCAGTTATGATACTTAATCTCGCAGATGATCCAGAGATAGAAAGAATAATAGCGCCAAGAATAGCATTGACAATAGCCGAATACCTAGCATTCGAACTAGACTATCATATACTTGTAATTTTGGGCGATATGTTATCATATGCGGAAGTATTGAGGATATTGTCAACGGCTAGGAGGGAGATCCCTGCAAGGAAGGGATATCCAGGGTACCTTTATACAGATCTAGCAACGATATATGAGAGATGCGGAAAAATAAAAGGTAAAAAGGGCAGTATAACACTTATGCCATACCTAACAATGCCAGGTGGCGATATGACGCACCCTGTTGTTGACTTGTCGGGTTATATAACGGAGGGACAGATAATTCTATCGCTTGATCTAAATATGAGGGGAGTTTATCCTCCCGTAGATCTTTTGCCCTCACTTTCTCGTTTAGCTAAGGATGGTATAGGGAAAGGAAGAACAAGAGAAGATCATAAATATGTTGCGGAACAACTTTATGCTGCCTATGCGGCGGGTGTAGAAGCTCGTGATCTCGCAAAAATAATTGGTGAGGGGGCTCTTAGTGATAGAGAGAGGGCCTATCTGCGTTTTGCCAATGAGTTTGAATTTAGGTTTGTAAATCAGGGTTACTTGGAGAATAGGCCCTTGGAAAGAACTCTTGAACTGGCGTGGGAATTGTTATCAATTTTGCCAGAAGGGGAGCTTATGCGAATTCCACCAGAGATCATTAAAAAGTATCATCCTGAATACAGAGGAAAATATCAGGGTACATAGGAGTTATCCAAATTTATTTTTATAGCTTCTATCTACACAAGTGAGATTGTATCACCGTTTCTTGGGATGATAGTATTGACCCTTAATTCATGAAGGCTTCTAGCAAGCTCATGTATTTTTGGCGGATCTCCATGGACCAATACAACATTTCTAGGTTTGTTAGGTTGCATTTCATTGATGAATTTTACTAGCCCAGCATGGTCACTATGTCCCGAGAATCCTCGTATACTGCGTACCTGCATTTTAATTGATAATTCACTAATTTTATCTCCATGGATAAACCTAATCGTTCTAGCACCCCTCTGTATTTGTCTACCTAGGGTCCCTGCGGCTTGGTAGCTTACAAATAGGAGTACATTATTGGGATCACCTACCAGATACTTGATAAATTCCATTATTGGCCCGCCTTGGAGCATTCCATTAGTGGAAATTATAATCGCTGGTTCCTTCCTATTGGCAACTTCAATTATTTCTTCTGGAGTCTCTACACTAATAAAATAGTCAGACAAGAACGGATTAGTATCCTTGGATAAGATGAGGTGTTGGATCCTCTTGGAAAGGAATGAAGGGGAGGCAAGATGTATGCTGGTCGCCTCTTGTATCATCCCAGCAGTATAAACATTTATTGGTTCAACCAGTTTTTTCTCTTCGAATATGTGCCAGAGCGTTATTAATAGCTCTTGTGCTCTCCCCACAGCGAAAGATGGGATCAGGAGCTTCCCATCGTTCTTTATAATATGCTTAATAAGTCCAACAAGTTGATTCTCTGCTATATGTCTAGAGGGATGAAGGTCATTTTTTCCTCCATAGGTAGCTTCAAGAAATACGGTTTCTATTCTAGGAAAAACGTTGACACCAGCGTCGAGTAGTCTTGTGTTTGAGTACTTTATATCTGATGCGAAAGCAATGTTGTGAATACCCTCAGCAATATGTATATGCACTATAGCGCTCCCCAGTATATGCCCAGCATTATATAGTGTGAGTCTGATATCGGGCGCAATATCATAAACCTTATCATAATCTAGAATAACACAATGTTTGAGAAATTCGTCAATATCGGAAATACTGTAGGGAGTTAAGTATCCCGAACGTATGCTTATATTTACATAGTCCCTAAGCACCAAAACGGCGAGATATTTCGTCGGTTCTGTGCAATATGTGGGCCCTCTATATCCATACTTATATAAGTAGGGTACAAGTCCAACATGATCCATGTGGGCATGTGTGACAACAATGGCATCTAATTCTGATATGATGGAGCTGTTGAAGAAGTCAAAGTATGGGAAAAATTCATCACTTGAAAATCTGAGCCCTGCATCCACCAGGATTTTACTCTCTTTTGTCTCGATAAGAAATGCGTTGCCCCCAACCTCCAAGCCAGAACCAAGTATTGTTACTCTAACCTTATTTTTCTTGAGGATATAAGTTCTGTATATTCGGTCGCCTACTCGTCTTAGGAACTGTTGGATGTCCTTATAATAAATTTGGTCAAACTTTCTGGAGTAATGAATTATCTTTGAGTGTCGCGGTGGTGATCTCTTAATGACGGGTTCCCATCCTGTTCGCAAAATTATTTGTTCCCTAAGTTTGCCGCTCTTACCAATAACAAGCCCAGGTTTCTTTGCCTCAATATAGACTTGTCCAGATAAGGGATTGAAAAAAATGTCAGTAAGTCCTGCCTCTTTAGGAATAATGCTCTTGATTATTCTTCGTGCTTCTTCTTCGTTTTTTCTAACGTCCTCATCACTGCGAATTACAACCCTCAGCTTGTACTTTTTTGCGATCTCCTTGATTATATCCTTATTATGGATAAGTATTTGTGGGTTCTTACAGTAAATTACTATAAATGGCCCCTCAAATTCCATGCGGGATATTATAGCCTCGGGCGGCAACTCTCTGGCAATACTCGATAGTAGGTGTCTCCCATATCCAATGATCTTATCTAGCTCGGCCACGTGTGCCATTTTCTAATTTCTCCTCCCAATTAGAAAGTTAAACCTAGAATGGCCATACATAATGCTTATTGACCATCATAAAACATAGCAAAATAGTAGTATATAAAGGTTTCTATAGACCTATACATTATTTTACCTAACTTATTGGGTCATAGAAAAAGCAATCTAGAGGTTCACAAGGGATAAGTTCGTGTCTCAGGTTCTTCATTAGCACATTCTTTAAATCCTCATCGGCTAGACCCTGTCCGAGGAGCCAACCCAATTTTACATACGCGACGTGTGGAAGCATTGTGTGTAGAGGAATAACCCCCATTTTCTTCAATAATCTTCCAGTCTCGTAGACATTCATATAAACGCCACCCCAGATACATTGGGTTGTCATCGCAATTACTACTCCTTCCTCAATAGCTCTTCTTATTGAGGGAAAAATGTATTCGGGCGCATGACCAAGCCCTGTCCCAGCAATCACTATTCCCCTGAAATGGTGGTCAACTAGTATATCGATTAGTTGGTGAGCTATACCAGGATATACATATAAAAGGGCAGTTTTTTCCTCGAAGTATGGCCTAACAGTGAGATATTCGCGATCTTTCCTAGGTATATATACGTTTGTCAGTATTTTAACACCGCTATCGACTTTAGCTAAAGGCTTTACACCAATAGATCTGAATGCATCCCTTCTAGAGCTATGAATCTTAATACATCTAACGCCCCTATAGACCAAACACAAGGTATCGTCGGGCCTACCATGCATTAAAACGACGCTTTCAGCGATAGGAGCATTAATTGCGAACTTTACTGAAGCTATCAAATTAACTGCAGAATCTGATGCCGGCCTATCTGAGCTTCTCATAGCTCCAGTAAATACCACAGGCCCAGGCAAGTTTTCTAGCATGAATGCCATAGCGGCGGCAGAAAAGTGTAATGTGTCAGTCCCGTGTGTTAAGATTACGCCTTCGGCACCACCAAGGAATTCCTCCGAAATGGCCTTAGCCATATCGATCCAGTATCGAGGTAAGAAATTTTCGCTGAAGATATTTAGGAGTTCTCTAAGTGATATTTTCCCTAATTCAAATATTTCTGGGATCGCGTTGGATAACTCTTGGGAAGAAAATGCGGGTGCGACTGCTCCCGTTGAGTATTCAATTCTCGATGCTATAGTACCACCGCAATGAATGATTGAAACTTGGGGTAAATCCTCTCTGATAGTAACCTTCATTGATGGGAGCGAATATTTGGGCTTTATAGTTCCTATTTTTTCTAGTTTCTTTATTCTTTTAACGTTATAAGCGATATTGTAGCCATTAGGTAGCTTTAAATAGATATAGCGGTCAGTCTCAGGGCCAGGAAGCACAACAGCTTCAATCTCTAGATCATCTAGGTATACTCGAATAGAATCCCACTCCTTAATGCCGTGATTATCTAGTAGCTTTTTTGCTTGTCCTTTATAAGGCATATTTCATCACATTAGATATAATGTTAAAAAGACTAATAACTAATAAGACTTTTCTTAGGGGTACAAGTTGGAAGAGAAGAAAAGGCGGGGCGGGGTACTCGTAATCACATTATTGATGCTCTCAATAATATTCTTTATCTCCTCCGCATATATCTTTCACTCGGCGGATGTCCCAGAAGAAACATACTATGACCCCGAATGGTTTATGCAGAATTCCCATGCGAGGGTTCCTCCAAAGCTTCCTATAGTACCGTATTACTGGTATAATGAGGCATGGCCTGGATACTTCTTTGAGATTGATGGAAAAGCCCCAAATCTGGCTTGGCGATGCATTATTTTGAACAGGTATATTGAGGGGCAAGGATGGGATCTAAGTTTTGATACTGATAATTATGTAGTAGATAAGGTAATGGAATCGCTTGGTATAGGAGAATATGGGCAGGTTACAAATTTTGGTACCTTTGAGACTTACTCGGAGAAAACTTTTGGTAATGAGTCTTTTGTCGTACGTACACCCCCAATTTCCACGAGTTTCATGGATAAGTATCCTCTTATTTCCCTCTGGGATCCAGAAGGAGAAGTATCTTGTAGTGGATTTCAAATGTATTTTTCCTCAATTTCTAGGTTTACATATAATGTGTCGATATACAGTCCTGATGACTATCTCTATGTGGATTTCTATACGCCTGAGAGTGGAACAATGGGGATTATGTATGTAGCATATTACCAGCCGAGGAATTATCTATTGTTAGCGGAATCATCGGCTACTATCGGAGAAACCAAAACTTCCGTAGAGGGGAACCCTGTATTAGAAAATTATACACTTCTTCCTGATGGTTATGTAGATGATTATCCAGAGCTTCGATGGCTGATAGGTAATGTAACACTCGATGATTCAGAATCTGTCTACAACCAAGTGAGCGTTATACTTGCGTTTTTATACTCAAACTTTGAGTTAAGGTACGATCTTAGTGTAGATAGGGACCCCGTGGCTGACTTCGTGGCTAATGGTGGCGGCCCACCTTTTAGCTTTGTGAGCACGGCTGCTGTGGTGCTGAGGGCCCTAGGGATACCCTGTAGAGTAGTGATTGGTTTTGTGGGTGGTTCATATGATCCAGATATAGGGAGGACTATAATTGGGCCAGACAATATATATGTATGGCTTGAGGTATGGGATGCGGATAATCATTGGTTGTCGTATGAAGCTATGCCGGATGTCTCATTGGCAGAGAATTTGGTTCCATATGCGGGGTATACTATCCATGCTCCTAGGCTAATTGAAGGTGTTCCAGCTGCGTATGAAGATGAGGATATAAGGATTGATTTCTATCTACTTGGTGCTGGTTTTGAGCTTTTTGATGGTACAAGTGTGATATTTTATGATGAAAACGAATCTATAGAAATAGGGAGTATAGCACTAACTGAGGCGGGTTTTGATGTATATATAGCTTCAATCTCTTGGAGGTACGAGGATATATTTGCACTGACGGGCACGCTGTCCTATGGTGTGCATGTCATAGAAATCCGGTGTGGATCTATTTTCCTTGCTATAAAAGTTTCATTGTTGAGGTATACAAGTATTCGTTAGTTTATTTTTTGTTTCTTAGACAGCTCTTCACGAATTCAATGAAGAGTGGGTGGGGGGATAAAGGCCTGGATTTATACTCAGGGTGATATTGTACCCCAATGAAGAAGGGATGGTCTTTTATTTCGATAGCCGCAACTCTATTCATATCGTCAGTGGCACTAATTATAAGCCCTTTAGTCATCATTTTTTCGACGTAATGTCGTATGATATGATATCTGTGTCTAAACCTTTCGCGTGTTTTTGTTGTTCCGTAGATTTTATGTAGTTTTGTATTTGGCACAATATTGATTTCAAGGCCTCCAAGTCTCATGGTTCCGCCTAGAGTGGCGACATCTTTTTGTTCTGGTAGGAGATCCACTACGGGGTAATCGGTTTTTGGATCTATTTCGGTAGTGTTGGCTGTTTTCCATCCCATAAATTCTCTAGCGAAAGCGACAACACCAAGTTGTGCTCCAAAGCAGATTCCAAGTAATGGGATTTTGTTATGTAGGGAAAATATTGCCGCCTGTATCATCCCATCTGTTCCTCTTTCCCCAAATCCTGGGGTTAGGATAATACCATTATAACTCGAAAGTGTTTGAACGTTGATGTTCTCAGAATCAATGATTTCTATGGAAGGTTTTATATTTAATTCGGCTGATGCATGTTTTATGGCCTCAATTATGGAGAAATATGTATCCATCATCCTCGTGTATTTTCCAACAAGTCCAACTCTAATTTTATAAGAAGCATTCTTTAGTCTGGATATGAAGTCTCGCCACTTCTTTAACAAATCTTCGGGCCTTTTCCTGGGCGATAGCCCAAATCTCCTGAGTATTATCCTATGAATGCCCTGCTCGTAGAGTAATAATAGTGTCTCGTACGGGGTCTCTAAATTGGGTACCTCAAAGATAGCCTCAGGGGGGACATTTGAGTAAAGTGAGAGCTTATTTTTAGCTTGTGGAGATATACCCTCGATCTCAGTTCTTGCAATGATGGAGTCTATTACGAGCCCAGACTCTAAAAGAAACCTGAAACTTTGTTGGGCTGGTTTTGTCTTATATTCGCCTAAGATCCCAATAAATGGTACCCATACAACATGGATAAGAAGAGTGTCGTTAGGCGAGAGTTCATTTCTAAGTTGCCTAATTGCCTCAAGGAATATGGCTGCTTCGTAGTCCCCAACTGTTCCACCAACTTCGATTATTGTTATGTCATAATTCTTGGCAATATCGATTATTCTTTTTTTAATTTCATGCGTAACATGCGGAATTAATTGGACAGTCTTTCCTAAGAATTCTCCCTTTCTCTCCTTTAATATAACTGATAGATATATCTGGCCACTTGTAATATTATGTGAAGGATGAAGATCTCTATGTATAAATCTCTCATAGATTCCAAGATCCTGATCAACCTCACAGATTCTGTATGTGTAGTCATCAACAGGCTTAAATTCCCAAATCTCATCAAGAACGAATACCTCGCCATGTTCATGCGGGTTAAATAAACCAGCATCAATATTGAGATAGGGATCAATCTTTGCAATAGTAATATCGAACCCATAGGCTTGAAGTATACCAGCAATGCTACCAGCAATTGTACCTTTGCCTAAACCTGAGAGAGACCCAGTTATAAAAATTATTTTCAAACAAATCACCTAAATAAAACAATCTAGGATAACTTCGGGATCCAAAATACTAAGGGCCCCAGAACCATACCTACCCTCCCCTTCAACCAGTCTCCCCCTAGAGCACCGTGAGCTCGCTTAGCGCCGCTCCCTTCCGGGCCCGCACGCGTTCGCGCGCCCATAAATGGGCGGTCGGCACCCACCGTCCTTCGACGGTGAGAGCCATGACAACCCACGGCCCCTAGGGACTGGTCTTCATTGGGTCGAGTAGGCGGTTCTGGGGCTTTCCTCATAAATATGCTTACTGATGAAAAAAGTATAATGCTATTTATTTTTTATTTGTTGTTCATTGATATTTTTGGATATTATTGTCTAGTGGGGAGTTCTATGCCTACATACGACGATCATGAGATTAAGGCAAGATTGAGTAAGGCATATAAACCAGTCTTTGATATACTTAAGAAGCTCGTGATGTCTGCTGAGGAAATCTTAACTGAATTTAAGTCTGATGGCCTAGACAGAGAAACTGTCTCTACATTTATGGCAGACCTATCAGAATTGGAGGGGATATATGATGAGTTCTTAGTTACTGTAGAGGAGGTATCTCAAGGATTGGAATACGAATCACGAATAGCCAAGGAGATCTTGAATTCCTTTAGAAAGTTGAAGGAGATGTTTGGCGATATAAGGATTCAGGCAGAAAATTTGTTGGGATTCATAAAACCGGGCCTGGTTCAGCCTAATGAGTTACTTAGTAGCATAATAGTACAACTTAATGACTTAATAAAGAAGCTCAGAACAATCATAAGTGAAGAACTAAAGTATAATGTCGAAAGACTGCTTGAAGAACAGAGACAAGTAGAACATCTATTCCCAGACGAGAGAGCCTTAGAGGATCAACTCTGAGTTTTTTATTTTTAATAGGTGAATGATTATATTCATAATATATGGGTATTCCGAGACATTCGGTGCGCCGGTAGTCTAGCGGTAGGATGCCAGCCTGCCAAGGCATTCGTAGAAAGCTGGTGACGCGGGTTCGAGTCCCGCCCGGCGCATCATTACTTCTAAACATGGAATACTGAGCAGTAGAGGATTTTTTAGATATCTGTACCGGATCGGATTTTTTCCTGTCACTCTCATAGGGACTGTATTTTTCCTAGCATGAACTCTTTCCAGAATCTAGGGAGGGATTCTAGGACTTCATGAAGTATGTTTTTCATATCGTTTTCTTGATCAACGCTCTTTTGTTCGCTGATATATTGGATATAAGCTAGTTGAGGTTCGGTAATAGGTTTTCCGATTGTTGAGACCAATAATATGTATACTTCTTCGACATCAGTTTCCTTATAAATTCTCTCAGCAGCGTATTGTGCAGCGAATTGGTAAATTTTGCCAACATGAGATACTGGATTTTTTCCAGCATAGGCCTCAATACTCATATATCTTAGGGGTGTTATTAATCCGTTCCATCGATTCCCGCGACCAATTTGTCCATCATCCCCGCTTTCAGCTGAAGTACCAGTTACTGTTAGGTAGTATGTTCCCCGGCTTGGATTGTCAGCTGTATTTATGGATATATCAAAATCTAGGCTCGTGAACTGTGATAGGTGTTTAAATAAGAGTTCACGAATATTGTCCTTTATTGACATGTACTCGCTTGGTGTCGCTATTTCTCTATCAACCATGGCGGCCGCAACTGTTATCTGAGCATTGTTCCCTCTTCGTACACACATGACCTTAATATCTTCGCCTACTGCTGGATATTTTTTCTTAAACTCTTTACTATTGAGGTATCTCTCGGTTTCTAGGCATAATTTTTCTGTATCGCTAAATGGATAGAACCCAACTCCCATACTTGTATCATTTGCTAATGGAACCTCCCCCTCTTTTATCCTATTATAAACCGAGCGGAGATCTACGCTCCCAGGTCTGATCGTATATATAATAGAAACATGTCTGACTGGGTCTAGATACCTAAAATTATCCCTTATCCAATCAATTACAGCATCTCGAACAAGTGTTCCTATGGGGACACTTTCTTCACCTTCATCGCCTTTGACATGAAGTGTCGCTCTACCAACAAAATGTAGGATTATGGGTTCTATTACCTTGCCTCCACCGAACTTTGGAGCGGATCTCCCTCCAGCAAGTACACACTTATCTATGTTGAAATGGAGGGGATATCCAAAATTTTCATAATAATACTTCGTGAAATACATAGCGATTCTTTCACCAATCCCATCACAGATCGTGTCTGGATGGCCCAAACCTTTTCTTTCTACAATTTCGATCGGCCTTTCATTCATCGGCGGGAAGTTATGTAAGTATTGTATCTCAATCACACCATTGCACCAAGTTAACCAATATTCTGGAGATTATTTTTATAATTAAAAGCAGGGGGCTGGATTTGAGCATCTTATTTGGGTCTCTTTTAAAATAAAAATAAGGATTAATTCATACTTTTGGATCAGGGATAGTCTATTGGTGATATAATGGCTAAACTTTATGCAAGACGTAAAGGAAAGGCAAAATCAAAGAGATTATACAGAACATCGCAACCAACTTTTGTTAAATTGACACCACAAGAGGTTGAGAATTTAATTATCGAGCTTGCCAGAAAAGGCGAGCCGCCCACGAAAATAGGCCTAATACTAAGGGATCAGTATGGAATTCCATCAGTAAGGCAAGTCTTGGGTAAAAAACTTACTCAAGTATTAAAAGAAAATGATCTTCTCTCGGAAATACCAGAAGATTTAATGAATTTAATTAGAAAGGCGATAAGGATTAGAAAGCATCTCATAGCTAACAGGAAGGACATGAGGGCGAAGAGAGCACTACAATTGACAGAAAGCAAAATAAACAGATTGATTGACTACTATAGATCAAAAAATCGTCTCCCACCGGGTTTTTCATACTACAAGTTTATATCAGGGATACATGTAACAATGTGAAATCTTTGGGCTTGAATTTGGCATTAGCCACGTGGTTATATAATCATGGCCTCCATAACATGTGAAATATGTGGTAAGCCTGTCTATAAGAAACAGTTTTATAAGTACGAGGGCATCGTCCTTATAATGTGCGAAGTATGTGCGGCCAAGTTAGGCGCTACAAGGGTTACGAGGCAAGAAGTCGTTAGTATAAAGCATGTCGAGACAAAAAAGAAACGAGTGGGAATGCCCCGCTCTTCAGCGGCAAAGGTTCCAGAAGAATTAACAGTAGAATTAGTTCCTGGTTATGGTAAAAAAATCAGAGAGGCAAGAGAAGCTAGAGGTCTCGATCGCGACAAATTGGCAAAAGAATTAGGGATCCCCATATCCACATTAAGGAATATTGAGCGGGAGAGACTTAAGCCAGATATTGTGTTGGCTAAGAGGATAGAAAGGATACTAGGGATAAAAATTTTAAAGAAAATAGATTTAGAGTTGCTTGATAAGATTTCGGTCGTACATAGAGAGGATCAAAATAAGCTAACTTTGGGCGACATACTAATCATTGAAAAACCTAAAAAACATAAAAAGGATGAGTAAAATGCGCGTAGGAATAGGAATCGTAGGTATGCCAGGCAGTGGAAAGTCCATAGTTAGTGATGCTGCTAAGAGCCTTAAAATTCCCGTTATAGTAATGGGTGATCTTGTCAGGGAAGAAACAATGAAGAGAGGACTCGCCCTGACCACCGAGAATGTACTATGTGTAGCGGAGGATCTTAGGAAAGAGTATGGCCGGAAGGCCGTCGCTATTTTGGTAATAAAGAAAATTGAGGAAGAGAAAATTTTGGACTCTCATAATGTTGTTGCTATTGAGGGCTTAAGATCACCTGAAGAGAGGCAAGTACTTCAAGAATTCTTTGACAGATTTATCCTAATTGCGGTTCATGCATCGCCTAGGACTAGATATGAAAGGATATTGGGGCGGGGCAGAATAGACGATACTGGGTCTCTAGAGCTTATGAAAAAGCGTGATTTGAAGGAAATATCCTTCGGGATTGGAGAACTTCTAGCTCTTGCCGATGTTCACATTGTGAATGAGAACAAGACCAAAGAAGAATTTTTTAATGAATGCGTAGAATTATTGCGGAGGTTTTTGGAACAGTTTATTTAAATCCATATGTTTTCTTTACTTTAACAAGCAAATTGTCCGCTGGTGCTCTCAGGAAGCCAAATATTAGATCCTTGGATCTTTTTATCTCCCCCCCTAATTCTTCAACGGCGGTGCTTACAGTTCTAATAAACTCTTCGGATCCCGATCCAATAAATCTATGTTCTCCCAAGACTGTGCCTACCAGCAATATGTTATCTGCCATTTTTTGAAGTCTTCTGATGGACTCAAAAAGCACCTTAAAATCGACATCAATTCTTACGAGAAGGTATCTTGTGTTGTTATGCTTTATAATTTTATCCTGTATAAATTTGTCTAGGTTCTCGGCTATAAATTTCCAGAGTTTGACTAGCTCATCTTTTTGTCGTTTCCAATCGACAAAGAATCGCTCCACAACTTTGGGAAGACTTTTGGGCTGGACTCTAAGTACGTCACAGGCAGCCTTTAGATATTTCTCTCTCATGTCGATATGTTTAATGGCCTCTAATCCTGCAACAAATTCTATTCTAACAACACCATCATGGATTTTTTTCGTACCTAAAATCTTAATGGGCCCTGTCATTATGGTTTGTGTTAAGTGAGTACCTCCGCATGCTTCAACATCCCAATCTTTTATTTCTACTATTCTGAGAACTGACGCTGGAACAGCTCCACCTTGATATATTCGTACACCATATTTCTTTTCAGCTTCTGTCCGTTTCATGAATCTGAGGAATATTGGTCTATTCTCAAGAACAATAGTATTCGCCAATTCCTCGATTTTCTTTATTTCTTCATATGATAAGTTTTTGTAGTGTGATATATCTAGGTGGGCTTTGTCAGGTCTTTTTTCGGCACCCATTTGCCATACATGAGGCCCTAATACCCGCTGGGCTGCCCCATTGATTATGTGTGTAGCTGTATGATGTCGCATTAGGGCTAATCTTCTCTCCCAGTCTATCGAGCCAGTGACGGTTTTTATATTGGTTATTTTGATGGGTCTATCAAGTTCGTGGATAACTATGT
>CAZWPQ010000010.1:53763-66186 GCA_964636085.1 uncultured Nitrososphaerota archaeon
ACTTTGAATACCCTTATAACTTGATACTTCTCATCGCCAACAATGAGAATTCCGCTGTCGCATTGTTGCCCGCCCCCTTGGGGATAGAAGGCGGTTTTATCTAATACAACGAAGTTATCTTTTGCGTATAGGACATTGGCACTGAAATCTCTAAGGAATGGATCCTCATAATAGAGTAAACGTGTAGGTGCGAGATGTTTGATTTTATCAAAAAATTCTTTCTCTAATTGGGATACTTGTGTTTCAATTACCTCTGTCTTTGGTGATATGTTTTTAATCTCATCGTAGAAAGTCGGACTTATTCGAACTTCGATATCATATCCAAGCTTCCTAATTATGGATTCTATTTCTTCTGGAGGCATCCCATAGTTTAAATAGAAGTTTTTGAGGATTCCGTCATCAATTATTCTAAGTTTTTTCTTTTTGATGAGCCTCCTAAGTTCTCTTATCGCTTTTTCGAGCGTATACTTAAATTTTTTAATTTCGAGCCTCCAGATCTCTGGGGCGACTTTTTCTGCATATTTTATCCTAAAGAATGTTTTTGAAAAGTAATCAATAATCCGTATGATAAGTTCTTCCCAGTCAATATCAAAACCATATTTCTCCGCCAAGGATACCGCGCGTCTCAATATTGTCCTCAGATTATAAGCACCGCCGATATTAGCGGGTATTCCTCCATCTGGAATTGCCATAACTACGGTTTTAACGTGATCTAGAATAGCGTAGATGGCCTCGAGCGGGCCAAAAATTCTCTGAAATTCGTCTAGTGATAAGTTTAGTTCATTGGCTAATTTTTGCCTAGTTTCTGTGAACACATGTTCATTGTCCGTCTTTACAGATCCCACATGTACCCCATATTGAATCATAAGTTTTTCATCGATGTTCACGCCGAGATTTTTTGTAATCCAGTTGAAGATGGGGCCAAACGTAGCCTCGTATATTGTTGGTGTGCCCTGCATAAACCAAGCTATTCTTTCAAGGCCCCAGCCAACATCCAGAACCCTTATGGGTATACGTTCTAGTTTGCCTCCAGCAAGTCTATATTGCATAAATACCCCATTAACAATTTCGAGTCCATAGGCAAATGTTTCGATCGATGGCCCTGCATTTCCTCCGCCCTGCCACCAGTCCTCCTTATATGTAAGCTCGATTGGGGGGATTCCCATAACTTCGGTTACGAATTTATAGTTTAGTTCAATATATCTATTCTTCCAGTATCCTCCCTTCCACTTCTTACTGAGAAATGCATGTTGTCCACCCATAGTAAATGTGCTAAGGTGTCTGCCTGTTTTCCCAATATTATCAATATCGCTGAATTCCCCTCCAAATCGTATACACGGCTGTGCTACTACTAGAGGATTAGCTGGTGGATCAACAATACCGTCAGTTACCCAAGGCTGAAAAATAGCGATACTTGCTATTGTGAAATATATATCGTCGCGCCACCTCGCAACGACGGGGTAGTATTCGAGTATAGTATGTCCATGTTTTTTAAAAAAGTCTAGCCATTGATGTATAGTTCTGTGTATATCCCACTCCGCGTTTGGATTTTTCTGCTTGATAAACTCATAGACATCTTCGCACTCGACATCTCCGCATGTTTCCCTATCGGGATTTAGAGTCCAGAAATACCCTCCACACTTTCTGCATTTTTTTCTAACGAAGCCCATTGACCTAAAAAATTCGATGTCGAACTCATTAGGTTTATTGTTCATAATGTCATCTCCAGTAAAAGTTGGGATGGATAAGTATCCACGATTATTGCCTATTTTATCAATTTAAGGATTATGCAAGGAGAGCTCGTCTAAGACGGCTGATTTCCATCCTTAATGTTTTTAGTAGGTTACTAACGGATTCTCTTTCGCCTATATGGCCCGACTCATAGGCTTTCAGTATTTGCCATTCAATAGCCTCTAATTTTATAAGCCTTTTGAGGCTTACGTCGTCCGTTTTCAGTAGGTCATTTGCTTCCCTAATAAGAATTTCGGTCTCTTCTGTATAGAAACGGTGCTCTATTGTGACGGGTGCTTTTGTGATTGGGCGTTCTTTCAATGACTTAATAAGCTGTGGGATAAATTTCTCTAATTTATCCACTCTTTTCTCCAGTCTAGAAATTCTGTCTAGGAGCATTTCTTTGAGAGCCCTAATTTCATTCATTAGTGCTTGAGATACATCCATAATGTCTGGGACTAGGGCCTCCATGCTTAATTCCTTTACGTGTTCTCTACCAATGGGAACTGTTTGTTCCAACTGTTCAGGTTTTGGGGGTGATGTTTCTGTGGGTTCGTGACTAGGCTCAACAGCCATCACATGAGGACCCACTTCTGTTGTAGGCATGGGGGCTGCTTTTTCAACTTGTTGGAGTGGTTGAGAAATTTCTTCCGAGGGGAGGAGTTGTGGAGTTTCCAGGGGCTCTTCAGATATGGGTATAGGAGGTGTGATCTCGAATTCTATTCCTATTTCACTTTTGAGAACTTTTTTGAAGTACTCGATTGCTTCGATAATATTCTTCTCCATTGATCTCTCCCATAGGTGGATTTGATGAATTCGATATATTCATATGAGAAGAAATTAATAAAAAATCAAAAAATAACATCTTTTTTGATTGTTTTCTTTAGGTGATGTTTATGGTTAGGAGGTTCGACACTAGGACTGACGCTAGAATCTTGATGGCTCTTGTTTCATTAGAGAATCTAGACGAGTTGACAAAGAGTGGTAAGGTTCCGGGGATAAGAAAATCAGACGCTATACAAATATTGGAGAGGCTTACATCCTGTTTGAATAAAATAAGGGACTCTAGGATGAGCAAACATGAACTCTTGTATTCGGGGTTATTTAGAGCATATAACAATCTGTTGTCTAACTATATTTCATCGATGGGGACAAAATGGTATCAGATAGCTAAATCACGGGATGATTTTAATGCAAAATTTTTGAGATTCGTACTTCTAAATTTAAGGAGTCTAGGGTCACGACTTAAAAAGACCCCCGATGGATCCCTACTGGGCGCGTTTAATATAGTCTATGTACGAATTTTGGATAAGAAACAGTACCCTCTTAACAAGGAGATAGCAATATATAACTGTACAGACCTAGAATGCATCTATGAAGTAGCATCTAAGTATGATTTAGAGAAAAACGATGTGGTTGCGTTTGTTCATACATGGCCCCTGAAGATCAATGGATTTTGGAGCGAAGGAATGTTTTTGAGAAATAAGGAGTGTAAGCTTTTTTTGGTGGAAGCAGATCTCGTGGGGAGCAGAGTATTGTTTGATGAAATATGCGAAGAGGATAAGAAAAAGTTAGAACAAATGGTGGAGGAAAAAATCGAGGATTACCTGATACTATAAAAATAATTTCATAGAGGGATGCATACTCACGATGATTATGTGGATGCAGTTTTTGTTATGGTCATTTTAAGAAGGAGGTCTAATGCATTATCCCTATGATCTTGAGTGTTTCGATAATAAACCAATTTGCTTAGGAAGGGGTCTCCATATATAATTAGGGCATCGTCAGGAGCCAGAATAGTAGCTGGAAAACCTAAGAGATCCTCCTCACCAAAGACCCTAATAATTGTCGAGGTTTTCTGTACATAAGCCACCATTATGGAGAACCAACTGTATGTGGATATAGTGCTAGGTTTATTAAGGGTGGGAATTGCTGGAACAGCCTCTATGATTGTTTTCTCATCAAAATTTACAGTATAGTGGAGAGCCTCTCTCTTTGCTTTAAAGTCTAAGATTGCAACAGAGATGGGATAACCAAATTTAACAAGATTAGAAAAGGCAGTATCGCCGATAACTACTATTCCACTATCTTCAAACTCTGAGGGGTCTGGAAGTTGTCTAGGGCCGTCAATCAGTGAGCCCTTTGGTTTCCGTATGTCTTCTAAGACTACTTTTGTTACCCCGAATTCTGGGGGTCTAGGCTCAGGGAAAAAATCGTTTAATCTGTATCGGGTAGAGGAAAAAATTTTCCCATAGGGATCTAAAATTAGGGGTATCTTAATTATTGTCAATGGATCTAGTCCTTCTTTTTGCCTAAGGGCATTAAGTCTCTCTGTTCTAGCGATGATGTTCGGATCTGAAGAAATAGTGATCGAATCCAAATCTTTAGCGATCTCTGAAAGTACTGCAGGAGAATAGGGGTCATCTATTGGGCAGAATTCAACATTTTGAAGATAATTGATATCCTCAAGGAAACCCTTAACCGCATTTTTTCTCACAGTAAATGGCTCTATAAGATCTGTCGCGATTTTCTTTGTTTTTCTTACATATGAGTCCGTTGTTATGCATAGGAGTAATTTTTTCGCATGGAGAAGTGCAGTAGTAATTAGGGTTTTGTGTCCAATATGTAGTCTGTCGAAGGTGCCTCCAACTACACAGTATTTAAATAATTTTTTGCCTATATGAACTTTACGTGGTGGGGGAAGGCGTTTTATATACTTTCTCAGGAAGGGAATGTTCCACAATAGTATTCCCTCAGCATTCACTATTAATGGTTAAACGTGATATTTGGGGACTTGTATATAAGTCATGTAGGACATTCAAGAGCATTCACACATGTATCAACTTAAACTGATGTCGAATCCGCATCTATTCTTTGCAGCGACTCCCCTCTTAAATTCTTGGATCTCCTTCGCACATAATACGGCTTTTGCTAATGCGATGAGTTCTCGATTTTCGTTGAGGACAAATACTTCATCATTTGCTCGTATCTCTGGGTACACATAGGTAACGAACTTGGAGAATATACTACGTCCATCTCGAATGAATGGTTCGGCCTCTTCGTTCACAATGATGCAGTAATTTAGACTATCTTTAATCTTGCGCCAGAGCCTATATGCTAGCAAAGGATGGGGCACAATTTTAAAATTCTCTGCAACTATCGATGCTAGAAGCCACATTTTCCCCTTGGATACAAATAGTTCATCATAGGGATCGGTCGGTAGGTGAAGGCCTCTTTTTTGCCACTCTTTGACTATTCTTTTAAGTTCCCACCTAACGATAGTTTCTGCCTCATAATTAGATAAATCCATCGCGTAGATTTTTCTGAGCATTCCAGTATTTTTTGAAAACTCAAATTTAACGTCCCCTATGATGTCTCTGACATCGATATCGAACTGGAACTTTAAAAGTGCTCTAGTAATGTGTGTTCTAACAGTTGTGATATCAACTATACCGACATCTTGGCCCGAGTAAATCTCTCCAACACCAATTCTATCTTTTATTTTCATAGCGATGTCCTTCTTTGGGTCGAAAATGTAAATTTCGTCAAACTTATCCATTAGGTGATTACTTAGGAATGATTTAATTTCCTCGAATATATGATTGGGTATCCCCGACGTGTAGGACATATGTTGGAAAAGCGGATAGACATTCCTGATTTCACGGGGGATTAGTCCAAATGTTTCATCGATGATGAAAACTTGTGCACCAAGGTAGCTTGGTAACTTATGAATACCACGGGAAGAACTAATAATGAGTTTATTACTCCATATGTAGAGACGTTTAAATAATCTATCCTTATATCTCAAAACAACAGGGAGTCTATACTCCTCAGATCTCGTTATCATGCAACCCTTTCTTTTAAATACGGGTTCATACGTCTCAAAAAATTCGAAGATTTCTGATTTCCCACTTAGAAGCCAGTTATATGCTCTCGCTAGCTCGGGATGCGATGAGGCTCTTCTAGCGACAAGTTCCCACAATGTGCCCTCCCATATGGCCTGTTTTATACGTTTAAGTTCGCCCTGTATCGCATAAAGATTATGCATTGCAAGGTAATATTGACGCTCTAACTCATTCATTTCTAGTAGCTCTTTTGGAGTGAATTTTGAACATACAGGACAATTGCACGGTAGGTATTCCATATACCTAAGAAAATATGTTCCATGCACAGTTAGGTAGCGGTTATCTTTTGCTGCGAGTGCGTAAAGGGCGCTATCGAATGTGTCAAAGCCTAGAAGGACGAAGAAACTGAGCACCATTGGATGCCCGACACCAAAGAGATGTATTGGATAGTTAGATGGGAACATTTTCTTGGTAATAAAGGCAGAGCGGATGAGTTGGTAGATCTGATACTCCTCCATATATGCTACTAGGCTACCAAGTGCATACATTTTAAATGGTATCTCCAGCATATGTTTTATGGAGTACTCGAGAAGTTTTGGGATAGGATTACCATGGAGTGGGCCTACCCATATAACATCGCTATCCTCAATCACGTACCCTGAATTTTGAGCCTCTCTAGCTCTTCTAATAGTTTCATCAATGGCGGCGAGTCTTTTTTCCAGCGATCCTCTATACAGCGGGACATCGAGAATAACACCAATGTCTACACCAATGTCGTTCTGGAATTTAACGATCTCGAGGTTCGAAACTTCCACATCGCCATACACTGAAAGTTGATAGGCTCCACTATCTGTCATTATTGGTCCGTTCCATCCCCCGAAAAGTGAATGTATACCCCTCTCAAGTGCTAGCTCATGAAGTTTTTCATCTCTCCATATAGTGTAGGCATTTGTTATGAAAGCGTTATATCCAAGCGACTTAAGGTCATTGGGACCTATTAACGGGACGTGTATATTTACTACTGGAAAGAAATACGGAGTCTCTATAACTCCATGCTTTGTGAATATTTTTCCGATTCTTCCAGCAGCGTCTTTTTCTATGATCTCGAAGACTCCTTTCATATTGAAAACCGTATCAATAAAACGCCATGTAAAATAGGAAATACAAATGCTTATTAAACAGGAAATATTTTATGCGAATATATGAGTTGTAGGTGTTAGCAAAATAAGAATAAATCGACATTGGGTGTGTTAGGCGTTGCGTTTTATTTATATTACCTGCATAGCCCTGCTTGCTGTGATTGTAGTAGCTGTATTGATATTGCTTGGGATACTACCAACGGGATTTTTTGTGGTTATATTTCTTCCACTTATTTATACGGGCGGTACAAAGAAAGTGGAGGAAATGGATAAGTTGAGTTCGTTGAGTAGTAGATTCTGCCCTGCATGTGGTTTTCCGTTGAGGGGCTATGAGAACTTTTGTCCTCGATGTGGGTACAGGTTAAAGTGATGGATCGAGGGGGTATACCATTAAAAATGATAATGGAGTTGCTAGGTAGAGAGGGTATTGAACGTAGGGGATATCAGCTCTGGGTTATTGGTACAATATTACAGGCAATGAATGAGGGTAAAAATATAATACTTGAGTTAGATGCGGGTATGGGAAAGAGGGTAATATCCTATATTTTGTGTCGAATATTGCCTAAAGAGAAAATCCTCATTGTGACGCCTAGCCGTGCATCGGTAAGCGACATGGCATTATTTTTTAAGGATAAATCTGGAAGTGATGAGTGGTTCGGTACAATAATTGGTGGGATGCCGAGAAGGTTTAAGACGTGGATTGTAAGGAACAGAAGAGTTGTGATCTCTACACCTATTTCACTCATGCATGCGTTAGAAAAGGAGCCACAGTTATGCCGGGATATATCGGTAGTAATCATTAATGAAGTCGATAAGGTACTACGCAGAGTCCCGAGAGACTCCCCGTATGGGCGGCAGTCATCCGCTGGTTGTGGAGTACTCTTTAAACTAGATCCAGAACATGTGTTGGTACATCCATGGGGAAAGCTGAGGCTGATTCTTCCCTCTAGGGCATGTTGGATTGGTATGAGTGGTACTCTAAGAGACCAGCATTACATTTTGACGAGTGAAGGAGTACATTCTAGGGACGAATTACGGACAGTGGTAGAGGCATTATTTCCAAAAAAACCAGTAGTTATAATAACTATGGATATGCTGATCGAGAGAACCGATGCAATGAGTTATGTACTGAGGAACATTACGCTGATAAGACCTTTACCTATCCATGATGAAAAAGTAAAGATTATCGTTGATTGTATTTCGAGAGAACTAGATGAGGTAACAGAAAAAATCCGGGAGCGATATTGTAGGTTATATGTGGAGGATGCTATACCTGCAAGAGTCCGCGAAAAGATACACAGAACAATATCACTACTACCCAATAACAATCCACTGAGAGTAAAATTTCTAAGGTTAGCCCTGGCAAGAAGACATATTCTCGCAAACACCCCCGATGTGTATAGGAAATTTTTAGCCAAGCCGATGTTCAGAAGGATAATCATGAAATATTCAGGGATGGATCTTCGGGATGTTCTTCCAAATGAATCGTCTAAGTTGGATAAAATCGTGGAGATTGTCGAAAGATGGGTAAATATGAACCAAAGCATTGTAGTGGTCTTATCATTTGTGAAGACAGCAATAGCACTATGGACTAAACTAAAGAATAAGCAAGTCCCCAATGTACATATTCTCACAGGTAGAACATACAATAAAAGGGCTGTGATTGAAAGTTTCAAAAAGAAGAAGCCAAGCGTATTGATATTGACACCCGTAGCAGAGAGGGATTTGGACTTTCCAGAAGCAAGCCTTGTTATTATCCACGATATTATTTCCACAGTAAAGAGCATGTATCAGCGAATAAAAAGGGCCAGGAGGAGTACTGTAGTTATTACATATTACTCGAATACTTATGAGGAGAAAAAAGTTAAGATATTGTTATCTAGGATGATACGGCGATATCCTTGGAGCATAAGAATAGGTAGAGGAGACTTGTAGGGTTAATAAAAATGCGTTTCGTTATGGGGATCGAAAGTACGGCCCATACATTTGGGATAGGTCTTGTATCTCTGGATGAGAAGATAATAGTTGATTTCTCCGATAGCTATGTTCCAGAGAGGGGAGGAATACACCCTAGAGAAGCTGCTGAGCACCATGCTAAAATTGCTCCAAATTTACTCGGTCGCGCATTAAGGTATTTGAGGAATAACAGAGGGGAGCTTGCTGCAATAGGTTTTTCGCGTGGCCCTGGATTAGGTCCATGCCTCCGTGTAGGTGCGACATTTGCACGATCTCTCGCAGCATATCTAGATGTACCATTATATGGAGTCCATCATGCTATAGCTCATATCGAGTTGGGAAAAAAACTGACTGGTCTCAAGAATCCACTGGCAATACTAGTGTCTGGCGGGCATACAATTATTGTTTCGAAAGAAAAGGAAAGGTATAGAGTCTGGGGGGAGACTTTGGATATAACCTTGGGAAATCTAATAGATATGTTCATGATGTTTGCGGGATATACGGCCTTAGCAGGTAGCAAATGTGAGGAGTTGGCTAGGAAAGCGGAGGATATTTATGAGATACCGTATGTAGTTAAGGGAACAGATTTATCATTCTCTGGAATTCTGTCTGCACTAAAGAGGGCGTTTAGAATGGGTGTTCCATTGGAGGTATGTTGCAAAAGCTTGCAAGAGACGGCATTTGCTATACTTTGTGAGGTAACCGAGAGGGCATTAGTTCATTCAAAAAAGAAAGAAATTTTGCTATGTGGAGGTGTTGCAAACAATAGGAGGCTTCAAGATATGATGATGGAGGTGGCTAAGGAGCACGGTGCGAAATTTGCTGTCCCATCAAAGTGGAATGGGGATAATGGGGCTATGATAGCATACCTTACACTGCTTTATTATGAAAGTGGGGCTCATCCCCTTGAACTTGGGGAGAGTTATGTGCTTCCTTTATGGAGGCTGGATAGAATAGAACTTCCGTACTAATTGTTGGTGTTTAAAAAGTATTTTAGTGTTGTTCATTGGTTATTTAGTGGTTGGAAATGCCTAAGGAGATCACCAATATAGATGACGTTGATAAAATTGCATCAAAAGCCACAGAAATCAGGATAAAGAGACTAAAGGACGTTGTTAAGGTAAAGTTTAGAACGAAAAAGTACTTATATACCTTAAAACTAACACCTGAAGAATTCGAAAAAATATTTCCTCGACTTAGGGAACTAGGGATAGAGATAAAAGAATTTTAGTGTGGTGTAGCTTCTATGGATTTCTGGATCAAAGATATTGGCCTAGCAGATGAAGGACGTAAGAAGATAGAATGGGCCATGATACATATGCCGACATTGGAGCTAATAAGACAAGAACTGGTTGAATCGGAAGAGCTAAGGGGCGTAAAAATTGCTGCGTGTTTACATGTAACAAAGGAAACAGCAAATTTAGTAAGGGTGCTAAGGGAAGCTGGTGCGGAGGTTTATCTGGCAGCGTCTAATCCACTATCCACGCAGGATGATGTAGCAGCTGCACTAGTGAAGTATTATGACATACACGTTTATGCGAAGAGAGGAGAGTCAGAGACTGAGTATCATACAATGGTAAGAAAAGTAGCTGAAGTAAAGCCTGACATAGTTATAGATGATGGTGGCGATCTTATCGTTACGATTCATGAGGAGTATGAGGATATAGCTAAAGAAATCATTGGCGGTTCGGAAGAGACAACGACAGGTGTAATAAGGGAAAAGGCATTGGAAAGAGCTGGGAAGTTACAATTTCCAGTAATTGCTACGAATGATGCTCTCATTAAGAGGATTGTGGATAATAGATATGGTACTGGTCAGTCCGTTATTGATGGTATATTGAGAGCAACAAACATATTGATTGCTGGAAAAACTGTAGTTGTTGCTGGATATGGATATGTCGGCAGGGGCATAGCGATGAGGATGAGGGGGATGGGAGCTAATGTGGTTGTAACTGAGGTAGATCCAATAAAGGCCTTAGAAGCCTACTATGATGGCTTTAGTGTGATGAGCATGGATCACGCAGCAAGGATTGGTGATATCTTCATTACGGCCACTGGCAATATAAATGTGATTAGGGAAGAACATATCTCCATAATGAAGAGTGGTGTTATATTATGTAATGCTGGTCATTTTAATGTCGAAATTGATTTGTCTGCATTAAGTAGGCTAGCCGAGAAAGTGGAAAAAATCAATTATTGTATGGATAAGTACTACTTAAGGAACGGCAATATTGTCTATCTTCTTGGTGAGGGGCGGCTTGTTAATCTTGCGTGTGCTGAGGGGCACCCTAGCGAGGTAATGAATATATCATTTTCACTACAAGCCTTGGTAGTAAGCTATTTGGCTAAAAAAGGTAGAGAGTTGGAAAGAGGGGTATATATGGTACCCAAGGAGATAGAGGAAAGAGTTGCGACGTTAACTCTCAAAGCGAAGGGTGTAACTATAGACAAGATGACTGACGAGCAGAGAGAATATGTTACAAGGTGGATTTGATTAATCTATGGGGGATCCGCATGAGTGAAGAGGAATTACCGATGCATCAATTTGTGAGGATACTATATGGCAAAGAGGCCCCACGGCCTGGAGAATTGGTTATAGGCATAGTTGCTGATATCCAGGATCATGGAATATACGTACAACTACCAGAATACGATAAAACTGCATACATACCCCTAAGGGAGTTGGGGAGAGGAATAGTTAGATCGCCCAGGCAACATTATACTATAAATCAGATGGTCGTGGCTAGAGTCTACAAAACTGCCAAGAGGGGTCTATATATAAATGCATCACTTAGACGTTTATCCCAAAAAGAAGCTCAATCAAAACTAATGTATTGGCGTAAACTAAATAGATCTCTTCACTTGGCCAAGATAATAGCCGAGGAATTAAACATGGAAACTATTGAAGTTGTAAAGACGATTTTTGCTCCATTAGCAGAGTACTACGAAACACCGTTCGATGCTCTGGAGGATGCTCTGATAAAAGGCAAAAAAGTGTTAGAGGAATGCGGGATTCCTGACGAATATGTTGATGCTATATACAAAATAGCGAAGGATAACATACTTATAAGGAAAATGAGGATGAGGTTCATCATAGAGATCGGAACTCTGGCTCCTGATGGCGTAGAAAGAATAAAAAGAGCGCTCATTGAAACACTAAAACAATTTAGAGGATTAACAGTGAAGTATGAAAGTGCACCAAGATATATGGTGTGGGTTGAGGGTTTTGAGAGATCTACAATAAAGAGAAGATTCATGGAGTTTGTAGAAAAACTGGAGGAAAGTTTGCTCTCATACCCCGATGCACGAAGGTATATGACCTACGTAAGGGTTCCCGAGCAACGATAATTAATCCACAGGAGGGGTATATTGTATTCTACTTCTTTCCTCCCTTACGATGTATTGTCCACTTTACCTTTCTTGGATCCCGACCTAAGAGAAAGTTTTTCTTGCATTTACCTGAACAAAATGTGTAAACCCTTCCACGTTTAGTAACATATATGTACTTAGTAGCAGGATTTATAATTTCGCGTCCACAAAAACTGCATTTTTCCATGGCCTAGCACCAAAAATTTTGTAGAGCGCTCATCTAGAGCGCGCCTTAATTTTGGGTACTTCTCTTTCCCATTCCCGAAGCATTAATATGTCGCCAACCCTTACAGGCCCCTTCACGTTCCTAGTGATTATCCTTCCTTTATCTTTACCAGCCATGATACGGCATCTCACACGAATAACCTCTCCTGCGCGCCCAT
>CAZWPQ010000011.1:0-23937 GCA_964636085.1 uncultured Nitrososphaerota archaeon
CTAATAACTAACGCGGATAATGCATCCGCAATTCTGAAGAAGATGTTTCCTAATTCATTCTCGGTGTATGTTGCTCTGGATAAAAATCCAGAAAATATCAAGAAGCGGGAATTTAGAAACTTGGACATGCTGGTTTATAGCTCTGACTTTGAGGAATGCTGGGTAAAACTATATGATTTCTTATCCAATAAGGTATTTGTGATGGAGTAGAATCTGGAGTCTGTGGATGTGTTTTAATCTATTTTTGGGTATAATCTGATGAGGGAATAAAAATGTGGATACTGTCATGCATGGCTGGTTTTGTCGCGATATCTGATGATGGAAAAGTATTGGATAAAAGTCTCTACGGAGAGCGACCAGATGTTGATTTGGCTGTTGAGAATATTAGAAAACTTGAGGCGGGGGAGTGTCCACAACAGTTAAAGGACTTAATCGAAAGGTTATCGCCGGATAAGATAAAGACTGATAGCGAAGTACTATTTCAAATAATTAGGAAATCATTTCCAAAGCAATCAATCGAACTTGTGACTAGTGGACATGAGTTACAATTGGCCAGAGAAGCTGTGTGGAATTTTTTGGTGGAGGTATTTGGGGATTATGGAAAGTACATAGAATTTGCTAATGACGTCTCGCTAAACTTATTAAAGTTTAAGCTGAGGGAAGTGGGCGGAGAGCCAGATAAGATGATAATACAAGCAATTACACTAATAGAGGAACTTACAGAATCCATAAACGCCTTTATGGCCCACCTCAGAGAGTGGTATGGCATTGTCTTTCCAGATCTTGGAAAATTGATTGATGACCATAAACTTTACGCCGAAATAGTCGCGAAGATAGGCGGGCCGGAGAGTATTACGAGGGAATCACTTCTGGAGATAATTAGAAACGAGAAAAAAGTGGACGAGATAATCAATGCATTAGAGTCATCGGTACTAGTAAAGATAACTGCAGAAGATGAAAAGCAGATTAAAAGCGTAGCTGGATTGATCCTACAAATGTATGATCTTAGAGACAGACTAGAGGAATATCTAAAAAACCTTATGGAGGATACATGTCCAAACATAACAGCCCTAGTCGGCCCAACAATAGGAGCCAAGCTAATAAGAAAGGCGGGGGGTCTTCGTCAACTGGCTATTAAGCCAGCATCAACAATCCAGGTACTAGGAGCAGAAAAAGCATTGTTTAGGGCTCTAAGGGGGAGAGGGACTCCACCAAAGCACGGTATAATATTCGTTCACCCTCTGATCTTTAGGGCTCCATGGTGGCAAAGAGGAAAAATAGCTAGAGCGCTTGCAACAAAGTTGTCAATCGCGGCAAGAGTGGACTATTTTAGTAAGGAATATATCGGTGATGAACTCAAAAATGAGTTAATGCTGAGGGTAGAGGAAATAAGAAGGAAATATCCAAAACCACCTCCAGAAAAAATAAAGAAGAAAAGAAGAAAAACTAAGAGAAAGAAAAGATAGCTAGCTACACAACCCTATATTGGTTTTTCTAGACAAAACCCGTAAGATTGGTTAAGAACTAAAGTATAATCAGCTACCACCAGGGCTCATCATTCTCTCAGCCTGGGACGGCGACATCATCTCAAGCATAATAATCTTTTTTACATTATATTTAAAGCAAGTAGTTCAGTGACGAATATGCCGAAAAAAGGAAAGAAAAAGAAAAGGCCCAAACGAGCAAAGAAGACACGTAAGAGGTCTACCAAGAAGAAAGTTACCCCGAGGGTGAAGAAGAAGAGGAAGGTAGAAAAGAAGCCTAAGATACCGAAGGATGTTGAGAGACTTCTACCACTTGTGGTTCCCGAAGGTTTTCAACTAAAATTTGGACCAGCAGGTAGACCTACAGTATACTCTGGATCTGTGGAGGAGGCACCAGTATTCATACGAGATGAGCTTTCCCTGGACGCTTACGAGGTACAGCAATCTAGGAAAATAACATTGGATAAAACACGCTCAGAGATTTTGGGTGCAAACGCGCAATCAAAGAATATAGTATTGTCGGTTCATGCACCATACGCGGTCAACCTATTAAGTCAAGACAAGGAAAAAATTAAAGCTAGTGTTGATAGGCTTATACAATGCTCGAGAATAGCTCATTGGTGTGGTGCCCGCATAGTTGTCTTTCACCCTGGCTATTATGGTGGTCTAGAGCCATGCAAAGCGGTTGAGACAATTATAGAAAATCTGATGCCAGTAGTGGATGCAATAAAGAGTGAGAATCTCAAGGTTTACTTAGGACCAGAAACCATGGGGAAGCTATCTCAATTCGGCACAGTGGATGAGCTTGTCGAGGTTGCGAAGGCTTTTCCTCAGGTCAAAATAGTTTTTGATGTGGCTCATATCCACGCTAGAGAGCATGGTAGTTTAATGGATTATAGTAGCTACGATAAACTCTTCAGTAGGGTAGAATCGGAACTCGGTTCTAAGTGCCTCAGGGAATTGCATATCCATTATACAGAGGTTGAATATGGAGACAAGGGGGAGATTCGTCATCTCGTGCTTGGCGCGGGTGCAGGACCAGCGCTCGATCCATTGCTTGAATGGCTAATAAATAATGATGTTAAGGCCGTTATAATCTCGGAGAGCCCCATATTGGAGATTGATGCCATAAGAATGAAACATCGAGCCATTGAAATTTATAAAAGACACAAATGATAGAAGCATCTCATGGAATAACTCCAGTGTAGAAGTGTAAATGTGTATCTCCAGTATATGGTTACTCTAAATATTGAATTTCATATTTTTCTACACAAGACCCCAATTTTTTGGTGACGATTATGCGCATTGAGGAGGACATGAATAATGTTCTGAGGATACTTAGGGGTCTCAGAAGGGTCTCAGCCTGTCCAAAGAATATTGATGTTCCATGCATATTTTGTCTCGAATGCGATAAATGTGATTATGATGAGAAGGGGTACGAGGATGGGCTAATAAAAACAACAGCAAACTCCGTCCTAATAAATCTGAAGATCGATGTTGGGGAGAGCGAGCTGGATAAGGCATTATTGATGGAACTTGTAAAGGCGTTCTCTGGTAGGCTAAGCTTCGTGATGGAGAAGCCAGAAGAGGGATATCAAATAAGCTTTTTCTTCTTCTACACGGACAAAGATGCGATTCCACTATTTGAGAGATTCATCATGGATGTGCTCCCACAGATACATGGGATCCTCACCCAAGGGAGGATAAACGTAAGAAATTGGGCAAGATCGGTAGTGCAAAAATTGTTCCCTAAGATGTAGTAATGCAACTAATCCATATAAGTAACATTTTCCATTATGATTAGGGTTATAAATGAAGATCGTCAAGCGCGAGAAAATTTTCGAAGGGGTCTATATATTAACCGACGATATAGGAACGGAGAGACTGGCGACTATTAATTTAACACCAGGCCACAATGTTTATGGCGAGAGACTCCTGCATTTCGAGGGGAGAGAGTATAGGGAATGGGTGCCATATAGATCCAAACTAGCAGCCGCAATAAAGAATGGTCTATCAGATATTCGTATCGCCCCTGGCCACAGAATTTTATACCTCGGCATAGCGTCGGGCACAACATCATCACATATTTCCGATGTAATAGGGCCCAGTGGGATTATCTATGGTATAGAATTTGCCCCAAGACCAATGAGGGATCTAATAAGAGTGGCAAAAGTAAGAAGGAATATAGTTCCATTACTCAAGGACGCCCGGAAACCTTATGAATACTCTTATATGATTGGTGAGAATGTGGATGGGATCTACTGCGATGTGGCGCAACCCGACCAAGCCGATATATTTATTAGAAACTGCGAGATGTTTCTGAGGCCAGATGGATATGGATTCATAGCGATAAAGGCTAGATCCATAGATGTGGCTAGATCCCCAGAAGAAATATTTAGAGAACAGAGAAAGATACTAGAAACAAGAGGATTTAAAATATTGGAGGAAATCCGATTAGATCCGTATGCAAAGGATCATGTAATGTTTGTGGGTGTATGGAAGGAATAGAATATTACCCGCCATTATGGAACATCCGAACCTATTACAGATACCTTCCATGGTTTTTTTGAGTCTTGGTCATATTGGGGGGGGTCAAAGGATACTATGTTTATAGATGTGTAAAGAGGATTATTTGGATTGATGGAAAATCCAAGGTAAAATGAAGCAACGATCATAAGAAGAGGAGTAATTTAAAATAAGGATTATGGATTAGTTAAGGGGGAAATAAAAATGCCAAGCGCATTCGTGGAAGCAGTAAGGCCCTTCGCAAGAATGGTACCAGTGGTGAAAAAGCCGGAGAGGAGCCCACCATTCAAACTTAGGATAATATACTCTCTTGTCGCGGTAATAGCATATCTATTGATGATGAATATACCACTATGGGGAATAAGCATAGAAAGAGGGGTAGACATATTCTGGAGCTTAAGAGTAATCCTTGCGTCCTCAAGAGGAACTTTGGCAGAACTAGGAATAGGTCCAATCGTAACAGGGGGATTGATTCTAGAAATACTAGCTGGGAGCAAAATGATAAACATAGACTTCAATGACCCAGACGATAGAAAAGCATTCAATGAGGCAATGAGAGGGATGTCAGTAATAATGATAATATTTGAAAGCACCGTATATGTCATGGGGGGCGCGTATGGTAGTCTAACACCGAAAACAGCAATGGCAGTATTCATTCAACTAGTTCTAGCGAGCTCAATAATAATGATGTTAGATGAGCTGGTGAGATATTATGGAGTGGGATCGGGAATAAGTCTATTTATCTTGGCGGGAGTAGCACACCAAATATTCTGGGCATGTTTTTCTCCATTCACCGCAAGCGATGGGCTCCCATATGGATTCTTCCCAGCACTAATAGCAGTAGCAAGAGGTAGCGGAAGAATAGAAGAAGTAATATTAAGATATGGTGCCCCAGACCTAGTAGGACTAGCCACAACAATAGCAGTGTTCCTACTAATCGTATACCTAGAAAACGCAAGAATAGAAATCCCAGTAGAACATGTAAGGTTCAAGTACAGACTAAGCTATCCCATCAAACTGATGTACAGCTCGAATATCCCCGTAATACTCGTAGGAGCACTATTCGCAAACATAATGCTATTCAGCCAAATGCTATGGAGCAGGTTCACAGGAAACTTCTTCATAGGACTATTAGGAAGCTGGACAGTAGAGCAAACAGCACAAGGAGGAAGACCAATACCAGTAGGAGGACTAGCATACTTTACAGTACCACCAAGAAGCCTATTAGATACATTGGCAAATCCAATAAAAGCAATAGGCTACTCCCTACTCATGATTTTCGGATGCTGGATATTCTCTGTGATGTGGGTAGATGTAGCCGGATTGGATCCGCGTAGTATTGCCGAACAAATAATTGGTAGCGAACTTAAAATCCCAGGAATCCGCCCCACGGTTAATGAGATCGCGAATTATATCAGGCCCTATATCTATACCTGCGCTAGTATCAGTGGTATTGTTATGGGCGTCATCGCTGCTTTCGCTGATTGTATGGGTGCTTTCGCTACTGGTAGTGGCATTCTTTTGGCTACAAGCATTACTATTGGCTTGTATCAAGAGATTGCTCGTCGTTATGTTGAGGAAGTTCCAGGGATGTTTAAGCGTATGTTGTTTGGCCGGGCCTTCTAGCAAAAAGACTTAGGAAAAATCTTTTTTACCTAGAAAAATTTGGGAAATCTCTCTTCCTAGATACATAGGATTATATCGAGATGAAATTACACATTAATGAGGAAGGAGAGGCTCTTAAAAAGTAACTTTTACAGATCATACGACCCCAAAAAACTAATGTGATAATCCTATGCCCCTCGTATCTATAACTCCTGGTTCGCCAAGTTTTCCATGCACTTTGAATTCGGCCCCTACGATCATTTTGGCTATGTGTATAGCAGTGAGTGTATGCATGCTGATCTGGCAACTTCTAATTCTCGATAAGCCATCTGCTAGGGCCATAAATATTATTAGTTGATCCGTATGGTGAACATCTACGGCGCCCCCTAATTTAATTTGATTTACAAGTTTCTCTGCAGCCTCTCTACCAACTTTCTCGGCTGGTTTTCCTTTTTCTCCCAATGCATCGGCCTCAATTATAGCATTTTTATCTGTTTCAACCCATAGTACGATCCCAGAACCAGGTCCGAGATGGGGATCATTGGAGGGATCATAGAACTCGGTTTTTATGTTGGTTAAAAATCCGTGCTCCTCCAAGTATTTGCTTGCTGATCTTGCTTGTCTTATTGCGATGTGTGATGGTAATTTAACGCAGTGGCTGATACCATGGATTATCCTTATTTTTCCCATCTCTATTAATTCTATGGGGCGAATACTATCTGAGGGCGAAATAGTCACATGCACTATTCCTCCACCCTTTGGATAGTGTCCTCTCCTCTTTACATCGATTGAGATATCGGCCCCCATTTTTCTTAATATCGGAACGAAGACATACCTTATGGCATCGATAGGAGGTGACCAATGCACATCTGTACCACCTCTTATCTCAAGAAAAGATTCTCTATCGGCAAAAAGTAGTGGAGGTATGAGGCCTTGAAGGACCAAGCTAATTGAGCCAGCCGTACCCACATCAAACCTATATTTTCCGCCTTTCAATTGTTGGGGTTTAAATATGACCTCCATGGACCCAACATATGCCCCTTTTACTCTGGCCCTGGTGATCTCCGCCAATGCCCTTAAAACTGTTAAATGTTGGGGTCTAAGCCCAGGATTTTTTCTTTTTGCTCTAATATTGTATATTCTGACGGGTTTTCTCATTACTGCGGAGTATGAAAGAGAATTTCTGTATATTTGTCCGCCTCCCTCTCCATAAGAGCCATCAATCTCTAAGATCTGTCCCATTATTGATCTCCATAGAGACAACTTGTGGGATGGTCTATCTAATAATACATATTTTATGTGGTATAATAGTATCTTGGTGGTTCTGTATGAAAATCCTGATAACAGATCCGGTAGATAAGAGCCTCATAAATGTATTAATGGGTGCGGGTTTTAAGGTAATCTACGAGCCAGAAATAACTCATGATGAATTAAAACAACGAATAAAGGACATAGATGCAATTATAGTTCGGTCACGCACTAAGGTAAGAAAGGACATAATTGACGCGGCGCTTAAGTTAAGGGTAATAGCAAGGGTTGGAGTTGGGCTGGATAACATTGATGTGGAATATGCCGAAAAACGAGGAATATCAGTGGTGAATGCTGGAGGCGCAACCGCACAGTCGGTTGCAGAGCTTACTATTGGTCTTCTTATAGGTCTCATACGCAAGATATACTATGGATACTCCCAATTACAGAAGGGAAGGTGGGTTAAGAAGGAGATTATGGGTTATGAACTGGCTGGGAAGACTTTAGGCATAATTGGCGTGGGAAACATTGGGTATAGGGTTGGGTGGATAGCATATCATGGTTTCTCTATGAGAGTCCTAGGATATAGGAGAAATATAGTAAAGATAGACCCACCAATAATCCCGGTAGGGCTGGATAAGTTACTGAGAGAGTCTGATGTGATATCGATACATATCCCCCTCAATAAGGAAACATATGGCTATATTGATGAGGGTAAGATCAAAAAAATGAAGGAAGGAGTATTGATAATAAATACATCAAGAATGGAGGTTCTAGACTTGGATGCTGTTATTCAAGCATTGAAGAGTGGCAAGATCGGGGGACTAGCAGCAGACACGAATCTTAAACCAGAACACCCAAAAATATCGGAGTTACTCTCTCTACCAAATGTCTTCTTAACTCCTCATATCGGTGCTCAAACAGTTGAGGCTCAGCGTCGCGCAGCTTTATATGTGGCTAATCTAGTGATAGATTTGCTATTAAGATCGAAAAGATAATGTGTTATGTTTTAAATTTAGTATCTAATATACTCGGATGGGGAGCCTTATGGTTAAGCTTCGATTCAAGAGGAAATTGCCGTGGATATTCAAATATGGCATCGGTCTGTACAAACCCAAATATAGAATCGCGGCCCCCGATCTCGGTCTTGACAAAGAAGAGAATAGGCTCCTAGTATATGTACTGTTGGTTGTTCTGCTCGCATGTCTATTTGGTGGGATATTCATCGTCACGTATGAGTTTACCCCGGCGCTAATTGAGGTTGGGGGGCGTGCCCGTACTATATATCCCGGTTTTTCAAGGGAAACGCTAGCTGAGTTTTTCATAGCTTCGACTTGCTTTGTTATTGCAGGGATAGGTTTGTATTACATGAGGACAGCACCTCGGAAAGAGGAGGAGGCTTGGTCATCATATATGTCCTTTGGTATGTTGTTGTTCTTGCTCTCTGTAATGGTTTTAGCTGGAGTTTTCTCGTATAAGGCTGGGTTATTAAGGTTTGGCAGATAAAATTTTAATGGTGAAATAAATATTTTTTGTCCACTTTATCGGTGGGGATATTAGCAATCCATACCTCATGGAGTTAAGGCTTGTTAGAATTTCTGACCTATATCTTCACGAGGAGACAGTAGATAGGTACATACAAAAATTGGGCGAATCGCTTTTAAGGGAAGGGGTTCTATTAAATCCGATACTAGTAGACAAGGACTATCATGTAGTTTTGGACGGGACTCATAGAGTTAAATGTTTAGAAAGACTCGGATATAAAAGAATACCAGCAGTTCTGGTGGACTATCTGGATGAGAGAATAAGGCTAAGAAATTGGTATCGTGTTCTCTCTGGTGATATCGGGATAATATGGAGAGTAGCTAAGGACTTTAGTTTCGTGGAAACACAGTACAGGTCGTGGTATGCGAGGGAGGGAGTTATTGATAGGATTGTGCTTGCGTCAAATAAAGGGACATTGGTCTATATGGGGGAGGGGGACATATATGATGTCTACTGCTTGCTAAAGAAATTCGAGGAAAAGCTTAGGGTAAGTGGAGTGGGAATAGAGTATATTCACGAAGAAGAAGCCGTAAGTTTAGTAGAGAAGGGAAAGACCATAATAATTACTCCTAAATTATCAAAACTAGACATAATTAGAAATGCTAGGGCTGGAAGAGTATTTCCACCAAAGACAACTAGGCATATATTTCCCGTAAGGCCCCTGTTTATAGAGGTCCCATTAGATCTTCTCGGGGAGCCAAAGTTTGGAGTCGATTCGGAGGCCATAATGGAAAAAAGTTTATCTCGTAGACTCCACATAAAAATGGGCGGTAGAATAACAATTGATAGGTTCTACGAGGAGGATTATCTCGTAGTTTTTATTTAGGTGATTATTGGTGCATGTGCTTATAGTGCGCGTAGGCAAGGAGAACGAGGGCATTATAGATGAGATATCTAAGGAAATAATCGATGAATTAAAGAGACTCAAGGTAGGAATTGTTGGATATAAAGCATATGAGAATCTTGGAACGATAATAATTGTGTTGAAAAGAAACAATGTTTTGACCCAGGCAGACATAGTTGCGAAGATTATGGAATCGGTGTCGGATAGGGTTTATTGCGATGATATAACTATTTTATTCAAACCGGTAATATCTTGCATTATAGACCCACAGAAGCTAATATTAGTCGAGTTGTATTTGTGGCTTTACGAGCTTCTATTGAAGCTTTTCAAGATCCCTTATGATGAGATCTTATCCAATGTTAAGCGCGAAATAATCAGACTAGAAACAGGAGATGCCGATTTGTTAGATCTGGAGGACTTGGGGTTATTGATAAAGTGTGGAAGCATAGCGATTGTCAATCCAGTAATATTCTATGATGGGCTTAATGAGTTATTAGAGAAAATCTCCGCCCTAAAGGAATTGGGTATAGGCAGTGTATATGAAGCCAAAATTGTTTTCATAGTAACGCTACTGTCTGATTTTAACGACTTGGATAGAGTCATTGAGGTGTGTAATTGGATGCTTGGTCTGCACCCAAACAAGATTTTTGGGCATATACAACGGTTGATAACGAAAGGGATATTATTGGTGGACGGATTTAAAATAGGAGTTTGTGAGTCTGTGGAAGTGGTGATGAGGGAAATTATAGTGAAAATGAAACAAAGTATCCGGTCTTCCGTGATGATTATAAGGGGTAGTATAGAGGAAAATTTATCTAAGTTACAGACGTGTACTAGTGAAGTAATTCTGATCAATGATTCTGGTGAATATGCAAGAATGAGTTTGATAGATGCTTTTCTGACTCTTTCAAACAAATATGATGATGTTTTTTTGTCGTCAGTAGCGTTATTTGTGTATCTGCTTGGGGGGGATAGGCGTAGAATTTGGAGTTTAGATGAGCTAAGATACATAACTAGGGAGGTGCTAGACATTATGAAGAAGACCTAAACAGTAGAGGGATTTATTATTATTTGATATTGCTAATAAATATATCAAGAGATTTTTTGTTAAAATGTATTGTAGAATATTGGGTTTTGGGTCTGGGTGTCGTGCGATGAGTGAGGACACTAAAGAAACAGAAAAAACTATTGATCGGTCAAGCGAGGATAGTAACGCTAATCTGGATATTGATATAGATTTTGACGAATTAATGAATTTTTCGGAGGAGACAAAGAAGGCATTCGACGCTGGGCCCGAAGTGCTTGTAAACTTGTCCCATGACAAGATAATGGAGGAACTAAAGGAAAAGCAGAAAGCAATAGAGTCGGCATTTGAGAAATTAATAGGTATTCGAGATGAGCTAATCTCAAAAATTAGGGAAGAACGAGCATATAGGGATGAGTTCAATAAGAAAGTGAAGGAGATAGCATCTAGAATTAGAGAGCTGAATGAAAAGAGAAGCGAGCTACAGAGCTATATTGATGAAAAAAAGCGGGAGCTTAATGAGATGAGGAAATCTCTGCGTGAAATAAATGAGAGACTAGAGGTACTTCAGCGAGATATTGAAGGGTTTAGTCTAAGAAAAGAGAGAAAAATTAAGGCACAGATACGTAAACTAGAATATATTCTAGAAACATTTAGAGTCGAACCAGCTATTGAGGAGCATATCATACGCAAGATTAAACAATTATCAGATCAGTTGAAGAGCTTCAAAGAGAAGGAAGAGAAGTGGAGAGAAATGGGCAAACTAAAGAGGGAGAGAGAAAAGCTGCGTGATTCAATAGGTGCTCTAAGAAAGGCACTTGTTTTGTATATTCAAGAACTAAGAAAAATACGTAGTGAAATTAAGGAGCTAAGGAAGGAAAGGGATCACTATAAGGCGAAAGCGGATGAGCATCATAATGTTGTACAGGCATATGGGCAGAAACTAGAACAGTTGAGGGGTATATTAGACAAGCTGAGGGAAGTTAGGTACAAGGTAATAAGGACACTAAACAAACTTAGGAGGCTTAAACAGCAAATGAGATACTTTAAAGCAGAAGAGGAGTTCAAGCAGGTAGTTCTAAGGAGGCTTAGTGAAATAAAGACAAAGATAGAGAGGGGAGAACTAGAGATGCCCGATTTACAATTCTTAATAAACTTTGGTTTCCTTACCGAGGATATATTTGAAAAAATAGCGACCACTACACCCCAGGAACTGGCTAGAAAAGTGGCAGAGGAACTTGGGTACAAATAGAAAAATTTGACTTCAACAAAAAATAGGAATCTATAGAATTTCCTCAATATTTTCTCTCTCCATAAGCCTCAAGACCTCGGCCACACCAGATTTGGCTGGCTCATAACCCATTTTTCTCAGCGCATATTCTATTGCACCTACAGTAGCGATTATCTCTCGCGGACCAACGCTGCCCATTGTTGCGACCCTAAATATGTGGCCTTTTAACTCTGACTGCCCCCCAGCTATAAGGATTCCTAGATTCCTGATAATGCTCCTAAACTGTTTATCTCCTTCTTTGCCCCTTATTCTTTCTGGATAGGAGACAGCAGTGACTGTCGGGGACGAATACTTATCAATGTCTACATTATCCCTGACTTCCAGTAATAACCTTAGCCCCATTGATCGCAGGGCTCTCCGGAGTATTGATGAGATAAGGGATATTCTTTTGAAGCGTCTATTAAGACCTTCTTCAAGAATACTAGTTAGTGCCGCCTGTAATGCATAGTAGAGTGGTACGGCACCTGTAAATGGTAAATCTTTCTTTCTCAACCAACTGTATAAATAAAGAGCCAAGTGATTGTAATATCCAGCAATTGAATCGAATGCTATATTGTCGTCCCTAAAATGTTTCTTAAGCTTCTCTACTGCGGTCTCAGATAGAGCCACAAAGCTAAGTCCTGGCGGGGTTTCTAGACACTTTTGTGAACCAGTAATAAAAACATCAACCTTGAATTCCTCCATACTAACTGGTACTGCTCCAATGCTGGTGATACCATCCACTATTAGCAAAGAGGATGGAAATTTTTTCTTGATGGTGTGTGCAACTGCCTTAAGATCGATAATGACGCCAGTTGACGTTTCATTGTGGCATAATGTAACTAAAGAGGGCTCCAAATTTTTGTCTTCGCATGAATCTAAGATCATTCTAACACGTTCAACTGTGAATGCTTGCCCCCATTTTAGCTCGGATTTAACCTCTTGTGTGATAATTCTCTTATGTGGAATAGTCATGGATATCTCGAGAAATCTCTCACTAAACTTCCCACACACGAAATTAAGGATGATATCCTCCTTTGTCGCTAAAGATCTCAGCGATGCATCCATGGCAAGGGTTCCGCTTCCAGAGAGAGACAGGACAACGCCGTTTTTAAGACCGAAGAGTTTTCCTAATTTTTCGTGGACATCAGCTATGATATTTCTAAAGTAATCGGTTCGATGTCCATATATCTTCCTCGCCATCTGTCTTATTATCCTGGGGTGGAATTCGATTGGGCCTGGGATCATAATTAAAGTGTTTTCTTCATCGTAGAGTTTGTATCCCATATGGATCACCCCTGTTTTATATAAGCTATACTATCTATTAAACTAGGTAAACCGCGGGGGTTTGGTTGCCAAGTGCAATGCTATTGCTAGAATTGTTGTTACTAATCATCATGATATCTATACCCCTTATACCATTCCTATGGGCATGGCTAAAGGGTTCAAAAAAACTAAAAATATTGCATGAGAAGTACTGCAGGGCGCTCGAGGTTACATTTAGGAGATTACTTGGGGCTAGTACCTCATTCACGATAATATCACCGTTAGAATCTGTATATGAGGCAACAAATAGAGTTAAAGTTGCAGGGAAGGTATGGTTGGCGGATCGAAGGGCATATTTTTACTATTTCGCAAAGATTTTTAGGCCGATAAATGATATGATTTCCTTCTCTATATCGACAAGCTTCACACCTGGTTGTTGTTTGATTATTGTCTCGCGTGAACGCGGAAAGTTAGTGGAGCAAGCCCTAGCGTATACAGAACAGTTAGAGTACGTAGACATAAGGGGCTTAAAAGATTATTTCATACTAACGGATAATGTCGTTGGTATTAGACACATTTTGGATGAGTTCATAGTCCAAGAATTGGTAAACATGAAGAAGAAAATATTGTACATAGTTATGGATTATACAGCACCAAACGTGGAGTTTTACATTGAGACAAACGAGAAGGACTACACAATGGTTATACCTCGAGCTGTTATGCTTATTAAGAATATTATGGATAGAGCTGGGAGAATATCGCCTAGAAGAGAAACTATAGATACAATCAAGAAGCTCAAAAGAGCGTTGAGACCTAGGGAGTAGATGTCTTTATCCAAGCCCCAATATATTGTTTTTTCGCTCTCCAATTTTGTCTATGAGGTACCCAGCAATTAGTGTCAGTGTTATTGTTGCATCCCCCTCTACAACTATCCTCCTTGCCTTTTCAGAAATTTTTCCCCATGATATGGCCTCTTTAGGGCGTGCACCACTGAGTGAACCATCGTGTTCGGGGGCCGTTGTTAGATAAACAGCATAACTCAGGCCTCCACCGAATTGAGCCCACCAAATGAGATGATGTTTGCTAATGCCTCCACCGATTATGAGCCCTCCTATCTTTTTGGAGGACCAGACTATCTCGGACAATTCCTTTTCGTCAAGGATGACATCCACGATAAAGTCGTGATCTTGTGCGAAGAGGAAAAGTTGGAATCCAAAGGCACCATCTGTTATTCCAGGTACATAAACTGGTATTTTTTTCTTCCAAGCCCACCATATTAAACTTTTCTCCTTTTTGTTACTTTTATCTATAACCCGCTTGCCGAGTTCCCATATAAGTCTTCTCGTGGAGATCCTACGTAAGTTTTCTCTCCATAGTTCCTCTAGGAATGGCTTGGTTTTTTCCTCAATAATAATTCCATATGATTCTATCGGCACAAAAATGTTGCCGATCCTGTGAATATCGAGCTTGTGTAGTAACTTGTCTTTTGCCTCAAACCATCCATGATAATAACATCTAAAACTTCTAGCCAGGTCATGGTCGATGGTACCGCATGTTGTGATTATGCAGTCGAAGAAACCCCTTCTAATGAGGTCAACAATGACGCCTCTGATCCCTGTCGCCATTAATGCGGCTGGAAATGATATCATTGTTAGGCAATCTGGGTCTCTTAACATTTTTTCGAGAATCTTGGCCGCTATTGCAAGTTTTCTTGCTGTAAATCCCCCACTAAATAGAAGAGAATCAACGAGTTCCGATAGCCTCATGTTTTGTCTTATAATTAAATCTTGGACCTTGGGTAGCTCACTTATAAATTTGTCCCTCATTATCGACACTAACTAGGGGTACTCGGATCCGCATACGGGGCACTTGGCTGTTCTTCCGAGTCTACGGCACTTTCTGCATCTAACAATTATGCCCTCCTTACAGTTGGGGCATCGAAATAGTATATTTCCGTAATCGGTATAATCTATAAAGCGTCCACATGCTAGGCATCTTATGCTTTCTAAGGGCAAGTCCTTAATTGTTTTTCTTGATATTTCTTCAATTGGTTCCAATTTTTGTTTTTCTAGTATCTCCTTTATTAGCTCATATCTTTGTCGCATATAGATTTCCCCCGTGTACCAACTTAGTATATGCCAATAGAGGTATAAATAAGCTCATTATTATGAAACCGTAAATATTAAGTGTATACGTTGTATTATTTTAATTCAAAACCCAAGGTCTCCAGTTGAAGGTTAACCCTCTCATGCAACTGTCACAGATTTAGCTAAGTTTCTGGGTCTATCTGGATCGAATCCCCTCAAAACAGCAGTATGATAGGCGAGCAGTTGTAATGGTGGCACATAAAGAATTGGGGATAGATCAATATGTATGGGGGGTATGCCGATGCTAACGTCGGCTATTGACGCGATTTTTTGATCGTTCTCTTCATGTAAACAAATGATGAAGCCTCCGCGTGATTTCATCTCTTGAATACTAGTAACCATATTGTCATAGTTTTCGTCGTTTAGTATGACTTCAATAACGGGAAAACCTTTTTCTATTAAGGCTATAGGACCATGTTTACTTTCACCAGCTGGATAAGACTCGGCATGTATATAGGAGATCTCTTTCATTTTTAGGGCTCCTTCTAGTGCTATTGGAAAGCCCAATCCTCTGCCTAGGTAAAATGCGTTTTGTTTGTTTTTCATTCTTTGTGCCAATTCTTTGGTTATATCACTCACGCATGGTAAAAATTTCCTTAATCTGTCTGGAGAATTCTTTAATTCGCTAATAACACCGGTATAATCTCTCCCCGATAGTCTCAAATACTCGCTCAGCAGTAAAATAAGGCTGGCAACTTGACATAGGAAAGTTTTAGTTGCGGCGACGCCTATTTCGGGACCTGCACCCATAACTATTGCTACATCACTAAGTCTCATGAGGGTGCTCTCGACAACATTTACGAGTCCGATGATCTTTCCATTTCTGCGTTTAGCATATTTGGCCGCATGGATTGTGTCAAAAGTTTCTCCTGATTGGGATATTGCGAGAACAACGGCATTTTTGTCGATGAGTTTCCCGGCGAGGGATATAAATTCAGAAGATATAATTGCGGTTGCTTTGATGCCATACTTAGCGAATAAGTATTGGCCATAAAGAGAAGCATAATAGGATGTCCCAGCGGCTATAATATACAGATTATCGCAGTTGGATATCAGATCTACAGCACCTTTAAGTTGTTTTGGGACAGTCATGATAGTCCTCGATAAAGCGTCTGGTTGTTCAAAAATTTCTTTTAACATAAAATGTGGATAGCCGCCTTTTTTTGCCTGTTGGGCAGACCAAGGTATTGTTAGAATGTGTGGGGGGGTGTAATGAGGTATTTTTATATTGTATATAACCCAACTATTGGGCTCCACATAGCCATAGTCCCCATCCTCTAGGATAATGGCCTTGTTTGTCCACTCAAGGAATGCGGGGATATCGCTGGCTAAATAAACTTCATCATCTGATATACCCAATATTAATGGCTGCCCATTTTTAGCAAAGTATAGCCTCTTGTCATTGTATGAAGTTAACACAACAAAAGCATATGTTCCGCATAATTTTTCGAGAGTTTTAGCCATCGCTAAATTCATGTCGCCTGTTTTATTCAGATAGTGTTCTATCAAATGGGGAATAACCTCTGTATCTGTATTGGACTTAAATATGTGTCCTTCTCTGACCAGCCATTCTCTTAGTTCTAAATAGTTTTCGATGATACCATTATGCACAACTGCAATCCTGTTAGAGCAGTCCGTATGGGGATGAGCATTCCAGTCAGTTACTGCTCCATGAGTAGCCCACCTAGTATGAGCTATGCCTATATGACTGTTCAGTGTGTTTATTTTGTATCTCTCAACGAATTCATCGATTTTTCCTTTGGATTTATATACGCGTATACTGTTGTGGTTGTAAATTGCTATGCCACATGAGTCATATCCTCTATATTCAAGATTCTTCAACATTTTGATGAGTCGTGATACTATGTTCTGGAATTTTTTAGATATTATGCCTGCAATTCCGCACATTAGTCCATCCCAACTTGGTGCCGAAAGACTATCCAACAAATATAGTTTTAAAATTAATTAGTTATGACATAGATGGTGGTTTGTATGGAAGAGACGGTAGAGATTAAGATACCAAAGTCGCTCTATGATAAAATTAAGGATGAGGTAAGTAAAAGCAATGATTTTAAATCGGTGGAGGAGTATGTTATTTTTGTCCTAGAGAGCGCTTTGGAAGAAACAGAAGAGGTTTATTCTCCAGAAGAGGAAGAGAAAGTAAAAGAACGACTTAGGGCTCTAGGATATCTATAAGTGATATCAAAGGTTTTTGGAGAGAATAACATGCCGGGGGTCGGTGGAATCTTTGGTTTTTTTTCCAAAAATGGCGTCCCGAATAATTTTATAAAGGTAGCCGCTGAGACTTTGAGTCTATTTGGGAGGGATGGATACGGGATTGGATATAACGAAGAAAATGGGATAGTGGTCAAGAAATACCTCGACCTAAAGAGCTTTATGGAATCTATGAGCGACTTGAATATATCATACGCTGTGATTGGACTATGTAGATATGCTGTATATGGTAGGCCAGCTAAAAATAATACCCCTCCACATATAGATTGTAAAGGTAAGATAACTGTCGTCGCGAGGGGCATATTGCAAAATCAAGCGCAGTTAATAGAATCATTAATGAAAAAAGGACATCTTCTCGAGGGAAAAGATTTAGCCAGTGTCATTGTGCATTATTTGGAGGAGTCCCTTGGTACCCACGGGGATATGGAGGGGAGTGTACAAAAGCTTTATAGTGAATTAGAAGGGATGTATTCGGCATTGATTTTGGATAGGAGCAATAATGGATATCTCATATCGAGGGGGTTATGTGAATATATTGGAATCGGCGCCGATAATGTGGCTGTATGCTCCGAATACGATGTGCTCTTGGAATATTCAAAAAATGTTAAGAAAATAAAAGACGGGGTAATCGCGATCAGAAAAACGCAGGTTTACCCATTACTTTCTGAGCCCCAAAAAATAGGTGCGGTTAGGAAAAAAGTTCCAGGGGGCTATGAATATTTTATGGAGCGGGAAATGGAGGAGATACCATGGGTGCTTGAGTTTCAGAATATAGTACAGAAAAGCATGTATGTTGAGCTTGCAACGAAACTAATAAAAAATGCTGGACGAGTATATATGATAGGCTCAGGCTCCTCATTTAACGCAACGCTATATGGTGCATACGCCATAAATGAATTATCGGATGTAGAGCCAATTGCACAGAATGCAACTGAGTTCATATATTTTATGCTGAAAAGGGTTAGAGCGGGGGATGTAATTATAGCGAATTCCCAAAGCGGAAAATCTAGTGATGTTCTACGCGCGGTGTCAAAATCTAGGCTAAGGGGGGCCCTCATTGTGGGAGTGTTGAACTTGTTAGGGTCGCCATTGATGTTTGCGTCAAATGTATATATACCAATAGCTGCTGGCATCGAGAATGCTATACCTGCCACGAAGACATTTGTAGCCCAATTATATACCTTTGCGAAGATAGCATTGAAATTATCAGAGTGCGAGGGATCAGGCGAACTAATGAATATAAATGAAGCTCTCTATAAGCTACCTAAGTTGGCGGAAAAAGTGTTAGAAGATAGCAAGATTGTTGCGAAAAAATTTGCTGAGTATGTATCAAATGTCAACAGCATCTTTGTTCTGGGTAGGGGAATAAGCTTTCCAATAGCCCTCGAGGGAGCATTAAAATTAAAGGAAGTGGCCCAGATACATGCCGAAGGGATAGATGCAGGGGAATTTAGGCATGGTTCAAAAACGCTCTTGGGGGATAACTGTCCTGTAATAGTCATGGTTCCTCAGGAACTTGAGGCGAGAGAAGATACATATTCGTTGATTGATGAAATAAAAGACGTCAGTAGTATATTAATAGTGACTTGCGATACAGATCCATTTGCGGATAAATTTTCGAGATTTATTGTGAAGATCCCCACAATACCCGAATTGCTTGCTCCAATACTATATATTCTAGTACTGCAAAGACTCGCTCTGTATCTCGGAATAATCAAAGGTAGATCCATAGACCAACCACCAATGCTTAGAAAGTATGTAGTCCTGACAAGATAAAAATCGATTAAGTTTTCGCTATGTGCTTCGTACAAGAAGAGCAAGGATTTCCAAAATCAACTGTATTAAACATTTTCCACAGATAAATCCTAAATCTATCTTAGGGATATATTCCACAATGTCAATGTATCTCGACTTAGTACTTTCCAACATATTGACTAGTTGTACAAACTCTGAGAAGTCCACCCCGAGGACTTCTGGTACACGGACCGCCCAGAAGCTATTTGGGTTGAAGAAATCAAGGTCTATTGAAACTGCATCATTCATAGAAAGTTCTTCCAGAATTACCTCATGGCTTACTGGCCAGTCATATACTTTGATGTTCTTTTTCTGGACAAATTCTAATTCTCGTTTAAGTGTTGAATAGCCCCTAAAACCGATTATCCTGACAGATATTTTGGGAAGCTCGGATATAATTCTCCTAATTACGCATCCGTGATGAAAGGTATTATTATCTAGTACCTCAGAGTCTAAATGAGCGTCAAAGATCGCAATGGAGGTTAGCTCGGTATCTCTAATACCATAATAAGTCGTGGTGTGGTCACCACCAACAACAATTACTCTGGCATTTTGTCTTAGAACACTACTAACAATGGATGATAGTTTGTCGGGGGGATAATCTCCAAGATCCACGATATCGTAATTTTCAAGTTCATATCGAATGTGTAGATTATGGGTATCATACTCTCTGGAGAGCTTCCTAAGAACCCGTGCTGCGGCTATTTGATCATAGCAGGGATGTATACTCTTAGAAACACATAGGGAGCCTATAATTGCTATTGTATCCCTTGTGACATGTCTATATGATACACGGGGAAAACCAAAGAAAGAGTATTTAGTCACTAGGGATGACCACTATCGCTTAGAAACTTTGGAAATAGCTTTTACGGGGCAAATATCCATACAAACGCCACATCCAGTACAAATGTCTTGTCTAATATAGGGCTTCATTATGTCTTTATCTAGGAAAATAGCTGGGCAGTTAAGCTCTCTATAGCATTGGCCACAATTAACACATTTGCTTTGATCAATCTGATATTTGCCTCCTTTTCCAGTCACTTTCTTTGTTCGTAGGCTATAGAGTGCACATGGTGATTTAGAGACGATAAGTACGCTCTTACCATTATTTATGTACTCCCTTATTGCCTCTCGTAACTTGTTTATAGCTCCTTTTACATCCATGACTGGGTCAATGGTGGCGACAAATTCGACCCCTATAGCGCGCCCTATTCCTTCAATATCTATAACGGTGGCTGGCTCTAGTGTTCCCGTGAATCCAGACGCAGGGTTTGCTTGGAAGCCTGTCATGGCGGTTATGGAGTTGTCCAAGACGACAAGGAAGAACTTGTGCTTATTGTAGACAGCATTAATGAGTGCTGGGATGCCTGCATGATAGAATGTTGAATCTCCAATAAATGCGATTATTGGTTGTTCTGTTACACAAGCAAGTCCGTTAGATGTGCCCACAGAACTACCCATGCACAACAATAAGTCGCCCATTTTATAAGGAGGGTTTATTCCAAGGGTGTAACATCCAATATCTGTTGGATATATGGCTCTTTCTGGATTAATTTTTTCGAGTCTTAGTGCGGTTTTGACCGCATAGTATGTGGCTCTGTGGGGGCATCCTGGACAGAATACTGGCGGCCTTTTAGGGATCTTTATTTCGATCTGCTTTTGTGGAATACTAACATATTCTCTAATTCCCAATAATTTGGCTATTGCGTTCTCAACAATATCCAGTGATAGCTCGGAGTATTTGGGTAACAGATCCTTTCCATGAATCTTTATGTTTAGGGAGGCATCCATGGCTATTGCCTTGATTTCTCTCTCCATTATAGGATCTACTTCCTCCGCAATAAGGACTACGTCTAGGTCTTCAAGAAACTTTGTAATTTTCTTCGTCGGTAGAGGGTGAGAGAAGCCTAATTTTAGTATTTTCGCCGAAATGCCTAGATGTTCAATGGCCTCTGCACAATAGAGATATGCAGCGCCAGAGGAAATTATGCCGAAACGGCCAATTGTAGTATCTTTTCCTGAATAAAATCTTTCCAGATTAAGTTCACTTTTTTCCGATAGCTCCCTAGCCTTTTCAATTCTCTCAAGAAGCCATCTGTGGTTTCTCCTAGCATTGGCGGGAACCACGACGTATCTGGGGGGGTTCTTTTCAAATATTCCTTTGGTTTTACCATCTATGACCTCGTCAAATTCTACGATACTACGCATATGGGCGACCCTAGTAGTAGTTCTGATCATAACAGGTATATGTACCTCCTCAGAGATTTCGAAGGCAATTTTAGTAAATTCTTTTGCCTCACTAGGTGTTGATGGTTCTAACATTACGAGATTAAAAAGCCTTGCATACCAACGATTATCCTGCTCGTTCTGCGAACTCCAGCAGTTAGGATCATCGGCACTAACGAATACAAATCCAGCGTTTGTTCCTATGTATGCAGATGTGGCTATTGCGTCGGCGGCAACATTTATCCCCACGTGCTTTGCAGCTGTGAAGCTTCTCACACCTGCCAAGCACGCTGCGAATGCGGATTCGTATGCTACTTTCTCGTTGGTACTTATCTCGGCATGGAATTTTAATTTGCCTACTCGTTTAGCTTCGAGAAGTGTATCCATGATTTCAGAGGATGGTGTTCCTGGATATGCGGCTGCGAATCCAATTCCGGCCTCTAGTAGGCCTCTGGCAATAGCCTCATTGCCCAAGAGGAATTTTTTTTCTCCGGCAGGGCCAAGTATCGACGCCATATATAATCCCTCATAAGTCCAGAAATTTTTTGATAAAATAGCAAAAATATTAACAATTGTTGGGCTTTTATACTATGTATTATGGCTTAGTTGGAAATCTTGAGTAAGAAAGGTGGTGGCGGGCGGTGGAATACGATGTTGTTATTGTTGGTAGTGGGCCTGCAAGTATTTTTTGTGCACTCGAATTGACTTATCACGCTAAGGATAAGCTGAGGGTAGCTATAATAGAGCAAGGTAGGTCCCTCGAGGAAAGGATCAAGGATAAGGACATTCTGAGGGGATGGGGTGGTGCAGGACTTTTTGCGGATGGAAAGATAACCTTATCTACAGAGATAGGGGGGTGGTTAGGGAGTATAATTGATACTAGGAGGCTTAAAAAATTGATAGAGTATGTGGATAAGATATGGGAAAAACTGAGTCCGGAGTCTAGATGTATAGGTTATGATGTCGACGCCGTTGAGGGTATTATGAGTAGGGCAAGGAGAGTACATATACGGCTTGTTCCTTATAGGGTTAGGCATATAGGCTCTGACAATACATTGCTAGCATTGAAGAGAGCGTGGGACATATTAAGTGAATGGATTGATATATATTTCGAGAAGAGGGCTGAGAGAATTAATTATAGTAACAAAGAAGGCGGGATCTCGATTAAAACAAATGATGGGGATGTATTTAGAGCTAAGTATTTGGTTTTGGCTCCAGGTAGGGTGGGTGCTGACTGGCTTTTAAAGGAGCTAAGGAGACTCAATGTTAGGCTGACTATTAACCCTGTAGACATAGGTGTTAGGGTGGAAACAATTCATGAAACATTGGCCGAGATAACAGATGTTTTGTATGATCCAAAATTTATCTATAATGCCCCCACATATGATGATGTTGTCAGGACATTTTGTGTGAATCCTAGGGGATATGTAATTAAAGAGATTTACGAGGATGTTATAACGACTAATGGTCATTCCTACGAAAATAAGAAAAGCCCGAATACGAATTTTGCTGTTTTGGTCAGCAGCTATTTCACAGAGCCATTTAAGGATCCAATAGCCTATGGTAAACACATTGCCAGACTTGCCAATCTTTTATCTGGAGGTTCGGTTCTTGTGCAAAGGCTTGGGGATCTCAAAAGAGGTAGGAGATCCACACGGGATCGTATAGCTCGATCAATCGTTGAACCGACGCTTGAGGATGCTGTGCCGGGGGATATATCGTTCGTGCTCCCACATAGGCATCTAGTAAGTATATTGGAGCTCTTAGAGGCATTAGATAAAATTGCGCCTGGAATATATTCCGATGATACACTATTATATACGGTCGAGGTGAAATTTTACTCTTCCCGGGTGGACGTAAATGAGGATCTCGAGATAAGAGGGCTTAAAAACATATATGCTTGTGGGGATGGCGCAGGAATAACAAGAGGGTTGGCTCAATCATCCGTTTCGGGAGTAATAGTTGCCAGATCAATATTAGCAAAGGAGGGGTTAATCTAAATTGGGAGAATCTGACGACTCGGCATGGGTGCTTGTGGGAAGGATCTCGTATGCTAGACTCGATGAAATGATAGTAGCTGTAGAGACATATCTTAAGCACCAGTTTGGGGGCATAGAAGTCATCAAGGAAGAGGCTGGTGTTATGTTTAAAATCCGTGAGGTTCCTGTAGTAAGGGTTGTGGTTGAGCGATCTGAGGATAAATTCGCAAGTACTCTAACAGATATTCATGTGAATAATAGATTGGAGGATTGGCAGAAAAACTCGATAATAAACTTTATACAGGTTCTTGTAGTGAGACTTGGGTGGGGCTAAGTAAGTCTTTCATAATTTTTTGGCCTTCTTCGAATGCCTTAATGTTTAGTTCAAGTATTCTCGGTTTTCTGGAGAATTCTTCTTTTATAGCGTCTCTAAAGCAGTTCTCGGGTATAATGTGTTTCATTATTTTTGATGTCATTCCAAACAGTACTGTATTCTGAAGTCGTGGGTCACCATATTTTTCGGCTATGGATAGAGCATTACAGACGTAGACTTTCGTAGTGGACTTATTGAGATATTCAAGTAGATCGTTTATTGGGGGGTAATCTTCGATACCTATTGCTACAGTTGGGGGGTGAATTATGTTAGAATTCAGGATGACAACGGTTTTTTCTCCAAGCACATCACAGGCTCGGATAGCCTCGACTGGCTCGAGGGCTACAAGTAGATCTGCGCCACCCCTAGGT
>CAZWPQ010000011.1:23947-51557 GCA_964636085.1 uncultured Nitrososphaerota archaeon
CCCCTAGGTATTGTGGGGGCAAGAACTTCGCCGTCGCTTATACGTATATGAACAAATACGGCTCCGTATCGTTGGGCTAGACCATGTATTTCGCTCATTATTGGGTATTTATTCCCCAAGATGGCTGCTCTACTGAATAACCTGCCCAGTGTTAGTATTCCTAAACCACCAACACCGCTTATTGCTATATTGAAGCGCATCTTGGATAATCACCCTAAACCATAGAGATAAAATACTATTTATATCGCATAGCATGCCGATGTAGTAATTACTCAGCCAACAATCGTCTAAAATTGCCAGAGTGGTTTTTACCACTATTTTCTGGGAAATTTGCAAGCTTAAGAGCATGTCGCAACTATTTCTTGGAGATCTGCATGGATCAAGGTGAACTATATGCATATATCATTTAAGCGGAGATCGGCAAGATACGAAGCTCTAATATTACTCGCAATACTTACACTACATATCTTATACATAAATGGCTATCTAGTGATGGATTTATCGAATGGTAGGGTGGTTGAGAACTACCGTATAGCCAAAAATGTGGGTAATAAAGAAAATCTTTCTGTGTATCCCAAAAAGGAATCCATAGGAAATAATGGTACAAATTTAGAAGACGACACTCCATTAAATAGTACAGGAATAATATATGTGGCATATACTCAGGAGTTGATACCAGTAGACATAAAATATCTCGCAGGTAACTATATATCTGGTTCATACACTTTCCTGCATAGAGGAGATGGAAAATATATTGTTTTGAGATCCGATGATGTGACTGGCAGTAATGATTTTCGTATAGATATCATAGCGACATTCAATATAACTAGTGTAGAGAATGATGAAATGGTCTTGTATCTAAAGATAAATGCGACATCTAATGTATCTAGTACAATATACATATATAACCAATCAGCAGAAGAGTACCAAATATTGTATGAGATCAATTATACAAGCGACATTATCTTGAAGGCCAATGTGTCAGATAATAACCATGATGGAAACGTCACAGTACGGATACATCTACAGTCTGGGCAAAGCTTTACAGCTAAGATGTGGCATTTATCATTGTTTACGAATAAAGTTAGAAACTTCAAGTTGGAGTATACCTTTATAAGTCAGAAGATATTAGAGTATAGGATGAGAATTGCAGGCTTTTTAAGGTATACGAAGCTATACATGCTTAATTTGTCGGAATGGTTGGCAATCAAATATATAGATCCCCCCAGCTCAATAATTTTCAATTATACAGAGAGAAGCATATTGCTAGTGGCATGTGGTATAGTGGAGATCGTCTTTAGGGGATACGACTACTGGGAAAGGGAGGGGATTATGAATGTGAGTATGGAATTCTACTGTGGTAACCATTCGATAGACATAAATAAGATTAGGCCATACTATAGACTGACATACCTAACATACAATATTTCAAATTATACTGGCTATGGTTTCTCCCGTGTTATTAGGGTGAAAAATCCAACGAATCTAGATCTATACTATGTCCCCATAAAGATAGTGTTAAATGATTCATGGTTTAACATGTTGGCACTTAGGAGGGATGCAAGCAATATTGTATTTTACATCAAGGAAGATGAGACTCTTGAAAGACTTAAGTCAATACTTGCCTATTGGGATGGTGTCAATGCAATATACTATGTGAAGTTGGATTCTTTAAAGGCGGGAGAGGAGAAAGACATCGTCATATACTATGGAAACCTTAATGCTCCAACCCCCCTACAATACCCAGAGGCCATGAAGATGGGTAAGGTCGAAAATATGAGTATGTTGGCTAGAGGATCCATGTGGGATATATCTGGTGGCTATATAGACGAAATCTACTATAATGATGAAGAAAATTCATCGGAGATGGAAGTAATCTCGGAAGGCTATACTTCAATACGCTATGATTACGTATTAAGTGGAGTGTTTGAACTGAGCGTCTCGTTAGCCTCCCCTAAGGGTTATGTCGCCCCAAATTTTAGCTTTCGTGTGAAGTTCCTATACGAATATAGCGATAGGTATTATTGCCTAGAATATACCAATAATACTGCAAGTGGTCATCCAGAGATAATACTGTACTGGGTTAATGGCACGCACACGGAAATTATAGATAGATGTGCCGCGTCTAACGTGGCTGAGGCATTTTATGTTCAAGTCAGTTTGAGAATAAATACTGTGATTGACTACATTGATATTTCTGCCACTGCTCCCTATAACCGCTTAGAGGTATATGGATATGAGGATGTTTTAGATATATCTCATGGGGCTTGGTACCTTGTTTTCGAGGTAGAGGGGGTTGACTGGCTGGATCTAAAAATTTTAAAGTGGAGCCAAAGAGTGGGTTGTAGTAATTGGTTGTCATATTATTGGCCAGAGACATTAGAGGACTTTGTGTTAGAAGAAACATACGTAGAAACGGATTGGTCTTATCTAAATAAATCTACTCTAGCCGTGAAGAATAATGCTATTATGGCCCTAAAAGTGTATGATCCTATGGGAAATATTTTGTTTGATTCAAATATCTCAGTGAATGTCACAGGAAGTAATGTTGTAAGAGTAAAACTCAATGGATCCATTCTCAGATTCGTAAATGAGGTTTCTAGGCCCCACCGTATAGATTTATGGGCCGACTTAAACTATTGTGTTGTCCATTTAGGTTCCTTCGAAAGCGACTATATAGTGATTAAGAGGGGACTCTATATTCTTTATGATACGGATGAGATATCTGGTATACAAAAAGGCTACGTAATTTTTGTAAGGGATTATGAAGTGATCATATCTGTCGATAACATGTGGGGTTTGCTCAAAACTTGGGAAAATACGGATTCCATATCGATAGCATACACACTTCTTGACTTTCTAAATGGAGAAACAAGATGCCCTCTCTATGGCATTCTAATAAACTATAGTGTTGCCGCAAGCTATGTAAACGATATAATTGATTTCTTAAATGCCACGGTATTCAACCAATGGTTATCCATGAAAGCTTTGTCGGAAAGTGAGTTGGAAAATCTTACGCTAATCTTAAGTGCTCTTAACATAAGTCTTGAGGACGTGGATGTGCTAACTCTGAGTAGCGATGGAACAAGTTGTGTTGTTGAGGCAAGAGACGACAACAACCAGACACACATTTATCAATATGACAGATCATTGATGGAGATGATAGACATATTGATCTCCAAGAATATTGTCAGCATGGCCTTATCCGCCAACATAGCCAAATTCATTGCCTTATTCGCACCAATAACAATGGTTAGATTTGATGGTCAGAATTATAGTGTTCTAATTCGCATGCAATGTGGTTCTTCAGAAATAATGTTGAATATGGATTTTGATGACGACACAATACACATAGAGTACACATCATTAAACACGACTAATAGTTATCTTAGAGAATTAGTCTCCTTACTTTTGGTCAGTTCTGTAATTGCGAATAGGAGTTCCGTCATTTTTGGTTTTAGGGGGGCGGAAAGCAAAGGTATAGAATTTGACATGAAGTATAAACACATAAAAGTCTCTTTTGTACGATCACAACGCAATCTTTATATGGATATGAATCTCATAGATAGGAGAGTATTGATATCTTTTTGTGACTCTTGGAATGCAGAGATTGATTTTAGTGATCTAATTGTTTTAAGCCAAGGCGATATAATAAATATCTCTAACTCTCGCCTTGATTGTTTAGTGGATCCACATTTTGGTGGAGTCAAATACAGGTTATGCTCTAACAATTCACTGAGCAACTTCATAGAGTGGATTCTGGACAACATAGCGTATAGAAGATTGCGACTATATGATTATTATACCAATAACCCCATGGAGTTGACAGACGGTATACTGACTATCATGGTTAATGATACGGTTATACATGATTATGAATTTGTAACATTGAAGGGGCCTATAAGGTTGGTTATACTGGATAGATGGAATATAACACTAGCTAACACTACTACCAGTGACATAAACATAGATGTAATTGTAAAACTTGGCTCTATAATTATTATGAATTGCCTAAATGTGTGCACATTCGTTTCCTTGAAACCTGAGGAATCAAACATTCCAATGAATTATACGTTGGGGCCTAATCAAAGTATGGCTGACCTTCTAGCAGTAGGCAAATCGTATAACCTCCTTATAGAGGATTATTATGGAAACATATTTTTTAACGATACTATTTTCCTACAGGCCAATACATCATATAGGCCACTGATCGTAGTAATAATTAGCACCATAACGATTATTCAGGGAAGCGAAATTAATCAGAGTTCAGAATCAAATGAATCTAATGGCGTCGAGATATCAGTATCACCGAATATTCCAAGATCACGTGGCATTGACTATCGTATCGTCATTATAATCCTCCTAGCGGTACTTATCACTGTAGCGATCAAAATTATGCTAAGGAAAATAAGGAAGAGAAAAGTTGTGGAGATAGAGAAACTAATAGAAAAAATAATTTCGGACGAAGAATAGATCTAGAGCTTATATATTTCCAATGTTCCTTCGCCACCACATAGAATTTCTTTTTGTCCATCATTATCCACATCTATACACAATAAAACCCTCGGGATAGCCGAGGTTGTTGTAGAAGCGATTCTGGAGCCGTTGGTTTTGTAAATGGAAAAACTCCTAGAATTCCAACCTACCAGCACCTCGACTTCATCATCAGCATCTATATCTTGGAGGTTAAAGGCAGTAATATAGCTTCTTCCCTCGACAGAAAGAATTTCTTTTTGATTTTTCTTGATAACGAGTTTTTTAGAGCGGACCTGTATTCTTTCAACGATGCCGTCATTGTCTATATCCATATCTAGTGTCCTTTCCAACGCAGGGATGATTTGCACAGATCTCTTCTTGATTATGAGTGAATTCCCAATCCAGTCTCCGATGACTACTAGATTACCATCCGTGGTGGATGCCGTCGCTATGAATGCTATCTTATCCTGTAGCTCATAGGACTGCAAGACAGTTCCTTCAGAACCAACAATAATAAGTTTGCCGTCAGAAAATCCTATTATTATTTCCTCTCGCCCATCTTCATTGATGTCTTGCGTGTCTATAATCACAGGCTCACCGGTCTTCGGTAGGCCTATAGTGTTTAAGACATTTAAAGGTTTTTTTCGTTTGAATATTCCTTTCGAATCCCTCGGTATGTCTAGGAAATATAATACTCCGTCTCTCACGATAACAAAAAGGCGATAGCATCCATTATGTTGTATACTTCCAATAAATGCGGGCGAACCAAAAATGCCTTCTAATGGATACGTTGTGACTTTCCCCTTATGGTTTATTATGTAAAGATTTCCTATCCGAGAAATCGCAATGATCTCCTTGAATCCATCATTGTCTATGTCGAATAAGCAGAAATCTTGGACATATGGATCCTTAAATATAGACCAAAGCTCTTTTTCTCTAAAATTATAGCAAGCCATAATACCATCTGCCCTTAGTATTATGAATTCGGGGGAACCATCATTGTTTATGTCTTCGAGTTCAAATTTGATGATGATCTCACCAGATATGCTAGGGCGTTCAATCAAAGTTTCGCTGGTTGAAACCGAACGAAGCAGTGTTCTATTGTACTCCTCAACACTTCTCTCCACTTTTGGCTTCACGACGATTTTTTTAATCAATTTTCCCGTTAGCGGATTCGAGACGAGTATTGTTGACAAACGCACATTGACAAGCTCTGTAGCGTTGTCATTATTCACATCGGCCATTTTTGCCCTATTGGAAATTATATTTACTAGCTTCATCGCAATCTCCAGACGACTAATAAAGAAATAGAGAATTAAAGGAAAAATATAATGCGATATGGTCAAATCAGAGATTAACTAATCTTGTCGATATACTTCATGGCGATTTGAAGGATTTCTTTCCGGATAATTTCGCTCGGGATTTCATCAATTTTTCCCTCCCTTAATTTCCTTCTTATGAAAGTCATGGAGATCTGTATGCGATTCTCTTCTGAATGCCCACATGTACTATCAGTGGCAATCATTCCACATTTTTTACAGTAGAAAGGCCCATGAAGCAACAGTGGTTGAATACCGAGTTCATCAATATCGAATTGCCTCAAGAAATCGTGAGTGGCGTACTCTGGATAATAGCCAGCGGGGGATGCATGTAAGCGACCAATTATGTGGTGAGTTGCCCCATAATTTTTGCGAACAAGGCAATGATGAAGGGCCTCACGGGGCCCCGCGAACCGCATCCATGTCCAGAGAAAAGAAAGCAAAACCTTTTCTCTTGGATACAAGTTATTGGTTATCCAATTATAAGCCTCTATGATGGCTTGAGGAGGGAAATCGCCTGGCTTACGCTCACCAATGATTGGATGGATAAATAATCCATCACAGATCTCTAGACCGATTCGTTGCAAGTATTCATGGGCCATATGGGGTATATTTCTTGTCTGAAATGCTACAATGATCTTCCACCCCCTTCTTCTAAACTCTTCTCGTGTCTCCTTTGGTTCTAGCTGGATGGCTTCCTTCGCTCTGCTAGGTACATTAATTAGGGTGATTTTTCCGCCGATTAGGTAATTGGGCTCCTCTAAGACCTTTTGCACGCCAGGATGTGATGTGTCTTCAACATTGAAAAATTTTCTTATTTCTAGCCCTTTATCACGTTCATATATCTCCTCCACGCTTACCATGGCTATAGGTTTGGTGTCCTCAGTAATACAGATAGCGTCTCCCTCCTCTATTTGTTTGCAAAATTTTTCAGGGACTGGAAGCACAACTGGAAAGCTCCAGATGATTCCTGACGCTAACCTAGCGTTCTCTATTACAGAGATGTAATCATCTCGTGTCAGGAATCCTTCTAAAGGCGAGAATCCCCCGATTGCTATTTGCCAACAGTCACTTAATATGCGTTCATTGCCTGGTAGGCTTGGCATCTCTTTTGCTTCTTTTTCTAACCTAGGTTTTTTCCTAGTATCTACTCGCCTATCTATTAGCTTGCCTCCATGCGGTTCTCCAAGTCGCATATCGTTTATTCACCCAACAAGCGATACTCCATCAAGTTTTCGATCGATTTTTACGTCCATAAGATCTAATATGGTAGGTGCAAGATCCTCTAGTTTTATCTCACTAAGGTTTTTGCGAGGAATATTGGGTCCACTCATAATGAATATACCAAACTCCCCGTGATTAGAATCATCAGCCCCCTTTGCTGTTTCTAGACTATAGAGACTATTGAATCCAATCATTTCATTAGAACCGTAGTGAAGGTTGTCGAAATATACTGTTAGGTCAGGCATACGCTTTAAGAGAGGGCCTCTATACGCATCCTCCCTGAATATGATCTTATTATCGAGACGCTCACCATTCTCTCCCCTTACTTCTTTAAACACATCGGCGATTTGATTCCTAATAGCCAAGTACTCCTCTTCTGAAATTTTCCCAGATGGTTTTTCGGTCGTATTTATAAATACTTGGGCAACGTAGGCTCCAATAGCAAATGCATCGGTATTTTTCATATCAATATAACCGTTCTCGTATGCCTCCTTGATAGAGATGGGCTTACTGGGATATTTGTTTAGCTTCAAATAGCCCTCTTGGATAAGTATTTCATTCGCGTTGATCCTTGCATACATTCTTTTTGCTCCATGGTCAGAAAGAATAACATAATTTGTATCCTCTGGAAGTATCTCGAGAAGCGAACCTAGGTAATTATCAATTCTCTTATATATGTCGAGAAGACCAAGCTCTAGGTCGGGATCTTCAACATACCTAGGGTGGCCCTTGTCAAAGAATTTCCACAGTGTATGTTGCGCCCTGTCTATAGACATGATCACGCTCATAAAGAAGTCCCACTCATAATTATCCACTAGATATCGAATTATTTTGAAATCATGATCAACCTTCTCCAACAACCTCCTATATAATCGCCTAGGATCCATGCGCCGATACTCGTATACATCGATAATATAGCGATCCTCCCCCCCAATTACGTTAAATAGTTCTTGCTTGATGCCGGCTGGATACGTAAAATTAGATTTTGTGTCGGGTGTAAGGAAACCAGCAATTTGTATTCCATTAATAGGATGCGGGGGGTATGTAGTGGGAATCATGACGGTTATTGATTTAAACCCCCTGTCACCCAAGTAGTCCCAGACTTTTTTTTGTTTTATTAATTTTGAGCTTACCAGTCCAAAATCGAAGTAGTGTCTTTTTATATATCTAAGATCATATAGTCCAAAATGGCCCGGATTAAGCCCCGTCAACGATGTCATCCAAGCGGGGCATGTTATTGGAGGGACTGTACTTGCAATATTACCATATGAACCGCTTTGGACGAGTTGCTTAATATTTGGTAGATCGTTTAACCACTGATCAAATACCTGTTGAGGAGCAGCAGAATCTATGCCTAACACAAATACTTTCATCATGGTCACCATGCTTTAGTTTTTTATAAACAAAAAAACGATGAGTATATAGAGTGTTTTTGGCAAATCTTGAGTATTAATCCACATGGGCAAGGAGGGTGATAAAGATTCCTGAAACACTATTCATAGGTAAATGGATTCCGCGGGGTGCCCCACGGCTTCTAGGTGCGTATCCCATAAAGGAATTAAGGTATGACCTAATAATAGACATATTTGGGTTGATCCTAAGAGAAGAATATAGACAAGAGGAAGAGCCTCGTGAAGGGTTCTACATAGTTCAGTATCCTCCGAAGAATGCTGCTTTCTCAGACACATATGGGGGAAGATACTTTGTGTGTTACTTCTCTGGAATGGAGTTGAGGCAATTGGTTGGTCTTATACTGGATGCTGGCGAGCGTCCAGACCCTTTTAGGGGTGCTTTAGTCAGAGCCGCTCTCCGTTTATTTAGGCGGGGAGAAATACCGACGACTGAAGAGGAATGGAGTAATCTGTGGAATCAAATTATTGCATACCCTGAATCGCCATTGGAGCAAAAAATAGCCGATATTTTTAGAGATGTTGAAGCTAGGATAATACTATCGATAATGCTTCAGGATGGTATTCTAACACTAGATGAACTTGTAAGAAAGGTAAGAGAACGTTTGGCGACGCCTGTGAGCAGGGATCTGATTGTTACCTATATATATGTACTATCTGCTCTAGGAATCCTAGAGGTTAGGTATGATGAAAAAGCATTAATGGAGCGAGTTTATTTGATCTCGGACGTTATATTTTATAGGAGGAGACCAAATGCCTATAATAAAATTGCTAGTAAAGTTCCAGAATATAAGGATGCATATGCACAATTTGCGTCAGAATATATAGCATCATGGGAGGCAGATATGAGTCTCATACCAGAAGTAATAGGGAACCCTGAGCTCTATGCATTTGTGGAGAGATTAAGAAAGGAGGGTGTTATGCAGGTGACAGATCTGTCTTCTGAAGAATTGAAGATTGTTGAAAAGTTAGCGGACATAAAGATAGTCAAAAGAATAGGCGATTACGTGTGCTTCTTGTCTGATCCTACATACAAAATAATATTTCCGAGATGGACAATAAAGGAAGTACTTAACCGAGCCAAGGAAAATGAGGAATTTAGGGAGATAGTAATTAAATGGCTAAATATACTAAGGGAGGCATATTTAAGAAAGAAGGGATGACTGATATAAAACTATTTGTGGTTCCAAACGAGGTGTGTGTTTTTTTATGGTAGAATCGATCTATGACATGATAGTATCCAGTTCTAATAGGAGGATGCTAAGACAGGTTTTAGAATTTCCACAACTTCTAGCGCGGGGAATAGAAGATGGACTTGAAGTTGCGGAGGATGGGGGGATAATACATTGTGAGGGGAGCAGCGTTAGGGTATATTGGTACGGTATGGGAGCCTCTGCTCTTATTGGTGATTATATTAGGGCGTACTGCCTCTATTCCAAGAGCAAGGAAAGTTTAGAGGTATTCGTGGAGCGTAGCCATGAGCTAAAATATGATCCAAATGAGAATGCATTATATGTTTTCTACAGCTATTCGGGAAATACCTTTGAAACCTTATGTACGTTTAGGAAAGCATTAACCTCAATCCCAGCGGAAAAAATAATTACTTTTTCATCGGGCGGAAAGATTGGTGAGATCGCCAAGGATAAGGGTATTATAAACATAAGCATACCTAGTGGATATGTCTCTAGGTCACATTTTCCATACGGTCTAGGCGCCGCCGTAGCTGTTTTATCAAAATATCTGGGTAATTTAGACATATTAAGCGAAATTAAAGAGGCTGTTGATATAATTGCAGAGGATATTTCCAGCGATATGATTGAATATGCGAAAGTGCTGAATCTAACAGCAAGAAAAATGGCGAGCAAGATAGCTGTTTTAATGGCTGATTACACTCTCGAACCGGTAGCGAGGAGGTTTATAGCGCAACTAAATGAGAATTCCAAGCACTTTGCAACATTCTTCGAAATACCTGAGGGATGCCACAACTTCATTGTTGGCATAAGACACATGCATAAGAAGTGTTTTATGGTTGTGCTGAGGAGAGAATCGGAAGACGAGTTTATAAGGAATACGATAAATACACTGACGAGGCATATCTTGAAGTGTGATTGCCTTGAATACAAGATAGAGGACGGAGAAACTTATTCTTGGTCGACGCTACTGAAACCAACATTTTTCATAGATTTACTTTCTATTTTTCTGGCTGATATCAAGGGGGAGAATGCTTTTGATATCACCGAAATTGTGTCATTTAAACAATCTATTGGTGGTGGCTGATGATAGCACTAATCCTAGCGGGAGGATTCGCGACAAGACTCTGGCCTCTAACAAAGGATTACCCAAAACCCCTACTGAGACTAGGTAAGCGTAGGATCATAGACTTTGCGCTTGAACATTTATACGAGAACGAATTTATTTCCCGCATATTCATATCCACAAATACTGCATTCAGGCATGTATTTGAAGCATGGCTAAAAGAATCACCCTACTGTACCAAAGCAGAACTTATCTTTGAGCCATCTCTTTGTGAAGAAGAGAAACTTGGGGCTATAAGGGGTATAAAGTATGACATTGAGGCTATAGCGGATAGACATGGATTAGATGACATGATAATCGTGGCTGGTGATAATGCGTTCTTTATGAACTTCTCCGAATTTATAAAGCAATTCAACATTAAGAGATCTCCGATGGTTGCGGTAAGAAAGATAGAATCGATTGAAGAAGCTAAAAGATTTGCGGTCGTTAGTATAGACAAAGAAAGCAAGATAATAGAGTTCGAGGAAAAACCAAGGCAACCAAAGTCAACACTAATAGCTACTGCCATCTATGCACTTCCAAAGGACTGTATAGGCTATGTATCAAAATACTTGGAGGAAGGTGGAAATCCGGATGCGCCTGGCTATTTTTTTGAATGGCTTATAAACAAAACCGATGTATACGCATTCATGTTTGAGGGCTTCTGGTTTGACATAGGCGCACCTAGTGGTTTCTTTGAAGCGTTGAGGGAGACACTAAAAGAATCATACATACATAGAAGTGCCGTTGTGGATGGCAAGATAGTGGATCCAGTATTCGTTGGAGACAATGTTTTTGTCTCAAAGGACTCCGAGGTAGGTCCTTGGGTAGTTTTAGAGAACGGAGTTCGTGTTGAGGAAGCGAAAATTTCCAGTTCCCTTATAATGGAGAGATCTTACATTCGTGGGTCAGAAATAAGGAATGCGTTGATAGGAGCTCATTCAAGGATCGAGGGTTCAATCATAAAGAGTGGCATTTTGTCGAGTTATAGCAAGCTACTAGGGCATCTAAGCTAGGGATTATTTGGTGCGATATTTTTTATATCGTTAATATCTGAATAATTTATTCAAATTAAATCTAAAGTACTAAGTCACTTTTTCAAAATTTAGGGCTAGAGAGGATTACACGGAGTGGAAGAATGCCTATTACAGGGGATGGATATAATGTATGGAGAAAATTCTTGCGGGGGCTAAGTCTAAAACTGGATGAGTATAGATTGTTATGTAGGAAAATTCGGGAAGGAGAATACTCAGAATCCATGCTGGCAACTATCATAGCCAGAACATATTATAAACCCCTGAGCCCAGAAGAGATATATAAATTGGTACTGGCGTTCGTGGAGACCGGCGACATAATAGAGTTTGATGGCACATATATCGTCGATAAACACTCTATAGGGGGGGTCCCGGGAAATAAGGTATCGCTTTTAGTGGTTCCTATTGTTGCTGCAGCGGGCTTAACAATTCCAAAAACAGCTACCAGATCAATAACGACAATTGGAACTGCGGAAAAAATGAGTGTCTTCGCATCAGTAGATTTGACTGGCGATGAAGTCAAGGAGGTCGTAAAAAAAGTAAGGGGATGCATTGTTTCCACAAAAAAGCTAAATCTAGCCCCTGTTGATGATATTTTAATAGATGTCCAGAGTTCACTGAGGATAAATCCAGTGTCATTAATGGTGGCATCAATCCTCGCTAAGAAAAAGGCAATGAATATAAGATACATGGTGTTGGACATACCACAGGGCAGAGGCACAAAAGTAAGGACGATGAAAGAAGCAATGTCTCTAGCCAATAGATTCATCATGGTCGCAGAGAGATTAGGCATAAATTTACGATGTGCAATTACCTATGGGGAGCAACCAGTTGGACATACGGTGGGTGTTGGCCTAGAGGCAAGAGAGGCATTGGAAACCCTACAAGGAGGAAAACCTTCAACATCATTAATAGAGAAATCCGCTGGGCTTGCAGGCATACTATTCGAACTAACAGGCATAACGTCTGAAGGGCCGAGACTTGCCAAAAATATATTAGAGTCGGGCAAGGCTCTAGAGAAATTTAGGGAAATAGTAGAAGCCCAAGGCGGCAATAGGAATATCAGATTAGATGACATACCTATTGGTAGCTATACGGCTGAGATAAGATCCAACGTCAATGGATATGTAGTTCAAATAGACAACAAATTGATTAATGAAATAGCTCGAATTGCCGGGGCTCCCGGTGATATTGGTGCAGGAGTCGTGATACCATTTAAGGGGGGCAGGTATGTTAGGGAAGGAGATGTCATACTCAAGATATACTCCAACAACGAGGCACGCCTAGATAAGGCATACAGGTATGCGATAGATAATCTTCCAATCATCATAGAGGGAGCGGTAAGAAGAATAGTAAGAAGCCTATGAGGCCAGAAAAAATTTAATATAGCTATTGTAGTAACATAGCAAGCCCAACATAGCTGAGTGTAGGAATACCTACACTTGGGAATCGAGGGGATAATAATATCATAGACAAAAACACTTAAGTTTATTCTATCTCGCCAAACTCTATCTTTTCCCAGTACTCTCCCCAAGCCTCGTAAGGGTCGAGATCCGCGAGATCCTCTGCGAAATGGCAAAAAACTCTTCTACCATCAATCATATGATATTCAGGTAACTTCTCATCACAAATATCCTTACGGAAGGGACATCTATCTCTGAATGGGCAACCCTTAGGGAAAAACCTCAAGTCAGGTGGAGACCCAGGAATTGCGACGACCTTTCTTTCCTCGATCTTTTGTGGCGAGGGGACAGCAGCAATAAGGCCTTTAGTATATGGGTGTGCTGGTCGTTTATATATGGAAACAACATCTCCCTCCTCGACGAGAAAACCAGCATACATCACACTAACCCTATCGGAAAGCTCAGCCACAACAGCGAGGTCATGCGAGATATAAATCATTGACATACCATAACGACGCTGAAGTTTCTTAAGAAGATCAATAATCTGGGCCTGGATGGTGACATCTAAAGCGGTTGTAGGCTCATCGCAGATAAGGAGCGAGGGATTCATTGAGATGGCCATGGCAATAACAACACGTTGTTTCATACCTCCACTCAATTGATGTGGATAGTCATTCATTCTCGCCGGATCTAGACCTACTTCTAGGAAGAGCTCCCTGACGATTTCGAAGGCCTCTTCCTTAGAAATACCCTCATGATATATCAATGCCTCGGCGACCTGATCCCCCACCTTAAACACTGGATTTAGTGCATTCATCGCTCCTTGGAAGACCATCGCTATTTCGCTCCAGAGGATCTTTCTCATTCTGACGTCAGGGATTCTCACTAGGTCTTCGCCCCTAAAATCGACAACACCTGATTCGATGTAGCCATTGGAGGGTAGTAGTCTCATTATTGCTAGGGAAAGTGTCGATTTGCCGCAGCCTGATTCTCCTACGAGACCCATTGTCTCGCCTTCTCTCACTTGGAAGGAAACATCATTGACTGCATGTACCGTGAATGGGCCTAATTTATATCTAACTCGGAGGTTTTTTATATCTAGGATTATATTTTCTTCGGACAAAATGCCCACCATAATTCTACTTAACTAGAGTAAAATGATTAATTTTTATTTTTAATACATGGAGAAACATGGGTGGTCTTGAGTGTTGTTTTGTTTTTCGTTTTATGCTAGATCTATTTCTGTATAAGGGTTCCATCTTATCTCTCTAAAAACATCTGTTCCAAAGTTTTTCTTTACATAGTCCCCTATGTATCTTACTAGGTCTAGGCTTCCTCTTTTTCTGGCCATATATTCCTCTACGGTTCCCTCTGATATTATTTCGTATACTCTGGCTAGTTTGCCCCTATGGGGTCTTAAGACACGTCCAACTCTTTGTATGAATTCCCTTTTTTGTTTGGAGCCACCAGTGATTATAGCGATGCTGGCTTCGCCGATGTCGACTCCTTCTTCGGCCTTTTTTATGATGACCAGGACGGATATGATGCCCATTTTGAATCTCTTTATGATATTTTCTTCCTCTCTTTTAGATTCTTCGGCTGTCAGTGCTGCTGTAGGCACAATTTTGTTGATCTCAGATGCAATTCTTTTTGCATATTTTATGCTTGTGGTAAAGATGAATATTCTCTCTGAGGAAAATTTTTTGACTATTTCCTTTATTACATCTATCTTGTTGGGGTTCTCTTGGGCTAGTGCTATCAGCTTATTTAGGAGTTGTCGTTTCTTTATAGGGTCGTGCTCTTTATCAACTAAGTGCCGTAGTTGGTAGTATTCGGCAATGATTTCTGGTGGGAGCGGGACATATATTCTTCTGAAGATCATGGGTGCTAAGAGGCCCTTTTTGACGAGTTCGTGGTAAGTAATGGAGTATACGATTTTTCCAGCTAGCTTGAATATTAGTTCCTCATTTCTATCTCTTCTACTTGGCGTTGCTGAGAGAGCCAGCCTATAGGGGGAACACAAATTCATAGCGATTTTCCTAAAGGTTCTAGCTGGTATATGATGGCATTCGTCAAATATAGCTAGCCAGAATCTCCTCTGAATCTTATCCATGTGTCTTACGCCAGATTGATATGTCGCTATTGTTATATCCCTAATATCAATATCGCCTTTTCCTAGGACTCCAATAGCAGACTTGGGTATCCCCGTGAATTGGGAGATTTTTTCTCTCCACTGATCTAGGAGCCAGAGGTTTGGCACGAACACTATTGTTGGTTTCTTTATCCTAACCATAGCGGCGATTCCTACAAGCGTTTTTCCGCCACCAGTAGGTATAACGACGGTTCCTCTGAACTTATTATCGATCCAATTCATGAGCGATGCGAGTTGGTGAGGATATAACTCATATTTTTCTTTGAGACCTCTGATCTCTCTATCGGGAAGACCTATGTTTATCTCTAATTCTAATCCAAACTTGTTCGCTATTTCTTCTAGATAAATAACTGTGAATGGGGCCATGTAAACATCAATGGTGCTGGTCTTTCTATAAACCCTGCATGTATCAATGATTTTCTCCTCTAACAAGCCTTCAGGGGTCTCATAATAGTATTTTATTTTGCCCGTCTCGACCAATTCAGATATTAGTTCTTCATACACATCCGCGGGGAGTCTTATATGAATTCTATTTCGCTCTGTTAATTTAGCTACGAGTTTTCTAAGTCTTGCTTTTTTGCTTAGCTTTAAAAGTGTGCCCATGATGGGTTTTGGCAATAACTTTATTTTATCCGTAGAGGCTAAGCTTGCAATGTCCGTCAAATTAGCCACAAGGAATGGAATTTCAATTGTTCCTACTTCTGGTATATCGAAGTTTCTAATTTCGATTCGGAGGGGTAGTATATCCCTACTGACTTTTTTTATGAGCTCATATGGGTCCTCTCCAATTACACAAATGTAGGCCTTATTGGCATCAGGGTCTACTATATGGTGGGGGATGTTGGCAATGAGTTTATCTATAATGTCTAGAATCCTATAAGCGTAGGCCTGATCAACATACATAAGTTTTTGATTGATAAATCGTAGAAAGTCATTAACCTTGGCTATAATTCTCCAATTTGCTCTCCATTCTTTGTGTTCTGCATTCCATCTGGCCACCTTTTTAATTTCTTTGGCTATTTCCTTTATTGTTTCCCATGAAAGTTCCCTTGATTCGATAACTATATTGCCGATTACTAGTCTTTGTTTTACCCCCATGTTGAATCCGCTAAGTCATTACATGGAATTTACATGGTGACTTCATACTTAAATCTTGAATACTTTGCTATGAATGCCTGCTTAATTGTTTTCTCAAAATCCTTCGTAATAATAGAACTTATTAGGCGCCTAATTTTGTCGTCTGGCATACCTATTCTTTCTAGAACATGTCTAGGAATCAAAACCCTAAACACGGCAAAGTCCGTTATTCTAGCCGATGTTATTACCCATGCATTAGCCTCGCTAACGGACACAATTTTATGTCTCTCAACATCGATAAGAGGAAACATCGAGTAGGGCAAGTATGGATTTAGTGGGAAGAACTTTATTGGTGGAGAATCTATAAATATGTCGTTTGTATCTATCTCAAGGATCTCCCCTATTGTCTCCTTGAGATTTCTTATGACAACATCGAAATTATCCACATCGCCTATATGTTCTATATCTGATTGAAGTATTGTGATCTCTTGCGAATATATCTCCCTGAGGTAGGGCTTCCTATAGAGTATACGCTTTGCCAACTCCCTGAGTTTGCCATCGTTGCTCTCTAGTGCTTTAAACAGTATATAGTTGTCATCCATTTTTTCCAATAGATCCAAGATTTCCTCTTCTCCCCTCACAATACCTTCATAGATTCCCTCAAAATCTATGATTTGCTTATCATAGATGCTCACTAGAAGCTCCTTTATAACATAATCCATGAGTCGTGAAAATTTGTGGAAGTAAACATTGTTAAAAAGCCAGAGCCGGGAATATAGGAATGCCCTCAAGGCCCCAATAGCCTTCCTAAGCAAGCCTATATAAAGTTTCTTTTCTCCCTTGGTGTCAATCTTATTCTTCTCCACGATCATCGAGAATACAAACAGTCGATCCACATCGATTCTTCCATATTCTACCGCACCTGTGAAGTAGGAATCTCTTAAACAAAAATCAATAATATCTGCTGGGTAGACAAATTCCTTGACTACATGTCTCATAACTTCATATGCTATCCTTTTTGGCCTACCTAATAGCCTCCTAGGCTTCATTATATGATCTAAGCATTCAATCACAATATCGGCGTCCACAAGATTGTCGTCGTAATGCCTCTCCATGAATCTTATCATGTTATCCCTAAGGAAGTTTTTATATATGAAGTAGCTTGTGTCTTCATGAGACTGAATTCCCAGACTTCTTATCTTTTTGCTCCTAGAAATAATGGCCTCGTCAAATGCATGGGAGTAAGGCATATGCCCGACATCGTGAAGTAATCCCCCCAGCCTAACAGCTATTAAAATCGAAACTATATCTCTTTCTTCCTCTAACCCAATTTCGTCGAATAGGGGGACAGAATAGGAGGTGTCGCCAGCGGAAGCACATGGAGCTTTTTGTCCCGCAAAGGCGTGGGATGTTCTCAGCAAAGCCAATGCAAACTTGCCGGCTAGATGCATAACCCCTACCGAATGAAGAAATCTGCTGTGTGTAGCGCCAGGATAAACAGTATATGCTACTTGAAGCTGGTGAATTCTACGGAGTCTCTGAAAGATTTTAGAATCTATGACTTGTTCTTCTAACCTGGTGAAGGGTATGTATATGTGTATTGGGTCTCTTATATATTTATGCACATGAGTAGACATAATCCCGGTATCCAGCAATTCTATTATTTGAATCCTCGCGTTCATCATAATCCCCCTACTCAACATGGAATTCTTCTAGGACTTCCGGTTGTAGTTTTGAATAGACAATATTTTCCAAGTATTCCCTGGATAAAAGAGCACCCTCTTTATCCGATACCTCAAAAATTAGTGGAACTTTTAAGTTGAGTCTTAATAATATTTCAACGAATTTTTCCCAATTAATAGTTCCCTCTCCGCATGCTAGCATATCTTTTGAAAATGCTGGGTTCGTATCCCTTACATGGAAGGATATGATCTTTTCCTTAAATCTATCTATTATTTCTGACATCTCCATTATTGGAAAACCTACAGCCTGCACTGTGTCTATAGTTACATAGATGTACTCGTCGTTATCAAAATCGTTTAGAATTTTTTCTAGTAACTTGGGGTGGCCAAGATCAAAGCAACCACTTCTAAGTTCCATGCTGAGTTTTACGTTTAAATCTTTGGCGACCTTCAAAAGATCTGAAATGGAGCCCTTTAGTTTTCTGTACGCTTTGCCCCATAATGTTTTGGCTGGAAAGAATTTAAAGCCGAGGTGAAAAGTGACCCATTTAGCATTTATGATGCTAGCGAAGTGTATAGAGTTAATCAATTCATCCACTGCAAATTTTCTCATTCGTTCACTAAGACTAGCAAGGTCAATAGAATAGAACGGTGCGTGGATGGATAGACTAATTTTGTGTTTATGACTAAGCTCCCTAACACGCTCAACATGACTATCTGGAATCAATACCGAGTGGTAGTGGCCGTCATTAATTATCTCGAGATGCCTGAAATCATTTCTTATAGCAAAGACTATCCCATCAACTATAGTTTCTTTGCGTCTGACATTGAGTATTGATGTGGACACACCATACTTAAATGTAAAGGGATGCGACAAAATAAACACCATTATGCTATATACTTATCTATTATTTATCTACTTAAGACAAAACTCACTACTATCATTGTCACTATTATGTTTGAACGTTTTCAAATTCTTTTATAAGATACTTACAGTGATACTTACAGTTATAATGGATTACAAAATCCCCCGAGTAGTGGTATTGGTGTTCGCTGAGCAGAAAGAAAAAATTGTTAGGTATGTCTAATATGAGTCAACAGAGGGGCTATATTCAACTGGATTTGTTTGGAAAGGCACCAGAAGTTATCATCGATACGCATGAAGTTGGAACAAATAGGACAACATCGGTGACACTATTTCTGGAGAAAGTCAAGGCTAGAAAAATTAGCTTTAAGATACAAAAACTAGATATTGGAGATGTTATATTGCCCAATGGCTATGCTATAGAGAGAAAATCTGTCAGGGATTTTCTAAATTCTCTCATGGGGTCTAAGGATGGAAGAGCAAGGCTCTTCGAACAAATCCGTACACTATCTGAAGCTTATGAACGTCCAATTCTACTTATTGAGGGCGGCCTCTCGATAAGACTAGATCCATGGGATAAGGCCATATACATACCTATTCGAAAGAAGAAACTAAGAAGACGTATATACGCAGTAATAGAGGAGAGAATTGGCGTCCACCCTAATGCCTTTCTCGGTACGATCAAAAAAATCGAAGAACTAGGTATAGAAGTAATTAAGAGTTATGGTCCCCGACATGGAGCGCATATTCTTTGGAGTCTGTACCTAAGGGCACGTGGCAAGGATAATCTTGGTGAAGAAATAGGTCCTAATGAATATCCTATAATCAGGGTGAAGCCTAGGCTTAGAAGTCTTAGGGAGCAACAAATATTCTTTCTGTGTGGGCTACCGGGTATTAGCTATGCGAGGGCGATAAAAATATTAAAAACATATGGGTCTCCCTATAATGCAATTCTAAAGGTACGTAGATGGGACATCGATGTGGATGGTATTGGTGCTGCCACACTGGATAAGGTTCATAGGGTTCTTTTTCGTGAGTTTCCAATAGATCGAGATGAGGAAAAATGACCGTTCTAGGAATAAGTTCGATATATAAGTATCCGAAAGCACTAATTGGCGCTATTAAGGAATCCGCACTCTTAGGATTTAGACATATAAATATATTTGCTTACCCCCCCCACTTCAAAGAGGATTCGGAGGAATATATAAGGAAGGTATCCAAAGCATTATTGGAGTATGGTATTGACTGTTCGATAAAGATACAGGGCTATACATTAAACCTTGCTGCGACAAATCCAAATCTTAGGAAGAAAAGCATTGATGAGGTAATTTACTGGATTTATGTGGCATCAAGGCTTAATTGTTCTGCGGTAATACTTAGGGCGGGGATGTTCTTCTATTCAGAGCGTGTCTTTAGGGATAGGACATATGATAGGCTAGTAAAAACACTTAGGGGGATAATAGATAAGGCGCATGAAGTGGGTTTGGATGTCTATGTTGAGAACTATCCATATCCCTTCGATATAATTGTGTTGCCTTCAGATTTTGCTAGGCTTTCGAGGGATGTGCACTCGAGGCTCCACTTCGCATTAAACATACCTCACCTATATGACATATATAAAAATAGAAGGGTCGATGTAAACACGGAACTGCAGCTTGTGCTTCCATGGACTCGTATGGCCTATGTAAGTGATTATATAAACCCTTGGGACTGTCCGCATAGAATACTAGAGGCCGAAGAAGAAAAATTTAGAGAGTTTACCGAGAGAGTTCTAAGAACTATTAAAAGAGGGGAGCTGGGACTCCTGATAATCGTGGGCTACAGTAAGGAAGATATCATAAAGATAAAAGAATACCTAACGGAGGCTGAGCTTATATAGGAGTCTGCTGTCTAGTATCCGAAATCATGCTCAGAACTTTCAGCATCAGATTGTTCTTCCTCCCCTTCCTCCTCTTCTTCTTTTCCCCCATATTGCTCCTTTTCCTCAAGGATTTTCTTTATTCTCTCCTCTATTAAACGTTTTTCTTCATCCTCTCTTATGGAGCCGATGAAGACTTTCAGGGCGAAGATTCTCGAGGCAACTACGAGGAGCGAAAGTATAGTGCCTAGAAGAAATATATAGCCCCACACAATTATACCTGGACAACCAATTCTATATCCCATATAAACAATCGCAATGGAGAGAGAAATCATGAACAAAATAGCAAATACACCACTCATGTTAATCTTTAACTCTGGTTGTTGTTCCTCGCTCATAAAACATCACACTTACTAAATATCAGTATTGTAACAACTTCTAAAAAAGTTTCGTAAAAATTAGCGAAGGAATCAAAGTGATGTGGTGATAAAGACAAGTACAATGAGATTAATAAACTGTGATATGGCCTCGAATAGAAGGATAAACTTGTTTTTTACGTGAATCGTCGAATTGTTTATTCGATGAACATAATTTCAAAATAACAAGTTAGGTAAAATGAAGTGTTAGGGTTGGGAACATTTTGTCTGGTTCTGGAATATAAATAAAAAAATGTACTTTACCATGATGTAAAAGTGGGATTATTTGAACATATAATTGAGCAAGAAAGGTGAAAAATAATGGGTAGTGCTGTTCCAAAGCGTATGGTCACAATATATAAATGGAGAGTCCCTGCAATGTTTCTAGTCTATATGTTTATTGTTATTCTACTTGTAATCTCAGCGATATTACCATGGGTTCATTGTAGCGTAACTCTAACTAAGCTCGTTGACATATTATCTGCAGAGGGATCCATATGTCTTAATGTGTATCTATGGGGCCACTATGAGTTGAGTGGAAGTATAACCGCATATACCAAGGAAGGAGTCGAGGTATCGATACCTTTCCACAATGCTAGTGGGGTAATATCGGCCATGTATCCAGTATTTGCGTCGGTGATTATATTGATCGTGTTGAACTTAATATTGGCGTTATCAGAGCTTGGAAAATTTAAGTTTCTTGAGAGAATAACCGATAGGATTAGGTTTATCATAGAGACTGCTTGCTGGGTCATAGCCTTGATGACAAGCCTATACTTCGCGTATTTCCACAATACGTTTGGCATTATGGATAGTAACATAGGCTCCACTAAGGCCTCTCTATATTCCAATGCATATCAGGTAACCGTCGAATATACACACACGGACATAGGATATTCGTTTTCTTGGGGCCCTGGCTATGTGATATTCTTCATTTGTACTGTCTTGATAACGTTGATGTATATTGACAAATATATCTTTACCGATATGCTAGAGCTCTCATCGATGTGGAGATTTAGGGGTCATTTAAATGTATTTGCCCTATTTATGCTAGCCTATCCGTTCGCCGAAGCGGTCGTGGGTGACTCCTATCACATGTGGTCGAGTCTATATCATCTCGTGGTATTCGATTATGGATGTATTGCCGAGTTAAATCCGTCTGTATTTATAAAAATGGTCGTTCTAATCTATATTAACATGATATTGTTTACGTTGGGAACAACGATACTTCCATCACGTCACGTGATGAAGTCGACCCCATTTATCACTCTTGCACTTCCAGACGAGGAGATTTTAAGAAGACACAAAATGTTGCCGTCGGTTACCCGATGGAAAAGAGTAATTGATTTTAGCATATCCATAATCGCGTTCATAGCTCTGGTGCTATGGTATCTTGGTCTTGTGCGGGGATTAGGAGGGGTATCAATAAGCATATCTCAGTATGGAGGTGTGGTTCCCGAGGCTATCTTGACAGAATCTCCATGGATTGCTAAATGGTCAATACCTCCCGCAGTAGGGGAATTATGGTCGACACCGCCTGCTTATATCTTGACCATAACGATAATGATACAAGCGTTAATAATACTTAAACCAACGCGCTAGGTTTTTTCCTTTAGTTTCACTAATTTTTCTATTGATCGTCTTATCGGAATACATCAGCTACTTAGTTATATTGTGGCTAGTTAATCTTTTTCCTCCAATTAATCAATTTCTTTATAGCAAGAATAATAAGCTCTATTTCCTCGGAATCAAGGCCCGGATACATTGGAAGCCAAATGGAGTTTTTGGCGAGTTTTTCTGCTAAGGGGAGTGTTATCTTGGAATAATTGGGATAGCGCAAAATTTTGGCAAAATGATTTATCTGAGGGTCATTAATATTGGAAAATAGTTTTGTCTTATGGAGTGGTATGTGATAGCCTTTTCTAGCCATGATTCCTTCTGCATTTAGTGCATTCACAAATGCATCTCTATCCCAACCAATAGCATTGGGATCTACACTTATGTTGAATATGTAGTATGCATGTTTTTTATAGGGCTTTTCCTCGGGGGGTGTGATGCCAGGGATATTTTCTAACATTTCACGCATAATTTTTGCGGCCCTTCTACGTTGCTCTATAAACTTATCTAGTTTTTTTAACTGGCAACAGGCAATGGCGGCCTCGATTTCTGAGATTCTCATATTGTATCCCAGTCTGATGTACTCATATGCTCTTTTTGCCCCTTCTAGTACCTTTAACTCTCCATGAGCTTGGAGAAGCCTAATTTTCTCCGCAATTTCGTCACTATTTGTGGTAATAATACCTCCCCATCCCCCCGCGGCTATTACTTTTGATGGGTATAGACTAAATACAGCAATATCGCCTAGTTTCCCCACTTTATAGCCACGATATTCAGCACCATGTGCATGTGATGCATCCTCAATTATTGGTACTCCTTGTTCTTCCGCATATTGTCTTATCTCATTGAACTCTACTGGATTGCCATACAAATGAACGATTGTGATCCCATCGCACCTATCCAATCTTGACAATTCATCTGGGTTAATGTTCCCATCAGGTAAGACGTCAACGAATATAGGGATTGCTCCCGTATGTACTATGGCAGAAGCTGTCGAGATGAATGTGAGTGGTGTTGTTGCGATTTCTTTGCCAAATGTAAGGTCTAGGGCTAAATTGGCCAAAAAGAGACCATCTGTGCCGTTACTAACGGCTATTGCATGTTTGACTCCGATATATCTAGCAAACTCTTTCTCAAGAATCCTAGTATATTTTCCTCCAACAAATCGCCTAGATGTTATGACCTCCCTAACAGCCTCAGACTCCTCCTCGCCTATTATTATCTTTGTGAAGGGGATGGGTCTCTTTGTAATTGGTGGTCCACCAAGTATTGCTGGTTTTTCCATTATATGCTCCCTAGGGAATGCGTAAAAATAATTATATACAACAATAGTATAGAAGTATGGTTATCAATGTAAATATCCCGCAGTTGAATAGATGAGAAGGTTTATTCCCCAAATTTGTCTGGCATTACTTTACGATTTTCTATGGTATCAATATACTAAGTCTGTTGTATGCTTTGGTTTTTAGATAGACACACTCTATGACTGGGTCTGGAGGTATAATGACTAAGCAGCCAGGGAGGGATACTTAGGTATCTTTCAAAACGGTATACTCACGAATTAGGGGATACTATAACTAACTTCTATGTGAGGCTTTTTTATTTAATGTTTACAATTAAGTAGAGGTGCAAGCAATTTTTAAATGGTGAATTAATGGGTGTATTGGAATGGGTAGGATTTATGTTAAAAATACGCTAATTTTAGTTCTCTTAATATTTGCGGCACAATTGATATCCAGCTATAGCATAGTATCAAGTGATACGGTTTCCACCGAGAGAACTTCAAGCATTTTGTTTAAAGATGCGACAAAAAACACTCTAACAGGTTGGAGGGCATACACTCAAATTGGCCCCAATGTCATGCATATAGGTTTTTCCTCCAAGTACACTAGGACAGAGACCCTTTGGAACTATACCGCGGAGGGAATGCGTATAGAGACACCATTAGTCGTCGACATAAACAATGATGGTGCATATGATGTTATCCTATGTGCATATGGTAGGTTAGGTTCTGAAATTTTGGCACTGAACGGAAAAAACGGAATAGCTATGTGGAGAAAGTCATTTGCGCCACCATTCCCAATATTGTCCCCCCTCGTTGCCTCGGATATAAATGGTGATTCCATAGTAGAGATTGCATGTACTACTGCCAGTGGAGAACTATATATCTACAACACCTCAGGTACACAAATACTGGCAGAAAAAGTTGGTGTTGGCCCCCTCACCTATCCAGTAATGGGGGATATAGACGGCGACGGGATAATAGAAATCATTATAGGTGATTACGCAAACACTACAAGGGTTTATAAGGCGAGTGGGGCAACAATAGCTTCCTACTGGAATTATACTATTGGTGGGCCTGTGGTTGCTTCTCCCGCTCTTGGTGATGTTGATGGTGACGGATCTCTGGAGATAGTTGTTGGCGGTGTGGATGGTGTTGTTTATGTTTTGGGTAATGATGGCTCATTGGAATGGGATTATACTATTGGTGGGCCTGTGGTTGCTTCTCCCGCTCTTGGTGATGTTGATGGTGACGGATCTCTGGAGATAGTTGTTGGCGGTGTGGATGGTGTTGTTTATGTTTTGGGTAATGATGGCTCGTTGGAATGGAACCATAACATATCGACTCCTATGAATTATACTCCTGCTCTTGGTGATGTTGATGGTGACGGATCTCTGGAGATAGTTGTTGGCGGGAGTGACGGTGGCATCTATGTTATTAATGGCGTAGATGGTGGTCTCATCTGGGATCTAAGTGTCGGACCCAATATAACAACTGGTATAGCTATTGGAGATCTTGATGGGGACAATAAATTGGATATAGTGGTGGGAGCAGGTGATGGTAGAATTTATGCCGTTGATGGAAAAAGGGCAAGACTTTTATGGAGCTATCAAACAGAAGATGCCATATCTGCGTCACCGATATTTGGGGATCTGAATGGAGATAATACCGTGGATGTGGTTGTAGGTAATGGAGTGGGCGAAGTATATGCACTTTCGGGTACGACAGGGTCGGTAAGAATTTACTGGCAAGGCCTGAGGGGCGAGGATACTGGAGCGAAGAATTTGGATCTAATAGATCCCGACCATGATATGGCCTCCAACTATACGGAGAGCATATTTGGAACAGACCCAGCAAACAATGATACCGATGACGACACAATGATAGATGGATGGGAAATAAATTTCAATTTAAATCCAATGGATCCAAGCGATGTAGATCTCGATTTAGACGAGGATGGTCTAACGAATCTGCAAGAGTACAACCTAGGTACTGATCCACAAGCTGTTGATTCCGATGGCGGTGGTGCTGGTGATGGTTGGGAAGTTCAATATGGTTTTGACCCGTTAAATGCATCTGATGAGGAACTCGACAATGATTTGGATGGATTAACTAATATTGAGGAGTATATTTATGGCACAAATCCTTGGGAAGCGGATACGGATTCCGATGGAATGTCAGACGGATGGGAGGTATGCTATGGATTTGATCCTATTAGTCCTCATAATGCTCATCAAGACATTGATGGAGATGGCCTAACAAATCTTGAAGAATATCAACATGGCTCTAATCCCTACAGGACTGATACTGATGGCGACGGGCTTGATGATTATGAAGAGGTACAGTATGGCACAGACCCAGCAAATTATGATACAGACGGCGATGGCATGTCTGATCTATTCGAGATAATAATTGGCACAAATGCTACAAGCATAGATACCGACGGAGATGGAGCCAATGATACTCTCGAATACTTAGTAAACAATACGAATCCTCTGGATCCAGATACCGATAACGACGGAATGTATGATGGCTGGGAAATCCAATATAATTTATCCCCCCTCAATTCTAGTGATGCGTCTTTTGACCTAGATGGAGATGGCTTAACAAATCTAGAAGAGTTTAATCATGGTACAAATCCATTGCTATATGATACCGATGGCGATGGTCTAGCGGACAACGCGGAACTTTTCGAAGGAACGGACCCCATAAATCCTGATACTGACGGCGATGGCCTAAGTGATGGTTGGGAAGTTCAATATAGTCTCAACCCACTAGATAGTAGTGACGCAACAGCCGATTTCGATGACGATGGGCTAGAGAATTACATGGAATTTGAAATAGGTTCGGATCCAACATCAGCAGATACGGATGGGGATCAACTAACAGACTATGATGAGTATGTGTATTATAATACCAGCCCAATAAAGTCTGATACTGATGGGGATGGCCTACCAGATAACATCGAAATTGACTATGGGACAGATCCTTGTTCTGCCGATACTGATGGGGATGGCCTACCGGATGGGTGGGAGGTTCAATATGGTCTGGATCCATTATCACCAACAGACGCCAATATGGATCCAGATAATGATGGCATGCAATCTCTAACTGAGTATCTTTATGGTACGGATCCGTTGTCGAATGATACTGACGGCGATGGTGTTGGTGATTTGGCGGAGTTGGTTTATGGTACGGATCCGTTGTCGAATGATACTGACGGCGATGGAATGCTTGATGGGTGGGAGTTATACTATGGTTTAGATCCGGTAAATGCGTCTGACGCCTTTGCTGATCCTGACGGGGACACGATTCTCAATTATGATGAGTTCGTATATAATACAAATCCTCTAGATGCTGACACGGATGGAGATGGTACGCCCGATGAATGGGAAATTCGCTATGGACTTAATCCAAGGGATCCTGAGGATGCGAACTATGATATCGATGGAGATGGGTTGACAAACTGTGATGAATTTGAAAGGGGCACGAACCCATGGG
>CAZWPQ010000011.1:51567-65229 GCA_964636085.1 uncultured Nitrososphaerota archaeon
GATGGTGATGGTATTCCCGATGGTTGGGAGGTAAGAAATGGTTATGATCCGCTAGACCCTCATGTTGGTACTGGAGAATATCTAAAGTATCATAAGCTCGTAGTAGTTGGGTTGGTACTGGTATTTGTTGTGGTAGCACTTTTGATTCTCCAGTTCGTGTTTAGGGTCGATGTGCTTAAATTGTTAAAATTGAAGAGAGGAGAATAGAACTTCATTTTTTGTTTTTACTTTGCTCTATAGCCACCCCCTACTCCATTTTAAATGGAATATCCCTATTAAACTTATTAGGTGTTGTGATAAGTCTATTTAATGATTTTGAAGAGGTGATGCAAAGTGGGGTTAAGAGAGTACACAATAAGGAGAATAATCACTGGCTTCATAACCCTGATCATAGTTTTGATTTTTAACTGGATATTATTTAGGCTTCCCTCCTTTGTGACTGGCATAGACCCTACATGGTTTTATGTTATGTCACAACTAGTGGGTGCGGTAAGTGGAACGAACCCCGAGTTATTTATAACAATATTGCTGAATTTTAAGACGCGGTGGAAGATACCCAGTCTTAAAGCTCCTATCGGCCTTTGGATTGACCATATTATTGCCTACATCATAAACATGTTCACATTTAATTTAGGAGAAGACATGCTTATCTATAAGGGGCGCCCTATAGCCGAACTTTTGGTGACGAGAATCCCAGTCTCTGTATTCCTGATACTTCCAGCAACATTAATATCAATATTAGTGGGTATTCTAATAGGTGCACGGCTTGGAGCAAATCCCGGTAGTAGGCTTGACGTTACTCTGATGGGAATTGCTTTGATGCTTTACTCTATACCAGCGTTTTGGCTACAATTGTTATTCAAGGCGTTTTTCACAGTCAAATGGGACATATGGCCAGTAAGAGGGGGTCTAGCATACTTTGGAACGACATTTCCGGATGGACTAATGTGGTTCTTGGATGCGCTCTTCATGCTGACATTACCGATAATGACACTTGTATTAGCTGGGTTTGCGGGATGGATGTTACTGATGCGCAACAGCCTGATGGAGGTGATGGGTGAGGACTATATCCTAACAGCAAGGGCGAAGGGTTTGGACGAGGCAACGATACTTTATAAGCATGCCTTTAGGAACGCAATATTGCCGGTTGTTACTGGGGTTATCCTATCCCTTGCGCTTGTGTGGACTGGTGCAGTTATAACGGAGACTATATTCACTATACCGGGGGTCGGTTTACTGTTGTTTAACGCAGTGATACAGCTTGATTTTCCACTATGCGAAGCATCATTCTATTTTATTGCTGTTTGCACAATATTTGCCAACATTATAGCGGATATATCCTATGCACTATTGGATCCAAGGGTCAAATACTAGGCCTGTAAAGAGCGTGATGATCATGAAAAAGACAAAAATACTCTTTGGGGTTGTGATTGCGCTAATAGTGGTAATGCCTTCTTTCTCTCCTCTGTCTTCCAAAAGCTTAGCATTGAGAGAAGGAGCATATGTGAAATGGTCTGTGGAACTTAAAGCACTGGATAGATCAAAGGGCCAGACAGAGCACTATTGGAGTGCGGAGAGTTACCTAAAAATATTCAAAATTACGAATAGTTCAGACGGTATGGCTGTGCTATTTGCGTATTCCACACACTATTTTGATGTAGCAAAGGGTACATACTCTGAGTCAGACAAGAGTCCTAGGGTCAGTGAGGGCATGTATGTGAATAATGGATCGACAAAGGCGGTATTTTCCAATGGGAACAATTACGAATATGTGCTTCATAAGGAATCATGGATGTTTATGATGGAGTTTCCATTTAGCCCATTTACAATATTTAACGTTAAGAAGGCTGATTTTAAGGATTGGTTTTGCGACGCGTATCTATATAGAGTCATTGGGAGTAGGAAGCGTGAATGTGGTATCTTCTTCGAAACTTGGGACATAGTTTTGGGCTCAAGGAGAAAAATATACTATGCGGAGATGTACTATCTTAGCTCTTCCATAAATCTCGGAGAATCAGAAATACCAGAGTCCAGCGTAATCGAAATAAACGTAGGAATAGATAGAGAATCAGGAATTATAGCAAAGCTCAGATACTTCTGGCAATACTCACAAAACATAATGTTTGAGCTCATCCTTTCGATAAAGGACACCAACGTGTTTAAAAAGGGAACATTTATCAATGGGGTCATAATCACAATTATAGGCTTAATAGCAGCGTATATGGCTTATAGATTTTACAAGAAGAAGAAGAGACTAAAGAAGATAAGGATTTAAATTTCCTGTTTTTTACCCAAGTGCTAAGAATTTTGGTGGGCCCCAATTAACTACCCCTGGTTTAAACACACTTTTAAAAACCGCTTATCCTCATAAGTTATATAAATAATTTTTTTGTAGGTTAGATAATAGTATATGGTATTTATTTTGAGGAGGGATAGATTTTGAGTGAGGAAGAACTAAATGTTGAAGAGCTAATGAAGAAATACAGAGAAGCAAGAAAAGTTAGGAGAAAATATGCTATAAAACAATTCTTCAAGATCAAAAGAGGCGCCTTTGGCTTCTTTATAATCGTGTCCTTTGCGATACTCTCCGTACTATCTTCAATAATCGCTTCTAATCCTGATGAATTTCGACATGCTCCTCTCTCAAGGCCTGCTTGGCTTAAATGGACAGACCCTAACACCCTAAGGGAGGACTTCGTTTGGTACGAATCTAGCTTCGAAACTCCTGATGCTATAGCAAGCAATTATACTAATATATCTGAAGTCGAGCCGGGGAAAGTTTATGCTACTTATAACCTCACTCCTATAAAATCGTTTAGGTATGGTGGCCTATACCACTATGATGAGGGATGCAACACGACGGGCTCAGCAAGCCTAGTAATTTATGATGATACGTCCATTGAACTTTCATCGGAAGACGTGATGAATCAAACAGTTATAGTCGAGAATAACGAAACCGTAAACAAGACAGTGATATACAATGTGACCTATGCGCTAAATTTGAAGATAGAATGGAAAGAGGATGTCCCTCCATACATAGTATATTTGAGGTTTGCCCATAAACTGGAGATATGCATGCCCACCATATATACATATCAGGCAACAATTGGTAGATCGGGGTCGATAAGTAAAAAATTCTCTTTGGGTCCTGGAATCTCTATCCCCGCGAGGTTGAATATATCCATACTTAACCCAGAACCTGGAAAGGAAATAAGCGTAGAACTGTCTTCCGGCGATCTACTAATAACAGAAACAACTACCGATTATATATATATAAAGAACCTCACCCTACAGGGGTCACTAACATACACAATACGAAATATTGGGACGAGGGATCTAGATGTTAATATAACAATTTGGACGAATTTTCCTCCCGAGATCATATATCCAACAAAAATAGATTTCATGGTGAATCTCTGGAATAAAACTGCTAACAGAGAGATGACGAGAGAGGAGCTTAAGAACTACTTAGAGAAATTCGGGGTTATACCTCCAGAGGACGAGCTAACACAACTGGGCCTCATAGTTCATAAGGATTTATCGAAGGCATCGGATTGGGTAGAGATGGGAAAGATTACTAGACTAAGTCTCTTAGCTAGAAAGATATACTACAAACCATTCTTCCAGCAAGGAAACATAATTATAATAAAGTTGGTGGCATCTACAAAGATACAACCTACGCCTAGGTTCCTACAGACAAGGAACCACTTCACTAGAACTGTAAAGTTTAAATGGTCAATAGATGACATAAACCTAGAAGCGCAGGGCAAATATTATGGTATTATGGGAACGGATGATCTTGGTAGAGATATAGCTTACATGATAATTGATGGATTAAAAATATCATTATTGGTTGGTTTCGTCGCGACAATGGCAAACATAGCGATTGGCGTCACATTAGGTCTCGTGTCAGGTTATGTGGGTGGAAAAACAGACGAAATAATAATGAGGATATGTGACTTCTTTATGTCGATTCCAGGATTTCCACTCCTTATAGTACTAGCATTCATATTTTACACGATAAACATGGATCCGTTAATATCAATAATAATTGTGTTGTCCATATTCGGATGGGCAGGGATGGCTAGAACCATAAGAAGCCAAGTCCTAGCACTTAGAGCAAGCACCTATGTAGAGGCTGCTAAGGCATCTGGTGCATCATCATTCTATATTATCAGAAAGCACATACTGCCGGGGGTATGGCCATTAGTCCTAATGTATTTGATGGTTGGGGTTGTAGGAAACATTCTTGCAGAGGCAAGTTTATCATTCTTGGGGGTATTGAGGCCCACATGGCATAGTCTTGGAAAAATGATACAGGAGGCATCGGGCCTCACAGCAGCTACTGGTGGAGGTGGAGGAGGCCTATCCATGGATCGCTTCCACTGGTTGTTCTTCCCAGGGCTGTTCCTAATGCTGATAGGTTATGCCTTCTATGCGATTGGAGATGCATATGACGAGTTGATCAACCCCAAGCGACGTAAGATGTTCTAAATAACACCATTAGATAACTATTTTTTTCTTCATATGGTGCTTCTATTTTTTTGGTGTTAAGTTGCCGATTAGGATTATGAGTACTTGTCAACAATGTGATCCTCTAGGCTATCGTATCTGTAAAAATGTTCCTCTTTGTTATGTTGGTATGTGACCTGATAAGTGGATTATGCTTATAAATGCATTATAAACTATTTTTTGGAGTTGTGTCGTGATTGTATTGTGATGTGGTAAAAATGCATAGGTCTGGGATGGCAATTGTTATTCTCTTGTTATGTGCTATTAGCGTTGCATATGGACATGCATCTTTGTCAAAAAAGATAGATGCAGATCTAAGAGTAAGTGGGGATATTATAGGCCTCAACCTAACATATGCATTCAACGCGACCTATGGAGGGAGGGCATACCCAGTAGAAATGTTCATTGATAATGAAGATAAAATTTGTCTATTCACAATAGAACCAACAACCGAAAATGAATCAATAGTTTTCTATAGATTTGACCCAGGAAGAATACCTACTCCAATGGCCACAATAACATATGGTCTCACAGTAAGGCTTTATGGCGCCGGGATGATAGCAGGCGACGAGATATACCTGGCTGGCGCCATCGTGGGGAAGGGTGGATGGAATCTAACAGTATGGGCAGTCTCGAAATTCGGAACAATAGATGAGAAATATGAGTTTCCTATGAGTGATCTCCTATTGCTTGATGGAGGCATGTTCATCAGTAACGATTACGATTACATATATATCGCGATAACAGTAATGGATCCCTCCTCCCCACAAACCGATACTGACATAATGGTAATAAAATATTCTATCCCACGGCATGAGATTGTCTGGGAGAGAATCTGGGACTCTGGTTGCAACGAAACTGTAGGTTCGGTGGTTGCTTTCGGTTCTGATATATACATAGGAGGAAACATAGAGAATGGGAGCTCTGGTAAGGATATTCTTATCCTGAAATATAACGATGATGGCGATTATGTCTCCAACATGACGCTAGAATTGAGCGATTTTGACGAGGAAATCCTTGATATGTATGTTGATAACAGCGGTACCATATACATGGTAGGCTATGTAGATGTTGTGAATGAAGAGGCCACAAATAAGGATCTCCTAATAATGAAACTAAACACGACATCAATGGAGATTCGGAGCGCGACTTGGGGAGGGAATGAGACAGAAGTAGGGTACTCTGTTACTATATGGTATGAATATCTCTATGTAGCCGGCTGTATGGAGAGTTCGGATGGATGCTACAGAGACGTCCTTTTTGCTATTTGGGGGCGAGAGAAACTGAATCTGATAAACTACTATGTTTGGGACTCAGGTTATGACGAAACAGGCTATTTTGTTGACACGGACTCTACGGGTAACATATATTTAACTGGATCTATATCTCTGGAGGAGGGAGAGGGTATTCTAGTTCTAGGCTATCTACTAGGTTCGCCGAGCAATCAAGCTGAAGAAAAATATCCAATAATGCGAAAGGAGGCTTTCTTAAGTTCGATAATAAAAACTATTGTAGGAATTGTCGCCATCCCATTGGTATCTATGATATCGGGGTGGTTCATAATAAGGTATAGGAGGAGGTGAGACTAGTGGCGAGGTATGCCCCGAGAATCCTATGCATTCTACTTATTATGTGTGCATTTGCACTCATCCTAAGAAATCCAAGCGCCTCAGAGTCGCTACCAGTAGATACAACCATCGAGATACCCCCAAGGCATTATTCATCTGTTAATTTTACTGTGTCCCAAGACAATATACTAGTCCGTGTAGAAATAAATGTCACAAATGGTTCCGGACTAGATGTACTCCTCTGCGATGAGGAAAACATGGATTTATTTGAAAGACAAATAAAGATGGGGTACTATGATGTTGATGTATATATGGCTGGGTCAAACATAACAAAGCTAAGCAATGAAACAAGATTAGGGAGAGCCGGCGTCTATTACTTAGTACTAATTAACTGGGATTTCCAAACAAGCTCGATAGTAAATATAAAAATAAGCAAAATTGGCGAGAAGTCTGGACTAGCCATTACATATGTAATGTCTATTGTAAGCATAGTAGCGGTAGTGGTAATTATCTGGTTTTTAGTAAAAATCAAAAAGCTCTAAAAGCCTCTACTTTGCCTCCCTAGCGACATCATAGCATTCCTTATCTTTCTTATCTTTCTTTGTTAAAGTATTATATAGGATATAACACACTAAAGACATATAGAGGGGTGTTAAGAATGCGGAAAGTCATCCTTTTCTTTACGACATTTTTGTTGCTAGCTAGTGTTCTAGTTGAAGCTAATTTTGCGAAATTTGGAGTTCATGATAAGGATACTATCAACTTGACAGACATAGTACAGGAATCCATGACGCTGAATAACAACAACATTAATAAGCGTCCTAATGTATATCTGGATCCGCAAATAAGCGATATGGACAACCTAATGCAACTTATAGTCCTATTTAAGAATAGGGATTATATGAAAAGTGGCTTATCAAAACTCAGGGCAGAATACGGTGCGGGCATCCTAGCAGAGTTCAAAATAATACCTGCTGCTCTAGTGGAAACAAAACCAATATACATCATAGACAGAATTGATGGCGTGAGAGCCATTTATATGAACAGAATAATAGAACCACCAAAATATTTTATTTCAGAACCAGAAGAAAGACAAGTACACACACAACTTGACGCCGAGCAAACAATGGGGGCTCCAACATTTTGGAACGCTGGATACAATGGTACTGGTATAGTTGCATGTGTTATCGACACTGGGATAAACCCAGACCACCCAGAACTTGAGGGGAAGGTCATAGCCGCCGAATCATTCATCAAGAAGGAATATGGATATGATCAAGATATTTCAAATCCAATGGATGAAGAAGGCCATGGAACAGCGGTTGCTGGCATAATTGCTGGCAAAGGATTGGATTCTCGTGGGCATGGCGTTGCACCAAATGCTCTTCTAATGAATGCAAGAGTATTTCCAAAAAGAGGAGGCGCGACTTGGGCAGGAATAATTGCAGCGATAGACTGGGCCATATATGGGCCTGATGGAATACCCAATACTGGGGATGAAGCGGATGTTATAAACATGTCGCTCGGCGGTGGGGCGATATACAACTCCCCCATATGGCTCGCGATTGAACGGGCTATAGAACATGGAGTAGTAGTGGTTGTAGCCGCCGGTAATGAGGGAGACAACCAGTTGTACTCAATGTCTGTGGGCGATCCTGGGAACTCACCATTAGCTATCACCGTGGGTGCGGTAAAACCCGATTATAGTGGCCTTGACTATTACTATGGCCAGTATACATCAATTGGGCCGACAATACTGCTTGCGGTGAAGCCTGATATAGTGGCACCATCTGGTACGATTGTGATAGATTATCAAGGAGGATATACCTCTAGTGAATGGCATGGAACGAGCTTTTCTTCGCCATTTACTGCGGGGGCGGTTGCTCTCATATTGGATTACTTGATAGCCCATAATGTTTCAAAGATCTATAGGCCATGGATAGCGAAGGCCATTTTGATGAAGACTGCTAAACCAGTATACGAGACTGTTGATACTGAGAATATTAAGTATGAGGATCTCGTTATTGGCGCTGGGGCTATTGATTTGGAAGATGTCTTTAATGAGTTGGAGTCTTGTGGTATTTCTGGTGGCTCCTACCCACAGTGGCTCTATATTCTTCCTACAAAGGTTCCCGTTGGGATTAGTAACTCTACCAGAAAAGTCCCTGAGCATTTGCCGTATTTCCCATATTTTGATAGGGTCTTCATAAATCAGACGCTATACTTTAATTTTACCATAGTTGCGAGCCGCAACACAACGATTGAGGTCACGTATATAGGCGATTTCGCTGGCGTCCTAGAAATACATACATCCTCAACGATAGATGTGACAATGCCCACTACTTACTGGGAGTTCAACTTTACTGTAAAGACTGGTGCTTCGGAGGGAACATATAGTGGTATTATAAGATTCAACGATACTAAATATGGTATCATATGGGAGGTCCCCATACAGTTCAAGGTTGTGAAACCGAAAATAAGGGTTTTGATGGATCTCAAGCACACCGATTGGGATATAGATATGAGATATGGCCAATATAGATTCCTTGTCAGGGCACTAGAAGTGATGAATGATGCGTCTGTAGAGATGTTGCACCACCACTATAAGGGAAAAATAACTCTAGATCTACTAGAGAAGTACGACCTGATATTTATACCGGATACATCATCCTATGAACCAATAATGGATGAGAATGGACTCATTGTTGAGGAGATGTACGATAATTGGCAACTAGATGAGATATGGGCAATCCACAGATATGTTGAGCATGGTGGAACAGTCGTGGTATTTGCATTGAGTGCAAAGTATCATAATATCTCCAATATAAATGAACTACTAAGACCTACAAAATCAAAATTGACTTCCGAATCTTGGTATGGTACTGACAGTACTGTAGCAGTGAGCGTTGTAGGAGGACACTTCATAGCAAAGAATATAACCGAGCTACCATATCAGGGAATAACTATGGATGTGTCTTTCATTTCTGAGAAATTCCTAGAATATACGGACTTTTACGGTAAACATGATCTGGCAATGTGTTATCAAGGCTTTAGGGGCGGTGGCATAATAGCGCTTGGATCGAATTTTATGTTCGATAACTGGGCATTTAAGGCCCAATATCCAGGATCTGGGACATATGCCTCCAATGTCTATAACTTCGCTAAAAATATCATAGATTTTGTGTATTATGGCAAGGATATCATTGATATGGTATGGTTCAACACAACCATGGAAATAATACTGCCAGATACCAGGGCCTTGAAGGTATATGCAAATAATACAACGGCACTAATAAACTTGACATGGATCTATCGGGATTATGAAGGAAACCAATGTGATGGAGAGCTCACGTATAACTCCTCGTCGGGTCTATGGGAAGGAATAATACCAATATCGACACAGAAATATGCTTACATTGTTTTCAAGGCATACTTCACAATCAGCGGCGAGACCTATTATGTAGTAAGGGCAGGAACAATATATGTTGATTACTACCCCCCCACGATATCCCTACTAACCCCCTCAGCCATCATCATCGGGGGTGGCACTAACGTAACAATTAAAGTAAACATAAGTGATGACGGGGCATTACAAGCCGAAGGTATAAATGTAGGACTAAATATATCCCAGGATCTATATGGGCTAACACTAAGAAACATAACACGAATGATGTCAATAGCGACAATACAACTAACATGGAACTCAATAAGGAACCTTACACTAGACGCAGGGAGAGATAAAGTCCGAATACTCATCGAGGTAAACGCTAGTGATTACCTAGGAAAAACGGCATCAGAACAGCTGACTGTGCAAATAACGGTTGATGTTGTTGGTCCAACAATAGAAATCACAAGCCCCTCATACGGCGCAATAGTGAGGGGTATAATAGCTATATCGGCAGAGGTTACAGATCAGTATAGTAGCGTGAGCAAAGTGGAGTTCTACATAGACAATGTTCTACTAAGAAGATTTTATTATTCGCCATATACATACAGCCTAAACACATCGCTATATATAGATGGGCCTCATGAACTGGAAGTAGTAGCATATGACTCCTTTGGAAATAACAACACAGAGAAAATCACGGTAACCATAGATAATACGGCCCCATCCCTAGAAATACTCTCACCTATAGATGGCTCATTAATTAAGGGGCCTATAAACATAACGGCATCCGCACAGGACGAGACCACAGGAGTAAAGAAGGTAGAGTTCTATATTGATTCAATCCTAATAGACGAGATCTCAGAAGCGCCATACACAACAATATATGACTCAACAGCAATAACGGATGGAAGCCACACAATCATTGTGATTGCGTATGACAATGCGAACAATACGGCACAAGAATCAGTAAGTATAGAAGTCGACAATACGGCTCCAACAATAGAGATACTAAGTCCTACCAATAACAGCGAGGTTAGTGGGACTATAAAAATAGAAATAAAAGTTGAAGACCCTGTGGCTGGCGTGGATACTGTACAAGTATTCATAAATGACGAAAAAATAGCCGAAGAGAAAAACACCACATCACTCACAGTCGAGCTAGACACGACAAAATATGACGATGGGACATACACAATAAGCATAGTAGCTATAGACAAAATTGGGAATCAAGCCACAGCAAACATTGTTATCAACATCCAAAACAAAAAACCATCACCACCATACCTACTAGTCGGTGGAGCCATAGCTGGAATCGCCATCATTGCAATCATCGTTATTTTTGTGACGAGAAAGAAAAAGACCTAGCATTTCTTTTCTCCTTTTTTTATAGAGCGTATCTTCCAGAAATCCTAGGGCGGAGTAGATATCCTCCTCTCCATAGGGCGGGTATATATTGGGTAAACATTTATAAAGGAAATTTCTATCATATATCTCTAGAAAAATTTTTGTGAGAAAAAGGGTGCATTCATATGCAAAAGAAAAAAATAGGTATACTGCTTTTAGCAACATTAGCCCTTCTACCACTCATGTCGGCAGTACAAGCACACAAACCAAGCTCTGGAATAACAATAAAGGAGGAAGCCACAACAATAGTCGAATACCAAATAGAACCAGATCCTACGGTTACGCTACACCTAGCGTTAGGTTACTATGCAGATAAGCTAAACCCAGCAGCATCCACAACAGCGTACGACTTGGATATACTTTTGCTTCTTTTCGATGGATACATGTATCCACATCCATTCAAATACTTCGACATATTCTCCGATATGCCCTGGATGCTAAATGGATCCCCTGAATGGCAGGTAGTAGAAGACCCCGTATACGGAAACATAAGCTACTGGATATTCAAATTCAGAAATGACATATACTTCTTCGACGGAACTCCACTAACAGCGGAAGATGTTGTCTTCACATATGATTTCATGAAGTGGCTATACCCATACTCAGAAGCGTGGTATGACATAGGTAGAATCATAATCAATGCGACCGCTATAGACCAATACACAGTAAAAGTATACCTAAACACGACTGGTTATCTATCGGCGAGATATGCATTTATAATTATATTCCCCAAGCATATCTATGGGGAAGCGACAACATGGGATCCAGATGGAACAGGAACATTCCCATCATGGTCAGTAACACAAACTCAGGTAATCGAATACAGAGCAAAATCCCCATCAGACCCAATACTAACTGGCTATGGACCATTCAAGCTCAAGAGCTGGTCCCCAAGCGGCCTATGTACAGAGGCAACAACATTCCTCCTAGAACGCAACCCAGATTACTTCATGAGAGCAGTCGACGAGAATGATCATGTCGTGTGGGAATGGCATGAGTTAACCCCTGAATATGTTGACCAATATGGAGCTGACGCGCTGAGGGGTCCATATGTAAAGTATATAGAATACAAGGTCATTATAGAGACAGCTGACATCGTAAACGCTCTTATTACTGGAGAGATTGATATGGCTGCTGACTTCGCGTTCGGAAGGTACTACAGCCAGCTAGTTGATGCGGGCATGGCTATATCCTACGCTCCACGCCTGGGATTCGGCCATACATTCATTAACTGCAGGAACTGGCCTCTGAGTGAGAGTGCCTTCAGAAGAGCACTAGCATATGCATATGACAAGCGCGCCGTGTGTGAGAGGGTATGGGCAGGTTGGGCAGAGCCTTTGGACGTTCCAGTACCCAAATCAATGGGCGAGTGGAGCATCGAGTACTTAACATTGAAGCCAGATTCCTATGCGGATATGAACAAACCAAAGGCCCTCTCGGAGCTAGCTAAGCTAAACATTTCGGATAAAGACAACGACGGCTGGCTTGAGGACGAGTCTGGACAAGAAATCACGATAACAATCGAAGGTACGGATACAAAGGATGTTAGGGATATAGTCACAACACTCGCCAGTAGCGTGGAGGAAGTAGGTATTCATGTTAATACCGTATTTGTAGATTTCAGAACGTTAATTAGCCATCTAGTTTCTGGCGCGTTTGACATACTATTCTTTGGATTTGGCCTCACACGCCTGCCATACTTCCTCGAGGCATTCGCATCATGGTCACTCTACTCTCAACTTGCTGGTTGGAGTAACGCGACATATGATGACATAATCGATCAGGCATTCTACAACCTATCTAATCTTGATACAATAAGAGAATACCTATGGGATGCTCAGCTAATATTCTTCTATGAGCTACCACTCATCCCGATCTACCAGAACGTCATAGTTGGTGCCTACAGGTCATTCAAGGACTTCGGCGTTAATGGATGGGCAGGAGTATTTGAAAGTCTAACTGGTGGCCCAGTAACTAATGGTTACACAATAATGAAGTGTGTCAAGCCAAAGAGCATAAGTGTGACCACGATAACGATTCTGCCACCACCTCCACCAACACCTGTAGTTACAAGTACTGTGGTAACAATGAAGAATACAACGGTGTCGAATGTAACAACAGTCAAGAAGTTCCTACCACCCAATGCTGCGCCTTGGCTTGGTTTTGGTGTTGCGATAGACCTAGTTATAATCTTGGCAGCATACATTGTGTCTTTCAGGAAACGTATTGAGTAGATTTTTTATTTTATTCTTTTTTAGCTTTTTCATAAATTTTTCTGTTTCCTTGGAGACTGTCTATGGTTTTTATTTGCTGGTTCTAGCCAGAAGACCTACCCCACAAAACTCCGACAAAAACTATGTGCTTCCAGCACGCTTTTAACGCCATTTTTCTATGGTACATATGGACAAGTGCGGGCATCCAAAAGAAAGTATAGTCGAGAGGAAGATCAGACGGCGAGACGGAAAAGAAGTGCTTGTCCACGCATGCACCAAATGCGGGGAGATCCTAGAAGTAATATGTCTGAAATGCAGAACTAAGAAGTGGAGAAACAACAGCTATACGAGGAAAGACGGGACGCACGTTGAGGGGTTCACATGCCCAAGCTGCGGGAAATCCATATCGCTAGCACCCTCCGAAGTCATAGCTAACGAGAAGTGTATTGGGGCGCATGAAGACCTCAAAGAGGTCACAGAAATAAAGAAGGACAAAACCCGAATCAAGGTGTTCAAATGCGGGAAGTGCGGCGAGGTTGAGGCATATTGCAAAGGGTGCAAAAGGTGGATGTGGCAT
>CAZWPQ010000012.1:0-14990 GCA_964636085.1 uncultured Nitrososphaerota archaeon
GTTATACATTTTGAACCAATAAGCGGTAATTATCTCAAAATCATTGTTTTTCCGAAGGGTGGGGGGTCGAGTTATGTCGCAAAACTATATTCGATACCCCCCGCGAGGGGTTTAAATGGCGTGATTGAGGTTGCTACAAAAGCTGTTTATGATGCGGGCCCCAAGCCATGCCCCCCAACATTTATGGGAATTGGTATAGGAGGAACTGAGGACTTGGCGCTCTTTCTGGCGAAAAGTGCATTGATTGAAAGAATGAATGAAAATAGTGGCAATGATACCATAGCGAAGTTGGAGAGGAAAATTGTAGAGAATGCTAATAGCCTCGGCATAGGACCAATGGGCCTAGGTGGTAAGTGGACGGTATTTAACGCTAGGATAAAATGGGCATGTAGGCACCCAGCAACATTTTTAGTTGGTATTGTATTTAACTGCTGGGCATTGAGAAGATCATTTCTCGAATATAGAGATGGAGAATTTTTAGTTTATCAGTGAAGGAGGTGATATGTATGGCTGAATATCACTTAAAGACGCCTCTCTCAGAGGCAGAGGTGAGAAAATTAAGAGTAGGAGACGTTGTATATGTCTCAGGTCTAATATTTTCCGCTAGGGACTCGGCACATAGAAAAATGCTTAAAATTGCAAGTGAGGGAAAAGAATTACCATTCGATCCGAAGGGCCTATTGGTATATCATGTAGGCCCTGTAGTTAAGAAACATAATGATAGATGGAGAGTTATAGCTGCAGGTCCAACAACATCCGCACGTATGGAATCCCTAGAGCCCGAATTTATAAGGCAATTTGGAGTTCGGGGGATAATCGGCAAGGGCGGTATGTTTGAGAAAACAACACATGCATGTAAAGAATATGGAGCCTTCTATGGAGCTTTCGTTGGTGGTTGTGCTGTACTTGCGGCTAGGGCTATAGAGGAGGTGGAGGCGGTCTATTGGCTAGATGAACTGGGTATCCCAGAGGCAGTATGGCTGTTTAGGGCAAATAAGTTTGGCCCTCTTATAGTGGCGATAGACTCGCATGGGAATAACATGTTTTTGGAGGTCTTAAACAAGGCAAAAGCAAGGCTTGAAGAATTGCTAGGGTAATTTTTTAATAAATCCCAAAAGGAGATATTAAGATATTATAGTGGTTTTTTACCCTATTTTTATGATGGGGGATAGTTTTGAGCGAGGATGAGGACTCTAAACTGACAGAGTTCGCTAAGAAGCATAATGTGGTTATGGCTAAGAGCTCTAAAATGGATGAGAAAACAACAATATATGTATTGACATCCAAGGAGTTGGATTCTAAGGACAAAAGTGATTTGGAGAAGGATTTCATGCAGTGCTTTGACCCATCCAAATTTGACTTGCTGTTCATTAGGGATCTTCATCCCTCACAGCTTAAGCGTGTCTTAGAGGAGTATAAGACCATATATATTGATGATCAAGATCTATGCGATGCTATTCTTGCGGCTATCCTAACGCTTGGTCATGATTTTAAGTATTTTGTCAATGAGAAAATGAGTATAACAATAAAGAAAAAGCTGAAGGAGATATTGTCTGGTTATAGTGCATAGTTGGGTGGAAATGAGAATGAGCATAGAAGAACTAGAATATATGAAGACCAGCCATAAAGTTGTAGATAACTCCCTAATAATGATAAATGACATGCTCAAATTGAAGTTAGAGGATATAGAGAAGGATAGTGATGCCAAATATGCCTTGTACGGGGCCGTATTTTTCTTCGTCCAGGGGCTCATGGATATATCGAATTATCTGATGATTATGAGGGATCTTACACCAACAAACTACAGGGATATTTTCGGTATTATGATTCGGATGAAAATGATTGATGAGAAATACAGCAATATCGTTAACATGCTTGTGGACATTAGAAACAAGCTATTATTTTTATACGATACCCCAGACATAGGATATCTTTATGACTTCGTGAAGAATAATATAGAACTCCTGAACGAGTTATATCATGATATCTTAAAGCTCATGAGAGAGATATAGCGGGGGATTACCATGACGCAGAAAAAGCTAAACACATGGGAAAAGCCCTTGAGAATAAAGATACTGGAAATATTGGAGCAGAGAGGCGGCAGGATCACGGAAAAGGAACTAATAGCCAGACTCAAACAAGAATACACTGACATACCGACAAAAGAGGTATATGCAGAACTAATGCATCTTGAGATAAACCGGTTGGTGTATGTTGACTCCACTACACCAGCAAATAAGGTGATAGAACTACTCAGGGGCGAAAAGTGGTTTAAGGCTATGGGGGCTACAGAATAGGACTCGATGTGGTTTATAATGTCACTTCCATTAGGAAAAGTGTCCATAAAAATCCTGAGAAAAATTCTAGGCTATGTGAAAACAGATACTAGTGTAATTGTTACACCTGGAGTTGGGATAGACGCGGCGATAGTATCGGTGGGTGAAGAATTGATAGTATCGGCTTGCGATCCCATAACTGGTGCATCGAGAGAAGTGGGTTGGCTCTCTGTGCATGTGAACGCTAATGATATTGCTGTATGTGCGGCATATCCAAGGTGGTATGTCGTGACGCTACTTTTGCCACCCCGTATTAGGGAGGAGGACATATATGATGTTATGGAGGGGATAAATAATGCATTGTCTGAGATTGGGGCTAATTTGATATCTGGACATACCGAAGTCACTAACAAAGTAACCGATACAATCGTTGTCGGTACAATGATTGGCATCCCTATGGTTAAAGGCAAGTACGTTACCAATAGAGGTGCAAGAGATGGAGATTACATTATAATGACGAAGGGCGCAGGTATTGAGGGTACCTGGATTCTGGCCGAATCCTTGGGCAAGGAGCGGGGGCTTAGTGAGAGTGAAATAAGGAGGATTAGGGCGCTTAAGAACAAGATTAGTGTGCTTCCAGATGTTAAAGTACTTATGGAGATCGGAGTGGATAATATACATGCAATGCACGACGCCACGGAGGGAGGTGTTCTAGGTGCCTTGTACGAAATGGCAGAGGCGTCTGATGTCGGGTTTAGGGTATACGAAGACAAAATTATTGTTCGTGAGGAAACCAAGAAGATTGCGAGCTTGTTTAGTTTGGATCCATTGAAATTAATATCTTCAGGCACTCTCATAGCCGCAATTGATGGGGATTTTGTTGATAAGGCCATTAATTTGCTTAGGAAGGGGGGCATTGATGCTTGTGTTATAGGGGAGATAACAAAGGGAAATAGGGAAATCATTAAGGATGATGGAAGCGTCGTAATTTTAAGGGAACCACCAATAGATGAATTATGGAGGATTTTGGGGTCATCACAATGATAGCGATGATAGGTCTCGCTTCACGAATGCAGTCTGGGAGAGCGCATGAAATATATAGTAGCTATAAGGAGGTGTTTGCTCCAATAATAGATATAGACCATGGGCTTGTATGTTCTTCTGATGAATTTGAGGAAAAACTCAAGGAGCTGGCCAGGTGTAGTATAATAATTGTGGCTGTGATAACTGGTGGGACAAAAAGATTTATTGTTCGTCTTGGGGGGCTAGGTAGTTATGTAATATTGCTGAGCCATAACACACAAAATGCTTTAGCGTCTGTGCTACATGCATTATATATTTTATCCAAAGGCGATCATGGCAGGATAATACATATCCATGGGGGACCAGAGAAAATAGCGGGAGAGGCCGTATGTATAATTGAGGGGATTAAAAATATAGAATCACTGCGAGGAAAAAAGATATTGCTGATAGGTGTGGATGAGGAATATATCGATAAAGAAAGATACGATATGAAAATGCTGAAAAAAATATTTGGCATAACTGTCGAAACAATAAATTTAGAAAAGTTTTATGAGATCTATTCGTCAGAGCATTGGCCCAGTGAGAGTCGGTGCAAAGTGGTAGATATCCCAAAAAAAGATGTTAATGACGAATCTATTAAACAGTCATTGCGCTTGTATAGGTCAATAAAGAAACTTCTAGATGGGTATTGTGGTGGAGGCATTCGATGTTTTCCGATGATATCGAAAGTGAATGTTACTCCATGTATCGCTGTATCAAAGCTTATAGATGAGGACATTATAGTTTCTTGTGAAGCAGATTTACCATCGCTTATAACGATGCTTGTCGTAAGGAATATCACTAAAAGGAAACCATTCATGGCCAATGTTGAAGATGTTGGTGAGAACAGAATAATTATTGCACACTGTACAATAGCTCTATCTATGGTTAAATCCGCTCTCCTTAGAACGCATTTTGAGTCTGGATATGGCGTAGCAATACAAGGAAAACTTAGAAAGGGAGAGGTAACATTAGTAAAAATATCCCCTGACTTCTCCAAGGTTTTCATAACCGAAGGCAAAATAGTGAAGGGAGAGAATTTTTCGGAAGACTTCTGCAGGACGCAAGCAATAGTAGAGGTATATGAGGGCTTCGATAAATTTATGACAGGCGAATATGGACACCATATAATTATGGTCTATGGCCGATATAAGAGCGTCTTATCAAAAATTTTTAAAGCATTGGGTCTAAAGCTATAGAAGCACGCACATTATGCATCCGTAAGAGCTACGATTCTATTGATAATTGTATTCCTATCTCCCTCAACAATATTGCTGTGGTTATCGATGATATGTCGAACGGACTTTGAGGAACGACCTCAGTGACATCAACGATTCTTGCCCCTATCCCGGGTATCATCATAAGGAAGTCTCTTATGTTATATCCCATCGGCTCTGGGCACGATACCTCAGGGACATATGCAGGATCAAAGAAGTCCATATCTATCGATAAGTAGTCCGCACTTCTAATTTCTTTCTTAAGGATGCTCGGGTCGTCATAAACATCGAGGATTGTATAGTACCTAACACCAAACTCTTCCAAATCCATAATGTTTTGTTTAGAAAAGGATCTTATCCCTATTATTGTTATTCTATCAAATCCAATTGTCTCGCCTATACGTCTAGCAACGCAAGCGTGTGAAAATTTATTACCCTCATAATTCTCATAGAAATCTGGATGGGCGTCAAGTTGTACGTATTTTTTGATTCTTTCAGCGAAAGTATTTACAACCATAATTGAAATTGTATGCTCTCCTCCAAGGAGCAGATATTTCTGGGCGTTAATGGAGCCTAGTACGTTTTTGACACGTTTTAAAGTCTCTCCGAAATCCCCAAAAGATACATTTATGTTACCCCAATCACTAATATCGCATTCACGTATGTCTCTTCTATACAACATACTGAATTCTTCTAAGAATTCTGACGACTGTCTAATATACCAAGGTGCAAAGCGTGATCCTGCTCTACAGGTGTTTCCGGCATCATATGGAATACCAAGGAAGGCGACTTTAGAAGTATACATCGCCTTGATGGAGAACAGTGTTTTGGTTGGTTGAAGTGTATAAGTGATCATGTTATTCCTCTCTTATTTTTTATAAAAAAGATCTATTAGCAGGATTTCGGTGGTGGCATTCCTATACATGAGACAAAAACAATTCTTTAAAAGAATAAAAAAACAAATATAGTATAGCCTTAAAGAGGTGGGGGTGTTGAAAATGTTGGGCAAGCACATAATTCTAGAACTCCATGGAGTCGACAGAGATATACTAAATAACAAAGAGCTCCTAGAGAAGATACTTAGAGAAGCGGCAATAAAGGCGGGTGGTAGAATACTGGGATCATTTTTCCACGAGTTTAACCCCCATGGTGTTACTGGGATAATTGCTATTGCAGAGTCTCATCTATCCATACATACTTGGCCTGAGTTTAATTATGCTGCTATAGACATATTTACATGTCGGGGGATATCCCCAGAGAAAGCGGCCGAATATATCATAGAGATGCTGAAACCAGATAAGCACTTCACAATAACACTTTCGAGGGGGGAACCCTACAAAGAAATAACAAGATCTTGATTTTGGCCCCGGGGGCTATTGCTCTCGGTTCCCCGGGGTCAGGAGGCGTATGGGCGCTCTGCGCCAAGAAGGTTTTATCCCTTTCTATTTTTTATCAGAAAGAAAAATTGGTTTTCTCTGGCAAATATAAAGACTATTTTTTCACACTATTCACAGGTTGTTATTTGTATACTTGGGGATCATAATGCCGAATGAATATAATACATTGGTCGTTAGTATCGCTGAAAAAGTGGAAGAAAGCACTGGTATCCCGGCCTATCCTAGAACTGTGCTGAATGTGTTAAATGCTATCAGGTTTGCTGATGATATATTTTGGATAAGTAGGTATTCACGGGAGGCATTCAATCTAGTTGTGGCGATAATTAAGGAGCTAAAAAATAGGGGGTTTGTGTCGTATGATAATGGAAGGGCAGTGCTTACCCCCAAGGGCGAGAATTTACTCTCAAGCATAGGCTATGAGGCAAAAATTATTCATTGTGATAAGTGCAAGGGCAGAAGAGTTCTAAATGATTTAATATCTAGCGGCGTTATAGAGGAATTTTTGAAAATACAGAAGGAAAGGCCACAGCCAATTAGAAAGTATGATCAAGGCTACGTGACCCCTGAGACTACATTGGCGAGAGTTGCATATATGTATTACAGGGGAGATCTCAAAGGTAGGGATATAATAATGTTGGGAGATGATGATTTAGTATCGATAGCCGTGGGGCTAACTGGCTATGCGAGGAGGGTTGCTGTTGTGGATATAGATGATAGACTTACAAAATTTATAGCGAAAGTCTCGAGGGATTATGGTTTGAATATAGAAATATTAACCATGGATCTTAGAAAGCCTCTCCCAGATGATGTTGCTGGGCAATATGATGTCTTCCAGACAGATCCTCTTGAAACTGTCAAAGGCTTCAGGGCCTTCGTTGGAAGAGGCATAGCAACACTCAAAGGACCGAGATGCGCAGGTTATTTCTACTTAACATTGGTTGATTCTTCGTTGGATAAGTGGAGAGAGATTCAGAATATACTGGTGCATGAATTTCGTGTAGTTATTACTGATATCATCCCCGATTTTTCGGAATATATAAACTGGGGATATTTTGAGGAAATGCATGGCTGGCAAATATTGCCTCAAGAATTGAGGATAAGGCCAAAGGATGGTTGGTATACATCGACAATGTTTAGGGTCGAGACACTGAGAGGAAGTAGAGGATTTATGGATGAAATACCGAGTGATGAAGACATATACGAGGATGAGGAATTGGCATCTGCATGATATGTATCCCGTTCTGGGAGCCCTATGCGTATCGCGTTTTTAAGCATACACGGTTATGTGGATCCTGTTCCAAATCCAGGCCTAACGGATACAGGAGGCCAGGTTGTGTATGTACTGGAAATGGCCAAGAAATTGGGCGAGGAAAACGTTAGTGTGGATATATTTACCAGACGATTTGGAGGGAGGAAAGAGCTTGAGCCCGTGGCTAGGAATGTAAGGATTATAAGAATACCATGCGGCCCACCAAGATTTGTGCCAAAAGAAAAACTATACCTCTATCTAGAGGAATATGCTAGAAATTTTTTGAGATATATAGAAATGGTTGGGTTGAAGTATGACATAATACATTCTCACTACTGGGATGCAGGCTTCGTGGCTTTGATTGCTAGGGAAGAGCTAGGAGTACCCATGTTTCATACATCTCACTCCCTAGGGTTGCTAAAGAAAATAATGCTGGGAGATATTGGCAAAAAAGTAGAATATGGGTTTGATGTAAGAATAGAAACCGAGAGAAAAATTTTAAGAATGGCTGACAAGTTGGTATCCGCATCACCCATAGAGCCCGAATATGTAACTAGGTACTATGGGATAGTGAGAGAATTTGATATAATCCCGCCTGGTGTCGATATAAGGTTTTTTAATCCAAAGACAAAGAATATAGATATTGATGTTCCTAAAATATATGTATTCACAACTGGCCGCATAGAGTGGACTAAAGGTTTTGATCTTCTCGTAAAGGCCTTTGGTAAGGCTGTTAAGTATTTAGGGGATGTAAAATTATTGATAGGTGGGGGATCACTGTCGCCCTCAAAATTGGAGAAAGAGATACGGGATAGGATATCAAGGCTATCGAGAGGGCTCGGGATAAGTGACAAGGTTGTTCAATTGGGTAGAATTCCCAATGATTTGTTGCCAGCGTATTATGCGAAGTCTAGGGTAGTGGTGCTTCCATCACGGTATGACCTATTTGGCATGGTCGCGATTGAGGCCCTAGCCTGCGGTAGACCAGTAATTGTTTCGAAATACGCTGGGGTGCATAAGTTAATAAGGGATGATTTCGGGTATATTGTCGATCCGCTCGACGAAGAGGATCTAGCTGAAAAGATAATATTACTGGTGAGGGATCGATATAGAGCGGATAGGATGGGCCATAGGGGACGTATGTACGTGGAGAAGAATTTGACATGGAAAAAACTGGCGCTAGATCTAAAAGCGATTTATGAAAATTTTCTGGGACAATAACTTAACGATTTTTAAAGGCAGATTTCCATACTAGTTTTGAGCAAGGTTAATAGTGAAGGAATGGGGATGTTAATGGTTTCCGATGTTGAGGAGAAAAAACAAAAAACGCAGGAAGAGGAGGGGAGAGAAGATATAGGCGAGCTGAATCCAGACATAAAATTGTTCGGCAGATGGAGCTGGGATGGTGTAAAAGTTCGTGATCCGGGGCTATTCCATTATATCTCCCTGAAACCCATATATGTTCCTCATAGCTTTGGAAGGCATGAAAAAACAAGATTTGCAAAGGCCAATATAAATATTGTGGAGAGGCTTATTAATAGATTGATGGTACCAGGAAGGGAAAGAGGGCTACCCAAGACTGGAAGGTTCTCTGGAAAGAAGCTTCACGCTATGAGAATTGTTGAAAAAGCATTTGAGATAATCGAAAAACGAACGGGTGAGAACCCGATACAGGTTTTTGTTCGGGCTGTAGAAAATTGCGCACCAAGAGAAGACATAACGAGTTTTAGAATAGCGGGCATAATCAAAAAGTTTGCCCTAGATATTTCTCCCCAAAGGAGAGTCGATATGGCCCTCAAGTTCTTAGTGATGGGGTCGAGAAAGAGATCCTGGAGATCTCCACTAAGTATTGCTGAGTCGCTTGCGCAGGAAATAATAGAAGCGGCTAAAAGTCCAGATAATGTCAACTCCATAGCTATTAGCAAGAAGATGGAACTAGAGCGTATTGCTGAGGCAGCAAGATAGAGGGGGGTATCTAAGTCTTTCTAGATAGATTGGCTGAAGAACTTGCATACCCTGAAAATTAGTAACCTTGAGGTTTTCTACAAGGTTTCAAGATATTCCGCAGCACATTTAAAGGAACAGGAGTCTGCGGAGGAGCTAGCTAGATATCTAACTGTGGCGGAAGGTTATGCTGCTGGCGCAAAAAAATCAAGGTTGGGCCCGGAGGCGATCCAAGACCACATATTGAATGAATTAGAACTATATAAACAAATGGGGTATTTTAGACTTTATGCGTTAAACGGTATAGAGATGTCCGTGAAAAAAGGCAGGATTTTAGCATGTGTTGGGGAATCCGGTTGTGGAAAATCTACATTGGCTCTATCTATACTCAGAATACTACCTATTAATGCGGAGGCTCACGGCAAAATAGAGCTAGATGGCGTAAATCTAATGGAGATACCAGAGGAAATAATGCTTAAAATTCGGGCAACAAAATTGGGCTACATAGGCCAAGGAAGCTATACATATCTAAACCCTCTAATGACGAATGCCTTCCAAGTATTAGAATCTGCGATCGTAGCGGCTGGGAGAGACATGGATGAAGCATTTAAATCATTCATAAAGGCCATCAGGGAGGCGAACTTAGATACGAGAGTACTCTTATCATTCCCAAGGCGACTTAGTGGTGGGGAAATTAGGAGAGTAGCGTTTGCATTAGCCCTAGCCAAGAATCCTGAATTACTTGTCTGTGATGAACCATTTAGAAATATAGACGTGTACTTAGCCAAACAATTGGCATATGTACTGAAGGAACTAATAGAGAGATTGAACATAACAGCAATAATATTTACACATAACCTTTCCCTAATGGCAGAAATAGCAGACGATATCGCGGTGATGTATCACGGAATAATTGTAGAAATGGGCGACATAGTCAGCGTATTTAAGAAGCCATACCACCCATACACAAAGGGGCTCATAGGTGCACTGCCAGACCCCAGAAACCCCAAAAAGAAAATAATCTACATCCCAGGAGAGCCACTACCAAGAATGATAAAACCAAAATTCTGCCCCTTCTTTAATAGATGCCCCCTAGCAGACGAGGAGTGCATGGAGAAAAAGCCAGATCTAAGGGAATTCGAGGGCAGACTAGTTGCGTGCCAAAAAATAGAGGAAGTATGGGAAAAAGAACCCATAGACTTCTGGTCCCCTCACCTTGATCCCTGAATCAAAAATTCGTAGGGAAAATTTGGGATCAATGAGGAACATGCTCCAGAAAAAGAAAAAACATATAGCTATCCTAGCTGGAGCAGTATCGTTACTTATTATCTCATGTCTATATTTCTACCATTTCCACAATCAAAAGAAATACGTGCTAATAGGAGAACTCTACGCGAATGACTGTGGAGCTCCGAGAGGAGGATTTGAATGGTGTGGACTCTATAATCTGACCATAGAGAAGGGGGAGATGGTTCTGAAGCTCGCAGCGGGACTAGGAGACCCACTGATAGTCAATCGATATCCATGCGAAACACTAACCGTAGACGCTGGAAAATCCATAAGACTTAAGGTTTATGACCAATCAAAGACAAGATACATAGAGATAGAGCTAACATATTATGAGGAGGATCCAATATGGGGGATAAGGAATATGTATATTGCATACTATGTTGACCCGACAATATTTCAGGGATTCAAAGACCACTACTATGTGGAGATAAGAATCTACAAAATAATCGAGAAATAAACCCCAAGAACATACATCATGTTCCCTAAATCATGAAGGGTCTTTTAAATAAACAAAAACAAATAAAAAATAATAGACAACGGTGAGAAATTATGGTTACAAAATCACCAAGAGGAGAATTCGCAGCCAGAGTGCTTAGAAAAAAGAGGAAAAAAGCCAGATGGGCAGACCTAGACTACAAGAGAAGGGTACTTAAATTTAAGGAGCGTTTCGATCCGTTAGAAGGGGCACCACAAGCATTGGGTATAGTGCTTAAAAAGGTTGGTGTTGAAGCCAGAAAGCCTACTGGAGCACTAAGAAAATGTGTCAAGGTCAAGCTAAAGAAAAATGGAAAAATTGTGACGGCTTTCGTGCCGTGGGATGGAGGCCTATTATACATTAATGAACATGACGAGGTACTCATTCAGCCAATTGGTGGTGTTAGGGGTAGATCATTTGGAGATATTCCAGGCGTTAAATATCGTGTGATAAAGGTTAATAGAATTTCACTAAAAGAGTTGGTCACTGGTAGGAAGAAGAAAGAGGCTAGGTAGCATATATTCGATGTCCCGGTGAATATATGCATGAGTAAGCCTAGAGAAGTTAGGCTTAAGGTCGTCCTATTGGGTGATGGTGGGGTCGGCAAAACTTCTATTGCGCGGAGATACCTCGGCGAGCATTTCAGGACCGATTATAGGGCAACGATTGGCGCAGATTTTTATGTAAGAAAAGATACTTACAATTTCCAAGGACTAGGTACTTTTGTCTTCCAATATCAGATTTTCGATCTCGCTGGCCAGCCTACCTTTAAGCAAGTTCGTCCAATTTATTATCAGAGAGCTAAGGCTGCCATTATGGTGTTTGATGTCTCTAGGCCCGAGACTTTTCAGTCGGTTCCAAGTTGGCTCAGGGAGTTCTGGACTCATGCGGGCGGGGTATATCCGTTTATTCTAGTCGGAAATAAGGTTGATCTGAGAAAAACACATCCGTGTCTTACTCCTGAGCATGGGAAAAAGTATGCAGAGATACTATCGCAGCGCCTAGGTTTTCCTGTTCCCTATGTTGAGACTTCGGCCAAAACTGGGTATAATATAAATGAGGCCTTTAAAACACTTGCCCATACATTAGCCGTTTGGATTGTGAGGGTTGCCTCCAGACGACGCTAGTTTTTTTGCTGTTGGTTTCTTAATGTTCTTAAAGAAGCGTGTAGGTGAGGAGTAAGGGGGATTTCTGCGGGCTCCCTCATAGTTCGTAGTCCTCATCTCTCTCGTGGGTCTTCTCAAAGAGTCTATTACGTGGATTCGTCAGCATCTTATCGAGTTTCATTTTTTCTGCATTTTGCCGTATCATTAGAATTATTAGGAGCCTATGTATGTTTGACATGTCTTTCTCTAGTTCGGATGTTATTATAAAAATGAAGGCCAATAATATGATTGATATCACGAAAAATGTGTAGCTACCAAAATTGTCTATTAACCATAAAACAAAATAACACATCATTGCGGAAACTAGTGTTCCCTTAACAAGTAAGTTGCCATTTCTGAAATTCATGACATATTCACCACTAATTAGTTTCACATAGAATATATGGGGACATATTTTGTGCCAAGCCATCCCAAATTTTTCTGCAAGTCCGCCAGTTCTCTTCAATAGGAGGGGTTTATCTGAGGAACTATCGTATTTCTCCAATCATGCGATTTTATATACATAACTTTAAATACCTAGTAACATTATATACTGTGTATGGCTAGGTATGTAGTATAACTAGGTATATTCGTCTGAAGGATGATGCAGATGAGCAAATTTTTGGGTGTTGGGAAGTGGAGGAGAGAGATAAGGAGAGGTGTCATAAAGATGTGTGTTCTTGCGCTACTATGCAGGAAGGAAATGTATGGTTACGAGATTTCTAAAGCTCTGAGTCTATCTGGAAATAGTGTGCTGTACGTTAAGGAGGGGACTCTTTATCCCCTTTTGAGGCGTCTTGAGGAGGATGGCTATGTGGTTGGTGAATGGAGGTTGGTTGGTGGTAAAGCTAGGAGGTATTATAGGATAACCCATAAGGGCCGAGAGGTTCTGTATTTGATGAGGGAGTTCTGGGATAAGCTTAGGGATGCCGTAGATAATATATTTCATGGAGGGGAATAATTATGGAGAGTTCTGATGCACTTCGCATTATTGATGAATATCTAGAGGAGGTTAGGAGATATCTTCCAGACGATATAGCTGATGATATTGTGAGTGAGTTACGGGTAAATATCATGGACCGCGTGGAGGATATGGGAGGTCTAACCGTAGAAAACGTATACACAGTCCTCAGCGATTTGGGCCCACCAAGAAAGCTAGCAAGCAAGTACGTTGTGGGGCGGGGAAAGAGAAAAATAAGATTTGAACTTGGAATCAGCGAGGATCTCTACCCATACTTCATACAACTATCCCTCCTAATGTTTATTGTAATGGTCTTGGCATACACGATTAAGATGATGAACTATGTATTCTCCACAAATGAAGTATCGATAGCTAAAATAACGGTAATATTCTTAGAGATGGGGATCTCCATAATTTTGGCAATCCTAATGTTGTACATTCTTATGTCCTTTGTTTCGAGTAACCCAGACCTAAAGGAAGCCATCAGGGAGATAATAGCAGATATATTTGGGGCACGCAAGACACATGAGCACGATGTTGAGGAGAAGAAGAAGGCTAGGCGAAAAATGGTTGCCAGACCTAGAGAAACTTTACCCAGAGAAGCCAAGCCCCACGCAGTGCCTTATCTTATTTCATCAGTGGCAACGTTTATTTTATCATATGTAATCTACATATATGGAATGTCTCTAGGTTTCAACTGGTTGATGATGTTTCTAGTGGAGACTCTTGTTGTCCTGCTGGCATTTAGTGGGGCTATATCTCTTATACATTTCTTCTATGTGCTTTATTATGAGGAGAAAAGCTTTGCTTTAGAAACGCTTCATTCTCTAACCCCCCTGTTTCTTGTTCCCTGGTTACTCCTTGCAAACATATTCACAGAAGATATACAAATAATCATTGTTGATACAGCAAAATTGGAGAATGAGTCCTCCAACATCTTTGAGGCCCTAAAAATAGCTCCAATACCATCAGAATATATCATCCTAGCAAAACTACTCACAATAATACTCCTTATCGCCATAATTGTGGGAGAGATACTAGTCATCCTTAGATACGCCAGAACAATGCCTAGAAAGGAACAAAATCCCAACATTTAGTACATTAAGTTTTTATAATTATCGCTGACTAATTGAATAGAGATTGAGGGTTTCATTATGGTGGATTGGGAAGAAATTAGGGAATTATTCCCAGCACTAAATGAATTCATATATCTTAATACTGCGTCTAATGGATTGCTCAGCAAGAAGGCCATAGATACTGGAGTAAAATTTCTTAGCGAGCGTAAATACGGAAGTATGAGATGGATAGAGTGGTATAAAACTATAGACGAAGAACTTAGGAATAGAATTGCACGGCTCCTCAATTGTGATCCTTCTGAGGTTGGATTCGTACCAAATACTTCAACGGGGATCAATATGATTGCACACTCTATAAGGTGGGAAAAAGGAATGAATATTGTTACAACAGACATGGAGTTCCCAACGAATTTATACCCCTGGCAAGTGGTTGCTAGAAGATATGGTCTGGAGATTCGATATGCGCAGAATATTAATGGGATAATTTCAATGGAGGAGTTCGAGACGAAAGTCGATGATAATACGCAGGCTATTATTGTGTCATGGGTAGAGTTTGCTAATGGATTTACAAATGATCTGAAGGCACTTTCTAGGCTAGCTAGAAAATATGGAGCATATATGATCGTGGATGGAATACAGGGAGTTGGATCTATCCCACTTAACCTTGGGGAGGTCGAGATAGACATATTAATATGTGGAATGCAGAAATGGTTATTGGGTACGGGGGGAGGATTTATATACATCAATAGTAAGATCCTAGATGATCTTGAAGTCAGTTTCGCTGGTTGGCTGGGGGATGAGCGCCCCTTCGATTTTTCATTTAGAACGTTTAAGCCCGCAAAAGCGGCAAAGAGGTTTGAACTGGGAACCCCAAGCTTTTTCGACCTGCATATAGCGA
>CAZWPQ010000012.1:15000-41716 GCA_964636085.1 uncultured Nitrososphaerota archaeon
CTTCTTTAGAGCTAATACTTGAGATAGGGATCGATAACATTCATACAAGAAATAGAAGACTTATCAAAGAGTTGAGAGAAAAGCTTTTGGAATTCAAAAGTATCAGGATATGCACTCCCATGGACTCTCCATCGTCCATATTTCTAATAAAAATTGCGAATCATAAAAGAGCTTTAGAGGAACTAAGGAAACAGAGGATAATTGTTTCACATAGAGCAGGGGGACTAAGAATATCTCCCCATTTCTACAATAATTACGACGATATAGACGCATTGGTCACAATACTTGAGGGATCCTCCTAAGCGTAGATAGTTTCTTATCAAAAAATCTTATATAGATATATGGTAGAGGTGTGGTGCATGAAAAAAGGTTTGCCTATATTTGTTATATCTCTATTTGTCTTACTTTGTGTTTCTAGCTTATTTTACTTTCCAGATGCTGTGGATAATCCTGGACACACTCGCCATAAAGTATATGAGGGAGACTATACCCTGTCTCTTCTGGATAAATCAGCATCGAGTGCCAGGGATGAAATAATTATACTATTAAATAAGACAATAGGAGTATTAGAAAATTTATCTTGGGATCCAGTATATGGTGGTTATTACCTAGAATTTAATTCTTCGGGACCTGTTGATGATCGTAAGATCCTTTTTACTTTGGGATCTTCGATTGGAAGCTACGCCCTAATGTACAACTTGACAAATAATGGGACATATCTACAGCTAGCCTATAGGGATATGGATTGGATCGATAGTTTCATACATAACGGTTACTATTATCTTTACTTTTATCGAAACTTTTCGTCTCCATCAATCCCGCATCTAGGCTATAGTGCAACGGGATATAATACATTAGGAGGTCTGCTAAACGTAATTTTAGGTTTGTCATACTTGTATAACATAACTGGAAACGTTACAGTTTTAAATAGAATGGAAAGTATGTGGAGCTATGTTTATAATAACTTCTGGGATAATAATTATGGGGGCCTACATGGTCTATCAGATGTTGGAGATTATGTTAAAGGTTCTGGGACTCTCGGTTTATATGTATATTTAAGTTATATTTTGTACAAAATAACTAATAATTCTACGTACTTTAATACGATCAACGATTGTATAGTAGCTTTGGAAAAAATGTGGTATTCGGGTTTCCTTCACAGCTATAACGATGACTTCTCGATTTATAATTCATATAGATTCGGTCCAATTAATGTCTTCTTGTATCCTTTATTGGCATATGCCACCGCTTATGCTATAACGGGCAATGAATCGTATCTCGATCGTATAGATACTCTAATAAACTACATGTTGACCTATGACTATGACGATACATATGGTGGTCTATATTTTAGGTTGGACACAGATTATACACTTCTTGATGATAGAAAACAAATATATTCTCACGGAGCGCTATTAATCTCTCATGTTTTACTTACTCGTGTGTTCGATATTAACATTAGTGAGAATATGTATAATTTGGTGATAGAGGTAAAGGATATCCTGATGGATAAGATAAGTAAGTCTGTATACTTGCCAACATATTATACATCAGACTGGAGCATGGTTTATTCAGAGGGTCGATCAAAGGAATCATTCGTAGCGATGCTAGGTTTAGCATATCTATGCAGTATGTATGATGTATCCCCTCCAATCATAGAGGAGATAGGTCATGAGGTACTTGAATACAGAATTAAGATATACGCAAAGATAACGGATAGGAGTCCAATAGAAAATGTTACCCTTAGTTGTCTATATAACATTACAGACACATGGTATAGAACAGTGATGTCAATAAATAATAGTGGTTTTTATATCGCATATATCCCAACTCCATTAGCTAATGCTACTATAAGTGTTAATATAACGGCTATTGATGTGTATAAAAATGTAAGAGTTGCATCGTATGCATTTGGGTTTGAATTATACTTAGAAAATGTTACCACATTAACCACCACAACAACGGTAGAACAGGAAGTTACAACAACATACATATACAATATAACAACAACGGTATTCTCCGCCATAAACCGCACAGTCAATCAAACAATAACCTCGATCTATAGTTTTGCCACTACAATTATTAGAGAGAACGTTCTAACTACAGTGATGATTCCGATGGTAGTATTGGTAGCGATAATTGTTGCGGCAATATTTGCAACTAAACGCAAACCCCAATATGAAAGTATAAGCTAGCATGGCTAGGGGTATTAATTAGACTCTTACTTTTTTTATACCAATACTTAGTGTTGCTTTTTTACATATCTGCGATTCTAAGGATTATCCCAATGTTAATAAATACGTGTAGATAAGACAATACGGCAATTATGATGAGTGTCTCAAGATATAGGCCTAGTATGCTACCAATAAATATTATGAACAGCCTAACATCCCTTGTGGCTATGGGCATGCCGCCAATAGCTCGAGGATCCACACCCATGGATGATTCGCAACGCGCCCTAAAGTAACTGACAAGGATGGAACCAGATAGTGCCATAAACATTATAAACATTAACATGTCAATCCTATACTTAGTACATAATTCTTTCAATGTATAAATAGAGAAACAGGTAAGTACTAAGACATCTACGATTCTATCCATTATGGAGTCTAAAAGTGCCCCAAATTTACTCTGCTTATTAAGCATACGGGCGATTTCGCCATCGATCCCGTCAATAATTGATGCTATCTGAACAGCAATACCCGCGATTATAGGGGCGTTTAAAAGATAAATAAGAGCCGAGGCAATACCAAATAGGGATACGGCAATGGTTACTTTGTTGGGAGAAACATCCCCAAATTTAGAAACAATGAATCTGGATATCGGGGCCGATAATCTCCTGTTAATATACCTAGATACAAGACCATCCGTAGGTTTACCCAAGTGCTGTTTTTTAGCAATACTTTCATGGGTGCTATCGTGCTGGTTTTGTATTATGGATCTATGAATGATCGCTATGTCATCATCGCCTGCATTTACCTGGGTTTTCTGAGGCATATGGCCCACCCCTATATGAATATTGACGCGAGAATAACAGCAAAAATGCTATCACTCCAGTACTTTCTAATTGTATGACGTTTTATAAAGTAGAACATATTAGGGACTCTCTCAATCAATTTTTATGAGGTTTTGACACATTTGCATGTGATATCCCAAGATTTTGAGTGGATGAGATCTAAACATAGGTTTTATAAGTGGAGTTTGGAATACTTTATAGAATCTTTACACGGTTTTTGATTATTTTACTGCTTTTCCCAGCCCCTATTATTGGTGCTCGCAACGCGGTGGATATTGGTACTGATGTTACTACTGGCCTTGACTCCAAGCCCAAATTTTAATGCCCCTAGAAAGGAAGAGAGTGAGAGTCATTTTGGTATAGATGAAGGCAAAACATATGCTATATTAGCTGGTAGGCTATATAAAACTATAATGCATGAGCGAGTAATTCACTTGAAAGTGCTTGGATATCAGGAAGAAACGGGATGGATGGATCCATACTATCGGCTTGCGGCTTACTGGGCCCCCACAATATATCAGTACACCTATAGTTACTACACGAAGGGTGATTATATAACGAGCTTTAATTATGATGGAGATTGGGTAGGTAATAATAATTGGGAAAATCTAGAAAGCTACAGTCAACTTTGGGCCCATGTATATTATGCAGTTATGGAAACAGAAACCCATTACTTTATCTTCTATATGCTATTTCACCCACGTGATTGGAGTGCCGCGTTGCCTTATTTTGATGAGCATGAGAATGATATGGAGGGAGCAATGCTTGTAATATCTAAGGATGGAACAAAGTATGGTAGTCTCTTAATTATGGAGACGAGGGCGCATACAGATTTCTATCAATATAGTAGTGATCCAAACATAACTTCTGGGAGTGATGATGTGGATGGTCCTATAGTTTGTGACGTATATAGGCCCTGTCTGTATGTGGAGGCTCAAGGACATGGGGTTTATGGAGATGCTGATAGGGTAGATAATTTGTATTCATATGATGGAATTATAACATATAGGTTCGAAAATAACAATACAGAATACCCCACAAGCGGAGATGATGAGAATGTATCCTACGCGCTTCTATCAATCCTAAAATTTTTGTGGCCCAGAAGATATGATATGGGTGATGGGAGTACGTATGATCAACCATTCCTGTACCAAGGTGCTAGATTTTCGTTTGTTAATGAAATACCAGCGGCCTTTGATGGCGATAACGGGAGTGGGGACGATAAAGCAAATCCTCCATGGGGGATGGATGATGGAAATGATGGAGATGTGTATCAAGGAGACTGGTTTTTTGATCCCGCATACACAGTCTATACGCATCTTATAATTCCATATAATTTCTCCCTAAACTATACCTATAATCCCTATCTAATTGAGGAAGGCCCCGAATTCAATCCACCCGTCATTGATGTCTATTCGCCACAAAGTTATGAATATGTGCTTGATAGCAATGTTAACATCTCATGGAATGTTAGTGATGAATTCGACATTTTTAACATTTCCGTTTATATCGATGGAAATATTATATACACAGGCAAATCGAAGGGATACAATGAGATACATGTGGGACTAAGCGACGGCAAGCATGCCCTGAATATATGTGCGGTTGATATTTGGGGAAACTATAGATGGGTATACAGGGAGTTCTATGTCGATACAAAACCACCAATATTAGATATTTTAGATCCTAAAAATAATAGCTATCACAATGCATCCGAGATAACCATAGAATGGTCAACATGGGATGAGAATGGAGTGGAAAGAGTTGAGATCTATGTGGATAACTCACTCTATGATACTGTTCCTGGGAGCGTAACTAATTATGAGGTCAGTGTAGGGGAGGGGCAACATATCATTCGTTTGGTATCTTGGGATAATGCAGGTCGAAGTAGCGAGGAGATAGTAAATATAATCACGGATCTCACGCCTCCCAGTATTGATGTGTTATCCCCCGAAAATAATAGCCAAATGATGTATGATGACAACGTTACTATAAAATGGAATGCTTCGGATAATCAAGGGATAGATCATTACGAAGTCAGGATAGATAATCAATCCTGGATAAACGTATATAAGAATGAAAGTATAGAGTTTTTTAACCTATCTCTCTATAATCACGTCGTATATATAAAGGCCATAGACTTGGCAGGAAACATAGAAGTGGCGATGGTTAATTTCTCTCTGAATCCATCGGAGCCCATACTAACTAATGCGAATGAAAACGCCAGCGTAGCGATAATTTCTGCTTCAGATATAGTGATGTGTTGGAGCATTGAAGGAGACTATGATCACGTAGAACTAATCATCGATAATAGTGAGGTAATTGATGTTGGGAAAAGAACAAACTATGTATTTAGAAACCTTGGAGAAGGCCTTCACAATATAACCATACGTGTGTTCTACCCTGCGGGCGATTGTATCAATAAAACATACAGAATTATGGTGGATCGATCTCAACCTCAAATATATTCTCTTTCATGCACACCGGTAGATGCTACTGACAATAATACTGTAATAAGATGGGAGGCGTCGGATGGGTTGTCTGGAATAGAGCACTATGAAATTAGGATAGATTCTGGAGCTTGGATATTTGTTGGGAACAATACAGAATTTATCCTCGATGCAAGCGGTCTACAGGATGGCTATCACCTAATTATACTGCGGGCATACGATATGGCTGGAAATGTCGCCCAGAGAGCAATGATACTTATAGTAGATAGAATAGCCCCAACGATAGAGATATTGCATCCTCAAAACAATACATACATCGCATCGAGAACAATAGTGATATCGATTAGGGCTACTGATAATATGGGTATTAGAGCCGTTGAGATCCTGCTAAATAACTCGCTAGTCCTTAAGGCAGTATTTGTAGAAACGATAACGATAGAGAATTTAAGCGATGGGAACAATATACTTACTGTCAAAGTGTATGATTACGGGGGGAACGTTGAAGAGAAAAAAATAGTTTTTGATATAGACACAACACCACCAAATCTTAGAATTATTGCTCCGAGGGACACAGAACAAATAAATGGGTCTAGCATGGATGTAGAATGGACATGCGACGAGGAATGCACATATTATATAAGACTTGATGACTCAGAATGGATATACAATGAAAACAAAACATTCTACACATTCTACAATGTAGGGCAAGGAGTACACGTAATATATGTAATCGCCAAGGACAAAGCCAATAATACTATATGTCAGACAACAATTGTTGTAGTAGAGCCGCAAGAAAAAAGGCATTATGACGTACTAGGTAGAGTTTATCTGGGCGGAAATCATTCAATAAGTATTGTTGCTAATGACATTGCAAACAGGACGGCGAATGCTACGAGAAGATTTGCTATTGATCTTTCCATAGAGCTCATGGTTCCTTGTGCGGATAATGGCTCTTGGATAAATAGGAGCTGGACAAGTATATCTTGGACAATATATGGCTACATTTGGAGGGGCATCACTATTGGTGTATATCTTACGCTCCCAATGATAACCATATTGTTCCCTAAGAATAATAGTGTAATTGAGACAAACACAAGCACTATGGTTGTGAAGCTTAGGCTCACGCTCCAGTAAGCGAACGATAAAATTAAAGTCCCCTATATGCTTCCCTACGGTGTCGAATATAGTATACTGTTATGACTTTATTCCCTTCGTCTACATGGTATATTATTCGGTAATCTCCTATACGTATTCTAAAAAACTTTTCGGTTTTAGTTATCTTTCTTACTCCACGAGGATACGGATTGTCCCTTAGGGACTCTATAATCTCCAATATCCTGCGTATAAACTCTCGAGGAATCTTATTAAGATCTTTCTCAGCAGATCTCTTCCACACTATACTATAAGACTCCACGCTCCTTTAGCCTCTTTTTAATCTCCTCAAAGGAAACCGTAGGTTCATCTCTCCTCTCAGCAATAACCGCAAGGTCGTGAAGATCTTCTAGAAGCTCATTATACTCGTCAATGGGTACAACAACCGCGATCTTATTCCCAGAAGCATCAACAATATACTGTACCTCAGAACCACGAATCCTCGCCCGAGAAGACAACGCACCACACCCATGTATTCAAATAAAAAACACAAGAATAAATATTAAAAAATGTCGCAAAAGAACATAGCTACCGAGGGTGCGCCCAAATTTTTTATTTTTAATGCAACCACTGGTATTCCTAGACACAATGTGGGCTGACATCGATTTGAAAATAAACGCAGACACAAAAATACACAATAAAAGATGGAAAATCACTTCCGCAAACACCAATAAAACATGGATTGGGAATAAGGAATCTTTCAGCAACCGAGATTGGGACATTAAATGCTTATAAGAACATGCTAGCTCGAATTTTGATTGAAGGTGCAGAAGTTGGATCGGGGGAGTAAGTGTGGTCTCACGATGACAACTTAACACGGTCTATATATCTAGCATCGCGACCAGTATGGGGGTCATAGCCATACTTTTTGATAGATAGAAAAATTCAAACAATCCAGTAATGAGTGATTTTCTCCTTTTTATAAGGTATACTAATTCATATAATTATATGGTGTTGGAAAATGGCGATAATTCCCGTAAAGATAGATTCGAGTACTGTGAAGCTTATAGATGCTCTCGTCGATTTGGGGATTTTTCGGAGTAGAAATGACGCTATTAGGAGTATGATTGTCAATGGTCTCAAAACATTTTATCAGCGAGTATTTGACGAAGAAATTATAGAGGTGGCAAAAAAACTGCTGGAGATCAAAGAGCCAATAATGATAGTTTCCACAAAAGAAGCATGGGAAATTGTGGCTGAGGAGCGTGATAGGTTTTGAGTACAATTTATCTTGATACTTCGGTACTAATAGCAAGTCTTAAACCTAAAGACAAAGACCATATTTGTGCTAGGAAGATTCTTGATTCAGGATTAACCAAAAAGATATCATATATAACGGTTACCGAGATGATATCTGTAGTATCCAGACTAATTCAAGCGTGCCAGATCCAACTAAGTGATGAGGCAAGGGAGTTGTTGGATCCCCTCAGTTTTGACAAAAAGATTAAAGCGATAGTGCTTTACATTATTTTGAGGTACAATATTAATGTCATAGGTTGTCTCGGGGTTGTCCATTCTGGGATTGATCGTGTGGAGCTACCAATCGAGTTTGCTGAAGCAATAAAAATCGCTCCAAAAACTAGGCTTAAGACGCTTGATAATCTTCATATCGCTACGTTCAAACTTAACAAGAAACCTGAGTGCTTAGATTTCCTAGTAACTGGGGACAGGGATATGCTTAACAAAGCTGCCGAGATTAGAGAAATAATAGAAACATTAATACTCTCTCCTGAAGAAGCCAGTAAGAAACTGGTTGTATGAAGTCTAGACTGCTTAGATTTCTTCCTTTTATGGATTACTAGCCGAATTGTATTTATCAGAGTTTTGACTATTTAAGGGTCAAATAGATATAATGTTGGATAGGATGTAGTCGCTTCATATGACTCTTAGATAAAAATAAATGTTGCCAACTATGTTTATGTTTGGAAAGTTTTGGTGACCCAGCACGTCCTAAGGGGTTTTGTCGTAATAGTTACTAGCGGTGGCGATATTGTGGGAATATGGGGGGGAGAAGATCGTGCGGATATTAGAGGCTCTTAGAAAGGGTATAGGTGAGTTGGTTCGAGAATTTGTAAACCTTCCTCTAGATGAATTCATTGAAATATATTGGAGGCTAGAACCAATCGATATCGAACTTCTGTGTCCCTATAATTCGGCTCTCTTTCCTGTAGAGCCTATAAAGGAATATAGACTTGATATTCCTAGCGATGCGTTGTCCATAGAGTCAGATATATTGTTGGGGATTTTGAAGGAGAGAGGTTTTTGTGTTGGTTCTATAGACTCAGGAACATTTATATCGGGCCCGCATCTACTTGTGAATATAGTATTTGTAAATGTGGGGTATTGGTACCTAAATCATGAGAGCGGCTCGGGGGGTAGTGGTAACTATGCAGAAATGTTTTCATATGCCGGGGAAGGAGAGAGGCCCCAGTTAAAAATAAAGGATGCTGAGATGGTGGCTATAGAGAAGCTGGTAGACAAAATGGATGGCAAGCTTAACTTTCTATTTATGGATGAATCTCTGAGCTTGGCATATACGATGTCTTGGAATTCCGAAGATCGTGAAAAAATGGTAAAAAAGATATGCGGAATTCTAAATAGTGTGATGGAGAGAGGTGTTATTCCTCTAGGTATATACTACACGCGTGCAGCAGATATCGGCAGAGGTATACTCGCCATGAAGGGGAAAGAACTACCAATCCTCTCCGATAGAATCCTAATGAATAGAGTCTTAGGTGATGGGGCGCGATCTCCACTTTTTAAGGTTAACTCAAGAGCTCTGGCTAATAAGTTAAGACTACTAGCATTCTATCTAAAAGTATCTGAAAGGAATGTACTAAGGGTTGAATTCCCAGAATCTATGAGGAGATATGTCGATGACATACACCTAGCAGTACTCTCCCACTCGGTATTAGGGGGAGGCTATCCACTAGCATTACAAAGGGCCCATGACCTAGCAGTTATAGGGGGAAGAGAAAGGGAGGTGATAATTGAGATGTTAAAAAACATGTTAAATCTTCCTAGCGACGAGTATATATATTCTAAAAAATGGATATCGAAGAGGTGTCCAATAATATGACGTCTTGGGGAAAGTTGTTTGTAGATAAGAGCAAAGCAGTGGGGGAAGTAGCCGGCGTTGAGGCCGGAAAAATAGAGGTTTTTGTATATCCAGAATACTATCCAAGAGTCAGAGTGGGATCCGTATTGGCTATAGATTCTGAAGGCAGTAAACCAGTCGGCATCGTGATAAAGCTTGCACACACGGCTCGTCATGCGGGTATAGTTCCCCTAAGAAAAACAAGGCAAGAGATTAGAAATGCATATCCTGACATAGAAAGATACTATAGGTATGTGTCGACGATAGCATATACGAGTAATATAACCAGTGGCAATATAGTCCATGTAAGGACATCCATGCCCAGACTTCATGATTTAGTCTATATAATAGGCTCTAATGATCTTCTCGACGCCTTTTTCAAGCCAGATGGCGAGTGGAATTTTGATTTTCTAAGGTACTACATAGCAGAGGGGGCCAGCATATTAGAGATAAGAGAGTTCTTCTATACGTACAAAGAATACTTCCAAGATTATAGAGATGATAAAGAGGAGGTAATATCGAAATTGGTAAGGGTTCTGCTGAGATCCGGCGTATCAAATGTGGCACTCTACATTGAGGAAATAATCAATATGTTGGGGTGGGGGTGACTTAAGGATGCAGAGAAGAATACTGGGGAGAGTAATCTCAGGGAGCGTTAATACTGGAGTTAGTGTGCTTGTTGAGAAGGGAGAAGTAATAGAGGATTTTCCGCTGGGATCCATAGTGACAATAAATGGTAAGAAACATAAATACCTTGCAATGATAACGAATTCGGGCCTAGATGTCTCTGAATCCTATGTTGCAAGCCTCATGGGTTCTGATATTCCTAAAAGAATAAGGGATATAACAGTGGAGGCAAGTCGGGACAACATTAGCTCAAAATGGATAGAGCTAGCATTGGTCGCTCAGTCACGAGGGGGAGAAACAAAAATAGCTGATACCTTTCCAAGTTTTTACTCAGAGATCGTAGAGACAAGTGAGGAAGAGATAAGACACTTCTATGGTTACGAGGATAGGAGAGTAAAGTGGAACATAGGAGTACCCAAGACACCTAGGGCGATAAGTGTTGAGGTACCACTAGATGTCGAAAAACTTATCGAATTGAGTTTTGGTATCTTTGGTAAATCGGGAACTGGCAAGACATTTCTCGGGAATATAATTGCAGGCTACATACTGCTATATGATATGCAGAAAAGCAGGGCATCTCCCTATTCCAAGAGGATAAGAATGCTTATATTCGACATGCACTCTGAATATGGTCTCGAACTAAGAGACAACATGGGGAATCCCATAGCGGACGGTGTAGGGAAAATATTTTCAACAATGTTCAAGAGATATACTCCCGATGTAGAATTAGCTAGGACTAGGGGACTACATGAGTTAAGGATTAACTATAATGAACTTACAATAGAAGACCTCAGACTGATATGTCCAATACTCGGGATAACGCCTACTTTTGTCGCTCATCTATCAGACTATGAAAAATACCTTAGGAAACTTCTGGGAGATTATTGGGTTTGGGGTCTCATCATTGATGAGTATATATCTAAAAAACTTCAAAGAACGGAGGAAGGAAGAAAAATCCTAATGGAAATTCAGCAAAGAACGAGGAAAAATGATTTTAGTGCTCTGAGAAATGAGATATTATCTGGCATCAAGAGTATTGGTGTAGCACTATATACGTCTTTTGTCTCGCAGACATCAAAACTAAAAGTCTTAGCGGATTATCCATATACCTCGGGCAAGAGCGCCATAGATGACATCGTGGAAAACCTTGTCTCTAGGGACGGATTAAACATAATCATAAGTCTCGGTAAATATGAGAAGGAGACGCCCCTATATATGATCATTGCTAACCTGATTGCTAGGAGACTAAGGGAGAAAATACTGGAAAAAAGCATGCGTGGTGAAGAAATAGAGACGAAAATAGTTATATTTCTAGAGGAAGCCCATAATTTCCTCGGTAAGGAGACATATAGACAGTCACCGTTCGGGGCAATAGCAAGGGAAATGAGAAAGAAGGGAGTCATGCTATGTGTGATAGACCAAAAACCAAGTGAACTGGATAGGGACGTTGTAAGTATGCTCTGGACAAACTTTGTATTCACATTAACTGACAGGAACGATATAGATGCGGCATTGCTAGGTATTCCTCGGCCAGACTTATTTAGAAAAGTCGTTCCAGTAATGGGCCGAAGGGAAGTACTTATATTTGGCGAGGCAATAAATTTTCCCGTTGTTATACTGGTGAAAGACTATCGTGCTGTGGCTGAATATTTTAAGGAGATTACAGGAGAGGTAGAGAGAGATATAGACAGGAGGGAGAGTCTGGCGAGGGCCGATGGCTTTATTTAGATCTCTAAAAATTGTCCATACGGCCGATTTCCATCTCGGCAACAGATTTGTTGGTCTAGAGGGCAATAAAGTTGAAGAAATACGGAGAGAGGACATGTATAGAAACCTAGACATAATAGCTAATTACTGTATTAGGAATCACATCGACCTCGTGCTGATATCTGGCGATATTTTCCATAGAAGTAACCCAAACCCTAGAGACTTTGTCAGATTCTCTAGCTTTATCGGTAAGCTTACGGGCAATGGGACATATGTAGTGATTATAGCTGGGAATCATGATAAGCCCAAGATATCAGGCGCAAAAAATCCGCTGGAAGGACTAGTCGAGGCGGGAGTGCCTAGACTTTATTATTTTCAGCAAGTCCCAAATGAACCATTGATCCTAAGGATTAAGGATAAATTCATTGGAATAGCACCAATACCATACATAGACCCAACAGTCCTAAAAGCATATGATATACAGATGAGCTATGAGAAATACATGGAGAAATGGATAACATACTTTAGGGATAAGATGTCCGAACTAAACCTGGACTTTAGAATACTTATGGCACATGTCATGCTTAGGGAAGCAGATCTAACAAAAATACCATCCCTATATGCCGAGGAGCCAAAAATTGGGTATGGCTCGCTTCACGAAGATTCCTTCGATTATGTAGCTCTAGGCCACGTGCACAAGCCCCAGCAAATTGGTAGAAGAACATATTACTGTGGGTCAATAGAGCGTATGGCTTTCGATGAGGAAAATGAAAAGAAGGGATTCTATTATCTAGAACTGACAGGTGATGGTGTGCATTCAGAGTTAGTGGAGTTGCCATGCAGACCTATGGTCACAAGGAAATTAAAGATAGAGTCCATGTCAAGGGATGAGATCATAAATACTTTCAGGAGAATGCAGGATATTCCAAAAAACTGTATTTTGAGGCTTATCATAGAAGCAGATAGAGAAATGTGGTCCCTAATAGATGAGCTTAGGGTACGTATTCGTGATATATTACTTACGGGGCTTGGTGTTCTGGGATATTCACTAAGGAGATCCATAATTGATATACATACCCCAATAAACATAGAGCTGGACACAGAATTTAGTATTAGGAAGAGGGTATTAGAGTACATAGAATCGTTCAAAGTTGATCCCGAACTCAAGATACGCGCTAAAGAACTCGCCATAAGCATTATGGATGAGGTAATGCTAAGATGAAATTGGTGAAGCTAAAAATTGAGAATATAGCGACATATGAGAAACAAGAAATAGATTTCTCCTCATTGAGATTCCCAGTGTTTGTAACTGGTAAGACTGGGTCAGGTAAAACAACATTATTTGTCGATGCGATCACGGCTGCGCTCTACGGCAAGGCATATAACGTTGCCAAGCAAGGATTTTACAAAGAACTCATAATGAAGGGAAAGGAATATGGGAGGATCGTGCTTAGGTTTTATATGAGTGGATGTGAGTATGAGATCTCGAGGACTTTTTATAGGGACTCCTCAAAAAGCCCAACAGTATTTTTGAAGGTGATAGAGAACGGGGAGGAAAGAGTTGAAACATATAGAAAACAAACAGTAGAGCAGAGAATTTTAAAGATGATAGGGGCGGACTATAATACACTACTAAATTCAGCCATAGTTAGGCAAGGAGATGTATACCAATTCGTCGAAATGACAGGTGCCAAGCGTAGAGAGCTCTTAATAAATATCTTTAGAATAAGTCTAGACAATCTTAAAGAGGTTGCCAGGAATAGGCTGAATAAGGTATCTGGAGAGCACCAGAGAATTAGTGGTAGGATTGAGGAAATTGAAAAAATTGTTGCAGATGAGAAAAAATATAGGGAGGATTTGGAGCACCTAAGGAATGAAAAACCAACTATAATTGCAAAGCTTAATGATCTCAAAAACCAAAAGAGGATTTTGGAAGAAAAACTAGAACAAGTAAACAATCGATATGGCGAACTCCGACAAAAATTGGAGACGATTCTAGAGTTTGAGCGACAACTACTGGATAAGAAAAGGAAGAGAGAGGAGATAATGAAAAGCGTCATAGAAATTGAGAAGAAAATGGAGAAATATTCAATCGAAAAAATAGCGTTGGCGGATAGATTTGAAAAAAGCTTGAATGACTATAAGGTAAAGAAAGAGGGATTGTCAAGGATGAAGAACGAGCTTGAGAGACTTCAGCAATTGCTTGAAAAAAAGAAAAAACTTGAGCAGAAATTACTGGATTATAAAAAATTGGAGCACGTAGACGAGCAACTAGCAGAATTAAGGGATCGGAAAGGCGATATAGAGAGGCAGATTGGTGCGCTTCAGTCAAGCATAGAGTCCATAAATGATGCCCTGAATAAACTCAAAACCAGTGGTGCAAGATGCCCTGTTTGTGGTTCTGAGTTATCTGAAATGAAAAAACATGAGCGAGAGATTCATCTAAAGCGAGAGATGGAGCAGCATAAAAAGATGCTCATGGAAAAGAAGTACGAGTTGGCGGAGATAAATAATAGACTTAAAGAGCTAGAAGCCCTATCAAAGAAGAAGCAAAAACTCGATGGCGAGATTTGTAGACTGCGCGAAGATTTACGTGGTGTCCACATAGACGAAGAACTGGTACGGGAAAAGGAGACAAAGATAAGTGAGGTTGAGAGTGCAATAAATGCTATTTTGGAAGACATAGCAAGATATACCAATACTAGGGAAATCGGTGAGGCCGAGGCTAGGATAAGAGAGATGCGAAAATTAAAGGAAAGAATTCCAGAGCTTAAGGAAAAGAAGAGAATCATAAATGAACTAGATGGAGAGATCGAAAGTCTTTCCAAGAAAGTATCCGCCAAAGTCGAGATCGAGAAAAATATAGCACAAATAGAGCTAGAGAGGACAAAACTAAGAAATCAGCTGAGCGAAATAAATAAGGAGATATCGAATCTAGAACAGCGTCTAGGAAAAATCGATGAACGCATATCCTTACTAGAACAGAAGCTAAGTGAAATAGAAGCACTAAAAAAGGATCTTAAAGAATTGAAGAAGAAAAAACAAGAATTAGAGCTCGACGAGCGTGCCTACGAGTTCCTTATAAAACATATTTTTAGCCAGGGAGCTCTACCCGCCAAATTGCTTGAAGAATATCTACAGTATATTGAAAATGATGCAAATGACTACTTGGCAAAATTTGGCCAAGATATAAGGATAAGGTTGATAATTAGGAAAATTAGGGACACGCAAACAGTTGATATAAAGGCATATGCTAATGGATATGAAAGGCCTATTGAGACATTTAGTGGTGGAGAAAGAACACTGATAGGGTTCGCAGTTAGGCTCGCCATAGGTAGACTTCTCGCCCGGATAAGCTCAATAAAGGAAAAACCAAGATTTTTGATAATTGACGAGGGCTTTGGCCCACTGGATGAGGAATGCAGACATGCCGTAGCAGAAGCCCTATCTAGGTTGTATGAATCCAGCGAATATGAGCAGATAATTGTGATATCACACCAGCAGGACCTAAAATATCATCCAATATTCAAAACAATAATAGAGGTAGTAAAAACAGATAACGGCATAAGCAGGGTATTTATAAGATAGGGAGATGGGTTTGAGAATCCAAGAGGGGGAACTACAAGAAGTCATAGAGGAAGCAAAAAGAATAGCCAATAATTGCTATTCTCCCTACTCCAAGATTCGTGTAGTGGCATGCCTAGTATGCGATGAGGGAAAATTCTGGGGTGTAAATGTTGAGAATGCATCATATGGACTAACGATATGTGCGGAAAGATCTGCAATCGCTAGCGCTATATCAAATGGCGCCAAAAAATTTTTGTGGATGCTGATATATTCTCCTGACATAATCCCCATACCCTGCGGAGCATGCAGACAAGTCATAGCAGAATTCGTAGATGGTGATTTTCCAATAATAGTGGCTACTGGCAAAGAAAAAATCTCAATATACAAGTACAGGCTGATCGAATTATTCCCCCACAGCTTTTGTATCCAGAAAAACCATAGACATGTATAGATTTCCATGATGCTGATACATATTTGGATATTACTTTGTTTAAAAAATGGGTGATGTAGATTTTTTAATAGCCTAGACTATCATCAAGGTAGAGAGTGATGATACCCATTGATGACTAGTCCAGCTCGTGTCTCCATAAGGGCGATATCCATATATCTTGTTGTTTTGACATCAATGGTTATAGGCGGTATACTATCTGGTCTATCCATAACTGCGCTTATCTGTCTTATCATATTTACTTTGTGCATATTTCTAATAGCAACAGAAATGCTAATTAGGTCTACTGCAGCTTTATTTGGTGCATTTCTTGTTCTAATCGTATTCGTTATAGCGGGTAGTTATACCCCCTCAGAAATTGTTCATTCATATGTGGAGGTAGATACAATACTTACGTTATTTGGAATAATCATCGTTGCGTCATTAGGCTTAAAAAGTGGGTTGTTTTATTTTATAGGAATGAAGATAGCGAAAGCTTCAAAGGGGGATCCAATAGTCCTGTATTTTACATTGGCACTATTCACATTTGTATTAAACATAATCCTTATCACTGTTGCCGCCATTGTCGTTGTTGTGTCCCTAACATTGGCCATATGCGATATATTAAAAATAGATCCTAGGCCCTATGTAATTATGGAGATATTCATTGCGAATGTTTCATCTCCGGCAGTCATGATATCATCTGTCCCCAACATTGTAATAGCAGAGAAGGCACCATTATCATACTCATTCTTTATAGTCAATCTACTGCCATTCTCAATAATATTTTTTCCCATCAGCATATGGATGCTATATTCCTTATTCCAACCACCAACTGTTGTGGATTTAAGGCGTGCAATGGCGATCCAAGAAATAGACGAGTGGCTTTTTGTCAAAAATAAGAAGGAATTCTATGTCTCTGGATTATGTATCACTGGGCTAATCGTGGGATTTATTGTTTGGAGAGAACTAATGGTTATATCGATCCTTTTTGCTGTTATTTCCATGATATTCTATTCGAATCCTGATGCATTACTACATGACGTTGACTGGGACACGTTAATATTTTTTGTTGGGTTCTATATCGTTGTTGCAGGCCTATCGCTAACCGGGATTCTAGACAGTATTGCGGATGGGCTCCTAAGAGTGTCTAGAGGCAACATATATACGCTGATAACATTACTCTTTTGGATCTCTGTAATATTGAGTGGATTTGTAGACAATATCCCCTATGTGCTCGTAATAATACCAATAATAAAGATACTGGTCTCTACGTCATCATTTGCGCAATTCGAGAGTATTTTATGGATATCCTTAATACTAGCATGCAATATTGGCGGGGGCTTAAACCCCTATGCATCTCCACAAAACCTACTAGCCCTATCCATGGCTAAGAGGGCGAAGTATCCAATAATGTCTAGGGACTTCTATAAGGTAAGCATAAAATGGACGATTATTGGCAGTATATTGGCCTATATTTATCTGATGGTATTCCTAATTACTCCAATTGCGATGTCACGAATAGGTCCAGCAAAGTACATATTATTATTGACGACATCCATCGCAATAACTACGATCATATGTCTCCATAAGGCAGTCGGATTAAGAAGGTCTTGGAGGTATCTAAGAGTTGCTATTTCTACACTATCAGTGTCAGTAAGGAGACTCAAACGGAAACTTTTGGCCTCTGTATCTAGATAAGAATATTAAAGGAGTATTCAACGCTGTAGCGACCCCTGACTGTTGTATATGTTGTTAGTTTTAAGATTCGCATATATTTCCTTTTTTAATGGATGTGTTTCTATTTACGACACTTTGGAATACTGTTCATAATACCCCCTGGGACCATCTGCACCATAGACGAGATGTATGTGGGGGATGTCAATGACCAAGGAAGTTAAAAAAAGGACGATTTTTACATTTGCAGTGGTGGAGATATTCGTAGTTGTTATAGGCAATATATTCGATCTTGAGCCAGTATCCATTATCTGTATGGCAATATTTGTTGGATCTATTATGCTTATTATTAGTGAGCTTTTCTCTAGGGCCACCTCGGCATTATTGGCGGCGGCGTTAATGCTTTCTGTTCTACATATAGTAAATGGTATCCCTCCCGAGGTTGTTGTTCACGAATACGTTGAATTAGGAACAATACTAACATTATTTGGGATAATAATTGTTGCTTCGTTGGGGCTAAGGAGCGGGCTCTTTTACTATATAGGCATGAAGTTAGCTAAGATGTCGAAAGGAAACCCCACTACGCTCTATTTTATCCTAGCAGTTTTTACATATGTTCTTAATATCTTTCTAATAGCGGTTGCTACAATTGTTGTTGTGGTGTTCCTTACGTTAGCTATTTGTGACATACTGAAAATAGATCCACGACCATACGTATTGATGGAGATATTTGTTGTCAATGTAGGAGCCTCGGCTACGATGATATCTGCTGTTCCAAATATAATTATAGCTGAGGAAGCATCATTATCTTACTCGTTCTTTATTTTATATCTGCTACCATTTACCTTTATATTCTTTCTGATGAGCCTTTGGATTCTATATGGTGTGTCTCCTCCTCCAACTGTAGTGGATAAAATGAGGGCTATCGCTATTTTAGAAGTAGATGAATGGTGGTTTGTGAAAGACAAAAGAGTATTTTATATATCGGTTCTATGCATGGCTGGGATAATAATATCATTCATGATTTCGAGGGAACTAATGCTGCTATCTCTATTATTCGCTGTTATAGGAATGATGGCATATCCAAAGACAGAGGAACTTATCAGAGACGTGGACTGGGATACATTACTTTTCTTAGTTGGGTTCTATATTGTAATTGCTGGCCTATCCATCACGGGAATACTAGAATTTATAGCCAATGGTCTAATCGCGGCCTCAAGGGGCAACATATTCCTCCTCGTAACACTATTATTCTGGATCTCTGTACTCATGAGTGGTTTTGTAGATAACATACCCTATGTGCTAATAATTATCCAGATTATAGGAATAGTTCTTGAAACTGGGCCATATGGTGGGTACTCCACGATTTTCTGGGTACTACTAATACTGGCATGCAATATTGGTGGTGCACTAAATCCCTACTCTGCACCCCAAAATCTTATGGCCATATCGATGTGTAAACGCGCGAAGTCTCCAATCATAACAAAGGACTACTACAGAGTAAGTGTGAGATGGACAATCACTGGGGGCATAATGGCTTTTACATACGTAATCCTAATAATGTTCTCCTCAAGAATAATAGCCAAATTGGGTACATATGTATCTATATTCCTCCTAATAGCATCAGTAGTCATAATCTTGATGATAACCATACAAAAAACAATAGGATTGAAGAGAATGGTGCGCGCCATCAAAAAGACACCGAGATATCTAAGAGATCTCATAAGGTCCATAGAGAAAAAGCTTAGAACACTATCCTAAAAGACGAATCCCCAAATTTTATGGACTTCATTAACAATTCATTAATATCATAATATATTATTGGTTATCAACATGGGTGTGACAAGAGCCCACATAAAGATATATGATTGTGATGGTAAAGACTTTATTGAGCTTGACATTACCGTGGATACGGGATCCATATATACGTGGATAAAGAGACAAAAACTTGAAGCCCTAGGAATAAAGCCCACAAGAAAAAGGCGTTTCAAACTAATAAATGGTGACATAATTGAAAGAGAAATTGGTGAAGCCGTGATTGAATGTCTAGATGAAAAAGCCACCACCATCGTAGTCTTTGCAGAAGAAAGAGATGCAGAAGTCCTAGGACTTCACGCCCTAGAAGGCCTAGGTTTGGAGGTCGATTCAATAGAAAACAAAATCAAAAAATCTGAGGCTCTAATAGCACTTTAATGGAAGGAGCTTCTAGAGAAAAACGATTAGAAAATTCGAATCATAAAATGGGTTTTGGAGTGGTGGACTCGGGTGATTGCATATATTGATGAAAGTATCAAGAAGGGACTCATATCGGTCGGGCCCTATATCTCCCGAGGATTTGACAGACCGATTCGGGATCACATAGTCAAGAAATATAATGATGTGTGGGGACTCTATAGTATCGGAGAATAGAAGGGAGAAGCAAAGTTCAGCGGATTTGCAGCCGGACTGAAAAGAAAGAACATAACTCTCACGTAGCCCCAATTTGGAAGTATTCTTAATGATGTTATAGAGTTTATGAGGTCACTATCAGTTATAGTCACGGATAACACAGGAATAACGCGGATATTGATACGAGGAATCTATGAATTTCTAGCGAGATTAAAAATACCGATGACAACAATAGAGAAATACTTAATCATAAACCTAGCCATATGAAACGAAAGAATTAGCAGAATAGTACTTGATACAGGATTTTATTGCAGGGATCGCACCATTCATAGAACCATCCAACATAAACCTATACTGGTACATGAACTGCAAAATTTATAGGATAGCACCAAAGGGATAAAAAACGAGAAATATGCCTTGCGGGACGAAGCCCATCAAGGGGTTATCTCTATATGCTATTGAAGGGGTTATTCAATATATAAAAGATATAAAAACCTCTACCTCACTCTTTATTCTTCTACGGTCTCTTAGTTTGAATGGTCTTTCCATTATGGGGTTACATTCGAGTCCTCTAGAATTTTCCTTCTGGCCTTCGTTAACGCAGTTTCGATACAAACTAAGCGCTCTAGCTCCCTGTATTTGTCTTTACAACATACACAAGATTTTATCCTAAATGTCTCCAAAAATCTCATCTAGCAGGACGAATAATGATTTCCTCTTCTAAAATCCAACACATTTTTTTGGCATATTTTTATAGCCTTGTTGGATTATGATCGATTGAACGATATCTATGGATTTAATTCGGTGTCTGTATTGGAGATAGCAATTACTGAGCCTTTGTCATCACTACTTGTCGACTTGGCCAGGAGTGCTGGCAAGGAAGTTGATGTTTATCTTGCGGAAGTCTTGAGTGAAAAAGTAGATCCAGAGAAAAGAATACAGATATATTTGGCTCTTTACATAAAGTTTATCAGAGAGGCAAAAGAGTTCGAGGAGAAAGGAGATCTCGTCCAAGCATCTGAAAAGTATTGGGGAGCGGTTACGGCCCTCCTTAATATAGTTGGTGAAAAAAAGGGAATACCTCACTACACACATAGGGACTATTGGGAAATAATGAATCACATAATCGACGAGACGAAAGATGAAGCACTTACAGAGTTATTCGCCCTAGCCGAAAAGCTTCATGCAAACTTCTACCATAGCTTCATTCCAGAGCATCAATTCGCAATATATTCAAAGAAAATAAAGATGCTTATTGAGAAGCTCCTAAGATACCTCGAGACGATTGGAGTTAAAGTCCCTAAGAGATAGAAGCATAGATTATTGGGCCTAAACCCAAAGACTTGATATTGTTTCGTGGTTTTTCAACCATCTCATATTTATCGAAAATAGTCTCAATTATTGATATGCATGCAGGTTTTGTTGCTGGTGTATCATTTGGATGAGGATTTTTCGAGAGCCCTAAGAATTCTAGTGATGCTTTCTAAGGATCAGTCTCTACACGATGGAATAGCCCCAAGGAGCATAATGGAATGGTTTGCCGTGAGCAAGTATTATAGAGAGAAAATCAGAATGCATCAGGATGATCTGGGGAAAATAAGGGTCTACATACCAGAGGCTGTTAACGCGTTTCTAAAGGCGGAGAATCCCTATAGCGCAAAGAAAATATTATCCTTCTACATTAATAAGTCGATAGAAAAAGGGGATAGAGCAGCGTTGAGGGACGCTATGGAAATCCTAGAAAAAATAGGCTATGACATTACAGATGATATAGTTCTGGACGCTGTTAGGGGTCTCCTTATTTACGATATAGACAAGGCATTACATTTGATAAGAAATATCCTGACTAGGGACGACGTGCCGGTGGAAAACAAGCGTAGATTTGTTAGAATAATACTATATGATGTTGCTAATATAAATGCTGATCTGGTAGAGGAAATTCTCAATATACTGAAGAATATTGATTATCTTTTGTATTTAGAAGCTCTAGGATTATCCTGCGCCATGACCAAAAGCGAGGAGTGGATAAACAGGTTGCTAGATGCCATAGAATATGCATCATGTGACGGCCTAGTAATGATTTTGTGGGGGCTTATCTGGGCCAAAGAAATCCAGGTTGACTTGGTGGCCCTAATACTCCGGGAAATATTGGGTAAGGGGAATGCTTTATGTATAAAACACGCATCCTGGGCAGTGATGGATTTGCTGGATAAGGGGCTCCTAAAAGGTGATCTCGGGAAGATAGTTGAGGAGTATATACAGCGATTATTCGGATATAATCAGTACTTGGAAGCTACTAATCTCTCGCTTAAATATGCCCTAGCGATGTTGGAGAAGGACAAGAATAAGAGCAGGATATTTTTAGATGTCGCTATAAACATGTGCTATATAATCGACAGCACGGAGAGCATACCAAAGATATATGGGGAATACATATCCAAGGTCATGGAAAAATATGGGGTGAGAGCTATTGAGGGAATACTATCCAGTGCATACTCTGAGAATACGATAAAGGGGTTGAGAAATATAGATATATGGTCTCCCATCGTATTGAAGATAAAAACAAGGGAGGATATAATCTTTCTAGAAAAACTATATAGGAAAATATATAATCGAACAGATGTTGTGGGGAGGAAGCTGATAAAAGATCTACTATTGCTAGGAAGACTAAGAGTTGCAGATAGGGAAGAGCTACCAAGGATAATGAATAGAATAATAAAGCTCGGGAATACGTTTTTAGCGCTCAAGATGATTAAAGAGATCGCTGATAGGGGACTCGTGGATAGCTTGGTCGAGGTTATAAAGATTATTGCCAATAGTGAAAACGAGGGAAAATATTTGACAACAGTTATTTATGCTATAATATCAAAACTTGTTGAGTTTGGAGAGGTAAAGAAAATACATGAAGCACTAGACATAATCTACGGCCTAGAAGCCCAACTAGCCAGGGATTTATTGGCAGGACTATTGATAGAATTGGGGATACTTCTAATAGATAATTACGAAGACCTTGGTTGCGATTTCCTAGCAACAGCATTTAATTACTTTAGGGAGCTTGATATGAAATGGATGTCCCTGAATGCATTGGCGATATTGGCCGCCCATAAAGAACTAGACATAGAATATATAGGGTGATTTCATATGCCTCCAGTATTATTCCTCTGTCTTAAGGACGCAGGAGGATTTAGGATACTATCAAGACTTGGCTTTCCTATGAATTATCACATAAAATATGATCAGAGAGATGCAATAACACGGGAGGTTCTCTTGTCTGCCAATAGAATTGCTGTGGAGATATATGATCGGAACGAGGAGGAGATCAACTGGTTAAAGAGGCTAGTACAAAAAGCTAGATATCATGGAATAGAAACCCATATAATAACAACTGGAGAAGCAGATATAACGAGTGTGCTGAGTGTCACCGACAATATCCTTCTAGTATACGCACATAAAGGTGAAGGCCATAGAAAACCTAGCAATAATAAAATTCTAGCGGTCTATGATGTGGATGTAGCACTAGACATAGGGACGAAAGCACACTTGATCGTGAATAAAAATGCGTGGGATCCAGAAATTGCTGGTATCTCAAACCAAAATGTATTGGCAATATCCGCCTATGTAGATGAGCTTATCACACGTGATGATGTCCTCATCTATGATGCAGAGAAAGGCGGTTTCTCATTCATTGATGCCTCCACATACATGGATAAATACGCAGAGTCTATGGTAAAACATTTAATGGGTAGTGAGGGCGTAAGGAGTATTATGCTTAGCCAAGTGTTTAGATTCATATATGAGTGGAAATATGGTGACGAATACGACAAAAAAGACGCTACTATAGGACTATCCATAATAAATCTATATCTTCACTATGAAGTTTGAAGAATAGAAGCAATAAATTCAATATTTTTCTTGTAAAAATTATTAAAGAGAATTTAGGAGCGAACGAAAATTTATAAAATATTTTGTAGCTTTTTATCCAAACAAGTTGGTGGTGTATCTAATGAGTGAACCAATGTCCATAGAGGAGGTAGATAAAATACTCGAGATAGGAGAGGAGCCCTCTAAAACGCTGAGTTATATAGTCATGTCGATTATGCTGTTCTTTTGGGCATCGGGCATATATGTCATATATATACTCGTTAGCGCCACGGGTAAGGAAGTCTGGAAATACCTGAAGACTGTTGCAGATCTGTTATCAGAAACCTCTGTCCTAATGTACATATCAATTGCGTTTATACTGATGATAGTAGCGGCCTTCCTATATCTGTTCCTAGTATACAAATTAGGCAAGGAGCTTCTAATGGCATTTTTTGCTTTGCTGGGAATAGGAGCAATAGTACTAGGCGGCCTAATGATATATCTCCTAGGCGAATACTCAGATGCAGTTTATAGTGGAATAATCGCCATTGCTATTGGCCTAATAGTTCTAATATTATTCATGATTTTTAGACGTCGAATAGCACTTGCTGGTCGAATGATCGAGCTATCGGCAAAAGCGGTGATTGATGAAAAGGGGATTCTATCAATAATTATAGTGAAGGCATTAATAATTACATGGACAACGATTGCTTGGATATTGAGTTTGTCGTATTGGTCCTATGATATATATAAATTAAATCCATTTGGCGGCAGTACGATACTGGTGATAGGAGTTTCAGTATTAATAATGTTCTTCATGGGTCTATGGGTACTAACATTCCTTGATGCATTCTTCAATGCTGCTATAGTAAGGATAGTCCATGATTGGTACAGATCGCCAGAGAAGGACGTAGCCAGCTTTGGTAAGGGTATTAAAAAAGCGTGGGGCGTTTCTGGTGCGATTGCTAAATATGCATTTTTCTTCGCATCATTATCGTTCCTAATACACTTGGCTAGATCATATGCTAGGAGGGGTAGAGGGGCTGGAGCCACGGCGGCCCGCATAGTAACTTGGGTTTTGGGGATAACTGAGGATCTCCTAAAGTTCTTTGGTTTCTATATGATACCTGCAATGGTAATTCGTAAGGCTGGTTTCAAGAAGGCACTAAGTGATTCTGTTCATAAGTTAAGGGATCTATTCGTGGAGACGCTTGCTGGTTCATTTGCGTTTGGATTTGTGATAGGATTTATAGCGTTCTTGGTCGCTTCCACATTCGGGATAATAGGATATTTCGTTGGTGTGTATGTATTTTCAAGTATGGTAACAATAGGACTGAGCAAATCGACTATTGGATTGGTCACGGCGGTGGCATTCTTTATACTAGGATTAATTCCTGTTGGTTTAGTGTCCTCAGCAATCTCCGTTTCATGGAAAACAATACTGTATGAATATGGACTAGACATAGAATTCGGTATGAAGGGTGTATTCCTACCTGCGAGACTCCCTCCCGATGTGAAAGAAGTCTTTGCCCAGTTGCTGGCGGAGAAAGGGGTTACTGTTCCGACCCCTGGACCGGTTGTACAACAATAATTTAACAAAGTATTTAAATAATGCACTATCCTATTTTTTAATATTTTTGTAATTAAATATTTGGTAGATAGGGACCCGAAATGTGGATGGTTTCTGCAAAAGAGGGGGTGAAGATATTACTAATAACACTTGTAGCAACAATATTAGCGATAATAATACAGGTAATTGTCGCTATCCCCCATGGAGCGGATATAGTTATTGACACGCTAAAAGACCCATCTAAAATAAAAGAAACAATAGAATCAGCATTCACAATTCCTATGTCGAGCTTTTCTCTATTCGTCATAATTGTAATGCTGTTTGCATTCTCTACATCCTTTCTAAACTCCATAAACACACTATTTGGAGTAGGTGGTATTGAGCTATCGGCACCGAAGGTCAAAGCAAAGAAGGAGAAAAAAGCAAAGAAAAAAGTAAAAGAGAAGAAGGAGAAGAAGGCAGAAGAGGCTACAAAGCCAGCTGCTGAGGAGGAACCCGTTATCGATACTGGTAACTACTGCAAGATGTGTGGAAAACCAATTTCACTTGGGAGAGCTATCTGCAAGGAGTGCGAGGCCATTCTTAGGGGGGAAGCCCCCCCATCAGCATCATCTGAGGAAGCTGGAGCATGAAAATACGGATATAGCGTTAATTTTTTTTAGATTTTGTATTCAACATTTATGGAGGTGTATGATTTGTCTTCAGCGGAGCTACTATTCAAGTTGGAGAATGTAACGAAAGAGTTTAGCGGAAAACAGGGCAGAGTTAAGGCCCTCGAAGACATAAGTCTGGAGATAAAGAAAGGAGAATTTGTAATTATTCTAGGGCCAAGCGGTGCTGGTAAATCAACTCTACTAAATATAATCGCTGGGATGGATAGGCCTACAAAGGGCAGAATCATATTCTCTGGGAGAGACTATAGCGACCTAGACGAAGAAAAACTAGCCGAGATAAGAAGGGAAAAATTTGGCTTTATATTCCAAGCCTTTAATCTAATTGATTCCTTAACAGCTTTTGAAAATGTAACTATGCCTGCGATTCCAACAGATCTACCTATAAAAGAAATCTACGCTAGGGCCGATGAACTATTAGCCGAGATGAAGATCCTAGGAAAGAAACACCGCTTCCCAAAACAACTATCCGCAGGCGAGCAACAAAGAGTCGCTATAGCTAGAGC
>CAZWPQ010000012.1:41726-57865 GCA_964636085.1 uncultured Nitrososphaerota archaeon
GCTAGAGCCCTCATAAACCAGCCAGAAGTACTTTTCTGTGATGAGCCAGTGGCCCAACTAGACGAGAAGATGGCGGACAAAATTCTAAGCGATCTGGTGGAGATCAACAAAGCGGGAACAACAATAATTCTAGCTACGGCATCTGCGACTGTGGCAAACAAGCTAAGGCGATACGCCACAAAGATAGTTCATCTAGAATATGGAAAAATACAGAATATTGAGACTATAAGAAGGATCTAGGATATTAGACTCCTACTTTTTTATATTCTTTGCTAGTAGAAACATCCGTTACATTCTTATCAACCAAGATTTTTTAATTTCATTTCCTCATTATTATAATACCCCCGATCTGGGTGGAGTCCATGCAGAGGGTCATAATGGCCTCGATCTGCCTTGTCGCTATACTGGTAATCTCATCACTATCAAGTGGGATGGATCTTTCACTTATGCTTAATAATGAACAAAGCAAGGCACAGATTAGAGATATATCAGGCCCAATACCGTTTTTGAGTAATGAGTACAATAGACTAAATTTCGACGGACTACCGGGAATATTTGTAAGAACAGGAAACATAGGTCTATTACACATATCTATCAAACCTAGGGGGGTAACAAGGCAGACGAGAGAATGGACTTTCATGGTATATCTCGACGCGGCAAATAACCTAGAGCCATACGGTATTGAAGATTTCCTTGAGATGTCATCCGTCGGTTCATCATCAGAGGTAGCCATAATAGTTTTAATGGATAGAATAGCGGGCTATGATAGTTCCTATGATGACTGGACAGACACGAGGATATTTTATGTGGATCCAGGAGAGGGCCCAAATGCTACGAATGCTGATGAGATCTGGGGCGAGAAAAATATGGGCGACCCCCAGACTTTAGTAGATTTTGTAGCTTGGTGCATCAGTAACTATCCTGCTAACCATTATGCATTGATACTCTGGGATCATGGAGGGGGTCTAAGTGGGGTATGTTGGGACGACGACGATGGGGGCGACAATATAAACCTTTATGAACTCAGAAATGCCCTCGAGACAATATATAATAACTTGGGCATAGTCATAGACATAATAGGGTTTGACGCATGCCTCATGGGAATGATCGAGGTGGCATATCAATGTAGGAACTACGTAAACTATGTGGTGTTCTCCCAGGAAACTGAGGGTGCAGATGGTTGGCCATATGGCGACATCCTTGGCCCACTGGTTGCGAACCCAACAATGTCGCCGGCGGATTTTGCTGTGCTTATCGCCCAGAAATACGTTGAGTCTTATAATGGTGGTAGCCAGGGGACGGATACGTCTGCTACTCAGTCTGCGATAAACATGTCTGCCCTCACAACGGTGACGTTTAGGAAGCTGGATAGGCTTGTCGGGGAACTCATTAGGAATTATGATTCGCTATCGACGGCTATTAGCAATGCTGTGAGTGGGGCAGAAGCATTCTATTATGACGAGGAGAAGGATCTGATACATTTCTTGGAATTGTTAAAGGGAGAGGTATCCGATCCAAATCTCATTAGTCTTATCGATGAGACCATAGATTCTGTGAATGCATCGATAATGTATGGTGGTCATCTATCCGGACACCCTAATGCGTATGGACTATCCGCATACTTCCCATCAGGCTACTATGATGATTATGATGGTGTATTAATGTCTATACATCATCAGTGGGATGAATTTACTAAGAAAAGGACGGGGAATTCTGTAGATCTCTGGTTTTATGATATAGCCTTTACGGGGTCGGATTCTGATAATAACGGCTATTACGACTCTGGAGTGATATATGTTGACTTGGACTCCGATACTGCGTTCGACTTGTTTGTAAGAGTGTATGGGTACGATGGGGTAGATGAGTATCCAATGGGGGAGTCCAGCATAGTTACGGTTAGTGGAAATGTGTCTAGCGATGTAGTGACCATAGATCTAGAAATGCCTCCGTATAGTGGAATATTCACCATGAGGTTTGAAGTATGTAATTCCTCTGGTAGTGTAATCAAGCAACTATATTATTACTGTGACGATGATGTATCGGATCTTCCGCTTGAATATCTCCCGGGCTATCCGAAGGTCAGGATAGTGGCTCCAGTCCCAAATACTCCCGTCTACAACACCGTATTATTGAGGGTCAATGCTAGTGATGAAGATGGAATCTCATGGGTAAAGGTTAAAATAGGAGATACATGGTATTCGATGACATATAATGCGACCTCTGGGTATTTTGAATACTTGTGGAATACCACTCTCCATGACGATGGTTGGTTCCAGATAATCGTTAATGCTTCGGATACTGGTGGCAATATAACAAGCACATCAGCGAAATACCTTATAGACAACATAATAATCAGTATACTTTCTCCCAAAAATGGAGATAGAATAAGGAACCGAACACAGGTAGTGGTAAATGTTACATTAAGAACATCCATAGTGTCCATTGATAGGGTTACAATGCAACTGAGAAATTATACCTTTAATGGGTCTCTCATACAGCTACAATATAATGTGACATCCGGATATTATGAGGGCGAGATAAATACCACGGAGTATAGTGATGGGGTCTATGAAATATATGTCTTTGCCAATCATACCAATGGAGGAAGGGATCGCACGAAAATATCAGTGTACATAGACAATGTGATAGCACCAATATTAATTGTGGATGATGACGGTGGGGATTCCTACGAGGAATACTACATACAGGCATTAGAGGACATAGGATTTATCCGAGATAAAGACTTTGAATTGTGGAGTGTGATCGCGGACGGTCAGGTAACATCAGATACTCTCTATGGAAGAAGTGTAGTGATATGGTTTACAGGGGATGATTACTCTAGTACCCTAACAACTAATGATAGGACTGTACTGGCGGAATACTTGGATAATGGGGGTAGCCTATTTATCTCTGGTCAGGACATAGGATATGACATCTACGATGAGGATGCCATATGGTATGAGACGTATCTTAAAGCCATCTATGAGGCTGATGATACAGATGTGGATAATGTGGTTGGGCTTGAGGGAACTATTTTCGAGGGAGTTCAATACTACCTAACTGGTGGGGATGGTGCTAGTAACAACAATTATCCATCTGACATTGCCCCAACAGGTGGCTCGATTCTCTCCCTATGTTATGGTGGTGATACAAATCTTGGTGCAGCAGTAACGTATGATGGGACATATAGACTCGTATATTTTGCGTTTCCCTTCGAAGCTATAAATAGTGCTACAGATAGATCCGAGTGCATGCTAAAGATATTGGCATTTCTAATGGGTGTGGGGGGATATCCCTCAGTAGAATTTATGGAGCCTGAAAATGGTGACGTATTAACTGGAGAAATAACTGTCCGTGTGAACGCGACGGATGAAGATGGATACATTACCATGGTTTCTCTCTATGTTGATGATATATACTACTGTAACATGACATATAATGCGTCTGATGGGTATTGGTATGCAGAATTAAACGCATCAACACTAGCTTTTGGCGAACATAAATTAACTGCAAGGGCAACTGATAATGATGGATTAATAGCCGTAGCCACAATAATAATATACACTAAACAGACCTCAACCTATATTCTAATAGTTGACGATGACGGCGGCGCTAATTATGAGACCCTTTACATAGAGTCTCTAGAGAATCTCGGATTCGTGATTGGCCAAGATTTTGATGTCTGGTGCTATTCCACAGAGGGCGAATTGAGCGCAAAGCTACTATTAGAATACACAGTAGTGATATGGTTTACAGGGGATGACTACTCCTCCACATTATTGTCCAGCGATAGAGAGGCATTGGCGCAATATCTCGATGCAGGTGGTAGCCTATTTATCTCTGGTCAGGACATAGGATTCGACATCTATTATGAGGATACCACGTGGTATGAGACGTATCTCAAGGCCATATATGAGGCTGATGATACAGATGTGGATAATGTGGTTGGGCTTGAGGGAACTATTTTCGAGGGAGTTCAATACTACCTAACTGGTGGGGATGGTGCTAGTAACAACAATTATCCATCTGACATTGCCCCAACAGGTGGATCGACGCTTGCGTTGTGTTATGGAGGAGATTCGTCCTTGGGTGCAGCGGTGGTATATGATGGTACATATAGGTTGGTTTACTTTGCTTTCCCATTTGAAGCGATAAACAAGGCTGATGATAGAAAAGAGTGTATGGGGATAGTCCTAGGATTTTTGATAATTGGTTATCCCTTAGAGCCACCAGAAGTGTTGGACTATGCACCGCATGAATTATATCTAGAAGTTCCAAGCGGCACCGAGCTGTACTTTGAAATATCAGTAGACAAGATAGCAAATATAACTTGGCTAGTTAACGGTACTGTTATGAGGGATGACATGAATGTAAATGCATCGTTCCTAGAAGCGATACTTGATCCCGGCCTGTGGAACATCACAGTTGTCGCATCCAACAGATATGGTTATACATCGATATCATGGACGATTAGAATATGCATACCGCTCGAGATTGTTGAATTTTACCCGACACAGCATGACATAAGGGTTCCAGAAAACACATCGGTTATATTTCGGGTGGAGTTTAACCAAAAAGCAAACATAACTTGGTACATAAATTCCTCTGAAGCAATGACGGTAGATCAGACACGATTTTCTGAATTCAACACTACTCTAGGCTTTGGGACATGGAACATTACAGTGGTTGGTATCAATGAGAATGGTTCTGAGTACAAATCATGGATTGTTTTGGTATACAAGCAATTGGAGATACTAGAATATAGTCCCGAACAGTTGAGCATAGAAACTATGGAGGATACAGAAGTAACATTTCAAGTAAGATTCAACCAACCAGTTGATGCAATATGGTACATTAATGGGACGGTCAAAAGGGTGGATGAAAACATAATAATTACTAATCTCACAACAACATTCGAGGCGGGTATATGGAACATAACTATTGTGGGTAGCAATGAGAATGGCTCTGCGAGTATTTCATGGATTGTCAAGGTAAGTAGCAAGGGGCATCAAATCCCCACCTTTATATTCGCACTTGCCTTGGTGCTCGTAGCCGCGATAATAATATCTGTCCTGCTAATAACCCATAGGAGAAAGGAATACGAGGGGATTGAGTGAACATTCCTTTTGATTTTTTAATATATTATATATTGCATACTATATATTGTATACTATAGGGTTACTATATGGTGATGATGCTTGTCCACCACAATAAGGGTTTCAAAGCGTCTTGTCGAGGCTCTAGAGGAAGAGAAGAAACTAATGGGTGCCCGTTCAATAGAAGAGGTTATATTAAATTTGCTGAGAGAGAAGAGGAAAAGGCTGGCTGAAAAATATTTCGGTATCGATAAGGATAGAATCTCTAGCTTTTCTGAGGAGGACAGACTTGATTCTCGTATTTGACTCTTATGCATGGATCGAATACTTTGCGGGAACAGAAAAAGGAATTATTGTTAAGGATCTCATCGAGAAGGCGGATATTATCTATACCCCCACAGTGGTGTTGCTAGAAATTGCAAACAAGTACTCCAGAGATGGGTTCAGTCAGAATATAATAAGTGAGCGTCTCCGCATAATACGCGAGATTTCCATTATTGACCGCATAAGAGATGAAGTACTTTTACTCCTCAGGGAAGCACAGATAGCACTAAACGAGAATGCGAGAAGACTAAATCTGAAAAAGAAACCAAGCATGATCGATTATTATATCTACGCCCTAGCAAAAAATTTAAATGCTAGAGTAGTCACTGGAGATCAACATTTTAAAGGACTAAACATCACGATATACCTAGAATAACCACAATAAGGATTTTCCAGGAGCAACATATTTAATCCAGAGTACGTAGATTTTTTACATGCTTTGACTCTTATAACCGTGCAAAAACATATTAAAATTAGTTTGAAGTGAGATGTATGAGAGGGGTATTCATAGTAGTCCTACTGTTGCTTGTGGCCTCATGGGGATCCATCGTTAAGCATAGAAATATGTCTTCTGTATGGAGGGTAAATATAGATAGTGACGAGGTCAATGATGGTTATGTCCATAGCAGGGCGGGGGAAAGTATAATCCTTTTTGTAAACCCAGATTCCGCATTCGAGGCAATAAATAAGACGATTTCTGGCGCAACATCGTCATTAGACATAATGGTATATGAGATGTGGAGTCTAGATTTTTTTGACATTATTAGTAGTGTTGCCAGCAGAGGAGTTAAGTGTAGAATTCTGCTGGAAGGCGATCCCTATGGTGATTTAGGAGATTCTTGGAATAGAAATATGGCCTCAATGCTATATGATCTAAATACATCTGGTTTGCCAGTATGGATTAGACTTGAGAATACGGATATCCTAGTCCACGCAAAGATGATGATAGTAGATCGCTCCGTAGTAATCCTAGGGAGTGAGAACTATTTTCCTACATCATATCCTCCTAATACAGACAACATAACCTGTCAGCCATATACAAGGCCAAGTAGGGGCTGGGGAGCAATAATTTACAATAGTACGTTCGCCAGGATTTGTGAATCAATATTCGAAGACATATTTCTTAATGACTCCAGAAGCGTAGATTATGACCCATTGGTACACGGTACAGGTACGGCTCCAGATGAGAATGGAAACTGTTCCATTCCAAAGAGCTTTGATACGACACGAATATATGATTATAGAATATCCCTTGTTTATTCTCCCGTGAATTCATATGATACCATTAAATGGCTTATAGATCACGCCAATCACACCATCTTTATAGAGACAATGTATATTAATAATAGTTCATACTATGTTCAAGACCTAATAAATAGGCTCAAGTCGGCAGTTAATCGTGGTGTCACGGTTCAATTGATATTGGAGGATGATACAAATGTGACGGGAAACTATAGTATGATGGCACCATATCTGAATAGTCTGGGCATTCATGTTGTCCCAGCGTTCAGTCTGGATGAAGGGATCTTTCTCCATAATAAGGGAATTATTGTTGATGATGAGTATGTCGTAGTGGGTTCAATTAATTGGTCGGGAGCCTCTCTAACATTAAATACGGAAGTAGGTATACTTATTAGATCTAGAGAGGCAGCATTGTTCTTTAAGGAAGTCTTTGAGTATGATTGGAACAAGAGTACAAACAATGTATTTGATACGGATGGCGATGGTCTGAGCGACATATTTGAAATAGAACACAATACGGATCCCTATAAGATCGACACAGATGGCGATGGCGTTGATGATTATGGAGAGGTATTTGTGTATGGCACGGACCCCGCAAGGGCTGATGTTATTATTGCTTCTATAATCAGCCCAAATGAAAATGCATATATCTCAAGTACAGATGTAGAAATAAGATGGGAAATCACACATATAGAATTTGTAACAGGCATAGAAGTCAGGGTTGATTCCAACACCATATCCAGTTTATCCCCCGACATAAATTCGTACGTCCTCCATCTATCCGATCAAGCAACACATATTGTGGAAATAATACCTAAAACAAGCACTGGATTCAGTGTCATATCTGCGAGAGCATATTTGCATATCGATACCCAAGCTCCAGAAGTAACAATAATAAGCCCCAAAAATAATACTAATATCAAAGATATACAATTTACATTAACCGCAAATATACATGATTTCTCTCCCACACAACTAGTGGTAAAACTCAACGGCACGACAATATACCTCGAAAACAGAACCGATACGGATTACAGCATATCAATACCAATAACGGTATACAAGAAGGGGACATACCTTATAGATATTGAGGTAGAAGATAAGGCAGGAAACAAAACTAAAAAAACACTAATAATACACATAACCCAATCAGAAACAACACCAACAACCACACAAGCACAGGGAAACATATGGGGCAAGGAAGTACCCATAGAAGTTTTTGTAGGGCTAATAATAATCATTATACTCGTAGGATTGGCCGTAATAATCATTTACACCAAAAAATCCTGATTGATATCGTATGGAAGTTTTTTTATGAATGACTGGTCCTTGAAGGTCTTCTCATTCAGATAGAAGTTTGATCGAAGTTTAATTCACTTACCCCAAAATTATATGTCTACCTATGGCAGTTTATATATTATAGTGACACTATTTTCTATGGAGGGTATGGGGGAGAGGGTTAATGAAAAGTAAAAGTAAAATACTGGGGGATTTTCAGAAGACTCTAACGCTTATAGTTATGGCTTCTAGAATATGGGCAAACATACGCAGTGAAATATCAGAGATACTGGAAGACGAAATAGACGATCTAGACGAAAGAGAAGCCGATGCACTACTAGAGATCTGCGAGATTCTCGAAAAACTCTACAAGAAAATATGGAGATACTATATGGAAAACAAGAGATCGATTCCATAGGGAACATACATCAGCAATGTCCCTATGGGGATATATTCACTCTTCGGGTCTAACGATCAAATATATGATGAGACCGATAATTCCTGTAAACAATACGATGATAAGCCAGAGAAGAGGAATACTGCTTTCTTCCGGGAAACGTATTTTTGCGTCATGATAGATCCACATAGCAATAATAGCACTGCTAATAAAATAGGAGACAAGGATTATAATTGTTAGCATCACGAAAAGTGGCCCAATCATTGTCTTTCCTCTTTGTACCTCACATATAGTTATGTCAGCAAATAGCTAATATTTGTTGTATCTTTAAAAAGGTTGTAAATATGAATAAGTGTGGATTTGTCGTTATATATGCTATTTTTGATTCAAAAGATTGTTTATGTTGAAACGGTTATTGGGGGAAGGTTGACTCCATGTTTAAATTGAGAAAACTAATGCTTCTTCAAGCAGCCATAATCACAGTAATACAGGTCTCAAACCAATACATAATCATACCCAACTATAACCTTATCAAGGCCGATCTAGGCCTGTCAGATTTTATACTTGGCAGCATGACTGGCCTATACATTTTCCTATTGGGGATATCGACTGTTATATGGTCCTATATTTCGGATGCTACGGGGGTTAGAAGAAAATGGCTTATAGTTTTCACCATTTTCATGGGGGGGTTATTCACATATCTTGTTTTTCTGACCGAGAATATAATATTGTTTTTTATCCTTAGGGTTGCGACTGGGTTTTTCCTTGGTGCGATATTTCCCCTATTCTACAGTATAATTGCTGATTTCTTCGAGAGTGAGAAGAGAACAAGGGCATATATGTTATGGTACATCATTAGCGGCGTCGGGATGGGGCTTGGCTTCCTCACAAGCGTTTTATTAGGGGCCTATAAGGGCTGGAGATATCCCATTTACCTGAACGCATTAATGTTGCTATTAATTGGGACCCCCCTATCTCTAGTTCTGATAGAACCAACCAGAGGGATCGCCGATATAATGGAAGTATATGGCCAAGAGAGCGAGTACAAGTATAGGTTCAGTCTCTCAGATGCAAAAATAATACTAAGCAATAAAAGCAACATATATGTCGCCGTCGAGGAATTTATATCTACGCTTCCCCAAGGAGTACTCGTGGCATGGATTACACAATATGTGGTGAGGGAGTTGGTGGCGACAGAGACTGTCGCATTAATATTTTTAGGGTTAGGAATGGTAGGTGGTCTCTTTGGTGTGATAATAGCGTATCTAGCTGATGCATTATATGGAAAAAACCCCAGCTATAGGCCAATGATAGCGTCGATTAGTTCATATGCACAGACAATTTTTCTGGTAATATTTTTGTTACTGCCAATAAAACTGAATATAACGGATCCAGACCCAGTAAATTCGGTTAAGCGATTCTTCTCGGTCCTAAAGACGAATATACTAGTCCCTATAGCGATATTGATGTTCTTCTTTGGAATGATGTTCAATAGCTCCATAGAACCAATAAAGAATAGTGTCATATCAGATATAAATCTGCCTGAACAGAGAGCCATAGTAGTATCATCCATAAGTACCGCAGAATTGTTCTTCAGATCAGCAGGAATAGCGATAGCAGGACTAATATCCGACTACACGGGTAGCATAAGAATTACACTAATAGCATTCATGCTACTATATATACTCGCAGGAAACCTTTGGTTAAATGTTGTAAGACACTACCGGGAAGACATAGAAAAAACAAGACAAAGACTACTAGAAAGACTAAACAAAACTGGAATCAAAGAGGAAAACCAGTCCCTCTAATTCCATGTAGTCCCTCTATTCCCAAGTTTCCTTTCCTTATTACAGCTTTCTCCTTGCACCGCACTGATTGACAAAAATGAAATTTATTAATTGTAAGGATAAAAGGATGGAATTAAATGTTTTATTCAAAGTTATTTTGGAGTAATGATGGCTGAAAGTTTTATGTTGGGGGTCTTTATGCTTAGGATCGAGGGCTTGAAAGCTGGCTATGGTGCAGAAACCATTTTGAAAGACATCAGTGTGGTATTCGACAAAAAAGCCCTTTTGCTCGGCCCAAACGGAGCTGGCAAAACAACACTATTCAGGACAATATGTGGATTAACTAAGAAGCTATCGGGTAGGGTAATGGTTGGGGATATAAATATTGATAATGTGAATGGTGTTCCCGGACTTGTCATAACAAATATCGATGAGATCTATCGTCTGATATATTATGTCGATGTCTATCATCTTGCAGATATGTATCTGGATCTTCTTGGGGGGGACATGGGTATGTTCCTAGAGGTTGTATCCAAGTTTGGTCTTGATGAGAATTTTCTTCACAAAAGAAAGCTATTTGAACTATCTGCTGGACAGAAGAAGATTGTTTTGAACGCCATAGCACTATCGACAAAAGCAAAGGTAAAGCTATTTGACGAACCTTTTGAACAGCTAGATCCAAAGAGAAAGGACATATTGATTGAATACTTAGAGAATGATGAGAATGTATTGATAGTATCAACCCATGAAACATGGCTAATTAAGAAGCTAAATCCAGCATCTTGGGATGTAGCCTTCATGTTTGAGGGAAAGATCTATGGTTCTCTTCCCCTAGAAAAATTATTAAATGCATACTTATTTTTTGGGGAGAAGCCCAACGCTCTGCTTATTGTGAAGACGGACACAGTAACATTCTCTATAACAATGGACCCTGTGGGAAAACCACTAAGCGACATTTTTTCGTTAGACTACATCTATAAGCTAGCTTAGGTGTGAATATGAAGAGGATATTCACCCGTTACTTTAAAGTATCATTGCTTCATTATCTGCTCAACCCGTATTTGTGGTTCTGGGCAATATTCTTCATGAGTTTCTGGGCGGCCATGGGTGCCTTTGTGTTTTCTAGGGAAACTCCCCCCGCGTATGTACAATATCACTTTGCCGCAATATTTGGGCAACTACTAATACTTTGTATAGGATCTATAGCTATATCGATAGTTCAGAGTATTTACTATGCTTCATTCTCTATAAGGTTTGTAACAAAATTTAGCAGACTAAACTCTGGGAGGTTCTATGTGGAGCATTCTCTAAGCACGATATTGGCGCTAATAGTATTTTCACTAATCCTATGGATGCTCCAATTATCATTCTACTTCATCAAGTTTAGAGAGATATATCTCCCCAAGAAGCCATTGGGAACAATACTTGCCTTAGTGTTGTCTGCATGTTTTATGTATGTATTCTCAGTATTTATTACATACCTCACCATATGTTCGAGAAAAGGGATGATGAGGTCATTTGCGTCCTATATCCCACTAATGCTTAGCTTTGTCGCCTATGCTGGATTCTGGATAGACTTCCAAAAACTATGTCCATTCCTACCATTCTACCTAATATCAGCAATCACATACTATTTCTACATGGATCAAAAACCATACACTGGAGATATTATCAATAACTTGATATTCCAATCGCATCATGGATATGTCAATAAGGAAGGAATATTAGAGCCGTCACTGGCGATAATCTCTATGATTGCTTGGATTATTATACTTTCAATATTATCAATATTCCTAATAAAGAAAGCAAGAGGCATAAGCATAGAAGAACTACAATTATGAACGATAATTATGTGTCCTAGAAGAAACCAAAGTGATAAGAAGCATGTACTGTATTGATCGCGGTATTTTTTATATAAGCCAATTCCCCATAGATGTGCTCTATGTATTATCCCCATATATGTTTTGAATAAAAAACTTAAATCTCTTGATTTAATGCATCAGTGAACTACTGGTGCATATGACTGATGTGTAGGTTGTTGGGAATATTAAGCGACAAAAAAATGAAGATAGCGCCAATATACAAGATGCTGAGTATAGTTCTGAAAATGTTATGTGTTAAATATGGAGAATGTCATGGACACGGTTGCGGGGTTGCTTGGCTATCGGATAACTCATGGGTCGTCAGAAAATATGCTCAACCACTCTGGGAGTCCGAAATAATGGAAAACATCATAAGAGAGGTCAAGAGTAAGGCCTATATTATGCATGCTAGGAAATCTACATTTCCTGTAGACAGCCTTTTGGGTATGCGGGGAGAGAACTCGCACCCTTTCATTCACACCGTAAGAGGGGAACAGTTTGTATTTGCACACAATGGTTACGTGGTCTTCGACGAATCAAAAATTAGTGTAAATCCAAGTGAAAAACTCTTAGAGTTTAATGGAAGGAAAGAGTATCTAACTAGTAATGGGACTGATAGTGAGATCTTCTTTAGGATACTCCTAGCCAGTGTTCTTGATAACGGGTTAAAGGAGCCCGACTGCATTATATGCGCACTGGAGGATATACTCAATGGGACAATAATTAAAGATTTTAGGGCTATAAACTTTGTGATGGGCAGCGAGAAATACATGTATGCGCTAAGATACTATAACGAAGATTATCCCGATAGTGGAGCAACCCACACGCTATACTATTTAATGAAAAACCAGCAACATGGATATAAAACTTACGGGGGGCTGTATATCAGTTCGGAGCCATTAACGGGTGACAAATGGATAGAGGAAACAAAAAACATTACAGGGGTTCAGGAAGAAAAATGGACTGAGCTTAAAAATCGATACATAATTTATGTTCCTATAGACAATCCCCGCGAGATACATGTTACTAAACTTCATGTGTGAACAGAATCCTAGTGAAAAATAAATTTCTCATAGATAGTTCTTGACATTTTTGTATAAAATTTCTATTCCAATTTACTAGTATTTTTGTGGAAAGAAAAAATTATTGGGAATTGGAGGGCCGACATAATGCTTGTTGTGTTTTTGGGTTTGGACAAGGCGGGAAAGACATCAATCAAGGTTTATCTTGAAACATTAGATACGGAGAAAGCCAGAAACACTAGGATGAGTAATGGTGTAGAGGCGTATCAGAGGGGTGATGTAAAGTTTGAGGTTTTTCCGGGACAGTTTGTTCTCAGGATGAATGAGCGTCTTTATGAGGTGTTTTTCCCACATACACACAAGATTGTTTTTACCGTTGATGCGGCCGATAAAAAGAGGTTTAGTGCCGTGAAGGAATACTGGAGATTTGTCAAGAGGATGATCGAGAAATATTGTGATAGGACACCAAATATCATACTTCTTGCCCATAAGCAAGACCTAGACGATGCCGTCTCCCCCGCCGAGTTGGAGAAAATAATATTTGACAAGGAGGACTTTTCTAACTACAGCATAGAGACCATAGGTACAAGCATTTATGACCCCCTAAGCATGTCTCTACTATTACGTACTATCCATGGGGCCTCTAAGATTGGGATAGAACAGATAGTAGACACATTGAGGGAAAAAACTGGTAGTGATGTTGCTTTTCTATATGATTCCCATCTATTACCAATAGCGGTCAGCACGAGTGGTAGAGATTCGGAGATAATTACACTAATAAATGACTTAATAATCTCCATTGAGAAGATAGGAGAATTGACCATGTTTGCAGGATACTTCAAGGGAAATAGAAACATAGTTGCTGTGAGCGAAAAAATTGGTGAGGATAGGATTCTTGTGGGAGTATTTAACTTTAGGGTAAAGCTCAAAGAGGCGCTGGATCTGTGTATGGGTGTGCATAAGCATTACATATCAGAGCTTAGGAGGAGAATGTGGGGGGGATGGTAGGAATCCTATACACTCTAGCCATAGGCATACTGGGCATAGTAACGGGAATATTAATAGTGCTTGTGTTGTATCTCCTAATTCAGAAACTAAATCGAAAAAACAGGCTTGCTGAAAGATTAAAAAGACTGTATAGAGAAGGGCCAAAAGTAGAGAAAAGAGTGATAATTTTGGACCCCTATACTATTCTCAGGCTTTCTGAGAGCTGGGTAATGGAATCAGACTTATTGGAGCCTGAGCAGGTTTATGCGCTTGAGAGGGTAGGATTTGCGAAAAAAATAGGAAACATTATAATTGCAAATATCGATGCTATAGGGGCCTACATTAATCGTATCAGAAATATACAATTACCTCGCTCGGATACTATTGTGACAGACTATAATGATAGGCTGGCGGCATATGGAATAATCAGTATAACATTTTTTGGTGTGGATAGTCAGATAGGGCCAGTTTTCAAGTACACTACCGCACTGACCAAGTTGACTAGGAGGCTTATGGAAGATCAAGAAACCCGGGATAACCTATTCATATTATCTGGCAGAGTAGACGAGCTTATATTGGAGGGATCACGAGTACTTATTCATGAGATCAGCGGTGGAGAGAGAGGAATAGAGGGCTATGTAATTGTTGAATTATCCAAGGATGCTGATATAGAAAAAGTGAAAACAAGAATCGCAAGAATAGATAAAATTCCCTCGTCTACGGAGGAGACAAGGAAATACCTAGAAAAACTATGACAACGGGAGAGGGGTAGGAAAAATATTCCGACCATTTATTTTTATATGGTTAAATTTCTATATTTCTATGTGGTGACATACCTTGGCTAGAAAGACAACTATAATGCTTGACGATGATATATACATCAAATTAGTGAATATAAGCATCAAGAAGTATGGGTCTGCAAGACATCTATCGAAAGTTATAAACGATCTTCTATCAGAAGTCCTAAGAAGACCGAAAAGTAAAATTCCAATGGACGAATTGAGAGAACTACTCTCTGGCCCAAGCCTTGCAGAGGTTACACCCGAGGAATTTGAGGAATTTCGTAAAGACCTTTCAAAAAGGTTTGAATCATGATTATCGATACTACTTACTTGCTACCTTTAGCGAAAATAAATATTCCAACTAATCTTTTTAATGCAATTCTACAGAAAAAAGTAGACATCAGTATATACGATTTATCCACAAGCCTTATATCGATCTTCGAGCTCCAAGCAAAAGCAGCAAAATTGGGAATCCCGCATAAATATGTTTCGAAGGCTATAAGATTCATAATGAAATACTTGAATGTAATTGATTTTTGGGATGAAGTCATAATAAATATTAGCTTTGATCTACGAAAAATACTACCCGACTACATTGACTGCGTAATAGTCGCAACAGCAATAAAATGTGGAGATGTGCTTCTAACAGAGGACTCCAGAATCCACAAAGCCAAAAAGCATATCCACAAAAGCTACGGGATAAAAATAATGGATTATAATCAACTTTTAAAAGAACGCCGGCAATACTGGACAAAACCAAACAAAGAACATGAAAAATAGCAAAATCAAAATTCTTTATTATTAGTCCAGATTATGGCGTTTAGCTCTAGTGCCAATGCTATAAATGGGTAATCATCTAGGTCAAAATTTATAGCTATTTGTTTTGCCTCATCAATGGCGCGCCGATTAGTTATTTCTATGAGTCTGAGCTCGAGAAGAATAACATTAGAATAGTATGTAGTTAAAGATCTCCTGATCGAGACCAACTCTTCTGCAAATCTCATCCTGATACTCCTTAATTTCATCTATAGCATAGCTAAGCGTGAAGAAATCTACTGGAGCTAACATCAGAAGTCGACGAGTTTTTTCGACTTTCAGTGTAGCTGCAAGAAGCTTATTGGTGTCCACTACCACCCTCAAGATTTTCTAACCTTTCAACAATCTTCCTTTTGATTTTTCTGTCAAACTCCTTGATTACCTCCCCAGATACCTCGGCATCCCTAGTGAGCTCGTCGGCCATTGTAAGCCTTAGAAGTTTCTCATGGAAAACCTCCACGGCGAGCTTCTCAAACTTCTTCTTGAGCAAGGGGTTCCTCTCAAGCATTATCTTGACGTCATCTGGAACCTCTATAGTAATACTAC
>CAZWPQ010000013.1:0-56921 GCA_964636085.1 uncultured Nitrososphaerota archaeon
ATGTTGCTTCTTTTCTGACATCGCTCATTATTTGTATGTCTGCCCAGTCTAGGCCAAATATTTTGTTTGAGCCTGCTACGCTTCTTCCAAAGTATTCTGGTTTGGGGTATAGTACTTCTCTTCCTCTTAGGGCTGCTTTTCCTACTGTACATAGTACTGGGCAGTCCTCTTGGCAGATTGGACAAATGCCATGAATCTGAGCATCCTCATACCTGACTCTTAATCTAGTTCCTGTTACGTCTGAAAAACCGAGATTTGTTCTAGGCATAGGGATCACCCATACTAACATGTAAATACAAATGAAATATCTTATGTATATACAAATCAAATACGTATACATTAAAAAAATATTTGTCTTTAAGCACAAGAATACCCACATTCATGATGTAGGTTGAGTAGGTATGTCTATAATTAGCCATGTAAATCGCTTGATATACCGAATGGCCATTATGCGACGTGTTATTTTTAGCCATTGTACCTAAGGGATATATTAGATTTATCTAGCCATTTTTCTCATGGTTTTCTTTTTCCACATGAACACATATATTATCACTATCACTAATAGAGGTGGTATTACATATAGGTCGAATGGATTAAGGTACGGATTGTTGGGATCCGTGTGTAGCATTATTTCTATATTGTCTGAAAACATGTCATTATCTGTATCCACATCATATGGATTTGTCCCAATATCGAGCTCTTTATAGTCTTTTATACCATCAAAATCCGAGTCCAGATCTGCATGGTTATTTGTCCTTAGATAGTTACATCCCCATGCAATAACGATTCGAGATTTTGGGGCCTTAAGGCATCGGAGCCTATATCCTTCCTCCCACAGATAATTTGTGGTTCCAAATATAAGCTCTAGCTTACCATCACCATCGATATCTCCACACCTACAGCCAGTGATTGGAGAGGCATTATATACGTCTATTGCCCAAACCATATTGCCAGATTTTGCGTCTATGCATAATATCTTTGTTGAGTCACACATCATAGTGCAGTTACAGTATCCATATATCGTAATTATTTCCAGCATACCGTCACCATTAATATCGGCAATTATAAAACCATAGATGTCCTCATATATTGTCGTCGTCCAAGTAGGATTTCCCTCACTATCAATGCAACAAAGATTACCACCACTCTTAACGACTATTTCGAGGGCCCCATCCATGTCTACATCAGACACTGCGACATGGCGATATGATCCAGCCTTAATTGTAGGGATAGACCAAAGCAATCTTCCATTATGATCTAAACAATCTATATAAACCTTACCTGAACACTCGCGTAGCCCAAGGACTTCCAGTTCACCATTTCCATCTATGTCAGCAAGTATTATCTTTGAGGGGGCTTTGTCCCAAGACCATAATACTTTTCCTTGTGCACCATCTATACAGATCAGTCTATTGTTGTCCGTCTGGTGCATTGATATGATTATGTCTTGGAATCCATCATTATTTAAATCACCTACCGCATGGCCCCGTAGGTAGGTGTTATTGAAATCACATATCCATTGAACCTGTCTTTTCTTTGGATCATATAGCATAATTCTGCATGTGTGGTTATAGTCTATGAAGTAGCCCCCCAGAACGTATACCATTTTATCCTTTCCATTTATGCATCCACACATTTTATCTATGACCATATTCAGCTCCTCTGTATCGATGGGCTGCCCGTTTATTGGGTCGAGGATAGTGATCTCGCCTCTGGGGTTATACCGATTGAAACAGACTATCTCATCAATTCCATCATCATTTGTGTCTACTATAATGAAGGATAGTAAGCCATTCGAGGGGAAATCCCACGTAATATTTCCTCTTTCATCCATACAGATTAGATGGTACCAGTATTCTGTAGATAATCCACATTTTCCATCATTATTATGCATCAAACAGGATCCTCCACAGATTGGTGGATGTCCGTAGTTTACAAATATTTCCCATTTTCCATCATGATTTACGTCCCAGATGGCGGCATCATAAGGATAATAACTTCCGTTTTTTACCCAGTAAGTCTGTAAGTTATGCTCAGACCGACGTTTCTTCTCAGGTTCTCGTATCAAATAATTAAGCGAGGCATAGAGTAATAATATCATAGTAAATATTGCGTATATGCGGGTTATCTTACCCACATTACTTCCCTCCTGATAACTCTCTCTTTCTATCAACATGCAATACAATAGGGAATAGCAGTACTGGCACACAATATACCGTAAATGGACTGATATACCATTTAATAGGATCGGTATTGAGGCGATATTCTAAACCATCATTAAACATGTCATTGTCGGTATCGGAATCATTTGGGTATGTACCAATAAAATATTCATCTATATTGCTTAAGCCATCCTCATTGGGGTCTTCATAGGCGTCATTTTTTGTTGGATTTAACCCATACATAACCTCCCAAGAGTCCACCATACCATCACCATCCGTATCCGCATTATTTGGGTCAGAGCCGTATAAATACTCATCAAGATTATTCAGACCATCACAATCATTATCCTCATCGGAATCGGCTACAAGAGGATCAAGCCTGTGGTGAATTTCCCAACCGTCAGGGGCACCATCGCCATCAGTATCTGGTCTAGATGGATCCGTCCCATACGATATTTCGCTATAATCAGAAAGGCAGTCTAGATCCTTATCAACATCTAATACATTTGAAGTAGCAGGAAATCCATTGATTGCACCGCAAACTTGCCAGTATATGCGACTACCAGAGTGTTCAGGGTCGAGACAAAGTACATCCCCCCTCTGGTCACAAGCAATAACTTCGATGCTACTATCCTTATCAACATCATATAGAAGGAGCCTATTATACAGGGACATAGGGCTTTTCGTGGAGTATTTCCATAAAACCTTATTATCAATGGGATCAAAACAATAGATAACGCATGAACAACCCACGATCTCTAGTTTCCCATCATACTCCATATCAGCAAGAGCTACGGATAGAAAATGCGATACTATGCATGAGGAATAATAAATCCCTAGAATATTCCCATTGTTCGGATTGATGCGAATTAAACAGTAATCAGCAGGTATGATTAGGTCCTGGGAGCCTTTGCCATAGAGATCCCCAATAGCTAATGGTGCCGAAAGGTATGTGCCGGGAGCCGCCACGTGCCATATATCCTCTCCGTTGCTTAAATTTATACATTCCACTATTGTCCTTGAATTTTCTCCAGCCATGTATATTTCTGGGAATCCATCATTATTCATATCATATAAAAGGATTGATTGATATTGCAACTCTGTTGCCTTATCCCATAGTATTGATCCATCTCTCCCGTTCAGACAGAACAATTTGTGTGGATCGGTATCATTCACGAGATCATTAACACTTAACAAAATATCTAGGCATCCGTCATGGTTAGCATCACCAGTAGCGATAAATATGCGTCTCGATGTGTATAAAGAGATGTTTCCAAGGGTAGTATTCCATTTGATCGAGCCATTCGATCCACCAATACAATAAACAGTTAGGGGGCCATATTCATAATTATATCTAGTGCTGTATCCGTCGACAATAATCTCTACATTTCCATCAGAATCCAAGTCACGCATTACTGACATAAAACCAGTCCAGCTAGATATACCCGCGTTTATTCTGCACTCCCATTGCTCAGATCCATCAGATCCATCAATACAATAAACAGTATTATCACTAGCCGTGATTATCTCAGGAATGTCATCGTTATCGACATCGCAGAGACCTGGGAGAAATATTCCTCCTTCGAGTTTATCGGACCATAGGATATTCCCGTTGGTTCCATCTATACAGTATAGATAGCCATGAGTCGTATATACAATGACTTCTACTTTTCCATCATTATTTACATCACCCGCAACGGGTGTTGATATTGTCATATTATTCAGCTCTACCTCCCATAGAAGGTGCACCTCTGAGCTACTATTGTCTAACTCCCTAAATCTGCCGTCTAAGCCGATGTCTTGGCAAGCCTTTCCACCATGTAGGCTATGAAAAAGCGTTAGGAGAAATAGTAGGCTTATTGTGATGAATATCCTCCAACTTCTCGCCAAAAGAATCCCCATAAATATTCTCTATAAAAAGGATTCTTATAGTGAATTTAAGTTTTTTCCATAACCATAAATTGTTGAGAATACCGAACTAACTACTAGTACAATGGCTAACCTTGAAAATTGACTTTAACTTCTAGACCGTATCAGGACAAATCCTTCTTTTTCCAATTTTTCGAGGATGTTTTTGAATCCCTCACAGAGGGGGAATCGATGCCATTGATCACATTTTCTGCATGTTTTTACGATTTTATATCCCCTTATCGCGGATAAGGTGTTTGCGAGGAAGAGATATAGTAGGATCGCTATTACTATGTTTATAGGTTTTTGGTACGGCAGTTTATTTACTGTGTATAAGATTATTAGTGTTAGTGTTGTTCCTAGGTATATTTTTGACGCTATCTTTATGGCTATATGTTTATCGAATATCTTAAATGCGTAGAGGACAATATACATCATAGTTAGAGCGGCCAAAAATTCCCATCCCATCGAAAATATCTTTCTTGTTACATCGGTATATTTGTGTATCAATAATACGGCTAGTATTGTTGGGTATGTAAATGTGCACCCTATGCATAGCTTGTATCTGCCTATCTTGATGTAGTGACCCTCATAATGCCGACACTCGGGGTGGTGAGAAGTTGTGAATGGCATCATCGTCTTGAGGAATTTTATTGGGTGCCGAAAGATTTTTCTCCAGCGTATCTCTATTACTGGCTTTTGTTGGTCTGACCATTCTTCAGCCATGAAAACCAGCTTCCACCGTTTTGGATCTTATTTGTTACTCAAAAATCGATATTTATATCAGTTTTTTGTAATAGCATATTTTCTATTGCTTTTTGGTGCATGCTTATGATTAAGGCATACATAATGATAAATGCTGGGGTTGGGAAAATTGCAAGAGTTGTGGAAAAATTGAAGAAAATCGAAAACATCGGCAATATTGCCGTCGTTGCAGGGGAATTTGATATTATTGTTAGGGTGAGAGTTAATTCCTTGGAGGAGCTTTTTGATATCACAGAAAAAATCCATGAAATTGAGGGAGTAGTGAGAACAACAACACATGTAGTCGAAAAGGAAGTTGTTAGGGAGTAGGGATCATGCAATGAGGAAAAAGGCTTTGTTCTATACTCTATGTATCATGTGTGCTATACTCAGTACACTGATTGTTATTATAGATTCTATAGCATCGGTGTATGTGGATGACATATGGGTATATGGCAACATCTCCTTTATTGCTGGCACAATCATAAGTTTTATTATCTCTCTTTTCTTTTGCTTACCACTCAATGGCAGGCCCATAGGAAAATATATCGACCCAAACTTCTACATGATAAAGTTACCAGACAAAAAACAGCTATCTCTGTATGTTCTTATGAGTATTGGAAATGCCATATCTACTGTTGGATATTTCTACATAATTAGCGCGACTATGGACCCATCAGCTATACTTCCATTCATGCAGCTCGTTGTGATATATCTTGTTCTAGGGGAGATTATCATAGAGGGAGATATTCCGTCATTAGTTGAGATACAGTCACTTACGGTCATCATGTTTGGTGCTCTTCTGGCATCAATTTCACCCGAGGGGACACTAGATCTAAAAATGCTTGGCATAGTAATGACACTCATAAACGGTGGGGGGACACTCAGAATTATCGCCCAGAGAAAAATGCGCTTAATGCGTATCGATGGAAAAAGAATAGACTCCATAAATATAAGACTATGGAACCTACTCTTTTCTACAATATTCTTCATAATGATTATAGCTGTTTTTGACCCAGAATCCATAGTAGGGGTATTTCATGTATCTACAGAACTATTAGTAATAACCATAGTTTCTATGTTGATCACATTTTTTGCCAGAATCACATACATAAGAGCACTGGGGATAGGGAGAGCAAGTATAACCCAGGCAGTAACCTCGTCCTCTGTCATCCTTGCGATCCCATTCACAATAATTGCAGAAAAATTGGTACCAGGAACATTAGTTGAACTCTATGCGTCGCCCCTCGTACTCCTGATAAAGATAATTGGAACAATAATGGTGGCTCTGGGTATAGCTACATTAGCACTCTCCGAGGTTAGGGCTTATATACTAATAAAAGCATCTAGGGGGCCCTGGCAAGAAATACTATGCCGAATCTCCAAAATAAGGGGGATTACCAGAGTATCCGCCCTAGCTGGAAAATTCGACTTCATAGCCAAAGTAAAAATCAGGACGCTAGGCAAGGCCTATAGATTGATCGTGAGGGAACTAGAAAAAATTAGAGGGATAGAGGACTTCCTATGGCTATCAACACTGTATGAGTGGGAGGAAGTCTAGTCTATCCACCAAATTCTGCCGCGATTTCCGTCAGAATTATTGGCTTTAACTCTATTATGTCTTCTGCCCTATCCACTTCTAGACTCAGGATATATTGGATTTCTAGTCGTGAGACAGACTCCACAATCATTCTTAAATTCCTTATCCTGTCCTTAATTTCCTCTCTTATTCTGTCAACTGCCTTCATAACCCTCTCTAGTGAAATTGACCTGTCAAGGGCAAACTTTATTGGATATACATAGTACTCCTCCTCGTCCTTCTCGATCCTATAATTCTGGATCTTCTTTGATGAGATATCCTTATTTGAAAGGAATACAAAACTGCCATCAACTCGCCTGATCTTTGTATAATTTATGGACATGTCCACAACAACTCCCTCTATATCATCTATTTTAACATAGTCTCCAATGCGAATTACTCTTGAAACTAGTACAGACGCACCTGATAGAAAATTAGAAATAGCGCTTGCCGATGCGAAGCCTATGATCGTACCCAAAATAGCACCAGCACCAACAAAATACTCCGATGGGAACCATCGAACGCCTGCTAGAAGTACTAGGGCTACCGCTATAATTATGAATCTAAAGAAGAATTGGAGACCCTTAACAGTTTCGACCCTTACATGAAGAATTTTGGCGATTGTTTTTAGCCTCCTCGAGATGAGCCTATCTGCAATCACAGCGAAGAATATTATGGCAAATATCTTAGCTATCTCAAGATACTCGGAGGGGATAGACTCAATAAACTCAAACATGCTCCTCACACATATCAAATCGAATCTTTAAAATTTGTATACAACTTACCCATAGACCAAGACTGGGAGATATAGATCCTTATGCCTAAGAAAAGAAAAATAAAAAGATATAATATCATCTTACCATATATAAAAAATCCACAAAGAGCTATGCAGCCGCTACTACAGCAAGTACTCCTAGCACGATGGCGAAGGGTATTAGCCATGAGAGGAACCAAGCAGCTATTGCTGGACCCCAGTAGTCCGTATGCCTTACCTTTATAATGTACCACTGTATTATGCAACATGGTATCAGAGCGTTAATAAGGGCTGTAATTAATACGGACCCGAATGTCGACCTTTCCTCAGGAGTAGCCACAATCTTCAATGCTAGCCAGAGAAAGAACGCACCCAGTATAAATGATCCTATGATAAGTGCTATTAGAAAAACCCAGATCTCTACGCCCATTACTTCGGACATGCATCTCACCTCTCCATAAAAGAGATAAAATCTTTTTAAAAATCGGGAGATCATAGTAATTTTATAGGCCAAAGGTATTATATACGTATTTTGGTCTTTGGGTACCTCCCTAGAATTATATCTATTACGAGCGAAACAATTTTATCAATATTTTCCCTCATCACATACATAAAGCCTAGCTCTCTCTCATATCTAGAGAATAAATACAAATATAGACCCTTTCTGCGATTGTCTACTGGTCTATACTTCGACAATGGTAGTAGATCATAGTTCATTCCATAAAGAAATATCATTATTCCTGCATAAACATCGAACCTATACTGGATTATATGGGTTATACTCCCAAAAAGAGAGATTTTTTCTATTTTTCCTGTCGACAATTCCATACCTCTACTCATTTTGACTTTCTCTGCAAACCTCATGATAACTGTACATGCGACCCTTTCAGATTTTCCAATTTTTTCTATCTTGATTGTTCCTCTGTAAGGGCCAAGCTCAGCCTTGAAGGACTTGTTTTTTATGCCCTCCAAAAAAGCCAGTTCATACCTCCTCTCAGGGGGTATTTCTTCACTATATGATAGCACTGCGAACTTGCCACACATAAAAAGTTTATTCTCTTTAGGGGATAGATATTTCCTCAGCATCTCTTTTGTCTTTTCTATAAATTCCTCTACAATCGAACAGGAAGGCAACAACAACACCCGTTAAAACATAAAAACCCAATTAATACTGCAATATAAGCATAAAAATAGTCTAGGATTTGTTCTCGATGATCATATCAACAAGCCTAACTACTTCATCAACAGTTTTCGCAGCAAGTATCTTATCCTCCCTTCTATCATCAATACTTTTCTCCGCCAATTTCTCGCTCCAGCCCCCAAACCCCACGACAGCTATTATTCGTTTGTCATACATCCATGCATATGCAAGTTCAGATAGAGTCCCACTTTTGCCACCAATAGCGATAATAACATCGCCCCCCAATACAACAATCTGATTTCTAGCCCATCCAAGCCCAGTAGGTATAGCTATATCTACGAATGGATTTGCTTCATCTTTGCTTGTAGAGGGAAGTACAGCTACTGTTATCCCACCAGCTTTTTTGGCTCCCCTGCATACAGCCTCCATTATTCCTCCCCGCCCACCTGTTAATATCACATAGCCTCTTTTTGCTAGCATTTCCCCGAGTTTTTCGGCAAATTTAAGTTCCTCTTCGTTATCGGTGCTAGAGTCCCCTATTATGCTTATGACCTTCCTCAATTTGGCATCCACCTACACATCATGTGTATAGACCTAGCATGAGATCATACTGAAGATAAAAGTATTGAAACATATACAACCGCATCCTTGCCCGTTTTCTCCCTAATCAATGCCCTTATTTCTGAGGGTAAATCATATGGAATGCTGGTTGAGGGAGGAATCGCTATCGTTAAGTATATATAGAACGTCTCTTCCTGCCTTATATAGCTTATCTTTAAGTCGTAGACTTGAACATCTGGATACCTTTGACTCATGAATTCTAGTATTATTTCCTCTGCCTTTTTCTCCATATTCTCAGTGTAATAATAGTTCATAGTAGATTGAGCAATCGGCATCAATACAATAAATAACGCAAGGGAGATCACGAATAATTGCTTCTTCACAACCTTACTCGCAAGTTTTCTCTTCCTCTCCGAGACCCCTGGGCGTATACCAGTAAACCAGAAAAATATTATACTCATAGCATTAATTATCAATATGTTTATTGCCAAAAGCATAGCCGAGCCAACAACGATCTCCGAGGCCTCATTATACCCCCTAACCAAATATGCTATTCCTATACCGACATTTGCTGCGGGGGGGACTATAGAAGCTGCGATCGCCACCCCAATGAGAGCCATGGAGACGACACTAATTACACTAAGAGCTGCGGCAATACCTGCAGCTAGGGCAAACACGACATCGACTAGTGTTGGGTGCGATCTAATATATATACTATCCGTCACAACGACAAAGGGTAATACCAGCGCTGTTATGCACCCTACTAGGATACAAAGACCCACACCTATGGCTTCAGATTTAAGGCCTTGTTTTCTTAGATCCTCTATGTTTAGTACTGTTCCCATGGAGATGCCTAGAATAGGACCCATTATTGGTGCGATAATCATGCTGGCCACTAATATTATGATGTTATTTGCCAGTAAACTTACAGCTGCTAAAATCGCGGCTAGTGTAGTATATATAAGGTAATTTAGGTTAAGCTTGGACATCTGTATTATATCAAGGAGTATCTCCTCCCTACTGGCCCTGAGACCCCTCTCTTCACCTACTCTTGTGATACCTGTTGAATACTCAATATTATAGACCTGCAATGTTCCATAGAGTGAACCTAGTCCTACTTTCTCGAGGGCCTCGATCACGACCTCGGCTTTAGATGCAGGCACGGAAAATGTGATAAACGTATTTTTGCTGTCAGAAATATAAAAGTAGTCAACCGCTAGGTTGGCAAGAATCCCAAGTATCAAATCTTTTCTATCATTGGGAATAATGATCGTTATGCCTCTCATATAATCATCTCATGTTTGTAATAGTTTAAGGATTTGATTAATTATTCTCCTTTTTTCATTTGGGTCTTCTGACTCTAGTTTTAAAGGATAACACATAAACTTTAGCTCATGCATTTTCTCGAGAATCTCTGTTTTGTCCTCCGAAAAAACTATGGTATCGACAGAGTCATTCAGCATGCCGATAAGGCCGAGAAGACTGGGGTCTGAGTCCAGAAAACGCAAGATGCTGTGATCAATAGAGGATAACTTGTTGGGTAACACGTATATAATCTGGCCCTTAAATTTTTTGAATATATCCCCTAATTTTCCCATTCTTTTTATATATAGAAAGCTTAGGGGGGATATGCATACGAGTACAAGCTTATCACTCGTATCTATTATTTCCCGAGCTATACCACACATTTCTACATCTTTAGGGATAAATTCTATTTCCTTTATTTCGGTTTCTATGTCATGCATATTCATTGGTTTAACAGCCTCTTTATCGCATTTAACAATTGTTGTTGTTAAGGGCTCAACGAGGGGTATTATACAATGCTTCGAACCTAATCTCTTCGATATTATGTCGAATATATCAACGACTGACTTACCCCTAGCCATCCATAGTGTTATTAGTAAGTCAATAACAATGTCAAAATCCCTCATGTCCTCAGTTATCATACCTAGTCTGCTTAGCATCCTAAGAACAACTCGTGAAGGCCTAAATTTCTTCCGAGCCAACTCATTGACGAGAGAAACAAACCCAGGGGAAAAATGAATCCCCAATTCATTCTGGTAATCAAATGTTGGTATGTATATGACCCCTACGTCTTTTGGATCCATTTTCCTTAGTATACGGTTGAAGAACCATGGTACATTGATACCATCGCACAAGAATGAAATCATCAATAGCACCTCGTCTTGGAGGACTAGGCGAGTCCTACCACCGCAATAATCACCAAAATTCCAAATATAAAAATGACACCTCAACACTTCCTTTATATTTTTTCATGTTTTATAATGAGTATATATATGGAGATACTGATGGAACCTGTGGAAATAGTCAGGTACTATTCCAGCCCGTTGGTTAGAAAGGAAATAGCCGATTATTCTAAAAATAGATGGATAGCAATACTCACTTCCTCGAAAGGCGCGACATACTTTATCCGCTATTGGAGTAGGTCTGGCCCACCATTAAAAATCGATAAGGAGGAGGACATTGGAACAATAATAAGTAGATTTAAGGCTCTAGTACCTAGAACATTCTATGCCTCTGTTAATGTATATAGCGACATCTCTAAGAGAGAATCCGTAGAAGATCCGAATAATATTCGTTATTGTACGCCAATATGGGACATTGATGGGTCACTTGAGTATTGGAGAGACATGATAGACGTCGCCAGAATTATAGTAGACGAATTAGAAAAACATGGTGTAGTTGAGTCCATTTATCTCAAGTGGTCTGGCAGGGGAATCCACATACATATTCACGAAAAGGCATTCTCGTCTTCTATATTAGAGAAGTATAATCCTCTGGACATTGCTTATTCAGTGGTAGATTACATAATTGGTAGGTGCAAGGATAGAATTCTAGATATAATGAAGAGTGCTAGTAAGGGGGAGAGACCACTAAGAATAGAAAACGAGATTGACCTAAAACGCGTCTTTACTGTCCCCCTCTCGCTACATAAGCATATCGATTTATGCACAATATGTTTTAAGCCTAACCAGCTTGACGATTTTACCCCTGAATGGGCTAAGCCAGAAATAATGAAACACAATAAAGACTGGAGAAAATACATCGAGGGAGAAGCCGACGATCTAGCCATAAAGGCAATGCATGAAGTAGGAGGATACTTTGGAAAAGTTGGTGAAATAAGAAAAGTAGTCCAGGCTGAGCCCATAACACGCAAGGTTAGGGCTAGGGGCAAAAAACCGGTTAAGATTGGAAGATTCCAAGTCATGGCGCTGCTCCAAGCAGCAAGATATTATGTCCTAACAGGCGATATCAATAAAGCAAAGTCATTCGGCCTTAACAGAGCTATTTTCTATGCCTAGGCAAAGAAACATGCAAAAACTAGAATATTCCGTAGAAAGATAACCGATAAAACAAAGGATATCGAAGTAACCACAAAGGATGGTAAGAAAATGGTCTATGTTGGAGATGAAGGAGCATTTCTATCAGATAGGGGATGGTTTATAATAGGCGATAAAGAACAGTTGCCCAGCGATTACGACAAAGAAATTACCGACAAAATATCGTCGATCATACCCTATGAACAAGCATGGTGCGCAGCAATAGAATATCTAAGACAATTCCCTAAAAAAGTCTTATTAAGCCAAGCAAGGTTCTATAGCGAGGTATATAAGACCGTTAGGGACAACTTCTTTGAATTAGTGGTAAAGAAAAAGAAACCAAAGACCCTCCTAGATTTTGGGATATAGTATCCTGTCTCTAACTATAACTCGACTATTGCTGTCTTTCATAGACATTCATAGACAATTAGTAGCAAAGCTAAACTGGGGGTTTCCTATAATACAAAAACTCGCTGATTTTCGTTCATATGCATGCTTCCTCATTCATATGTGAAATGAATATTTTTTACACCATTGCATTCTTACCACCCAAAAACCTTAGCCTATCGTCTAAGACTATATTCATCCCTCCAGATGCAATCTAGGGGCTTTCAGCGGTATTTTGTAGTAGAAAAATATGAAGGAAAAAGTAAAATTATATCTAGAAAACCTCACAGGGCAAAAATTCCTAAGAATCATGACTACTCGATAAAATTACATAACCTTCTTCTGTTAGCTCGAGGTTGTAGTCCTTTTTTGCTATTGATAATATGATTTCCCACCGATTCTTTAGATATGGATATTTTTCGAGGACTTTGTTTAACACATTGACATTGATTCTTATCTTTAGGATATTGTATAATCTGAGCATCTCTACTAGATGATATTTATCCTTCTCTCTGAACCCAACTAGTTTGAGGGCGATCCAGTATTCCCTCGTTGGGATATTTATCTGTATGCATCTCCAATGAGCAGTGGTTCTATTATTGAAAGCATCTCTAAACACCTCATAATCCTTATGAACTGGAGTTATGGGGATTATGTCTATGTGAAAATTTATTGGTCCAGTAGGCTCTATAACAAGTATTTCTCCCCTTCTTATACGCTCCATAAACTGACTCCATGGTGAGATATCTCTAGGGTCTATTCTAAGAACCCTAACTAGGCTTCTTAAAAAGGCTTCTAACCTCTCTTCCTCTGGATCTAGGAACAGGCATAGGTCTATATCATATGTTTTAGCCGACACTTGATAAAATTCTTCACCAACGAACATTCCAATAATCAACCACTTTACTATTCTGGACCTCTCAATAACCCTAAATAGCCTCCTTATTAGCTTGATTCTCCTCTCATAGGACAACTATGACACACATTTAACCCATATAATCTTATCTTTCTCATGCTCAAGGAGAATATAGGCCCTCCTAAGGATCTTGGCGGCCTCCTCTATGCTTATTTTCTTTTCCTTAGCAAGATTTATAATTCTCTGGTCGATAGGGCTTTTTGATGATGTCCTTAATGGTTTTTTCCCAGTTTTCTTCAATTCATCCCCCTATGAGAAACTAATAATTAATAGTCCTTAACAAAATAATCTTATAAAGATTTTATTTAGGTTATGCAAAAATGTTAAGGATCATACTATATGGCGATCTTAAGAGGAGGGCGGGCGTCCGAGATATCGTTGTGGAGTATACTGGACAGAAGCTTTGTGAACTAATAGAAGATATTTCCGATAAGTACAATCTTAGGGATTTAATTTATCGAAAAAACAAGGTTAGAGGAGAGCTACTCATACTAGTGAATGGTGCCGATTGGAATTCCCTCGGCTACCTAGAAAGAAAAATCGAGGACAACTCCACCATTAAGCTCGTACCAGTATGGCATGGTGGATAGACATGGATAAGGATCTCCTCAACGCTGTTTGCAGAACCATAATAGAATCTGAACACCTAATAGCCCTAACTGGTGCGGGGGTAAGTGCAGAGAGCGGTATCCCCACATTTAGAGGGAAGAATGGTCTATGGAGAAAATATAGGGCCGAGGAACTAGCAACTTTCAGTGCTTTTATGAACAATCCTAAACTGGTTTGGGAGTGGTATTCATGGAGGATATCAATGATTTTAAGGGCAAAACCAAATCCAGCACATATCTCCCTAGCAAAACTAGAAAAAATCGGAATCCTTAAAGCCCTAATAACACAAAATGTAGATAATTTACACGAGCGTGCAGGATCCGAAAAAATCATAAAATTACATGGAGATATCCTAACTGTCAAATGTATCTCTTGTGATTATAAAACCCGTCTCCAAGCACCTCCGAGCGAAATCCCTCCCTCATGCCCACAGTGCGGAGACCTGCTGAGACCTGGAGTTGTATGGTTTGGTGAGCCCTTACCCAGGGAGGCATTAGAGGTTGCTATGCTTCATGCTTCAATAGCCGATGCAATAATCGTTATTGGAACATCAGGTGTTGTTTATCCTGCTGGAGCGATTCCATATATCGTTAAGGAGAGGAATGGGAAGATCATTGAGATTAATATATCGAGATCCACTATATCCCCAATAGCCGATTATTTTATCGAGGGCAAGGCGGGGGAGATACTACCAATTATTCTGAGTTCTGTGGAAAAAAAGTGCTCAAGTGGGGGTAAGTGATTTGAACTCACCAATAATAATAGGGGCAGATCTCGGATTAGTTGGAGACGAACTTCGTCTAGAGAGGAAAGTATATCTTAAGATTTTGGATGGTGTCATAGCAAGGGTCTACACGGACCGCGTAATGAATGCTGATAAGTACTATGAGGAATGTATAATCGTCCCAGGATTTATAAACATGCATACCCATGTTGCAGACGCAATCGCAAAAGAAAGGGCATATGGACTCGAACTTAAAGAGGTTGTTGCTCCCCCAGATGGACTAAAACACAAGATTCTATCGTCAACTCCAGAAAATGTCCTTAGGACGGGCATTATTACAACTCTTAAGGAGATGATTTCTAGAGGAATAGCCACTTTTGTGGATTTTAGGGAGGGAGGAGTTGAGGGGGCCAAATTGCTTAGGGACGTATCGAGACAATTTGGTATTAATGCAATAATCATGGGTAGACCAGATGGGTCTCCTGTGGATAGACTTCTTAGCGTTGCTGATGGGTTAGGCCTAAGCTCATTGAACAGATTTAGTGACGAAGAACTCATTACATTACGTGAGTTTGCTAGGAAACATAAAAAATTAATAGCATACCACGCATCCGAAACACCAAAACAGCGAGAAAAAAGCGTCAGAAAATATGGCATAAACGATGTGATAAGAGGCATAAAACTATTACAGCCCGACTTTATAGTCCATCTAACCTACATCGATGAACATGATGCTCAGATTATAAGAGATAGTGGAACACTAATCGTTCTTTGTCCCCGTGCAAATGGATATTTCGGTTTAGGCCCTCCACCCATAGAGCTATTCTACAAGATAGGGATTAACTTCTGTATCGGCACCGATAATGTTATGGTGAATTCCCCCGATATATTCCGCGAGTTTGACTACATTATTAGAATTGGAAGAATTCAGGGTGTAGTTATACCCCCACAGAAACTGCTGGAAAGCGTAACCGTTCTGCCTGCAAGGCACTTAGGACTGAAAACAGGGATTATACACAAAGGATACTCCGCAGACTTCTTTATATTTGACCTGACAAGACCCAATGTCTCCTTCGTGGAGGACCCTATAAAAGCTATAGTTATGAGGGGCACAGAAGCAAATATCGTCGCAACGTACATACATGGCAGAATGCTATATGGGATGTGAGTACTAGGCTAGAAACATTGACAATATATCTCTCATCCGGGTTTTCCCTATTTCTTTCAATACTTTCTTCCCCAGTATATTCATTGTTTCCTTAATGAGCATTATCGTGGTGAAGTTGTCCCTTTCAATATAGTAGTCCAATTTGCCAGATAGATGTATTGTTACTAGGGCCAATATTGGGGCTACTGTTGCTGCCAGTAGAGATAGGATATGCCAGGTTTTGATCATATCAGTACTCTTCATGGGGGGCGATATAAATAGTTGTATGGCCATTAGCGTAAAGCCTAGTATTAGATAGACAAGGAATACGGGTCTCTTATCATTACTTTCCCTTGTTATGGCTTTTCTAGCATGCTTCTGTATAGTGAAAAGCATTGATAATAAACATAGAATTGTCCAGAATATATAGCTACTGCTCGCTTTATCTCCTGCCAAAGATACAAATGCTGTGTATGTCGCGACAATAATATAAATGCTTAAAGCCGCTCTAATAATCCTGCCCATGTTTCTCGTAACCGTATGTATTAATGCTATAGGCACCAATGGGGCCGCAACCCCAATGTAGACATAAATTGAATGCAATCCTAGGTATTTAATTGATACGTAGATTGCCACGATAACATATATCGCGTGGGGCAACGGGTATAGAAATATCCTGTCTTTATCGCTTCCAAGAAGTAGATATAGGCCCCCTGTAGAGGCGAAAAAATCCCACATCTGCATGACAAACATAGTAGAATTAAAGACAAACCATAGAAATACTATCATTAATATTACTTTGTCTAAGAAAAAGCTGGATATAACTATTTCTGGACAATAATAAGCAATAAGGCACCACGAAAAAAACACATAAGATGAAATTACTGCAGACTCTAGAGCCCCTATTGGCCTATGCGCAAGTATTATCCCTATAGCCATAAGGCTTATAGACACGGTTATTGTCGCAGATGGGGTCGGCCCTATGAGGTATTCATATATTGGCACGAATAGTAGGAATAGAGTAACTGGAATTACTCGCCGGTTGAGGAGAACATTGAATCCTCCAAATACCTGCCTCTTGAAGAACCGCCATATTAACCTCTCTATGTATGAGGCCCTCATGCATATCACATATGTACTGATATGCAATAATCACTATATACATTAAATTTTCCCATATTTTATGGTGGATTAAATGTATGCTATTAAGGCAAATGTTTTGTTTGATGGATATAGAAAACTTAGGGATGTATATATTGTGATCGAAGATAAACTAATAAAGGACATTACCAATAAAAAGCCCGGCACCGAAGTACTGTTTGAGGGAGTAGTGACACCAGCATTTATAGATGGGCATAGCCATATAGGCATGGCACGCCATTCGGAACCATCATCTGAGGAGGAAGTTAATGAACAAGCCGACATATACACGCCAGATTTGGATCCCCTTGATAGTGTATATTTTGACGATAAATACTTTGAGGATGCTGTTGAGTTCGGAGTACTCTATTCTTGCATTCATCCTGGCAGTGGTAACCTTATAGGAGGGAAAGCCGTGGTTATTAGGAACTATGCAAAAAATAGGGAGGAGGCCCCTATAAAATATGTTGGGTACAAAATGGCGCTCGGATATAATCCTAGGTCCACATATAAGACCTGGAAAGGAAAGAGATTCTACACAAGAATGGGCGTATATGCACTTCTTCACAGAAAGTTTCATGAGGTCATCAAAAAGAGGAAGAAAATTTCGTGGAGAATTGAACGCATGAAGAGAAGACTCGGACAGAGATTGGCCACTGGCGAAATAAGCGAAGATGAATACCACAAAGAACTGGAAGAATATATCGATATGCTGAACATGGAGTTTTCACCGATAGATAGAGCTATACTCGAAATTCTCGACAGAAAAAAGGTTGTGAAGGTACATGTCCATAAGGAAGACGACGCAATATTCCTCATAAACATCGCGAAGGAATATAAGATTAGGGCAATTGCTGATCATACATGTGATATTTATAGAAAGGAGGGCTTTGAAATGCTAAAAAATGCGGGCATACCAATAATTTATGGCCCCATTGACGCTTTGGCATATAAGACAGAGCTCAAACACGACACATATAAGAATGTAAAGGCACTCATAGAATCCGGGGCCAAATTCGGGTTAATGTCCGATCATCCAGTAATGCTGGCTCGAAACCTGCATTTACAATTAAGGTACTTTCTTATATATGGCTATGATGAAGCAAAAACAATATCAATTATCACTAAGGAGAATGCAGAAATCCTTGGATTGGACAAGTTCCTCGGGACGATAGAGAAGGGAAAATGGGCTAGCCTATTAGTTTGGAACAATAATCCATTCTATCTTGGTTCACGACCTCAAGTAGTGATGGGGGAGGGAAAAATCTTATTTGAGAAAAAAGACTAAGCATTACTCTTTTTATGTCCAAGAAGGCTAATTCCTATTCCTATTCCACCACAAATCATCATTATGGATAATATGAACATTATTACCCAAGAGGGATCTAGTGGGTGCGAATTCGGATTCGTAGGATCGAACCCAAGCATCAGTTCCTCCCCATCATAGTAACCGTCATCATCTGTATCTTGGTCTAGAGGGCTAGTACCAAGATGAAACTCTTCTATATTTGTTAGACCATCATTATCAATATCATTACCAGAATCAGATGGATCCATTGGGTTGAGCCCATACATTTTCTCCCAGCCATCCAGCATGCCATCACTATCCGTGTCGGGATTTATAGGGTCGGTACCCAAGATATATTCTGCCAGATTTTCTAGACCATCTCCATCCGCATCCATTGCGGCATCCTCGGGGGAAAGGGGATTTAAACCATATTTTATCTCCCAGGAATCAGTCATACCATCAGAATCGCTATCTGCGTTGGTTGGATTAGTACCGTATGTATATTCTTGTAGGTTCGTGAGGCCATCACCATCAATATCATCGCTGCTATCATTTACGAATGGATCCAATCCATATGTTACTTCCCATCCGTCTGGTATTGTATCTCCATCAGTATCATTGTTCCATGGATCCGTACCTATGGTATACTCATATAAATTTGTCAACCCGTCCCCATCCGCATCATCAAAGCTATCATCCACGAGCGGGTCAAAACCATTATCTAGTTCCCACTTGTCGTCTAGACCATCATTATCCGTATCGGGGCTTAATGGATTTAAGCCATTATACACCTCGTATCTATTAATTAGGCCATCATTATCACTATCTTGGTCGGGATATATGGGCTCTATTAAGGGTTTTGCGTCCTGGTTATTTGCATCTATTGTATATGGCTCATCTCCAACCCCATCGCCATCACTATCCGTCCCGATATAGTCACTCCAGTAGTTACCGACAAACCTAATATTCCATATATTCCTCCCCGTAGATTCTACTTGGTATGTATTTCCTATGAAGTTATTGGCATAGATCGTATTATTTTCGCTGTAGTGTTCCATATATATGCCATAGTGGTTATAGCTTATCGTGTTAAAGGATATGTTATTGTAACACGCGAATAGGCGAAGGTGAATACCATAAACATTAGTAGTTATGTTATTCTCAGTAATGGTGTTGTTTCTCGAGTATACATTGACAAATATACCCTTCTCATTGTTGGATATTACACATTTTGTTATTGTGTTGAAGCGACCATTATCCTTGATTACAACGCCATATTTATTATTTGTTATCCTGCAATTCTCCACCCAGTTATCTGTAGATGTTTCAATCCATAGTCCATAGCCTCTACAATCAGTAATATTTGCATCGGTGATCGTATTACCATTGGATCCCTCCATCAGCATAATACCATGAATGTTCATTCCAGTAATTTCACAATTGTCAATGATGCTATTTGTTGTTCCCCAGAACTCTATTCCAACGGTAGTATCTGACATAGAAAGCCCTGATATCCATATTGTGTCGGAGTTAATTGCTATAATTTGTCCAGCGTCAGGAACGATAATCCCGGACGTGTCCTCAAGATAGACGAGATCTTTACCATTTACCTTATTGTTCTGCACATAGTTATCGAATGAATCATATACATAGAGCCCACAGCCACTCATCGTATTGTTTTCTATGGTATTATTATTAGCATATATAAGCTCTATCCCATAATCCGTGCTGGCAATCGTGAGGTTATATATTTCGTTGAAATCTGAGGTATGGAGATAGACTCCATATTCTGTATTGTCCTCTACCACCCCATACCGAATTGTGGAGTTGGTCACATTATACATGGAGATACCATAGTCATTATTTCCAATTATGAGGCTATCAAATGTGATGTTTGTGGCGTTCTCCAAGGAGACCGCGCAGTAAGAGTAATTTGCCGTTATATTATATAGCAGCACATCATTACAACCAATAAGATATAGCGAATACCCAGAGTTATTATGCACATACAAATTATATATCTCTACGCCATCAACATCTTCAAGGACTAGCCCATTTAGAGAGAAACATATCTCTGAATTATTAATATATAATGACGACGTGGTAATATATACGCCAGACTCATTCAAGATCCAGACATCATAGCCAACATCCTCTATTTTCGCGGTCTCAAAATGTATTATTGATCCCGCTTTCGCTACAAAGTAGAATTTTTTATTTACAAGAGATTGGATCGTGGAGTTGATTACAGTCAGGTTACCACCTGGGTATACTACTATGCCGTGCTCGCCATCATATGACACATTCATCTTTATTATCGAATTTCTAATCACCAAGGCACCAGTCGTGTTTATGATTATGGATCCATTTATTATCAATGTTTCACCATCTACGGTAGTGACATCATTTATTACCCAATCTCCGCTTGAGGGGGGTGATGTCCCACTAATGCTGGATGCCCATACTGGATAATCCTTCTCCATATATTTAATCCGTAGAGTCGGCTTAGAAGTATAGATAACCCTCCACGCTAGTGCTTTTGAGTTCGCTTCCTTATGTATATGTAGTCGAGGCCTTATATCAACATCATACCAATTTATACTAAGAAAGGATAATATAAGGATACATACAAAAGCAACACTTCTCCTCATTTTTCATCCTCCTTTAGCACTAATTATAAAAAATATTTATTAGAGGGCACAATCAAAGGCTGTGAAACATAGAAGAAAACGTATTGTCCTCCTAATATGCCGATAGTCCACCCCTCCTACGTACGTTGTTATATATCTTCCTAAATATGACAATAGAGATGGGTAAACCAATAATTGTATATATAATCATAATTGCAGTATCCAGTAATACCCTCCCGTTAAGTATTGTGACCCCCCATATCAGACTATACCTTATTGCATCCAACGAAAAAGTCAATGGCAGAAGCATAGATACATATTTAGCATAGCTGGGCAACAGCGTTATCGGGAAGTAGGTCCCCGCGAAAAACTGGTTTATCCATGTAATCGCCCAACCGATCGGATTTCCCTGCTTATACCTTAATATCATCGCTGCTGATATTATGCCTATAGGAAGATTACTAGCTATCAGAAGTGTTATCAGCACTGTAAGGGTGACTATGGTTTCTATATTAATATACATGCTAGCCCCTAGTATGATGCCTAGAGGCAATATTATTACGAGGAATACGGTAGAATACATGAGGAAATACAGTAGATCTCCAAGGAACAATATTATGAAGTCTGTGGGGGTAGAAAGAATTGTCTCAAGCGTACCATAGAACTGTTCTAGTCTTATAGTCAGCGACAGACTCCTCATACTTGCTGTCATGTAGTGTGATATCGCAATACCTATAACGGCGAAGGTAAAATAACTGCTTCCATACCCTGCACGCTTGATGTCATATGGCATTATTATAAATGACAAAAGAAAATATGTGAATACCATAAATATTGTGCTTGCAAAGTCAAAAAGCATCCATGTCTTATAGTTGAGCCTTATCTTTGCCCTACGTAATGCTGCAGCCCATATCTTACCAAGTGAGCTTACATGTCCTTGGATTTCTGTGGTCATCAGTGATAATACACTATCAATCTCCACGCAACCCACCTCAGTATGCGGATAGAAGAGCCAATCTCTTAGCTTTATTTAAATAGTACTCGAAGACTTTAAAACTCACGTATAGGAGAGGTAGGAAGACTAATAGTGCCCCCAAGTGAAACAACATTTTTGGCTCATAGATTGGCGTATTATCTATTATGGTTCTTCTAAATAATTCTAGGCCATGTGTAAAGGGTATCATCAGCGACACATAGTACAGTACCGGGTAGTTTAGAAGTATTGACAAGGGGTATATCACACCACCAAAGAACTCTATTATTGTTGACAACAATACCAGCATTGTTTCCAATTGTTTGTGTATTATGTACATGCCGGCCGCTATTATGCCTATCGCTGAGTGAACCGCAACTACGAGTATTACTATTAATGTGGCTTGGAGTAACATGTATGGATTCTTTGAGAACTCATCACTCAGGCCGTAACCAATTAGTAGAGTGCCTATAAACCACATTGATGACCAAGTAAATCCATATAAGACTTGACCCACCAGCCAGCTACGGAAATTATCTGTATCTATCGCGGCTAAACTCTCAAAAGTCCCTGCATTGATCTCATGTCTCATTTTGTGTGCCAACCTAGAAACAGACGTCCAAATATACCTCGACAATGCGATACCAGATATCGAAAACGCTATATAGTCACGGGAATAGCCTAATGAAGCGAGTTCATCTGGAGATACCAAAAAACTAACAAAATAGTATATCATAGCACTCAGTACTATATCTATTATCTCGAGAGCCAGATGCATCCTATAAGAAAACAAAATTTTGAGCTGATATCTCCAAGATGCCGAGGCTCTTCCTAGAAATGAGACTTTCAGTACTTGTCCTTCCTCCCCACGTAGGAGATTAACACATTCATCTGTACTCATATAATTCACCCGCTCTATTATCTATGTTTATCCCCCCTAGATGCTAAACTATCGGATTCTGTAGTATCAACACCAGCGATTTTGAGGAAGGCCTCTTCTAGTGTTGGTAATGAACGCGAGATCGACTCGACTTTGTAGTCACGTAGGCATATTGCGATTTCAGGTATGGCGGTATGATGATCCTCTACAGATACCCGTATCCGAGCTATTCGTCCTAAAACACTGTGCGAGATTATATTAGAGACTACGCTCAGGGACTCCAGCTTTCTAAGAATATCGCTCAGATCATTATTTGTAAGTGTTAACTCTATCTCCACAATCTTCATTTCCTCTACCCTTTCCCTTATCTCCCGGGGAGTGCCCTCAAACACAATTTTGCCACGATTGATTATGGCGATCCTATCACAAAGCATTTCTACCTCATACATGTTATGGGAAGTGAATAGTATTGTCTTGCCCAACTCATCAGCAAGCCTACGTAGGAATATTCTTACTTTCCGCGCAGACTCCACATCAAGACCTAGAGTGGGCTCATCTAGTATCAAGATATTGGGGTTATGTATAAGGGAACGTATCAACATCAGCTTTATCTTCATACCAGTAGAGTACTCTAAAACTAGCTTGTGAGCCGCATCCTCAAGCTCTAAAAACTTTAAGAATGCATTTATTCTTTTCCGTGCAACATCCTTTGGTACATTCTGTAGTGTAGCAAAAAACATTAGGTTATCATAGCCCGAAAGCCTCCAATATAATGCTCTGCCCCCCGTCTCTCCCATCATCCACCCAATCCTTCTCCTAACCTCTAGAGAGTCCTTTAGTATTGAGAAACCATCCACCCAAGCTTCGCCTTCATCGGGTATGAGAAGCGTGGCCAGCATTTTAGTATATGTGGTTTTTCCAGCCCCGTTAGGACCAAGTAACCCATAGAGCTCGCCATACTTTATTTTAAGACTAACATGATCCACAGCAACAATTTCCCTATCTTTATCCCTGAATATTTTTGTCAGATTATCCGAAACAATCGCATAACCTTTCATGCCGACACCTAATACTCAATTATCTTCTGGAGTAACGCAATAAATCTTTTTAAGCATTCAATTTTATGACCCAAAACTTTTTCTCCCTCCCCAGTAATATAGTACACTCTCTTGGCTGGCCCTTGCTGAGAGACCTCCCACTTAGAGTACACAAGGCCTTTCTCCTCGAGCCTTCTTAGGGTGACATATATTAGTGCCTTTGGCAAGTCACGATCCAACAATTTTTTCAATTCCTCATGAATCGCATAGCCATGCTTAGGCCCTTTTGATACCATCTTTAGGATTACAACACCCAATATCCCCGGTAATAGGCTATCCTTCCTTTTACATGCACTGTAATCCATTGTTATCATTAGTGTATCAATTTTACCTATATATCATTTATACCTATATTAAGACTATGTATAAACAAAACTAGAGTGCATGGTCTAGCTATGACCTATGGTTTCGGCAGTATTATGCTACACTCCTTACCCGAGAATATAACATATTTGCCATGGACATATCCATATCCAGCTACGCCACATATAAAGGCATCAAATTCGTCCTTAGACATTTTCCTAAACGCATATCGTGTTTTTAGACCAAACATCCTTAATATCTCTCTAAATACCCTCAATCTCTCATGATTGCTTCTAGGCTTCCTTTTAAACCCTAGAATCACTATCGCCCCCGCTGGATATGTCTCGATGTATTTGACGCCTATGTTCTCTAAGAACCTCGTGAGTTCTATGGCTCTCTTGACCAACATTCTCATCGATGGCATCGTTGGGGGGAGTGGTGACATTCCATGTCTTTTGAGTAAAAGATCACAATCTCTAAACCCCCCAGTCTTTGGCATATTAAGTGGTGCATCTATAGATACAATACTGGGATGTACGATTCTTATATACTCCTTTAATGCGGAGAACGTCTTGAATTCCCCTAGAGCAAGAATTTCGTTACCCATAATTAGGCAAAAACCTGTGGACTTGCCATCCTTTGCCGAGAGATCAATCCCCAGTATTTTTCTATGCATCATGGGTGCCTAGTATCTCTATAAAAAATAGTCTATGGTTTACCTCTTAAGCATCAAGTTATCTATTATGACTCTGGATAGAATTTTGTTGTAGCCATGCTTTATATCAGAATCCGTTGTTTCCTTCGAGAGAAGATCCGCTATTTTGTACTCGACGGCGGGTCTATCCATTTTGCCCTCCTTTAGTTGTATTAGTAGCTCCCGATATCTTATCGAGTCTATAATGGGATAGTCAATATATGTATCTACATATTCTAATAACTTCTCCCAGGCTCCCTCCCTAGATTTGTCCAAATTCAAATTGTGATGCTTCACTAGGTATTCTTTCCATATTCTAGACTCCCTCATAGCGGTCTCTATAGCGTCGGATGCATGGGCAACATTTACCCCGCCCATGATTCCATACATGGCCCTAATGGATGCTGGAGCCTCTAACGCTGCCTTCTCTGGTAGTGTTGGACCCAAAAGTTTCCTTATTTCAGCCACATTCTCCTGTTTAGTTTTTATTATCGTAAAGATTATTGGTGTGGATGCAACATAGTTTACCAGCCACTCATAGAAGAATTTTCCTTTGTGCTCTACATAATGCTGTTCGGCTAGGAAAACCTTGTCTGCCTTTATTTCCTCGAAGCAAAGAAGCTCCATTTCTTCAATATTATTAATTATTGTCTTTAAAGTTCGGGCTCCGACATATCGCCTGATCACGGCGTCTGGCTTTAAGAAAAAGACTATTTCGACACTCATTGGTCACACACCTCCCCTACAGAAGTAGGATAAAATAATTTTAATATGAGCTATGTATTATATTATTAGAATACAATAGTGTATTAATAAGGGTAATAACAGTTAGGTTGGATGATGGACTCTATGAGAAAATAAAAGGTCTTATTGATTCAGGAGAATTCAAAAGTATTAGGATGTCGTGAGGCTTGCTATAATAGAGCTTATGAGTATAAAAATCCGTTGGAGAACTAGTGGGCTCCAAGAATACTTATCAAATAAATGTTCAAAATTTGTTCCGTCTGGAAGAATACTTGGGGAGATCAGGAGGGAAGAAAATCGAGTATCTTAATATACTTCGAGCCAAGCGTACTGTTCAAGGAGTTTGCAGCAACTAGATTAAGTAGACACGACCTCTACAAAAAATCGAATTTTCTATCTGGCGAAACCTCCACTAGGAACTCTGCCATGGTATTGACAAATCTTTCAAATTTATCTGGATTCGTTCTCATATGCCTAGTGAGTTCTATCTGTATCACTCCAACACCCGAATATTTGCCATAGTGCTTGGTTATGTACTGCCCAGCATACCCCTGTGGGTTTATGGTTACATTAAAGTTTTGTTCGAGAATATCCAGAAGTTCTTCATATATGTCTCGTATGTGCACAATACTCTCACCATAATTTGTCCCTATCGCTATATCGAAGTCTCTATCACCCATACCATGTATATCTATGATGACACACCTATTCTCCTTCCTTATCATTGAAATCATTTTAGCCAATTGACTATGATAGGTCTCATATATCTCTCTAGATAGCCCAGTATAGCCCGAGTTGGGCCTGTTAACATCAACCCTACTCGGATGAATTCTACTTATTACAACGCTTGGAATATTGGTGCCGCCACTTAGAGTATAACACCTAATGACGATCTCCTCCGACAACTCTAGTGTTCTTGGGTCAGCACTTCTTTTGATGTGAACAGGCACATTTTCTGGTCTAGCATAGCCGCCATGTGGACAACTAATTACTATTGGGATGTTCCCATGCAATGATTTTATGTAGAAGTTACATTGATAGTCATATGTTACAAATTTCCTAGACCCCGTTATATAGAAGGACTCGCCATATAGAAAAGTTTTAAATGCGGGCCCATCAATGTTTCTCTTGCTCACATATACATATGTCCTGAGTGGACAATTATTAATTAGATTTTCCAAGGGATATAGCGTAACCTCCACTCTCCGATACTCAGATTCCACTATGTCGATTCTAGAAATATCATCATCAGAGACATAAAGACATTCTTCTCCAACGATAAAATCGTCCATACTCCCAACGGCGTATGGATATGTCCAGCCGAGGGGCCAAATTGCTCTGTATCCCCTAATGGCCCCCTTGATCCTCTTTTCTAGGTCAAAACTATACCAACCACTATGCAGTATCCCGTCGTGGAGATCCCAGTATTTAGATAGCAATGAGCCATAGACAAAGAGAGTATTATCTTTTTTGGGAAACCTTATATGGATGGTTTTTGGCCTATTGAGGCGCTCATATAATAGCGTATTAACATATATAATTCTCCTTGAAGCATAACTCACTTTACTTTTTATTTTATGTATCGGGACCGCATTTGCGATTAATGATTTTTTATCTGCTTCTACAATAAGTAATGAATATTTTTTACATATATCTCCCGGTAAGAAGACTACTGGTATATGATCCCTATATTTATCTACGATATTTTCCTCTTCGATATGCACCTGTTCGTACTCCAAACTCAAATCCTGTCCAACTATTACTGGTTGTTCTGACGCAAAAAATAGAAAGTTAACACTCTACATTTAGCCAAGTAGGAAATATTTAAGTACGTATAGCACTTGGACAATGGCACCAACTCCCAGTGAGCCGCCACCAGACACACCCCTAAATAGTGACCACCAATTCTTTCTAACATTCACATTAAAAGTTTTTGCATAGACAACTCTGTCCTTCTCCATCACTATTATGGATATTGTCTTCATACCATACTTCTTGGGTACTAGGTTTACCCATACAGCGTCCCCTACTTGAAGTATCTTTGATAATGTGCCAACAACATCTTCTCCCTCCTTTGAGTATATTGGTAACTCATCAGAGACTATCTTGAATTCGCCCTTTGGGTCAAGTTTAACATCCACCACAAAACGATTAGGCTCGAAGTCTGGAGCCATAACTATTACACGAACTGGTCTAGGCTTGTCCTTATACTCATCCGAGTTGTTGAATAAAAATATCAATGGCCTGACATTTCTTATACCCAAGACATCAGATTCTACTGCAATATCGATAAAAAGATCCGAATCCTTGAAATACCTTAGGTTGTCTCGTAGTGTTAAAAATAGGCTACAAATAATCCTATGTACTTCACTCATATTTTTCTCTAGTCTCCTCATGATCCTAAGCAATTTTTTCTTACCAAAGTACTTATGATCGAGTATAAATTTTAATCTATCCTCCTTCACTAGCTCGGAAATCTCACTATCGAATACTTTATCATCTATCAGCTTTGGGAATTCGGATCGTAACATGGCCATTAGGAATATTTTCTCTACCGCTCTCTCCAGGGCCGTCTTCTCATCGATATCCTCCCTAATTTTTATTGACTCCTTGAGATCATATAGCCAGTCATCAAATTTTAGTAGTGTTAATGGATCCAATAGTGTCTGTATAGTATCCCTGAACATATTATCAATGTATATTGGACACTCGATGGGGGTATAGTATTCCATAATCCCCCCAGCAACTTCAAGAACTGCTTCTTTGGGTTGTTTAAACAATATAGTTAGACCGAATCCCATGAATACGAGTCCAAGGGCTATATAGACCAAGGGTATTATCTGATATTTCACAGATACAAGAAAAGCTAGGAATGAAGATATGACGGAGAGGAATATCCATATGGATAGAAGCCGCACTCTTTTAAGATTCCTCTCTATTTCATTTATGCCTCTTATAGAAATAACAGGATATCCTTTCTCCTTCAGATATTTAAGACCCAGACCAAATCCTGCACATGCTATTGTAGGCTCTAATAAAATTATGAGGGAATTGAGTATGAAAATAGCATATAATGATAACATTATGATCAGTGCACCATTTGTTATAGAGAAGCTATAGTAGCCCATCACACCAACAAGCACGAATGGAAGTACCAGTTCGAGGTAATACCCAATCTTAACGATGTATCCATGCAGAATTTTTTCTAGGCTCTCTAATCCAGATAGGCCTCTTAGACGAATCGCCATAAGGCATTGCACCCAATATATCACTACAAAAATTACTTAAAACATTCTCGAAGTCTCAACCCAAAAGTATAATGCGATATCCAGTTTTTCATGTGTTTATGCTACCAACTTTTACTGTTCTTCTATGTTTAAAGAAGACAAGAGTCAAGTAGACTTTTGAATTTTTCGTGGCCAGAATCGCTATAGGTAACATGTACTTCATTAACCCATTCCATATATCCAGATCAGATGGCATAATATTGCCCGTTGGATGCGTATGTAGTAGTATTAGACTTCTCTTATTGTATCTTTTGGATGCCAAATGTAACTCATTTATATTCCTCTTAATGTTTATATGATTGCTTGATGGATATCTTATCGTTACTGGAATAAAATCCTTTATCAGAAAACCCTTCTCCACGCCATCTAGCATATAGGTTAGAAACCCTATGGCCTCTAGCTTAACAATATGAGTTTTTGCAGCAAAATCGATTAATAACTTCCTAACTGGTTCAGGCATTGTTATCTTCATAGAATCGATTGGGGCAAATAAATAACTAAATTTTTTCCTTACCAACCTGAATACCTCGTCGTCTACATCGATACCTATAATCCTGAGATACTTGAAAAGCCGATTGGCAACAGATTCTTTGTCGACTGCATAGAAGAAGAATATCTGATTAACAATAAACTTTAGTAGGTGGCCAAAATTCGAGCCATTGTAGCTGGATACAATACTATCGAGGGTTTCTTTCAAGTTCAAAAGGGGAGGAGCATCTTTAACCGCCATAGATAGCTTCTCTAGTACATAACTAATGTCTTCACGGTTTATTATGTAGTTCTTTTTAATATCACCCTCGAATTTCTCTATTAATATCACCAGCTAAGTATCTGCATCGAAGGATTAATTATTATTCATATAAGATGCTATAAACGCTTTAAAAAAGAATGTATGAAAATATACGAATTACACTCTCTTATACTCACTTGGATGCCTTTGAGGACAGCTCATCGTATTCTTCAACATACCTTAGTTTATTGCCTAGAAGGTCATTTATTGCCTCATTTACCGTTTCTTTGTCCGTGGTATATGTATCGACACTATACGCCTTCAACAATTCGAAGGATATCTCATCAACATCCTTAACAATTATACAGTCCACATTGTTTCCAGCCAACTTTTTGCATATACGCACCTCCCAACTACCGTTTGTGGTATTAGTCTTATCAAAGGAAGCTACTATATCATATCTCCTAGCTTTTGGATCTACAGACACAATCATATATTTCTTAGCTTTTTCTAGATTATCTGCTATTTTTGCCTGCAACCCGTCCCCCTCAATAATTGGTATTGCACAAATGATTTTATTCTCGGGTAATGGTTCAACTTCAAGAACTAGATCCTGAAGAGCAGGTATTTCCCTATATATTTCTTGCTCGATCTTAGATACGATTTCATCTATATCTTCAATCCTCATTTCCTCAGGAGCATATATCACGGCATCGCCAAAAATAAAAGGGCCTCCCCTTCGTAACCTTATTTGACCTGCCTTTAGAGGGGAATGCTTCTCGATAATCCCTCTAATCTTGGCAATTAGTTCTGGCTTCTCCCATTTATCCAGTAGATTTTTAAAGGGTTCCTTAGCCACTCTAAATGCTGTCAGCAATATAAATGACCCCACGACAGCAGTGGCATACCCCTCAAAAGGATGAGAATACATGCCATTCATCAAAATGCTTGCCGACACGAATAAAGCAATTATTACGTCTATGTGAAAATCTTTTAGGCTAATTGCCAGAGGTTCTATGTTTAGGTGTTTATAGATATTTCTCTGCCTTATTGCGTATATAAGCATTATTATTCCCATCGCCGCTTCTATCGCCGAAACAATTATATAATCGCTACAGCCCATATATTGATTATTAACCGCATTAATGCCAAACCAAATTATGAATATTGACAGTACCATAAAACATATAGACATAATTAGGGACAATAAATCCTCAAGACGATAGTAACCATAAGGAAAAGTGCCGTTAGGCCTCCTATATATCATACGGAGTGATAGATACACTACTAGTACTAGCAAGATATCGGATAAAGAATTAAACGATTCTGCCATAATAGCTATACTACCATATACCAAGCCAACAACGAATTTTATACAGAACAATATCAACAGGAACACAATAGTATTTAGTGCTATGCCCAACAGATCGGATATATCTGGGGGTTTATCATCCCGTTGTTCTGACAACTCAGATTTCACCATCTGCAGAAGATCCCCATAGATTTATTCTCATATCTTACCAATATACATCTATATTATCCAAATATATTAAAGCAATATATATAAGCCCTATCACACATCTTGGATATATATAAACGTTAAAGTTATTTGAAGATGGAAGTACACGCAACCAAAAACATGTCCTCTACACTACTATGGATTTCCTTTACACATGTATAACAATGTAAGTATTAAACCTTTTATTTGCCCTTCAGCCTAGCCTCATTTATCGCCAATAACGAAAATAATAATGTCAGAACAGTCGCTACCACAGCTATCATCTTTGCAAGAAATGTAGAGCTATTTAAAGCCAAAAATATGTTCAATAGTATCACTATTGATAGAAAAAAAATTGCTGTTTTTATTCTCTTACCGCCCCTTGGATCATTCAACAACCATGGCAGTACTAGTATAAATACTCCTCCTCCAGCATTACCCGCTACCCCTAGAGCGTCTGTTGCAAAGCGAGTCACATTAAATATTTCCAGCAACGTCGCTATTATAGCTATGGCAACTGTTGTGAATAGCCATATATAATCAGGATCCATTTCGAAATCCAGATTTATACATTCAGCCAATGTGTCTGTGAATCCTGTATATGCCACGGATACTGATACTAGTGCAAAAATGTTTGCAGAGATTACCGTAGTGTATCCCAGGGTTGTTAGTCCGATGTAGGTTAGTTGTTTTGATAGGGATATGAATGCATGTTCCCTATTCAAATCAGATTCTATGAGAATGACTTTATCAACCGCTGAGATTATGAGTATTGTGAAGGCTATATATGTAAGCATTGCGAGCATCGTAGCCATAAGAACCGCTTTCTTACCCCTTGACAAGTTATTGGCTATCCAGTTGTATGCTAAAATGTTATATATCCCGGACCCAACATACATGAAAATTATTATTGTTATTGAGTATATCAAAGACGCAATATCACTCGGAAATACAGGTATTGTACCTACAAAGCCAACATTCGTATATATAAGTATAAAACCTATTGCAGGGATTAGTAGAATCAATGATATTTTTATTATTGTTAAATACGATGATACCTTATGCTTAGGTAAAAGATCCGCTATATCGTAGATATCCATGTATATGCCAAATATTTTCTCGGGATAAAACTCTCCTATTACTAATGACAGAACAAAAAATAGTGACGATACCACAATGCATATATCCTGACCCTCAATTAAACCAACGACTCCTATTCCGACAAGCCAGATTGATACCATTAATACAAATTTGGATGCAAAAACTTCATGAAGATGAAGCATACGCTTTCTGAATCTACACATAAAAAACGTGGCGAAAAACGTGGCGAGACACAATACTATGCCTATAAATATCAGTATCTTATCCGTAGTGGCGGATAAGATAGAGGATAGTGCATGAATACTTTTCATTCCATATAGTACATAGACTATATCCGCAGGAATCACATACAGCAAAAGCCCAATGGTAAATGCCGATTTACTATATTTTCCAAGTCCTGATGAATACATCGCATGGTCATAAAGTATTAGGCCTGCTGGTACTTTCGCAGCATCTCTTATAGATATGGATATACTATCTAGTATACGTAAGTACACAATATGAAAAATTAGGCCAAAAAGTACCAATGAAAATATTAGTAGCGGGAGACCCATGTCCCTAGCAGCAAATGGTAACGCTAGAATCCCTCCCCCTATTATGATACCAGCCACATAGAAGCCTAATAAAATATCTTTAGCCCTCTCGCCATTAGACATCATTACTGCCTATATACCAATAATAGAGTAAAAACAAATATTTAACTGTTCACATCGCAGCTTTCTATGCATGTAATTGACGTATTCTTCATGGCCTCTATGTAAAACTGCTTGGATCCCATGGAATGAGGAATAGATTCGTATTACGCAAAGAATCACTATTTCGACTTATAGTCTCCTATAAGCACCTCAAATAAAAAACCGAACATAATGAAGAAGCCTACTGCTAGGGGGATCCAATACACCGATGGTTCGGGAATATATCGCGACAATGAGACAGCAACAAAATCGATGATTCCGTGTAGAAATGAGCATATCCATATATCGCCCGTTATCTCTCTCACTACGCCAAAAAGAATACCAAAGAACGATGCAACGATAGCTATAATGATTATCGAGGTTGTGATATCTACATAACCCTCCCTTATATTCACGGCATTAATTAGGTGTATTGGGCCAAAAATAAGGGCTCCAGCAATTAGGGTTCCTTGGTGCCATTCCACATCATAACCCATAAATCTTCTACATGTCTTTGTGAAATGCTCATTGAGTCTCGACTGTATATAGCCCCTAAACATTATCTCCTCAGCTATGCCGACAAATATTATATACCATATAAACTCTAGCAGGAGCCCACCATCACTCGGAATACCTACATATATAACTACCATAAACAGCGCGGGAATAAGAAATATAGCCAATATGATGAGAACCCATCTTATGTCTAGCCATAGATCATGTGGTATGAGGCCGTATTCTCTTTGTTTTCTTCTGACCAGAATCACTCCCACGCTTAGTGCTATCATGTATCCTTTCTTAAGCCAAGAAGCAATCGATGGACACACCAACAGATCTATAATAAATGCAATAATAATAAAACCAGCAAGAAAAACAGTAACCTCTATTAGTGCACCAACCCTTTGATTCACAACCAAAACCCAGCAACTAACTATCTCTCAAAAGTTAGTAAAAGTTTTATTAAAGCCATACATATAGGGCTATATTCAACTTAGCGATTAGTTGGTTATGGGACGAAGTCAGCATCATATAGGGCCCACTCGAATATCTCTATGAATTTTTTCTCCCAGTTCGGTTCACCAATATACTGAAGAAGTCTCTCTGCTGGTGTTTTGCCTTCCTTGACAAAGGACTTGAACTTGTCCATTACAATTTTAATATTACTACTTGTCTCTGCAAGAACATCTATATACTCACCAAGATAATCGATGAGCCACAGAAGAGCATCCTTTACACTCATAGACTCATACATATACCTTGGCCAGAACTCTCCCTTAACTTTTGGCAATAGAGACTTCGACACCGTCGTCGTCATAGCATTAAATCCATGTCTAATTACTCTATTCCTTAATATCCATATACTCTTAAATATGGATCTGTCCACATGCCTAAACGCATCCTCATTGTCTGCTACAAATCTTCCAATAGCCGATATCATAAGCCATATAGCCCTGATTATCAGGAGGGAGGGAACTGTATCAAATGCTCTTATCTCGACTGTGGATTTTCTACTCAGCATGAAATATGCTTCCTCTTTTGTCAGGGGGGCTATATCCAAAAGCCTTGGGTTATATGGGTATGGGTGATGTATACCTAGCTCCGATGACATCCTTTTCATCTCTTCTAAGATGTACTCAAAATCATAGGTCTCCTCACCAATATGAACGGGTGGAAAAAGGGCTGTTGCCATTATATAACGGTCATCTAAGAATGACCTTCTACGGTTAAGATATCCACTTGAAGCTGCGCAGGGGGATAATATTAGATATACCATAGAATAAACATTGTAATATGGTAATCTCTCCTCCCTTCTCAAAAACCCGCCCCTCCAGGAGTAATGAAAATGCATTGCACATGTTTCACCAGGGCGTAGCCCCCTTTTATCTGGAACAATTGGTGGAAGTGCGATTGGACAGGGATATATCCCTATCTCCACCGAGTTTTTCCAGAGCTTACTTAGAAATGTCTGTATTTCATTAGTAAAATAGTCGAACTCGACATCCCAAAATGGCTTAAAGTTTATCTCCAGTATGGAAGGATAAAGCTCTTTTACGACACGTGTTAAACCGAGCTCAGAGCCGCGCGGGCCTCTCTCCGTTTTTGGCAGTATCCTCATTATTCTTCTAAAGGCATCTACAGGCTCGAGCTTTTCATTTAGCAATAATAATTCTACTTCAAAACCTATGAGACCTTGCTTCCTCATTATCCCCACCCCTCATCAACAGATCTAAAATCTGCATAGCCACGACACTTCTTAATTAGCCCAAGCGGTGTCTTGGCCCTCAACATAATCCCACCAAACATATGGGCTACTCTCGCTAGGTTGTCAAACCCTCTACCTATTCCAACCCAAAATGTTCTCCACACACCATTCGATATCTCACTAAACTCTGAGACTAGCTCCTTAATGACATTATCATTCACAGAGACATCTCTCGCTTGTATCACCAATAAACAATTAAGCGCCATGCCACCTAAACCTCTTTTCTTAAAGCTTTCTATAATTTTTTCTAGCGCTAATTCTAGGTTTGGTTCATTGACCCTGCTTATTATCATATTCGTTACGAATTTAGGTATCAGTTTTGTCATGAACCACCTCAATTTTGGATCGATCGCAATCCAGTTCAATAATATATCTACATCATCAGCATAGCTAAAAATAGCGGCATTATTTGCCCTCCTTAGATTATATTCCAACAACACTTTAGATATCTCCCTAGCTATATCTATTTTACGGTGCCTATTCCAATACTCCAGCATGCTAGAACTAGCATCTATAGCTACTGCCAGATTCATAGGGCCAGAAAACATGAGCTCTATTTTTGTGTCCTTAGTAATCCTATAAACCTCTCCAGCATTAGCACCTTTGATATCAATTACCCTAAAAGAGGCTCTCGGTGATATGGGGACTTCATCATCGAGGACTACATATAGGGCCGTCATCTCACGATAAAAGTTGATCCAATCGGATATATCCCCAATAACAAACACTGTTGCCTCTTCTGCATTTCTAATGTCCTCGATAATCCTAAAGGTTCTTTCCTCCCCAATCTCTAGACCTAACCTATACATAATCGTCATTGGTAGGGCTATCTCGCCTTCCCTAACAAGATTAGAAAACTCTACTCTAATCGGAGCTATTGAGAACATATCATCAATAATTATCTGTCCAGCGTCAAGACCAAATTGTTGCGCTGTGTTGGGATTTATCCAGCCTATATTTCTATAGACATTCTTTCCCAGTGCGACCCTCAGCCGAATCATTTTTCTCATCCAAGAATAAACAATATATTCAATTATTTATACAAAAAGCTGGAAACACCATCAAAACCCTCAATCTGTGCAGAAAACCTTGTCTAAGACATAGAATTCATATATACTTGATGTCATAACTGAAAGCATCATAATATATGTTCCCTTTATCCCATTCGAGCTCTCCTCTCTGGTTATCCACCGGATCAGATCTTATATGTTTCTTGTTGGGGTAAAAATTGGCCATTATATCAACATTAAAGATTGTCCTGAAGCTGTCGATGTTTCCGAAATAGAAATTATATACTCGTGGATCCCTGTTCCTCCAATATCTCCCGAATGAGAGATCAGCATATAGCCAACCGTACGGCTCCACATAGAATTGGGCCCAGTCATGTGGGGATGGACCATCTAGTCTTGGATTTGCATACCAACCACTCTGCCATCTTGCAGGTATTCCAGATACCCTACATAGGGTAATGAACAGAATTGCATGAAAACCACAGTCGCCCCTGAGGTTCCTAGATACATATTCTGATATACTCTCGAATGTCGAGTATTCTGGAACATATGTATATGTCATGTTTTTGGTTACCCACTCATATATTTTATGTGCCCTTAGGTATGGGTTTTCTTCATCCCCCACGATCTCGTTAGCCAAATTCTTTATATACCTACTGAACACAATATGTGGTGGTTGCTCAGCAGTGTACTTTTGGTATAGGTCTGTCTCAACATTGTATGGAGCAACACTTCTTGGGTTTATAATTCTATAAAACGCTCTCACAGTATACTCAAACTCAACCCAAAAATTCAGGCTAGCATCTCCTAACGCCTTTTGTTCAAAATATATTGTTCTTTGTGGATGGTCTTTTGGGGCCAGAATATAATTTTCTGGACTACAGGATAATAGCTTGACCGACTCCTGAAGATCCCCAACCCGAGGGAATGGAAGCCAACACCTAATAATTTCGCCCTCTGGGACGACGCCAAATTTTAGTGTTACTTTCATACGAACCCTCACCCTCCTGGGATTAACAAAGCCTTGTCTCCCCTCATTAACAATTCTATTGATATGCGATCTGAGTTCCTCTCTTATATGGTATTGTCTTTCCGAAATTTCATTCCTCTTTTGGATGCATATATCGTCATCACATAGAAAGAGAAGATTGCGTACGAACCTCTCAAAGTAATATCTCTTTCCCTCAACTACTATATAATCTATGTATCCCTTGCTTATCCACTCATGTATTATTTCCTTAGATATATTTGGGAATTCTGAATACAAAAGATCTAATGCATCCTCTTCACTAATCGGATAACTCTTTTTTAACCGCTCTATTCTCTCTAATTCGTATTCTAGCCTATATCTAAGATCATTCGGTATCTCCTTGCCTAGCAGAAAATATATCCTCTTTATTGCCGCTCTGTAATTACCAGAATGTTCAAGCTGTAGAATGTCCTCTGGCAAACGTGCATATCGATACTTCATAATACTCCCTCAACAAAAATTAGAAACTAACATATACAGACTATTCATATCTTAAGGCCACAACTGGGTCCAGCTTAGATGCTCTCCACGCGGGGTATAATCCTGAGACTAGGCTGAAACCTATGGCCACTGCTGCGGATGTGATAAATATATCCACGGAGAAGTATGGGTTGATGAAGGGAAATTGTGGGAAGAATATAGACTTTAGGGCATATGAGAGGACAACACCCATTACCATACCTATTATACAACCCATTATACCTATGATTAGTGCCTCATATAGGAACATTTTTAGTATGTGAACCTTTTTGAATCCGATTGCCTTAAGCACACCAATTTCTCTAATTCTCTCTAACATTGAAGTATATAGAGTTGTTATTATCCCGATCGAGGCGACCATGAGAGATACTACGGATATTGCTAGGATATACATATTTATCGCCCCCAAAATCGTGTCGACAGTCTCCTTTATCATTTGAGGAGTCAGCGTATTGAATCCATATTTATCGGCGATCTCCTGCGCGATAACCTCAGTATATTTATCGTTCTCGGTCACAATGTATAGGTGATCGTATTCGTCAGCATCAAAGAATTTCTTCGCCGATCTCAACGGTAGAAAAACCTGTTCATCAACGGGAACAAAATAACTACCAATCCCCCTAAAAATCCCCCTCACAACAAAACTCTTCTCCGCCATTTTTTGTTCTCCTTGTTCAAACCATGCATAGGTTATCCTTATAGCATCACCAACATCCGCAAACTTGGTCCCGTCCGGATTGTAGGCAACCTTATGGCCCAAGACAAGTCCAACATAGTCTGTCTCCGATGGCAATACTCCTTCTTTGAGCTTCAATTCAGGAACTAGATAGTGCAGCTTATCTAGATTAATACCAACAATCATAGCTGTCTTTTCTTTTCCTCCTACACTCAATGTAGCAAAACGTGATATAGCTGGCAAAACTTCCATTACTCCATCCATATCCTTTATGTCATTGACTATGTAATCATCGATTAGTTGACTTTGATCCGTAGGAATCACTACAATTATATTTGTACCAAATTTTTCGAACTCACTTGCAATAAACCTCTGCGTGCCCTTACTTACCCCCTCTACTCCGACCAGTAGTGTTACACCAACGATAACCATTAATATTGTCAGTGCCGACCTAAGCTTTCTTTCCTTTAGAGCCTCAAATGCAAGTATCATAAACTCCATTCATTATTCCCCTTTTGTCCTTCTCCGCCTTATAAAGAGGACAATAGCCATTATCCCAATGATCATGCCGGCGTATACATATCCCGTGTATCTGCCGATGGCAACACCACTTTTCACCGTTGCTGTGGTTGTATTATATATTGCTGGAATTACAAATACCAATACTTCGCTGTGGAGATAATACATATCATCATAATAGTACAATAGTAGCGTTACAGTATAGTTTCCTTCGTCTATTCCATCTTTGAATCTAAACTTGAGCCCGAAGGGTATTGGTGAATTGGGCTCTATATCGCCTATATATGTAAAGCTTTCAGCCAACAACTCGATATATTCTTCTGGGACAACACTAGCATTTGCAAACTGGGCCGTGGCTAGACCCATATTTAACACAGTTACCGATATCTCCGTATCCGAGCCAATAACCGCTGGATATGGATTTATCTTATAATCAAAGAATCTCAATTGGATGTGGCCCCTAATAACTAGACCAACATCATGAGATTCGGAGTAAGTATTGCCATATTTGTCTGTAAAGCTTATGTCTAGGGTAAGTTGTAGAGTTTGCCCAATAAGCTCTATTTCACCATAGACACCAGCAATTACTTTGGCAGGTACATACATCTCCAATACTAGCGTTAAATTATCTCCTGGCGAAACATCATGGAAAGTCCACTCAGTATCACTAAACATTGCTACGTATGAGGGATATGAAACAGTAATATCCACAGTACCATGCCACAAGTTATTATTGACCGTTATATTTAACGTGGTTCTCCTACCAGCATATATGTGATCCGCAGATGGATAAACCTTTGTTCTGCTCGGTATCTCAACATCAATTCTCCATGTATTTGTAGCGTCCGTATAGTTATCGGATACCTTAACCATCAACGTATGCGTGCCAAAGTCATTCTCAGTCGTAAAGTATGTATAACTTGTAACGTTAATCCCCTCGGCAACAGTATCGCCATCCAATATCCATTCATAATACAGTGTATCGTTATCGGGATCTTTAGCCTTAACTGAAAATGTCTTGTTATCCCCCGCAATGATCGTGACAGTGGCAGAAGATGGTTCCACTGAGGTTATTTCTGGCCCGCGATTCTCAACATTAACTGTCCATGTATAACTGGAGGATAAATCATAATCCGATACCTCCACAGTTATACTATGCGTACCGATATCATCGTGAGTAGGTACATATGTAAAATTCGTAATATTCTCTCCCTCCACAACAACATCGCCATCGATCTTCCATTTATAGTATAACGTATCATTATCTGGATCCTCTGCCTCCACCGAAAATGTTTCATTGCCCCCTACATATATTGTAACGGTGGTCGATTCTGGCTCAGTTTTTTTGATATCGGGTGCCCTATTAGGGATCGATACGCTAACTTCTAGGTCCTTTGGTATGCCTTCGTAGTATCCAGAGCTGTTTAGTGCATAGTATGTCAGCCTCAAGTTTAATGTATACACTCCCTTTGTAGCTTTATCACTAATGTCTAACCTAAATGTCAAATAGAATGATCCATATGGAATAACATCACCAGTTTCATTTTCTTGTTCAATGGCAATTCCTTGGGCCGTCGATACATTATCCCCAGTTAACGAATCTCTAAAGTATTCAGTCAAATTTAGATATCCTACAATGCCTCGGAGATAATAGCTTGAGTGCTGTTGTATTATTATTGTTAAAGGAACATTTCTATCTCCTGGTTCAGGGGACATTGTAGTATCGATTGTACCCCAATATGTCTTAACGATGGTGAAATCCACATCAACACTCGGAATAGACTTTACTGGCCTTATAAAGACACACGCCAAAAAAACACAAACAACTAGCCCCAGAGATATGCCTTTATTTTCTCCCATTTACAACCTCCTCCCTAATAATCTTACCATCCCTAATATGGAATATCTTATCCGCAATCTCGGCGACGGATCTATCATGAGTCACAACTATAACAGTTGTGTTAAACTCCTTATTAAGCATTCTCAGATACCTCATCACTTCTTCACCAGTCTTGGAGTCGAGATTGCCCGTTGGCTCGTCTGCAAGTATTATTATGGGATTATTCATAAGTGCTCTTGCTATAGCTACTCTTTGTTGTTGCCCTCCACTAAGATATACGGGCCTCCTCTTAAAAGCGCTATCATCGAGGCCCATTATTCTAAGCAATTTTTTCGCCCTCTCTATTCGCTCCTTCTTAGACATTCCAGAAACAATACTGGGTAATTCAACATTACGTAGAACCGATGTTCTAGTTATTAAATTAAACATCTGAAACACAAAGCCTATCTTCCTATTCCTAAGCTCCGCCAACGCATTATCATCCAACTTGGATATGTCGACCCCCTCTATAAATATCTTGCCCTTGGTTGGCCTGTCTAATGCACCAATAAGGTTTAGGAGTGTGGATTTCCCAGAACCCGACGGCCCCATAATCGCAACAAATTCCCCTCTTTTTATTTTCAACGAAATACCCCTCAAGGCATGTACAACAATTTCTCCCACATAGTAATCCTTATAGACATCCTCAAGCTCAATTACGTACTCAGAATCACCATTCGCCATAATCTCATATATCCTTGCATAGCCCCCCAAATCGCTAATGTACTCATTAAAATAAATACCTAGGCACCCACACGACATAGCCATTACTGCACTAATTAAGGGAACGAAATATCCATCACCGACATAGTTAAGGATCTGAATCAATCCGTTCGATATCTCCATCGCCATTAGGAGGTTTGGGAGAAACAAACTATTAAACTTAAGCAAAACAAACAAGCTTATGGTAGCAATAAAGATCGTCAAAATAGAGCCTAGCCTTATAAATCCTCTTATACCATATAGAAGTAGTAAAATTCTGTCAACGATTATCATAAGCAATAAGCAACCATAAATGCCCCGATCACATGGCAAACATAACACCAATCTATATGCATATATAATTGTACTTATAATAACATATATAAAGCAAAGAACATTTCTATGTCCCCTAAAAGCATTATTAGGCCTATAAAATAGGCCTATAAGATGGTCTGCACTATTCTCCTTCTTTTTTCTCGAACAAAAAATGTCTTTGAGGAAGTTGTCTTGAAGCGTTGTTCTGCGTGCTTTTTTGGCTCAATCTTAGGGGGTGCTGATATGGGCTCCAAAATTGCTTCCGTTGGTTTTCCTGTTATTTTCTCAAAGATTTCCCTGCTAAAGCTTATGGTTATGTTTCTCTCGAATGCTTTTCTTCTCAAGTCATCACTTTTCGCTATGATCTCTTGCCATGCTCTCTTTGCCGCATATGTGATTATGTTTTTTATTCTCTCGTCCCTAGCATATATCATGACTATTTTCGCTATTTCTGGCGACATTGGTCCCTTACTTTTGCCTCTCAACACATCTGCCCAAGAGTCATGTGGTAGCCTGAAACTATATGTTGCTTCGTCTCTAACCAGATACCTAGCTATGTCCTCTATTTCGGCATCCATCATTATGTCCTCTATATTCAGCCTCTGTTTCATAGCTCTCTCTTTCGCAGCCAGATATACATAGTAATACAGGTCCTGATGGATAGCATATTTCACAAAGTAGGTCATACATAGTAATGTTATCAGGACTTCACGCCGCCATTTTCTCCCCCCGAGAATCCTCCACAATATATCGTCAACATAGTCCAGCATTCCTTGAGGTATCATCCTTGCATGTTCCAATGTTAGTGGCTCTCCCCTTATTTTAAGTTCCCTTATCACCTGCCATACATATACTGGCAATCCCTCAGCCTTCTCTACAATTTTATTCACAGCCTCCATACTTGCTATCTTTACTGCCTCCTTCTCGGCATACTTTAGAAGCATCTCCCTCAATTTTTCTCTACTCATCAGTGTTACTCTTATAGACTCAAAATAGTCGTAAATATTTATACCAAGTCTCTCCCTGATCAATGAAACCTCCTCTACCCTAGCCGTTGCAATTATCCCTCTTACATTGTTCTTTACTATGCTACGGAGCGCATCGGGATTCATCCTCGGTATATCGTCATAGAAAAGGATCATGCCCCTCTTCTCATGTTCCCTGCCAATGCTACTAACACCATCCTTAATATACCCCACGGGCCGTATCCCCAATAGCCTCTTTATCACCATAAAGACCAATGCCGTCTTACCCACACCAGCTCTCCCCTCGATAAGCACATTCTGGCCCTCTATCAAAAGTTTTACAGCCATTTCAACAGCCCTAGCTCTATCCTCATCAAATATAAAGACCTCTGAAAGATAGGCAGGTAATCTCAATAATCCACGATCCCCAACGAGATCATTCAGAGACTCTATCTCCTCATAGTACATTCATATAGCACCCATTCTTCCCCTATGGTGCCCAGCAAGAGGCGGTTATGCAATGGAGGATTTATCGACGAATATGTCTCCCTTATTGTTGTCCTTAAGGGTATTTCCAGAAAGCCTAGCCATAGAATTACGAACCACATATACCCCCCTATTCAAGTTCCTAGAGATATCATTCCCGTGTATTTCTGCTGAAGAACCAGTGGTGAGGTATATCCCGAACTTTTGATTTTCGACTATCTTATTCCCAGCCCCTATATCAGCACTTGATTCCCCAAATAATGCAATTCCAGAGTCTTTATTTCCCAATAGCTCATTTTTATAGATATTTGCCGATGAATTTGCAGTGAGATATAGGCCATGTACTTCGTTGGCAGTAATTTTATTATGACCTATATCAGCACTCGATCTCCCAAATAATGCGATTCCAGAGCCCCTATTCTCCATGACCTCATTCCTATAGATATTCGCCGAGGAGTTGACAGCTACGTATATACCAATAAGCCCATTATTAATTATCTTGTTGTGACATATCTCGGCGCTTGACCCTCCAAATAAAGTGATTCCATTTCGATCATTCCCATAGATATTATTGCCATAGATCGTTGCCGATGATCTAGTGTCTATATATATTCCATGCAGTTTATTCTCTACGATCTCGCTATCGCCTATAATAGCACTCGACTCTGTATCCAGGGCTATGCCATTTGTACCATTTCTTACCATTTTAGTGTCTGAGATCACTACTGTTGATTTCAATTGGACATATACTCCATTTGACTTGTTGTTTCTTATTTCACAATTTACTATTTCCACATGAGATTTCCTAGTAATGACACCAACCCATGATTTCTCAACAATGCAATCCTCAATAACCACTACTGGTGACGCCTCCACAGAGATCCCAACCTCTTCTTCTACTCTTACTGTGATACCCCTCATCTCCACCCTTGATAATACTATTGATATGCTTCCAAGAATTATTGTTCTGCCCTTTACTCCCTGAATAATTAAGTCCTTGTTCACAATTTCTATACTCTCCCTATATGTTCCCGGATCAATAAGGATCGTATTTCCCTCCTCCGCATTATTTATAGCTTCTTGGATCGAATCGAAGTCTTGAGGAACTCTTATAGTCCTAGGCATGCCACACACACCGAGAGGAACGAAGCAATTTAATGAGTCAATATACTTAGGCTCTTTCAAAGACTGTCATATAACATTAACAATTTACAATATAATATCCTCAACGACATTTATAATTCTACACCACAGCTCATGCCTCAAGGTGTCTATAGGCATATTAGGGCCTCATTTTTCTTGCTATATGGTCCAATTTTCGCTTACAAACGCACCAAAAATCAAACAAATAATATAGAAATAATGAGATGTTAAAAAATAGAAACTAGCTAGATAAGCCTTTCTTTATTTCTTCTATCTCTCTTCTTCGATCCTCAGGCCAGGTATCCTTTATCATTGGATGCCATACCTTCTTCTCTTTAGCTATCTTTATCGCCCTTTCATATCCAGCATCTGCATGACGCACTATGCCTAGGCCAGGGTCTACCGTAAGTACTCTGACTATTCTCTTCTCCATCTCTGGCCTTCCATCACATACTAGTGACATGCCCGCATGTATTGATAGGCCCATACCTACACCGCCACCATGATGGACTGCTACCCATGAAGCTCCAGCAATGGCATTCAATATGGCGTTCAGGATGGGCCAGTCTGCAATAGCATCACTACCATCTTTCATCCCCTCAGTTTCTCTTGTAGGTGATGCTACAGATCCGGAATCTAAGTGATCTCTACCTATCCATATGGGGCCTGATAATTTTCCTCTTCTCACCATTTCATTGATTATTTTGCCAAGACGCGCCCTCTGGCCATACCCCAGCCAACATACTCTTGCTGGAAGTCCTTGGAATGGAACAAACTTCTCGGCCATTTCTATCCATCGAACTAGGATCTTGTCGTCCTTAAACTCTTTCTTAATTTCAGCATCGATCTTATGTATGTCCTCCGGATCCCCTACTAGAGAAGTAAATCTGAATGGCCCTCTCCCCTCACAGAAGAGCGGTCTTATGTATTTCTTTACAAAACCAGGAAAAGCGAAGGCCCCCTCAAAGCCAGCATCATATGCTTGTTGCCTAATCCCATTTCCATACTCAAATACTATTGTTCCCCTCTTATAGAACTCGACCATTGCCTTTACATGCCTAACCACACTCTTCTTAGCTAGACTTATGTATTCCTTAGGATCTGTTTCCCTCAATTCATCGGCCTCCTCGCGGGATAGGCCAGCAGGATAGTATCCTCTCAGCAAATCATGTGCTGCTGTTTGATCTGTCATCAAGTCTGGCTTAATCCCCCTTTTCAGTAGTTCCTCATAAACATCTACCGCATTCGCCAATACTCCGACACTCATTGGTTGGTTTTCCTCTAATGCATTTTTCACGATCTCAATAGCCTCATCTATATCCTCCGTTTTTTCCATAAGATATCCATGGTCTATACATTTCTCTATGGCTTCCTTTCTAATCTCAGCAAACAATCCAACACCCTCATTCATTACAGTGGCTAACGGCTGAGCACCCCCCATCTCTCCTAGACCTGCCGATAATAGAAATCTTCCCCTAAGTGTCCCCCCAAAGGGCTCTGCTGCTTTTGCAAGTGTCTCGAATGTGCCTTGGATAATCCCTTGGTGGCCAATATAGTTCCAACATCCAGCAGTCATTTGACCAAACATTATCAGGCCTTTTTGCTCTAGTTCTAAAAAGTAGTCCCATGTGGCCCATCTTGGAACCAATAAACTATTGGCAAATATTATTCTTGGCGAATACTCATGTGTTTTGAACACCCCGACCGGCTTTCCACTCTGGATTAATAGTGTTTCGTCGGGCTCCATCTCTAGTAATGTCTCAACTATTACTTCTAACGCCTCCCAATTCCTAGCGGCTTTCCCCGTGCCCCCATAAACAACTAGGTTCTGTGGGTCCTTGGCCACATCGGGCGATAATACATTAAATAGCATCCTAAGTGCTCCTTCTATCTGCCAGTCCGCACAGTGAAGATCTGGCCCGGTTATAATATTCATGTTTCTATTCTTAACCCTAGCGAGAATTTCTTGCTTCTTCCTCAGTTTTTCCAGATCGTGAGCAGACATATATATCACCATTGCTACTACTTCTATTTAAAAAATACATAATTAATAATAATCCTACTTGTTTCACAACAACACTCCTGCGTATAAGGCTGAGTGGTTATACTGAAATTGATGCCGGCATCGCTTGATGAAGAATTAAAAGTAAAAATACTTCTAGGGGCATCGTATCCATGAAATTGGCTGTATGTATAGGTTTTTTTGAATAAAGTCCAGATATTTCTGGAGGGGAAATCTATGATTGTGTGCTAGTATGTTTCCTCACGATTAGAAAACCTAGACGCTATAGTGAGGAGTTTCTGGAGTGTTTGAGTAATAATCATGCCTATGGGCTCTCGGACTCATAGCGATTGATTGCTAAGTAGGGGACATGAGGGATGGATGGCCGATTATCCACTCTCCAAATATAGAGTGATGCTTTCTTTTTTAAAACATTTTTTATTTATAATATTGGATACTCTATCTCACTCCACAAATAGGTGTATAATGAATTGCCCTATCCTCCCCGTCGTTACGAGAAATTGGTTAAGGCTAAGAAGTTATCCCAACTTACCCTTTGTTTCCTAGTATCCCTATTCTTTATGAAGCTATTGCTTGGTTTGGCCACTGGTAGTGTTGCCCTAATAGCAGATGCTTTCAACTCATTATCGGATACTCTGATGATTGTTGCGGCTTATTTCTCACTACGTATGTGTCTTACGAGGCCTGCAAAGACATTTCCATATGGATACTACAGATTAGAGGACATAATAGCCCTACTAATGGCGATCGGATTTTTTGGGTTATCAGCCTATATAATCTGGTACGGCATCCAACATGTAATCGAGGGCTTTAAGGGGAGCGAAAACTTCCTTGTAGCGTTCTCTACAGCTATAACCGCTGGAATATTATCACTATACTTCTCCAAAGAACTTACAAAGGCCGCAAAAGAGGCCGGCGTAGTATCTCTTGGTCTTAGTGCTAGAGATCAAAAGTATGATGCTATAGCCGCGTTTTCTGTAGCTGTGAGTATAATACTCAATAACTATTATCCAGTACCATTTGAGGCATACGCCTCTATAGGCCTAGGGATATTCATAGCAATAACAGCTTTCAAGGGAGGAAAAATCGCAACTTTGAATCTCTTAGATGCTTGGATCCAGCCGGACCTTATCAACAAAATAAGAGAAATTATCAGTAGCTATGGCATATTAAAACCGGGAAGAATACGACTAAGGAGAACTGGACCTATCCTCTTTGGGGACGCGATAATCTATGCGCCTGAAGAGATGAGACTTGAGGATCTTGATGATATGATATCAGAGATTGAGGATAGGATATATAAGGCGATCCCAGAGCTCCAAGATATAATCATAGAGATTGAGCCTCTCGAAGAACCCATATTAATCTGCGCGATCCCCATCATCGATACAAAGAACCAAAAACCGTCTATTGCGGATAGATTTGAATCCGCAGAGGGATACGCACTATTGGTTCTCGATACAAAAAGTGCTAGATCGGAGGTTAGGGTGATCATACCAAACCACTACGCAAACAAGAGAAACGCCGAAGTCAAAATCTGTAAACTACTAATAAAGGAGGGGATAGACCTAGTCATTGTTAGGAACATAGGAGAAATCGCCTTTGAATTATTAAGGGCATATAGTGTTGATGTATACTTCACTAATAAATATTCAATCGATGATGCTGTAAAAGAATTCTTCGAAAAAAGAATGGAAATGATTGCGGATTATTCGGCAATAGAAAAAATTAAGAACGGTTCGGAAATCAGTTAACTTCAAGTCTGTGCACATCGATACTCCATACGACAAATCTTATGGCGATGTCATCAACACGGCACGCATCGTATTGGCAACCACAATCACTAGTATGCGCTTGGTTTGTATTCACGTATATCACTACTGATTTCTCGTCAACATTTCCTGCCTTATCCACTCCCTTTACAACTATTGTGTGTGTACCATCCACTAGGGTCACCGTGTATGTTGTATCGTATGTCTTTATCCAGTCCCCTGAGTCTATTCTTACCAAGTAGTAGTCTATTCCAAAATTATCCTCTCCACTCCATTGTATAATAACTTGACTTGTTGTTAATACTTCACCATCGGATGGAGTTATTATGGATATCTGTGGTGGCGTCGTATCTATATATATTACTAGTCTCGAAACGACAATATTTCCAGCAATGTCCTCGGCTTTTATATCGATCGTGTGTTGTCCTTCGTTCAATGCTGTTTGATAATTTGATTGTCTACCTAGGTATACCCATTCCCCACCATCAATACATATACTGGCTAACGCAACCATATTATCATCCATCGACCATGTTATAGTAAGCGTGGTGGATGATAAATATGATTGATTATTGGGAGACACTATGCCGAGTGTCGGGTTTATCCTATCCACTATTAGCATAGTATAGGTTATATTATAATTACCCGCCAAATCGACGGCTTTCAGATAAACCGTATATATTCCATCAGACAACGAGTTATCTATGCTTATGCTTGTGTTTTTTCCGACGTATTGCCACTCACCATCCCCTATTTTCACTAGATAATATGCTATACCAACACTATCAGTCCCACTCCAAGAAATAGTCACTTCGGATTGAGCAGAATTTAACGTGTAGCTATTCGAGGAGTATTCTACATTAGGAGGAGTAAAATCTACGATAACGCCTATTGTTGATATATTATAGTTATCATATACATCAACAACTTTTATGTCAATTGTATGATATCCCTCTAATAGGCCTGTTATCTCGTAGCATGAAACATTGCCTATGCTGACCCAAGAGCCTCCATCAATCCTTACCTCAGTATGATCAATACCCGAATTATCATCCGCACTCCAACCAATGACAACTGTATCATGGGCGCTATATATAGTATAGTTATAACTGCCACCACTTACGGGCTCATTGAATATAACTTTGGGGGGTTCACTTATCGAAACTATTATTTGAGTAGTATTTGAGTCGCCTTTGGTATCCGTAGACCTTATGTAGATCACATGATCGCCGTCTGGGACATCGTAGAATGTATATTGTGTGCTTTTACCCACATTTATCCATGTTCCATCATCTAGTCGTATTTCGTTGTAATCTATTCCATCCTCATCACTAGCGTTCCACTCTACAAGTATTGTAGACGTATTCAGTACACTATTGTTCTCAGGGTTAATCACTTCTATCGTCGGAGGACCGTTGGAGGGAGAGGATGGATTAAGTGGGTCGGATTCATATATTACCACCTCCTCCCAGTCGTTGTATCCATCGTCGTCGCTATCGGTATCGTATATGTCTAATCCATGATTCTGTTCATATATGTCGCTTAAGCCATCACCATCTGTGTCGAATGCTCCTGTTTTTCTCTCCCAGTCATATCCGAATACATCCCTAAAGTAAACCGCTACATCTGTAGAGAATATTGCTATTCCCTCCTCTCTATTCGGGGTCGATGTTATGCCCAGACCCGTATTAGACCAGTTACTACTTCCTATGTATATTATTTTGTCATCAATTATTATTGCCTTTGTATGCAGACCGAGATCTGACGGTATATAGATAACATTTATTCCTCTCCTCTCTAACATATCCTTTGTTTCTGTCTCCCCTGAGTTTATAATCGCTAAAACCGTTACTCCCCTTTGTACAGCTGCACCCAGCTCGTCTAGAAGCGAGGTAAGGAGTCTAGAATTATTTCTTGTATATGGGAACAGCATATATATGAAATGTTTCGCATCCCTAATCAGCCTCTTCATGTGGTAGTATACTGACTCTGGACCAAGCATCGGTAAATACTTAGCAGTGGTTGTGACTGTTGTTGGTTGGAACTTAGGCACATATGTTCCTGGAGAATCGACACTCCCCGCTAGTTGGGGGTTCTGTGCATAGTACTCTTGGGCGATATCAAAATCATTAAGAAATACCTCTAAGAATAGATCCACAACATATTCATTGTTTATTATTACTCCAAAATCCCTGTTTCCATTAGAATTGTTGTTATATGAGAAGTCCACAGGTTTGAAGTTTCCAGTTAATATCATTAATGACTTATTATCGATAATTATGTATTTTGCATGTGATACATAATAGTAGTCCTCATTCGCCCATTTAACCGTCGCACCTAGTTCATTCACCAACTTGTCGGCATAATAGTAGTTTTGCTCACTATTTTGCCCCGCAACTGGATACCTCTCGATTATAGCTACTATCTTTACTGAGGGCTTTTGTGTGGTTAAATTTTTTAGAAGCCCATATATATAGTCATGGGTGAATTGATATACATTAAAGTAAACGGTCTCATTCGCAGACATTATAAAATCTTCTAGGACACGATACGCGTTATCTGGATTACAGAACAATTTTATTGTGTCACTACTCTCGGGAATCACATCAGTAGCATCGTCAACAAACTCCTCTAATAGCCACTCAAATACACCCAATGCAAACATCTTATTATCAAAATCGAAATTTAGATACAAGTACTGTGATGTGAGAAGAAAATTCGTTCCCCCACTTGCAAATATACGACCACCATCGGCTATATCAACAGCCGCAAAGAATACAACATCCGTGCCAGTAACAACAATGTTACCGCTGGAATCATTCGCAAATGTCGCATCGCCGGCGGGATCGGTGTCCCCAGTGCCTATTATCTGGACATCAGCCGATGTTATGCTTAACGATGTAGACTGCATCTTTATGGTATATGTGCCATTGTCGCTTAGCTTGTCGGCTAATTCATTGTTGCCCCATGTATGCACAAGGGGATAATCTTCTCTGTAATCATAATCATCAAGATCATAGACTGTTACATCAAGCCATTCTATCCCGAACTCAGAGGTTATCTGATTGAAATATGCTGGATCAAAATATGCTGCCTTCGTTGCCGTTATTAATAACGCTCCGCCACCATAGATAAAATTCTTTATGGCTGTTATCTCGTCTGTGGTTAATCCTATGGATTCATCTATGTCGACAAGTATAAGTATACCATAGTTGGATAGAAGAGCATCAGATAGAGTACCGTAATTTATGTCCACCTCTACCCAGAATGTTCTTTCTATATCTCTTAAAAATTGGGATAGTTTGGAGGCATTATAATACTGTCCATGACCATTATCGAATAATACTTTTATCGAAACATCGCGTTGCAAGTCGTAGTATCTAGCCCCAAGCTTTCCGTCGTATGAATAATTTGGTAATGATATAGATTGATTATTCTCCCCCTTATTATCGCCGATAGGGTTGACCGACAAAAGAGCCGCCATGAAGAATATAAGTAATAAATAAACATACCTAATCCCCAACAAAAACACCTAATATTTCAAAAAATTAAATTAATAAAACGCTTAGTAATACGTTCCTTATAGTTTTTTATTGCTCTAGAGCTTAAGATCATATGTCTTCAGTTGTGATAGAACATAATCCCTTGTTTCTTTGGGGTAGGGGAACTTACCAACAATTTTACCGTTTTCCATATACTTTTCTAAGATTTGACTAAAGTTCTTCCCTAAATCTTCATTCCATGGAGTTACCTTCACCACTAGCTTATCGCTATTCTTTAACCATACTTTTTTCCTTCCACTAAACTTTCCTCTCTTGGATATTGGTACCCACTTATCATCCTTAAATATAGCAACTATATCCATGGCATAGTCTACATATGGAGCATTAGCAATTGCGGATCCTATACCAAATCCATCCGCACCTGCATTGATGAGTTCTCTGATATTATGTTCATTTATGCCTCCCGATAGCATTACCTTAACCTTATCATACCCCCTCTGCATAAGCTTCCACTTCACTTCTCTCAATATATATGAGAAGTCTCCCTTTCTGCTACCCGGTGTGTCCAGCCTTACACCATAAATCCTATCGCACCCAACTGCCTCTACGGCCCTAATTGTTTCTTCGACTTCATCAGAAAATGTATCACACAACATTATGCGTGGGACATCGCTAGGCATATATTTGTCAAAAGCAACCCAGCCTAGGGAATGATCACCCTTCTCAACCCTATATATTATCAAAAGAGAATGAGGCATTGTGCCGACAGGTTTTAATCCCAATAATTTTGCCCCCAAAACACATGATACCGCATCAAACCCCCCAATATATGAGTAATAATCACAGAATGGAGCAAGGGCTGGATGTGTTCTACGTGCTCCAAAGTTTATTATTGGTGTATCACCTGCAAGTTTCCTTAACCTAGCCGCCTTTGTCGCATAGCCACTAGCAGCGGCCAAGAAACCTAGAATTGTGGTTTCATATATGACAAACTCGGAGTATGGACCCACAATAAGCATAACAGGTACACGCACCCCCTCAACATCCCTTGGGGTAAGAATTGTTCCCTCTGGGACAGCATATAAATCTAGGGACATTCCCTCAAGTAATTTGAGTACTTCTCTTAATCCAGCAAAAACAAACCAACTGTAACTACTAGGCAGAGAACTAACTGTGATTTCGGCGGCGACTATAGTCCGGTCGAGCCCATCTCTCTCCAGTATTTCCTTCGTCCTTATAAAGTATATATCGGTGATAAAGCCATTTTTTATCTCTTCATGACGAGGAAGTATAAATATCCTATCATCAGTACGCATGCCACACACCAATAAAACATAAAATTATCATAACTATAAAACTTTGGGAAAAATATGCATGGATACATGGTGAACAATGAAGTAGAATTCATCAGACCGTGGAGCTCTCTTCACAGATCCGAACTCGAACTTCTCATCATCCCATCAAAATTTAAAAAATGAAAAATAGAAAAATTAGCTATTCTGCTCCTTCCTCAGGAGCAAACGCCTTAGCCTCAATGCCTAGCTCCTCTAACAATAGACTCTGTATGTACTCCCTCCTACTTGGTGCTGGGTATTCAAATATTCCCTTCTCTATCCTCTTGAGTAGACCAATGATCTCCTTAACCTCCCATGGCAATGTGTACCAGGAGAGGAACCTATACATGCCATAACCAAACGCCAATACCATTATCGATACCATGGGATAGAAGTACATATTGGCCAAGTATATCTCCTTCTTTATGAACGGTATAGTGATCTTTGTTGATCCACTCACATAATCCATTTTGACCGTCTGGTTCAATGTTACATAATCAATCTTTTCCACAGGGATATGCCTACCAAAGAGCTCGACACTATAAATCCTCACTTCCACTATCCATGTATATCCTGGCGGAAAGTCGGCCCAATTGATCTTAGCAGTATATACTCCAGGTATCGTAGACTTCGTTGTTTCTAACAATTTATCAACACCAGCTTCTAGGCTATATATTCTAACACTTACATTTGCATCTTCTATCGGGACGCCTTCATGCTCTATCAGTATCTTTACTTCAGTTACCTTTGCTCTCTCTATAAACTGTATCATCCTCACACTCTCCGGCAATGGCTCAGCAAAGCTTATATCTATATGAACATTAGTGACAGTTATTGACAATGGCTTCTCCGGTATGTCGTGGAATTCCTTGTAGAAACTTAGCGTCACGAGGTAAGGCTCATCAATATTGAGTTTCGTCGTGTCTACTATTAATGCATATCCCTCTCCATATTCCCTAATTTCATAGGAGTCTTCTGGCAATCCACTTATGATTATATCTACACCCATTATTGCCTCAAGCGTCTTGTTCCTTATTATTGTTATCATTACTGTGACGTTTTCTCCCCACTCCGCAATGACCTCCATCTCGGACAATTCAACACTACACGCTATGTCATATATCGTTACGGTTGCAAAGTCCTCTATGCTTGCATATACAGACTTGCTTAGGTGCACATATATGGAGACGGTTATCGGGAGGGATATATTGCCTATGCTTTGGTCTAATAACAATTCCTCAATGATCTCGGTAGTATTTATGTATATCTCGTAGCTACCATCAGTGGGGTTATATGCCATGTCGCCGCTCAGGATTATATTGTCGCCATAATAGATGTCATATGTGGCGACGGCATCAGCAATGGTTTCTCCAGTACCGTATACTTGATACCATACCTTCAATATCATTGTCTCTCCATATTCAAGCTCGGCCGTCTTTTGGGAGAACACGGCATAAGTGGGTATGGGCTCCACATCCACCCTAACTATGACTTGTCCTGGCATGTAGAACATTCTCGTAAGTGTCACATTTACAAGATAGTATGTCTCTATTCCAAGTAATGACGAGTTTACATGGAGTTCATACATGTTCGTAGTGGGAACTATGTAGAATGCACCCACTGGAGCAAGTGGTGTAGAGTTGACTGAGATATTTGCATTACGGATGAATGTTCCATTCTTGGCTACTATGTAGTATATGGCGACCACGGGTGCTTCGCCCCAGATTACTGTTATGTTTGCCGGCTGGGCATAAGATACTGTCCTGATCTCGGTAACTGTTATTGATAGAATCTTTGTCTTGTTCACATAGAACATCTTGCCGAAGTATATCTCCACGACATATGTTCCAAGGTATGGCCACGACATATTGATGACACTCGTGGTGTTGAATATGAAGAAGTAACAGTTACCACTAATGTTATATCCTACTGTACCTCCAACAACAAATGTACCATTATATGTGATTGTATAACGGCGCTCAGCATCCTCTATTAGGGTCATTTTTTCTGCATCAAGATACCGCAGTATAAATAGGTATGAGTCTCCATACTCCAGGGAGACTGATGTCGCCGATGTCTCTATTATTGTGTCTCTGGGCTCGATTGTGACTGATATCCATTTCTCCTTTGATTCATAGAAGGTCTTGTTGAATACCACATGTATCGAATAGATGCCGAGGCTGGGCCATGACTCGTTCTTATAATGTATAATCTGTGTAGTATTGAATATTAGATAGTAGTAGCTTGTGTTTATATCGCCAGTATAGTTGAATAGTATTGTACCGTTCATGACGAGTTCTCCCTCATAGAAAATCTCGAAGTATGCTATAGCGTCTGGGATTAGGGTCTCATTGACAAGGTCTATGTATCTAAATGTGAAGGTCCAGTTCTCCAAATATTTTACAGAAACGGATGTCTCCGATACATCTAGTATTGCCTCCATAGGCTTAACGGTCACGGTCAGTATTGCAGATTTTTTCTCCCAAATCACTTTGCCAGTGGCGGTATATTTCTCAAAGTATACATGTATCTCATAGAGACCTAAATATGGCCAAGAAATATTTATGATCTCCATAGAGTTAAATAGTAGGTAATATGTTCCCAGAGTCTCATTGAATGCAGTATATGATAGATTACCCCTCTTTACTACCCATCCCTCATACATGATAACGTATGTGGCGTTGGCCCCTGCAAGCGAGTAATTCTTGTATATGTTGGTGTAGTTCATGTAGAATGTCCATGACTCACCATACCTTATAGTGGCAGACTTCTCAGATAGAGTCAGCAAAGTCTTCATTGGACTTATAGTAAATGACAATATCAGGGTCTTAGATTCGTGATAGGGCCTACTGAGATATACATGTACGGTTAACGACAAAGGCAACTCCGTGGCATTAGAGACATTGAACAAATACTCAGTATACATCACCAATTCATAACAATCACACTCATTATTGAACGTGAGGTTTCCGGAATCAATCAAATCATCACCATAGTAAACCTTATATGTGGCGTTCGCATCCCTAATAGTATAGTTATCCGTATAGTACCATATCTTGAACGTGAATTTCTCGGGATACTCAACCGTGACAGACTTAACCGAAGGAACAGCATATGTCCTTATGGGCCTCACATCCACATAAATAGACACAAAGCCATACCTATAATAGGACCTTGTGAAGTTTATCTCAACAATATACAGCATCGTCTCCAAGTAATTAGTACAAATGTTCAACTCATATGCATAATCACCAAGACCAAACACAAATGCTTCGGGGGGAACAGTAACCAACTGGCCAGTTCTATTGTGCACAGTGATATTCCACGAGGCATCATCAATAAACTTGCCATCACGGGTCCTATTGTAGAATACATACACGGTAAAGTTGTCGCTCCAAACCAAGGAAACATTTGTAGTGGATGCATAACACGTAGTCTTTACCTCCACAATATCCCACGTAATCCTCAAATATCTAGACTCAAAATGATCCTTGCTAAAGTATGTCCTTATTTCATATCTTCCAAGAACACCGAGCACACTGACAATATCACTACTGTTAAGCTCCAACAAATACCTACCATCTGGAAGCCCAGAAATATTGCCACTAGTAACAAAATTAGTCGCATACCAAACCTCATATGTAGGAACAACACCGACAATAGGCTCACTAGGAGACTTGTCAGTCCTGTTATACCAGAAGTAAATACTGATATTGAGACCCCACTCCGTCTCCGCATATGTAAGCGAAGCAGTCAACACAGTGGGTATCGGGGCAACATACACAGTAACAGTCACAGTTTGAGACTGA
>CAZWPQ010000014.1:0-51282 GCA_964636085.1 uncultured Nitrososphaerota archaeon
TCTCTCCCGAGCTCCATCGCTATCCGATTTATCGACTTGTGTGGTAGGTTCCAGACTATGTAGAACATCTCGCCTAGTCTGAGTTTCTGTCTACTGAACACTGTGCCTGTGAGTACTGAGAATGTCTTCTTGCAGCGTGGATTTAGGCACATGTATCTCTGTACCTCTATGTCTCCTTTTTTGTATGGTGTGTGTTTTTTTGACGTGTTTTGATCCGCAGTGTGGGCAGTATACTCCGTTTGCCCACCTTATCTTTTCTAGGTATTCCAGGCATTTTTTCTCATCCAGTAGGAATAGTTCTATTCCTTCTGCTGGTCCTGTTGGTTGTGGTTCTATTAGTTGTAGTTTCAATATACTCAGTATTACATCAATTATAGGCTCTAAAATTCATTTATAAGTCTTTTTTGGTGTATATAGTCTAGCAACAGTCAACTGAGGGGGGAGAGGGTATAATTATTATAGCGAACTACTCGAACGCCAAGGAGGAAAAGTAATTTGCAGAGTACATTTAGGAGCTAAAAACACTAACTATAAAGGGCATATCCTACTCATACCACTTTTCGGCGGCCACATTTCGTTGGATAAAAATATTGTGGTTCTGATAGTATATTACGGGAAAGAAATAATTTTAAATAAGGTAAAGACTATATAGTTCTGTAGAAAAATAGTGCTAAATGCGCTGACAGTCTAACTAGAGGTTACAAAAATAGCTCTAGTTAGGCTAATGAAGAGAAGTCTGCCATACCTAATGGCAGATTCAGAATCCTCACTATATACCCCTAGAAATCGCCCCTATCATTGGCGATTTCTAGGTTTAAAGCTGTAATTTGGGGTGTAAAGTTTGAGGAAACATATAGTTTTGGGTCTAATTTTCCTAGTATTTATTAGTCAAATACATCTTACTGACTACAATACGAACAATTCGACAGATCAGGCAGAGCCTTCATCGGGTTTTAATATTAGCGATGATTCCAGTGAATACTTTGATGCCATCGTTAGAAATTCTCTTATCAATGGAACAATTCTTATTGACGGAGAATCCAAGGTTAGGTTTGAGAATGTATCCCTCCTAAACTCAATCGTTATTGTCAGAGGCAACGCTAAATTGGAGATAGTAAATTCATCTGCAAGTTACTTTATGGCGTATATAACGGGTAATGGTGAGCTACAATTAAGAAACTTTACTACTGACAATGGTAGAATTTTCGTAGGGGGGAATGGTCTGCTCGTCGTTGATAATGGATTTAATTCTTCATACACATATCTTGAAGCATATGGACGGTCGCGAATAAGAATATATAGAGAGGTCTATGGAACAGTATCGATCGTTGTTGGGAACATGACTAGGCTGTATATGGAACACATAAAAGGAAGTGATGAAGATGACGGTGGCTTGGATTTGACCCTTTATGGAGATTCTTTTGCATCACTATACGACTTTAACAATAAAAACTTCAGTAACATAAGAGCTTTTGATTCTTCTCAAGCAATATTATCTACACTAAATGCGGATAGTGTATATCTATATGATAATGCCTCCATAGTAACCAATGATACTAACATAGGCTCTATGGAAGCTTATGGCGGCTCTAATCTAATAGTAGTAGCATCAAACATCAGTAACTTCGAAAATGATTATGTTGGTGTTAATGGATATTTCTCCTGGACTAACATCACTTTTATGAATTTGATGTCCCAATCAATCGTTAACTTATCTCACTGTGATATACAAACTTTGCAATTTTTGAATGTATTCAACGACACTTTAATCATAGACTCCAGCGGTTGGGCCTACTCATATAAATATGTGAACTATATTAATACTTCAAGTACTGCAGATACAATAATCAATATGACTGACTCCACCATAATGGTTGTTGACGCACCACAATTCCAATTTAGCGATGATATGACTATTTCATCTTTGATAATCATGGATGTTAGGGATACCGAAATAACAGACTCAAACATCATGGTCCACTCTAGCATTTATGTGGAGAATACAACTATAAATATAGCCAAAACAAATATTTCAGCAGCGGACAGCTCCTACAGTCTAACAGTAGTTAATTCGATTGGATTCGTTGTTAACTCAAATATAAATGAAACATTCGCAAGAATCGAAAATTCAGACATAGAATTCATAAATAGTACTCTAAATTGGACACCAGGCATAGGAGATGGCATCTATCTTGTTCGGTCTAGACTATTCCTCAACTCCAGTGTTATAGATAGTAATGTTATTATAGATACTATAAGAGTCGAAGATGGAACCTTTACATTCGAGGATGGAATAATCCGCACCATCTCGGGGGACGTAATCTACGGAATTGAGGGGTATGGTGAGGCACAAATAACTGGCGATGTTGAAATAGGTTGGATATATATTTTTGGATCACACCTCTTCATAAATGAGTATATTTTTACTAGAGCAACATCTAGCTATGGAGATTACTACGTAAAGGTTCATGCCGTAGTATCAACTCTAATACTAAACGACACGCACGAAGATAAGTCTAGGGATGTTTATCTTAATATTACAATTGCAAATCTAACCACACTAAAGTGCTACAGTAGTGACGTTGACTATATATCATCATACGATAGCTCTATTCTAGGGGGAAACATAACAGCGAAGCACATAATTATGCATACAAGCACATTAAACATAACAAACTCTAGTATTAATGAGATCTATTCCTATGAAGATGGAGACATATATGTTAATGCCTCTAACATATCGGTTATGAAGATCGGTCTTGCTGAGGATAATGAACCCTCTCCACTAACTACCACTGATGCTTTAATAGAATACAGCAATATAACTAGCATATATGCTTTCAGCTCTGGGACTCTAAGAATAACAAACTCGACTGTCGATAATGTATTCACACTATTCCCTACTACAATTATAGAGGATTCTACAATAGGGATTGTGACGAGGATGTACAAACTTCATACTGGTGATATTAATATCGTTTCTAATACACTTCCAAGTGGTTCCTATACGGATCTGCTTACCATTACTGATAGTTCTGTTGATTCCATTAGAGAGGGATTAGTGTTTCAGGGGTCTAACCTTAACCTTAACATAGAGAATTCTGAGTATGTGGCTCTAGTAGTTTACTCAGTGGAGACAAACATTAAGGTGAATAACTCCCAAATAAATATTACTATACTTATGGCCGACAGCATAACCATTAATAATAGCCTAATATTGGTGACAGAGGAGGAAACACCAATAGTATATCAAGCAACCGAGGTTGAGTTACAAAACACCTCGATAGTATCCTCTCATTCCATTTATATGTGCCCAAATGCAAGGCCTACTGGGACGCTTAGCGGAACACTAAGAATCAAGAACAGCACATTAACAGCAACCGTTACATTCATAGGGGATTACAATGCGATATTAGATGATGTTGATGCAAGCGAGTCACACGAGATAAACATAGCTAACTCAAATATCAGTATAATAAATTCTGAGTTCTCAGCAATCTACCTCAACAGATCCTGCGGAGCAATTAATGGTAGCAATATAGATCTCCTAATTATTGATGATGAAACTCACATTCTCTTAGAAGACATTGTGGTTAATGCGATTGTGATGCGCTATTGGCAGTTTTTCGGCCCGTGGTATTCAGGTCCCCCAAACATAGATTTTAGCTTCACAAGAGACATGCATCTTCACGTTGAAGAATCCACAATAAATTATGTACAACCCATGTTTTATCATATTGATGATTCATCTTCAACTAGTTTTGATGATGGAGTAGTAAGTGGTGACTACAGCTTGAAGACGATTTACGAGGATTCTGCTCTCGGAGATGCACAATTAACGATGATTGAAGTTATTGAACACGCCAAGGTAAGTATAGATCATTACTATTACTACAAAATTATTGTTGGTTTCTGGGTGAATATAAGTAGTGATACCGAGCCCCCTGAAATTTTTTCACTGAATAGTAGCCACATAGACATAGAACTAGGCCTGCCTATTCTTCTATGCTATGAACTTCACGACGACTCGCCTTTAGGATTTATTGTTCTTCTAAATGGAACATACATCGATAATGGAAGCTATTATGACGGCTATTTACTTATAGTCGATTTGACACCAAGAATACATGACGCGGGAACATATAATCTTACAGTAATAGCAACAGACACTAAACTAAATATGAACAAGACAGAAACTACAATAGTAGTATATCCCTCAGAACCCCCAGAAATAACTGAGCATCCCGAAGATACTTATACAATTGAGGTAGGAGAAGACCTATCACTAATTTGGCGTGCAACGGACAGATCGCCAAGCATATACAAAATATACCTCAATGGTGCAGTAATTCAAGAGGGAGAATGGGATTCGGATGAAGAAATAAGCTATTTATTTGAGGGTGAAGAAACTGGACACTATAACGTCACGATAGAATTCAAAGATGCCTTAGGCAACACGGCAAGCCATACAGTAGAAATTAATGTTAGCGAACCATCAGCCCGCATGTTCTCGACACAAACAGTGATTATAGTAACAATAGCGGTTGTCGCTGTCGCAGTAGCATTTTTGATTACTAGGAAATTCTTGAGAAGATAAGAAGAAGATTTTATCTTTTCTTTTTTCTATATGTCAATTTCTCAGTACCTTTTGCCGGTATTGGTTTTTATCTCCCCTTCGATTCTTATAGTTGTTCTTTAGAATGCTTAAGATAGATGACTTCACAAGAATAATAGCCTCTATATCACGAATAAAAACAGGAAGCCAAAACTGACATGTGTTTTTTGATGTAGAGCGGTCGAAGTTTATCGAATTTTTCCCACGCAGATTTTTGTAGAATTTCACTAAAAAAGTGGAAAATATAGCGAGTTACAGTATATGAATTTTTATGAATTTTGATATAGCTCTTCGTTTTAAGGAAGTAATCTATGCAGTTTTTATCACTACAGAGTTCAGATTTTCTCAGAAAATGTGAATCAATTTTTAGCAATTTTACCGTATATTTTTGGGTGTAGATATTTGGTGGATGCCGCGTCCTATTTCAAGAGAGCCATAGAGAAAATCCGTCAGTTGTCCCATGCAGAAATGAAGCTTATGTTGGCGTTTATTGAGAATAAGAGAGTTAAAATCACCAAGATAGTCTCTCTCAGCCGCTCCTACGGGCTATCTGGTCTAATCACACTAAAGGCCCTAATAACACTGATAAAAAGGGGACTAGTAATCCCTATATTCTATTTCCCAGATGATGTAGATCAGCTCCTAACAAGGATTCCATTTGCGAGCCTCTTCTTAAGTTTTGACGAAGTAGTTGACATGAAGACAATCCCTAAAAGGCTCAGAGATAGATTATCTCTAGTAATTAATGAGTTTAAGAGACAGTATGATGCATTTGCAGCGGACATAGGAATATTCTATAGGCCGACCAGGCATGGCATTGTAGAGACTAGGTCTGTATGGACAATCATCAAGAAGTTTTATCAGGATGTCGACCCCTGCGAAATTGTTGATTATCTTCGTGGAATGTTTGATACTGAGATTCCGAATGAGGACATAAGGAACTATCTACAGAGGATCATAGGGTATGGGCTACTTTCACTCTGGACAACATATTATCTATCGATAATCCACAAGAGAAGCGATATCTTGGAGAAGAGCTATATAGAGACCATAGATAGGATAAATAATTTGGTCCTAGACAGGCCGGAATTACAAAGGCAAAAATATGGGGCGAGCTATATGGATAATATCATTGGACGTTATATTAATTTGCTGTACTTCATATATTCATCGTTGAAAGAGGCCTATTTTGCTGGAATAGAACTACCAAGACAAAGCATTATGGATCTTGATAATCGAATCACTAAAGGACTAGAAAAGTTGGGTAGACTAGTAAGAGCCGCCCCACCAGACATGGATAGACTTAAAAACATTAGACAGGAATTTATGGAACTGATGGGCCTGAAAAAGCGGATCTAAATAAACAAACACGTATTTTCTCTGTGATACTAAACTGTGGGTAACGGGAGTATTTACACTTCTGCTTGGGTATCTATGCTGGAGAGATACCGATAGATATTGTCGGCAAGAATAGCTACTATATTCCCCCTTTTAGTCTCTGATGCCATTTTCGAAGCCACATATACTGTGGCACCAGAACTTATACATGCGAGTATACCTTCCTCCCTTGCCAGTCGTATCATGGCCTCAACAGCTTTTTGTCTTTCAACCTCATAAATTTCGTCGATCAGGTTCTCACTAAGTAGTGGGGGCTTAAAAACTTTTGGATTAACAGTACCATCTATCTCGTAGTCCTTTTTGGGGACAACACCCACGACTCTGATTTCTGGATTTCTCTCCTTTAGGAATTTGGCTAGGCCAATAATTGTCCCAGCAGTACCTATACCAGCCACAACACAGCTAATATCCCCCCCTCAGATCCTCCCAAATCTCCCTTGCCGTACCAACATAATGAGCCAAAATATTCATATCATTCTTAAACTGATTACGCATCAAAAACTTTTCGGGATTCTTAGCAACAATTTCTTTTGCACACTCATAGGCAACGGCCTCGCTCTCTACCTCCACAACATCAGCACCCAATATCTTCAGGAGCTCCAACTTTTCCCTTGATATGTTCCTGGGAATTATTATTTTTGCCCTATAACCAAGATGACTAGCGATAAGAGCCAGTGCTATTCCAGTATTCCCAGATGTTGGCTCTACAATGACCTTACTCCCCGATAATTCACCCCTATATAAAGCAGCTCTAATCATCATGGATACGATTCTGTCCTTTATAGATCCCGATGGGTTATAATACTCTAATTTCGCATAGACATGTACATGCCTGTTTGAAAAACTTTTGAGGTGTATTAAAGGTGTCCTGCCGATAAGCTCCAATATGTCCTCAACAATCACGATTATCACCACTCTATAGCATTATAATTAGTAGTTTTAAATCTTGTTTCAAGATACCTATCCAGCAATTTAGCTCCAAACTAAAGACATTGTTTATAGTGAAAGTAAATCATTATGAGCACGCATCTGATTGTTATGACCAAAAAATAGATATGTATTAAAAAACAAATTATGCCTTTTTGATAAAGTATATGCCTCCAACATATACACTTATCGCGCTTGAGAGTCTTATGTATTGCAAAAATGCCACTAGGTCCGTATAGCTAGTGAGGGATTTCACGTCAAGAACTATTGAGATAACAGAGAATAGAGTGGCTATGAGGCATAACACAACAATAATTTTGGATATATGGATATACCCCGCACCCGCCAGTAGTGAGGTAACGAGGAGTACAGCTCCGATATATAGGAGAAATCCAATTATCATATCAAAATATGTCCAGTACTGCTCTGGTATATTGAGGAGACTCCTGATATACTCGAATATCTGGGGGTTACTGCTAAGCCCAGCCAACATTGAGAAAAATGACATAGTACCAATAATGATTGTCCATCTATACTCCTCAAAGGTCGCCATGAAGGATAGCAATACTCCAGCACCAGCCACGCCTATCTCTATACCGAGTATCCTGAATGCCTTGTATAGATTGTTGATATCTCCCTGTGCTGCTTGGTAAACATAATTCTGAATTATTGGGCCCAGGAAGAATATACGTATAAGTAGAGAAACTAAGGAAATACCTGCACCGATCCCTATTAGCCAGTTTCCTAATCTACGTACCTTCGGTATCAGGAGACTACCCACAATTACTGTTAATCCCCCGCCTGTAGCCGGATATATCAGTATGTTCAATATTAATGTTCCATATTTCTCTGGTAAATAGCCTAGTTCTATTGCCTTGTCGATGGCAGTCTCATAAAAACCAACACTCCCAACGGCACCGACAAGGAAGAGTATTAGGCCGCCCACCACGCCCAATATTACTTGGACACGGTATTCCTTCTTTTCCCTCACCTTAACTTTTTTTCTTGGTGGCTTTTTCTTTCTTCTCTGTTTTTTCACTCCTTTCGGAGACCCTCCCAACATCTATCTCCTCTATTTCCTCAAGTAATTTATCAATATTTTCCCCTCAGCCATAGACTACCACCTGGATACTCCAAACCGAGGTACGCGCTAGGCATAAATCAGTGGGGGTTTATATGAAGGATAGTACGTAGTAGTTAATAGTTAAAATTAATTTATAATGTAGCAACTAAAGGTCTATAAATATAGTACCAAACAAAAGATCTGTTGCTTAGAAGGAACCGCAAAAATTCCTCTGGCGGTCTGATCACATAAACATGGAAGAAATTATGAATATCAATTAGATATTTAATGCCAAAAAATAGATTATGGAGCTATTGAATACCTAGTCTGCTTTGAAGCCACAATTTTATCTCTTCTGATTCCTCTACGAGGCCAGACCATGAAGCGAGAAGTTGTTCGTAGTTGCTCTCAAGCTCACCATGCAGTCTGGTCAGCTGTTTAATTATCTTTGGATACTCCTTCTTTATGAATGCAAACATTATTGATGAGTCAGATTTGCTTATAAATACTGGTAGTTCGCCAGAGAGTACGAGTCTTCTAAGTTCTTTGCCAATTATCTCACTCGTCAATGTATGGATGCCGAGCAGTCCAGAACTAATTAGATTTAGATCATATCTCGTCTTGAAATCCTCGGGCAATATGAACATGGGTACTCCACCAACATCGGCGATACCTATAGCTATTATGTCCCTCTTCCAATTCCTAAACACCCCATAAGTATATGCCCTATAAAGCAACAATACACCAACCAGAGAGATTATTAGTACATAGTCGGGAAAATGCGGGAGCAATATATCATAAATATCTGGTATTCCATCCCCATCCGAATCCTTGGATTTGGGATTCAACATTCTATCTACTTCCTCCGAATCTGTTAGGCCATCACCATCTGTGTCCCTGTTAAGTGGATCTGTCCCATAGACCTTTGTCTCTTCATAGTCATTTAATCCATCCCCGTCCGTGTCGGATAGGAAGGGATCCGTCGAATAGTTCTCTATTTCCTCTCCATCGCTAAGACCATCACCATCAGTATCGTCTTTAAGTATGTCAGTGCCGAGAGAAACCTCTAAACCATCGCTAAGACCGTCACCATCAGTATCTGGCATATGTGGATTAGAAACATAGAAATAGAGTTCCCTATAATCATCTATTCCATCATCATCAGTATCCATGCTTGTCGGATCTAGTTCTAGTTGCTTCTCATCATAGTCGCTAATTCCATCCCCATCAGTATCTACAAGTGTAGCATTTGGATATGACACATATACATTATTTCTAGTACCTATCCAATACTCAACACCGAAATAGATCTCATCGAAATCCATTAGGCCATCTCCATCTGTGTCGTTTTTTGTTGGGTCGGTCTTATATCCATGACGTGTACCGATCATGTAGTCCCCAACAACTTCATAGTAATCTAGTATACCATCATCATCAGTATCGTTGTCGCATGGATTAGTGATATATAGATTTTTACACCCACCATATTGGTCATAGATTATGTCTGGCCTCTTCTCTAACTCAAACTTATCATCCAGGCCATCATTATCACTATCATAGAGATTAGGTTCGGTGCCATATGTGTAGACTTCACTACCATCAATTATACCATCCCCGTCGGTATCGGATTCATTTGGATTTGTCAAGTATACGTTGGATTCCTCCCAGTCGCCCAAACAATCCTTATCTGTGTCACTATAAATAATTATTGGTGCCCAATCATACTCTGAATCGACAATACAGATAGCTGACCCGAAGATATCATATGTATCCGTCATTACTGATGAAATTTTTAATGGCCATATATCCCCTATACATAAATGCTTTGAGGCCCCCCACTCAAAAATACCAGTGGTTGTATTGACACTAGAGTTTATGAGCGTTGGGGCGTGCATTCCAACGTCCTCATCATACTCTAGCATCAGGAAATACACATCATTATCGCTATAGTCCGTGTCAACACACTCGATGTTGGATGGATATTTGCTCTCTAGGGCTATGTCTTCATATAGGAAGGCAATATCGGAATTATTTCTGATGTCACCAACATAGCAATACATTTGGAAAAGATACTGCCTAATCTCTGTATGGCCTTCCCATAGAACTATCATGTAATTCGTTCCATTATATAGCGAGATGGATATCCACTTGTAGTCTGGTGGAGAACCGAAATAATCAGAGTAAAACGACGATATTCCCCCTCCATATAGGCTTGTGTAATTATCAGATATATTCCATGCCATGACCACTATCCAATCTAGATCTATCTGATTCCAATGCAATGTTGTGGCTCCATACACAACATCGTTGTCAAGTATAACATTACTAATAGCTATTATTTTGTTATAGATGTAAAAATCATAGTATGTAGAATTTATTCCACTCTCTCCCCAATACGTCATATTTAGACAATAGCCAACGAATAGGCCCACGCCCCATAGGAATTCATAATAGCCATAACCATACATCAGGACAAAATCGTTATTATAGCTATCTAGCGAAATACCAACGGAAAAGAAATACCGACCAAGACTATAATCGGTAATATTCTCTAATAAAACAAATTCATCACCCACGAGATCTAGGTTTTCGTACTTATATACGTAGATGTGTGATACCTTAAGCTTGATTGTCCATTGAGTAGTAGTTAGTGAAAAAGCTAGGATATATGTCCTATTTTGGAGTATTGTTGTGTCCAAATGGGAGATCATTGGTGTTAAGTTTGCATCAGCGACCACCGTGAAGTTTGCAATCTCATAGTAATGAATATATGCGTGCCTTCCTTGTATATCAACATTATCTGTATCCCATCTATATAGGTGAAATACGAATGATACGTTTTCTTCTTCATCCCTCTTCTCCACAATCATTGAGTAGACAATATCTCCATCGCTTGGATCTATAGCTACGTCAACATATGTGACATTTCCACACTCTCTAATACTATCAGTATACTTGGCTACCCAGCCATGCGAATAAATGTTCTCCACCAAAATGCTTTCCTCCTCAGCAACATGGATATATGAAGAGTGATTATAATCCCTGTTAATTGCACCATCCCCAAGATTTTCGTTACACTGAATACATCCTTGCGAGCGTCCCAAACTAAGATTAAAAACAAAAAGCATGATCACGAATACAGGAATGTACTTCCCCCCCATGGATCATCGCCTTTTAATTGAAAACTAATTAAATATCAAAATCCTCATTAATACTTAAGAGAGTATCCAAAAACTTCTATGTCCCTACAATCACGTATTGGCTGCTGAACATCCAGAAATTACAACATCGGCTTCGCCCTGCCTAGACTTCTAAGAGAGCGAGGAATACCTCAACAAATACACATGTAGGAGCCAAACATGAATAAAGAGCGTGGCCTATTAAATGAATAATTTTTGGAAAAAATAAAAAGACTACCTAAGCGCCCTTCCCATGACAACTCGAATAAATTCCTCCCCAAACTTCACAGCATACTTTCTTGGAGATGTTAAGAAGATCTTCTTGGCTTCCTCGGAAGCTATTATTGCGGGGACCTCACCCCTAGACGTCAACATATTATATATGCCTGGATGATACTTCTTAAGACATTTGATACAATGAACATCAAAGTAGAACCCATATCTCAACACCTTGATCTCCATAGTGAAGCCAAAAGGACCCAATATCCCAAGAGTAACCAACTCTGCTCCAGGGGGGATCTTTATTCTCACAGGTCTACGAGATACCGATCCAACTCCTCCCCCTGCTGGTAGGAACTGTGGGCTCTCCCCTGTTGGGAGTATTATGGCTTCGTTATGGGCTAATAGCTTGCCACAATGATGGCAAATGTACATGTTCTCTGACTTTGGCGCAACATATGGAGCAGTTGTTGGAAAAAGGAAATATAGCATAATGAATAAAAAGCCTATAATTGTCAGGTATATCCCAATATTGCTGGCACTGAATTCGCCTATAGCTGCAGCTGATAGGATGCCTACTAATAATAAAAGTAAACCAAAAATAAGATACATCATATTATAGACAGTCCTATAGATAGGCATCCTCATCGTTATTCGAGGGGAAGATATATTGCTCTTATCCCATATCACTATTTTCTCGACAATCTCTGCCTTCTCTACCGCTTCGCGACTCACAGAATGTTGAACAGTCTTAATATACTTGCCAGCGACTAGGCTGACGATGCCTTCTACATCTGTCGGAGGCATCCTCCTTGCCGGTCTCCTGCCAAATAGGGTTTTTAAACCCGCTAGTGGCCGAGAGCGCAAGTATCTACTAGACACATCTCCTCACCTCATCGCTCCAATTGGTTGCATTCTAAATCTTTTTAGCAATGCATAAATCCTCTTCTTCATGTATTCTGGACCCCTCTCAGATAATCTCGAGTAGACATCTGGGTGATATTTTCTAAGGCAACTTTGACAATGGACTGCATAGAAATTACCTCTTTTTTCTGGCCTCCTAACGCCTCTTAGAACACGCATTGTATATCTTGGATACTCATCTTCATATTTTATAATAACAGCATCGGTCTCAGGAACTGCTTTTCCACAGTGATGGCAAATATAGATGTTCTCCCCCGCGAACACGGTCTCTGTTGTTCTAAGTCCGAAAAGACTTCCAACAGCGAGGATTGCCGCGAGTACAAGTAGGACTATCTCCTTAATTATAATACCAAAAATCAATAGCATAACACCTATCATCGCCACAGCTAGTGCGGCGGGATTCAGCTTCGATATTTTCTGCCTCCCGATGTAGACACTTTTTGGAGGCAAGTTTGTAGTTTCGTCTATAACCAGTTTTTCAAGGAAGTCCACAGTTTCGTAGTCCTTCCTATCAATCGGATACTCTTGGACCCTCGTGTAGTTCATCGCTATTAGATTAACGCTCTCCTCAACATCCGTCATTGGTGCAGTTGGGCGTCTGGGGCCCGCATATCTTGTGGGCCTTCTGGCCTGTCTTCTGGCGGCCATACCTACCTACCTGCCTATACTTTCTAATCTTTCTTTGAGGCCCTCAAATATCTCCATGACCTTGGGTATTATCTTGGGAGGCACAATCGATCTTATCAGTACTTTAACATCGGATAGTTTCCTACGCTCACTTACTGTTGATTTGCTTGCTCTTCCTTGGCCCGTTAGTGATACACTGACATGTTTTATTCTAGAGTATACTTCTATAAACAATGTAACGGATAGGCCCTCAATAGCCCCCTTATACAGTAAATAGCGTAGTTCTACAATCTCGTCCCATGGCTCCGCAAATCTTACCCTCTTTATGTCGCTATCATATAGCATCGAGAATCCGAGAGCCTCCAATGTTTTCTTGAGTGTTTTAACTACCGGAACCATATCCACCATTGATAATGGTATCTCTTTCTGAATGGGCTCCCTTAGCTGGATCTCTATTGGTATTCTCTCCTCCATAGTTAGACGGATCTCTGTCCTAGTGCCAGGCAGCGGATACCCCAGTACATTTTGTGGGACATAGTAGCGTGCCTTGAAGCTTATCGGGTATCCCATGGGGGTGAAATAGACCAAACCATAGCTTATTCTTCTGAGCACTCGAGAAATGACTCCAGTTATTATATCTGGGGGGTATACAAAACTTCCTTGGACCCTTATCTTTATTCCCTTCTCTTCTGAGCTCATCACTTTTGATATTACGCTTTGGCGAATACCTATGGCGAATGATACCTCTTGATTTATGTTAAGGCTTCCTCCCGTGATCTCTATTTTGCCCTCTCCAGGCTTTATATCTACCCTACCCTTAATGTTGAGGGGAATAATAACATCTTCTATTCCGAAGCTGGCTTCGGGGAATATCAATTCTATCTTGTCGATATTTATGGTCGACTGGAATAGTGTGCCTAGAGTCTCATTCTTAATGCTGACAACAAGAATTACATAGTCAGACACCTTACCAAAGCTCTCCTTAATGTTGGTTATAGTTTCAATAAACTGAGTAGGCGATAGCATAAGTTGTCTAGCAAGCACATCTATACGTTGCAGTTGCGACTGTAATCCATATTTGAAAGCCTCTTCAGTTAGGTCCAAAATCAACCAACTTATGGAAAGCACATCGGTCCTCAAGAATTCCTCTATGTTTATGTTCCTTATTATTATCTCCTCATGCTTCTTTAAGTATTCCTTAAGCTTATCGAGGTCAAGAGTGTATGGGAATTCAAAAATCACCTTATTTTCCTTGAGTATATCAGTAACCTTCTTATTTACTATTAGCTTGAACACACCCTTAGATATCTGCTTTACTCCCTCCGTTATACCGCTCTCATCGAGCTTTATAAATTCTGGTACAGGAATGGCAAGGTAACCAAACATTGTCTTAGGAGGGAGCTCACCCTCCTCCATCTTCATTGCAGTGATCCATATAGGCTCTGGTGGATATGTTATGTCCTTCCTAGGGATAATCCTAAGTAATATCTTGCCATCAAGAGACATCTCAGATTCTCCTATACCTGATTTCGTAATTTTGAGATCTAGAACATTCTTTATTAACACATCCGTAGGTCTATACGGATACTCATAATAGAACATACCATAGCCATTACCAATCCACTCAAAATACTCTTTAGGCCTCGATGGAACCGATGGTCTTGCAGGAAGCCTCCGAGCCTTAGGTATCCCTGGTTTCAGCTCGATTGGCTTTTCCTCTTCTTCCTCTTCTCCCTCCTCTTCCTCCTCTTCTAGTAATTCTAGTCCTAGCTTGCTACCAGCCATAAACAACACACCCCCTTCAAACAAAATGAGTCATTATTTTTGTAGAAGAAATATTAGTAATATTGGGTTAATATATAAAAAACTAAAATAATACGGGGTATGCTATTTTCCGAATACTTCCTCGAATTCCTTCTCGATCTCCGTTTTCGCTTCCTCTTCTTCGACTATCTCCACTGTAGGACTAACACCTAGTCTATTTGCCAGCCAAATCTTTGCATCTTCTATTTCTTCTGCCAGACCACTCCAAGATACAAATAATGGGCCATATAACTTTTCTAGTTCCTCATGGAGCTTAGCCAGTTGTTTGATTAGTCTAGGATACTCCTTCTTCACGAATACCCATGCTATTGAGGACTCGCCCCTATTAATGAATATGGGTACCTCCCCAGAGAGTACTAATCGCTTAAGCTCCTTGCCAGAGATCTCACCAGTCATCGTGTGTATTCCCATCAATCCAGAGCTTATGAGACTAGTATCGTATTTTGTCTGGAAGTCCTCTGGGACAACAAACATTGGGACTCCTCCAACATCCGAAAGGCCAAAGGCAACTATATCTCTCCTCCAGTTCCTGAATAGTCCGTAGGAATAGGACTTATAGAATGCTATCGCGACCAATATCACTAATAGGAAATACCAATCAGGTGTAAGTGGGAACAATATATCTAGCTTATCGGGTATCTTGTCATTATCCGTATCCTTGTCCGTTGGGTCAGTATTCTTGACCTTATATTCCGTATAGTCAGATAGTCCATCACCATCAGTATCAGTATTGTTGATCAAAGTACCAATCATATATTCTTCCCCATCCAATAAACCATCACCATCAGTATCGTCATTGTTGGGATCACCACCAATCCTTATCTCATCTCCATCCCCCAAGCCATCATCATCAGTGTCTTTATCCGTAGGATCTGTATGATACATAAAGGCCTCCGAATAGTCATCAAGACCGTCACCATCTGTATCGGGAGACGTCGGATCCATCTTCCTAAGACCAATACCACTAATATTGATGCCAGAAACCTCATCCCCATCCGTTATATTGTCGCCATCTGTATCATTATAAGTGGCGTTGGTTCCATAAATAACGATCTCCTCATAATCACTCAACCCATCACCATCAGTGTCATCATAAATGGCACTTGTTTCATAAGTAATTATCTCCTCATAGTCGCTTAGCCCATCACCATCAGTATCGTCCACTGTTGGGTCTGTATAATATACCATCACTTCATCACAGTCACCCAGTCCATCACCATCGGTATCTGCTGAGCTAGCATTAGTTTTACGGATACCAATACCAGGGACATCAACACCATAGATCTCTTGGCCATCAGTAAGACCGTCATTATCAGTATCAACATCAGTAGCATTAGTATTATACACAACACACTCCTTATAATCATCAACACCATCATCATCAGTATCGCGGTCTGTCGGAAGTGTTTGATATATTACTATCTCATCATAATCAGAGAGCCCATCACCATCAGTATCGTCCACTGTTGGGTCTGTATAATATATCATAGCCTCCTCATAGTCTCCCAAGTTATCGCCGTCGGTATCACCCCTGTGGGGGTCTGTATGGCGCATTCCTATACCCGTAACGTTTATACCATGTACTTCTACCCCATCTAGAAGCCCATCGTTATCCGTGTCATTACATGTAGCATTGGTTATATATACTACAACCTCATCCCAATCATTAAGACAATCGTTATCTGTATCAATCGATTTGGGGTCTGTAGATAGTATGTGTATTTCCTCATGATCTCCTAATCCATCTCCATCCGTATCCCACGAGGTAGGATCCGTAAGGAATACCTTGCATTCATCGTAGTCATTTATCCCATCGTAATCTGTATCGTTCTCTGTAGGATCTGGATACCTTATCCCCACACCACTGATGTTTATGCCTGTATATTCCTCATAATCCGTAAGACCATCATTATCTGTGTCGGCATCACAAAGATCTGTGCCTAGATAATCCTCGACCATGTCGCTGAGCCCATCTAAATCAGTATCTGTTTTTCGCGGATCCGACCCATATAAATATTCCATATAGTCACTTAGCCCATCTCCATCAGTATCATATTTTGTTAGGCTCGAGTTAGTCATATAAGCAACTATTGATCCATTAAAATATGTCACATTTACTTCCCATCCAACAACTTCATCATAGTCTATTAGCGAATCATCGTCAGTATCTGGATCGAGAGGATTTGATAGATATATCTTAGCTTCTTCACTATCACTGAGCATATCATCATCGGTGTCTGAATCGAGAGGATCTGTCTTGACTATTCCAATCCGACTTATATTAACACCTGTTACTTCCTCATAATCAGAAAGACCATCGCTATCAGTATCATTATCTAAGGGATCTGTACCTAGCTCATTATACTCCTCGCCGTCTAATAAACCATCGCCATCAGTATCATTATCTAAGGGATCCGTATAACTTATCGCAGCCTCATCATAATCCGTTAATTTATCATCATCAGAGTCTTTTTCTGTAGGGTCTGAATACTTCTTTCCGGGAAGACCCGGAATGCTCATACCATTAACCTCATCGTAGTCACTTAATCCATCACCATCAGTATCTGGGTCGTTTGGATCTGTAGTTACCCACCCAACACCAGGGACATAAGTTCCATTTACCTCTTCAAAATCTGAAAGGTTATCGCCATCCGTATCAGAGCTATTGGGATCAGTATCATAGATAAGGATTTCATCATAGTCTGTTAGATTGTCGCCGTCCGTATCAGGATCATTAGGATCTGTGAAATACGTCGCTACTTCCTTATAATCTATTAATCCATCACTATCAGAATCCTTATTTAATGGATCTGTATTATATACCATGACTTCTTCGTAATCGGAAAGTCCATCGCCATCGGTGTCATCTCTTTTTGGATCTGTACCAATGTTATTAACCTCCTCTCCGTCAATTAAACCATCATCATCTGTATCATTATTTAATGGGTCCGTCTTTGTGACATATATTTCTTTATAGTCCGACAATCCATCGTTATCCGTATCTTCACTGGTTGGATCGGTACCATAAACATTCACCTCAACACCATCTGTTATTTTGTCGTCGTCTGTATCATTGTCCAATGGATCAGTCCCAAGATTCGCCTCTTCCCCATCAAGTAAACCATCGTCATCAAAGTCGGGATTGTGCGGATCAGTACCATATATAAGTACTTCTGCAGAATCGTTCAGAAGATCATCATCAGTGTCGCTGTCCCATGGATCAGTCTTATAGTTCAAAACCTCCGCTCCATCCGATAGGCCATCAGAATCGCTATCTGTGACATGCGGATCTGTTCTGGATGAGTATACCTCGTCCACATCTGACAATCCATCGCTATCTGTGTCATTGCTTAGTGGGTTAAGCTCTCTTATTTCCTCCTCACCATCTGTAAAACCATCACTATCAGTATCATTTAGAGTAGCATTGGGATATACAATATAAATATTGGATGACTGATTGATATAGTATCTTGTTCCATTATAGATTTCTACATAATCACTTAGGCCATCAGCATCCGTATCAACTTTTGTTGGGTCTGTTGGATATCCCTGCCTTCCATCAACAACATAGTCTCCAGTTACTTCTTCATAGTCACCTATTCCATCATCATCTGTATCTACATCTAGTGGATCTGTCTGATACTTATTTTTCACACCGCCATATTGAGGATATGTTTCATTAGGCTTTACTTCTATCTCAAACTTATCATCCAGATCGTCGCCATCAGTGTCGTCGTCTTTAGGATCTGTCCCATATATCAGAATTTCTGCACCATCATTGATGCCGTCCGAGTCCCAATCTGGATCGGAGCTATTTAGGCCATACACAGTTTCCTCTTCCCAAGACCCAAGTCCATCCTGATCGTCATCTATGTATACAATCTGAATATAGTAGTATGCGATACCACTCACCTTACTGGTATACATCAGTGTCATGTCAAAGTCGCTATTCGAGTCCGCACGGTAATCGCAGATAGACTGATTATTACGTGATATATATACGGGGTTAGTAAATATCGTCATGTTTCCCTTTTCGTAGTACACGAAGATTATGTGTGCAATTTTGGCAATGCCTTCCCCAGACTCAATAAGCAATAAGTTTGTAAGGTTATCCCAGTAGTAGTTGTCCACGACTATTAGCCTGAATGGGTTGTTGAGGGGATAGTATTGATCATAGAATATAATTTCAGGAACCTGTATATAGTCCATTGAAGTATAGTTCACTGTAAGGATTATCAGTAGCTGCTCGAAATCTGAGTAGGATATAAAGTAAAACCAGCAGAAATTCTCAACATTAAACCATGATACTTGGGGATATTTTAGTTCTGGTTTATATCCTAAGTAACTTTCAAGCCCAACATCAGAAACAATGCCGCCTATATCCATGATCCTATTTCCTAGATTGCCGTAGATTTTCAATAGTGCTCCTATCTTTTCTTGCTCGTATACATCTTCAAAGATCATGGCTACTAGTACATCCAGATCCGGCGGCGGTAAATAGATTATGTTACCTATAACCTCTGGATTCCACCTGTACCACAAATCCGTCGAATACTTGTCCTCCCCCTCCACAAAGACCAATGTGTAGCGGAGACCCCCTGAGGAATAATAGGCAACACCATAGATCAAACCAAACAGATTCCCTACAGAGGTCATTGATAGTCCAGTTAAAAAGCCATCGAATGGGGACTCAAGTATTCTCTCTTCCCATGATGGAGAAGATATGTTAACTATTTTTGCCAGGTATACCGTTGTGTTCTTTATTATGGAGCTTAGGATCGAGTTGTAGTAGAAATGTACGATGTCATACGCCAATATCATAGTACCATTTTCTAAGAATACTGTATCGAGGAAACTTATCTTCGGGGGGGCAAAGTCGCTACTCGTGATGTTGTCCCATTTTAGCCATATGGTATGATTAAACACTACTTTGACTTCGCTCGGGGTTGCATTCCATCCATCTATCTGTGCGGTATAGTTAATCCTTATTATTGTGAAGGTCAGGTTTCTATAGAACACGCCAGATACATTCTCATCGCTGATGCTTAAAACCGTTAAGTAGTATATAAACCTTTCTCCAGGATAGTTTTCTATATCGTATAGGGTTATCCTTGTTAATTTTATGCCATATAGGAGATCCGTTATGTTATGTGGATTTCTACCTATCCAATACCAATCAGTTAGATTTTCAGCTGTGATGTTCTCAGACATCGCATGTAACTTTGGGGATGGCCTTACATGTCGAACTCTCGTGATAGTATTTCCACCACTAAAAATCTCTGGTGTTGTGGAGGAAGCATCGCAATGATTCTCTGCGTAATATAGATTCGTATGGAAAACATATACGATTTGAGCGAGGAAAAGGATGAGAAGCAAGAGAGGAGTGGGATTTCTTACCATAGCAAAAACCCATAGTAGCTATCATAATAATACTAATTTCGGCAAATATAAAACAATCAATTGACCATCAGTATATTTAAAAGAAGACTCCTATTACGTCTATGGATGTATAATAAAAGAATAAGAGACGGAATAGATGGGGCCATGCAACATATAAAATTACAGGGCTCTTCTTCTGCTTACCCAGATCACTACCGCGATTATTATTAGCGATAGTATTATAATAAACGGCATTATTACTTCGACAATATTAGGGCTAGTCTCTAGTGTGTGCTCTGTTGTTTGTGTAGGCTGCTCCACACTGATATAAAGCCTGATACTATCCGAATTACCAACAATATCAACCGCCTTTATGGTTATGTTATATTGGCCAGTTTTAGAGAATTTTATCTGGATACTATCATAGTTTTCTGTTGTGTTTACATATAGTGATCCATTTACATATATTTCCACATAGCTAACCCCAAGGTTGTCTGTAATGTCGAGTTCTAGTGTAATAATCATTGTGTTTGTTGTGGATCCATTTGTAGGAGATATGACCTCTATAGATGGTGGTTGTGTATCGACAATGATGAATATCAGGCTTGAGTTTTTGTTTCCTGCTTTATCTATCGCCTCTACTTCTATCATATGCGTACCATCGCTAAGCCCGCTTATTGTACAATATGTCGTTGTTTTTGTATATCTTAATGATCCATCAACATATATGTCGAAGTGATCCATATTTTCATCATATGCCTCCCAAGCCACATATACTTCGCTTGAACCTATATACGAATAGTTTGCTGGTTGCGTGATCGATACATATGGTTTCGTTGTATCTACTATAACAACCAGATGATACACATATTCGTTGCCACTAATATCCACAGCCTTCACATATATATGATGCTCGCCTTCTCCAAGGTAAGGAGTCGTATAGTTATTGCTTAGCCCAATAGGATTCCATGCCGACGAATCAATCTTTATTTCGATATGGTCAACACCATCATTATCGCTATATGTCCAATATATCGTTACTTGGTTCTTGTTTATGTATGAATTATTTTCGGGCTCCTCAACCACTACTGTGGGGGGTATTGTGTCATATTCTAAGTCATATGGTTCAAGATAAACACCAGATATGTTTGGATCGCAATAATAGTAGAACTGCTTTATTAGTCCAGATGAATTATATACCTCAATCCTCATCACATATATGCTTTTAGACGGAACTGAGATACTTACATTAATCGCATCAGACGAAGAAGCGCCACTGATTGCAAAGCTTGATGTTTGGCCCAATAAGCTTTCCTCTTCCCCATCGTACCCATGCACCTTAAGATAGACATTATTTGTAGTATCTGTATCCAAGTCTATCATTATCGATAAATTGACGCCATAGGCCCCATCTCCATCATGATCCGTGCCATAGAATTCCATATCGAAGAACCAGATATCTACATTGTTCCCCGCAACCTTAGCGGTAAATTCGTCCCATTGATGATGCTCAGAGCTTAGGAGATATTCATAATTAAGAATTATTACTTCAGGAAAGTATGCAGATATTCCATAGGCATTTGGATGTAGGCTTAGATGCTCATATGATATTATAGAAATATTGAGGAATCTTATGGTTTCGTTAATTAATGTGATCAATTCGCTGTCACTAACGCTACTCCTTAGGAGTATGAGGAAATGTTTAAGGTCTTTTTGCCATTCGTAATAGAAAGTTTCAGCATTACTAATGGCGTAAGAAATAGCAGCCTGGTACGTAGTATAGTACCTTAATAGATAGCCCACCAACCTATTGATCCTGGCATACGTATCCATAATGAAGGAGGACACATTTATCGCGGCCATTGTAGCATTTTCTTCTATGCCACTATAATATCCAATGTAATAATCCACGATCTTTTCTGCCAATGCGTCGGGCCCTATCGTCGGATTTGTTGTCAGATATTGGAGTATAGAGTCATATGGCCACCCATCCCCCGGCTCATACTCCTGCGAGGCAACAAAATACCTAGAATAATCCTTACAATAGTATAGCGCCTCGATTGTAGACATTAGACATGCATCAAAACCAATAACATCAATTATTACTCCTAGATCCTCATATATCCACTGCAGTGCACTTCTAATCTCATATAGAGCGAGATTATCGCCACCATTATCCTCATCCCAACATGCCCCAAAGAGGCCCCCTCCGTGATCCCAGAGAACTAGGGCATATTTATTAGCTGGATAGTTCTGTATCGAATAATTAATAAAGCTATATAGGGTATTTGGGTCACCCATGTTTACTTCTCCCCAATCATCATCAGCATTGTATGCATATGGTTCCTCTCCCATATCGACATAGAATATCTTGGCTGTTGCCCAGTTACCATAGCTAGTATCGTCATAAGGATCGCTGGCATTGGACCAACGGTCAAATAGTACAACAATAGCTACTTCGCTTGTCGATCCAATCTGCGACATCTCTAAGAAATCATCAATAGCTGCGCTTTCTAAATTATTATCACCATCCATATACACCATAAATGTCCATTCCCTGTGAGCCCTATGAGAATGGAGTACATCACTATTAAAATCCCCAACAAGACGTTTGCAAGGCCTATTCGAAGAATTATTCATTATTTTACTGCTATGGCTCACAGATCCCATTAATAGAAGTAACGCAAATATTAATATGAGATGCTTACGCATTCGGAACACCTAGAAATTTAAATACACAATAAATATTTAAAAGAAATACTATGCCTCTGTTGAATCAACCATGGACTCTCCCTTCGATCGAGATCTTACATGACTAATCATCCTCTTAACATAGGGTATTGATATCACCATCATCGCTCCTAAGCCTATACCTATGAGCAACCATACATAGCCAGGAAGTCGAAACTCTGATTTTTTGTACCAAGGATTTGTAACATTTATGCCGACACAAACAGTTTTTGAAGCAAAATCCTTTGCGTATACATAGACGACATTTTTCTCGCTCTTAAGAAGATCGGAGGATATTTCTGCATAATATACTATTGTTGCTCCAGGATGCATGGAGTGGCTCTTAGGGATCATTGGAATTTTTTGGCCTTCCACATCTACATATACTTTGGAGACCCATAAATCATCCCAGACATATGCGTACAGGCATATATAGTCCCCAGAGATTGAGATTTCTTCTGGCGCCATAACACTAATCCTTGGCGAGTATCTATCAATGTATACGCAACACTCATAAGTGGTGTTCTTATGCACAACATCATAAGCCACTATTTTGACTGTCATATTAAAAACATCTTCGGATATGTTGGGCACAATTTCGAGATCGACCTCCCCGCTGGGACCCTCAATAACTCCCCACTCCGAGTACACCGCCACGCCAGACTGCCCAAAGTAGGTTATGTTCCATTCCAATGTATCTATTTTTTCATCATCTGTTGCATTAATCGAGAAGATAACATCATCTCCTCCGGTGATATATTTATCTAGAACATCAATATGGTTTATCCCGCTCTCGTTTATTACCATTTGCGGGGGCTCGTCATCAAATCCCACCTTGAGCTCCCCAAAGACCAACCCATTATATGCAGTAGTGCAGAGAACATGGCCAATACTGCTGGATGGTCTATGTACGACACCCCACCCCAAGAAAAGAAAGTCTACAGATTCAACAAAAATTTTATGTGTTGAAACGCCCATAGCCTCTTCTTTTATCGAATATAGAGCTGCCCTATTTCCATATTCGTCTACAACTACTATAAATGTCACATCATCGTAGGACGCGTTATACCATTGCAAGACAGCATTAAACTCGTCCCTTCCACTTATACTATCTTGATAAATGCTGGAGCCATTAGATAAAAATATCGAGAAATAGTAGTAGCCACCAATATTCCTCACACACAAGAGCTCTTTACCTTGGAATTGTTGAAGAATATCGGCAACTACAGGCATAGACTCGACATAGGTTATCCTATACAACTCGATCAAATATTCGTCACAAACAACGACAACATAGCAGTTATAGCTTGGGTAGTACATGAATAATATTATCTCATCACCATCACTATAGTTTAAATCACATACTAATAAACCAAGTATGAACTCATCAGCGAACTCTCTCATGGCAATAATGTTACCTTCTCCATCAACAATATAAATACGGTTACCCCAATAAGAGCCCAGAACCCAGCAATATCTATCACCCAAGTATCCAATATCCGCAACAAACCTCGAGTAGGGAGCATTCCCCACAACCGTTATGGATCCGTCCGTTACATCTAGTAGGGCTAGGTAATATGATTCATTTATAGTGCTACTAAGCAACAACAACATGGTATTTGTTCCAGGAAGAACCTCATAAAAATCAGAAATAGTGAGATTTAAGGCCATTAGACCTAGATTATCGAAACTACCCAACAACTGCGAGTCTAGACTATAGATGTCCAAGAATATGTATGTTTCAGGGATAAATGTCATTAGTACTACTTCATAGCCATCTTCAGGATAATAGTCTCCAATTTTTGCCTTCACAATGTACCTAGGCGATTGTGTATCAAGCATAATCACAGTATTAAGAAATGCATCGAGACAATAAGCTGTGCTGTTTGAATAGACTAAGAAAAACTCATCATCATGTATATGCCACGGGGTTAAAAATGTTCTCTCAGAAACCTTGCTCAAATTTGAATATTCCACAGCGAAGGACCCGCTACATAGTGAGAAGTAAGCCGCTCCGTTTTCCATAATTGAATCCAGACCCATTGATGGGCCAACGAGGACTTCCTCCTGTACACTTATATTTGATGCGGAAGTATTTACATATCCCAAATACGCACCAACCATACCTTCGTTGCTTCTCCATAGGATGAGATACCTCACAGTACTATCCTTGATTATCGTCCCATCAAAAATTTCTGCAGATCCGATAGTAGTCCATACCGTATATTTGGTACAGTTGACAGCCACCGCTATTAGCCTTGACGAGAATACGTATAATTCTTGAAGCCCATCGCCATCACTATCCCAAGCCTCCAACTTCACCATATTTTTGGACATAGCAAATTCAAGTGTGCTATTCCACTCGCATGGCATATATCCACTAGAATTATAAACTTCTAACTCTAAAATACTCGATGCCGTTTCATTTACGGCTATTAGGGAAACCTCTCTACCCTCATCCAGCGATACATTACAAATCACCATGTCTATAGAGGCTAATGGCGCGTCCGAGTAGTCCTGTAGTACGATAACATTATATATCTGCCTCTCATCGCTCCAGATACTTCTACAGGCCAACCTATATTTTCCATATTCATCATAATAAAGTATTACCATCTCATTACCAGAAACATCAACATCTATATCTCCAGACGATATATCCTTTATCATTTCGGCAGACTCTATCTCGAGTTCGTGTATTGGATAGCCCCTAGATGTGAACACAAATATTTTTCCACCACCCTGCGTCCATATCACTACCTCCTTTCCGTCTTGGTTGCAGACATCAAGAATTTTTATTGAATTGTACGGGTCTATGAACGATGGGAATATTCTCCATTCAATAGATCCATCGGTAGCATCAATAACATGTATATTCCTACCATCCGTAAGGATCGCTATCTCTACAATACCATCTAGATCCATATCATCTGCATATGCATCAATTATCTCCTCTACCTCTCCGCTACTGGTGATAGGGATATATGTCCAGTTATAATGAACCGAAACAATACGATCAGTAAATACCATGTATGCGTCAGAAAAATCTGGGGGGCAAATAATCTTTTTGAAGTCACTATAGTATTCCATCTCAATACCATATGTGAGATTGTATGGAATTACTTCCTCAGCAACATCGGATCCCATAGGGCTAGATTCTCCAGTCTCGACATTGATGCTTCCAGAACTAAGGGAGTATGGTCTTTTAAAATCCCCATACCCCGTGGCAAGATTGGATAGAAGCATCATTAGCAACAAAATAAGACATAAGGATCGACTAGACATTCTCATTCCCTAGTCTTCTAAGATAATATCCATTTTATATTTTGTATAGGCTGAGCATATCCAACTACTTGATGGTAGTTTATTAATAATCCCTGCAGTAGCCACAACGAAAAACACTGATTTACTAACTAAAGGAAAAATTCAAAAAACTTAGCTTCACAAGAAAAACATAAAAAAACTCGGGTAGTTTTGGATATATACAATCTAGACAGTTTTAAGATTACACTTCATGGAGAAATAAGATTATTTCTATGTACAAATGCCTGAAGTATCTGGCCCGTTTTTGCTCGGTAAAAGAACATTTTGTTATGACATCTTGATCCTCAAATCCCTCACCATAATATGATCCAGGCAGCCTCACAGTTATCACAGATGCATATGTTTCTATCGCCATATGATCCCTACTTTATTGTGCCCCCTCCACTACATCTTAATAAATAAGACAGAACTTAAAGCCAGAACCTTTAATTATTGTGGTTATGTCGAGTCTACATACTAAGAACAAGTATTGTGACCCTCTCTCACCTATGCAAAAATCGAGCCCTATCAAATTTCTCCCTATGCTTGTTAATATATCTAGGTAGCGGGTTTTACTGAAAAAGTTTTTGCTGTAAGAAAAGCACAGTTTATTTTTGTGTAACTTTTTTATTATTTATGAATGAAATACATCTTTGGTGTCATCATTGAGAGCTGAATATTTACGTTGGTTCAAGGAAGCTCTATGGGCTTTTGATACTGCAAAAATTTTACATAGAGAAGCCCGCTATAATGCCGCAGCCTTCTATGCACATCAAGCATCAGAATTTGCTGCAAAGGCTTTACTTTACTATATAAATGAGGCTCCTTGGGGCCACAATATAAGGATATTGCTTGAACGTTATTTCGAAAAGAAAAATATTAAACCCCCAGAAAACCTCTTAGAGGCAGCCAGAGAACTTGATAGACATTACATACCTGCAAGATATCCTAATGCGCATCCTGATGTTGCACCCCATGAGGCTTATGATGAAGCTACATCTCGTAGGGCCTTAAAGGCCGCAGAGGAGATAATAGGGTTTGTTAAGAGAGTGATTGAATATGAGCAATGATTATCTGATCAATATTGTAGAAATCCTTAGAAAGAACCTAGATCATCTGGATGCTATAATACTTTTTGGTTCGAGAGCCAGAGGGGATTGGAGGCCTTGGAGCGATTATGATCTACTAATAATTGCTGAGTTCAGGGAGAAATACTTGGATAGAATCGGCAAGATTTTTAATATTCTTAAAGATATTAGGATACCAATAGAACCTCACCCTTACACACTAGAAGAAGCACTAGAGCTCCTTCGAAATGGAAACCCAACTATAATTGATGCAATTGAAGAGGGAAAAATACTCTTTATCACGGATCGGGGGAAAAAACTCTATGAGGAATTCAAACGCCTGAGAAATTTAGGTCTTAAAAGAACAAAAACGACAATTATAATACCTCGATAAGGAGACGTCTAATGGAGGATCACCCATTATATCACCTGCGATACAATATGACTTCTGCATTTGTTGATAACTGACCTTTTGGTATTTTCTATAGAGTCGCATGGGGAGTCTTGCGTAGTAAGTATTGGACTTTCAGCATATAGGCAAGACTAAAAGAATTAATTACAGTGTCTATATATAGTAATTGTTGTGTATTTTTATATCTCCTCGGTGGATCCTGATGGAAATATTTATTTTGACTGTGCTGCTCGGAGTGCTCGTAGGGATAGTGGCATCATTCTTTGGTATTGGAGGGGGAGTATTATTTGTACCCATTCTAATTCTTGTTCTTAATTACGACACAAAAATGGCTATAGGAACATCGCTCTTAGCAGTATTTATTACCAGTATATCATCGGCACTGGCCTATGCCAAAAGGGAACGTATCGACTATAAGTTGGGCCTAATGTTGGAAACCGCAAGTATTCCAGGAGCGATATTTGGAGCGTATATAGTGACGATAGCTTCAGTCGTACTCCTCCGCAGAATATTTTCTATGTTCCTATATGCACTCTCCATAAACATAGTGTGGAATAAAAAGCAATATTATAAAAGACAAAACAAACAGACACGTCCAAGAGACAAACTCATCAAAGCCGAAGCACTTTCCTTTATTGCAGGTATGCTATCAGCGATGCTTGGAATAGGCGGAGGAGTACTAAAGGTACCCGTGATGCTACTCGTTCTTAATATGCCAATACATCAGGCAACAGCAACCTCCAGCTTCATGGTCGTAATAACATCCCTTACAGGTCTAACACAGCATATCCTGCATGGATACGTAGTCATTAGAATGGGATTACTTCTAGGCATAGGCGCTACATTGGGGGCACAAATAGGTGTCTATCTATCAGACCGCACGAAACCAAAAATGCTCCGCAAACTCTTCGCAATAATGCTTATGGTCATAGCAACCGAATTATTATTAGACAATGCCCATAAAAGCAGTACGCGATGCGGAGATTGAGATTATAATAAAATTTTCGACAAAAATGATTTTGTATGAATGAGCAATATAATGCCCAAAAACCCAAAAAAACAGTATGATTAAAGTAACACTATATATGGTGCCTTGTTAAGTGAAAATACTGTATATCCAAAGGAACTCTTGGAAGAAAATCACAATTCATGAATATCTAGTACGAGATTAGAAAGTAATAGACATCATGCCATATCTTGAAGGCATCAGATTCCCTTAGCCTCACACGATTTTTCCTGTACTGTATCAACTTGTCCACATATTCCTTTGTACAAAAATTATGAGGAAACTTTAATGGCGAGGGACGAGTGCCAAGAATTTCGTAGGAGATCCCGTTCTTATCTTGGAGACTATCCAATGCATCCTTTATCATATCGTAGGAAATACTCGACGCTGAAAATATCAATGATTTTGCACGGCTTTCCGATTCGATAATTAGTTTTTTCACGATGTAACTATCAAAGACCGTGCGGAACTCCGAAACATCCTTTACTCCTAAATTAGGTAGGTATGGTGGGTTAGATATAACCAAGTCAAATTTAAGCTTCCTTGGTATGTTGTCATATACATCCGATATAAAACCCCTTATTTTCTTCCTCCCTCGAGCCTTCTTTGTTCTTGAGATGTTGACAAATGCGTTGAAAATACTGGTGTATATGGGCGTAATAAATATGTCAGAAAAATAAAGATGTGTTATGTGGGGGAATTTTTTGAGCAAATATATCCCAAGGATCCCAGTCCCAGAACCTAAATCCAGCACAGTTCTCGTTCTCGTATCCACCAAATCCTTCCTTCTGACCAAATATAGCATATAGAGCGAATCCATATTAGGCGGCCACAATATGTTTGTCCTTTTATAATAGATTATAATACCATCATATACAAACATGACAACGCCATTCAAAAACAGCCTATAAACCTCTTTGCCAAACTCAGAGCTATGTAGTGGACACGAATCACCCCTATATCTGCCAGGCAAATTACAATTACATGGAAGAACAAGACTTGGCTCCCAAATCCTTAGCATCTTATCTTTCCCAAGAATAATATATGCTATATACGACAGATCATCCCTTATGGATATTATTAGCGACAGATTAAACACTCTCGGAAAAATTATTCTCCTTAACCTCGAATTGACGATGCCCAAGAATAGGCCATAATTATTAAATACACATGCATCAAAATCCAAAAATCCACATTCGGCTGGCGAGTTATCGCTATTTTTGAACTTCCAGACCTTTGAGTCATATTTACTTAATTTTTCCACAATATCTTCAAAATTTTTTCCTCCTGTAGACTCATGTATAAGCCTCAACTGCTTTAGCATAATACGCTCCTACAATTTATTAAGCCTAGTTTAGAATATTAAAATTTATTTATTATACATAAAAATATGATAAAATCACCACACGCTACTCAGCTTAGAAAAATCTCCTTGAAATGCTTATTGGTCATTCCCCGCAACATCATTATTATTCTCCAGACCCAGACACAGGCTACTATAAGTATTATCTCTTATGCCTTCTGAATCAAGAATTATGGTACCATATTCCTCAAATAAGACATCAAAATACATTTCCTTCAAGATGTTAAATATAGGGCCGCCTTGTATCATATATCCGGAGACAAATCCATCGTTCCTGTTATAAAACGCTATAAACGAAATTTTTACATTTTTCATCCCTAAGGGCCATATAGACTTCATATAAGTATTCTCCTATATCTTTAAATTGCTGGCGACATTGTTCATCTTCTATTTTATCAATACGTTTACCTAGACTATCAATTCCCCTCTGTAGCCTACTATCTAGACTATCGATTTCCATCCGTAGCCTATCAATTTCGGAGCTTAATATATCAAGCATTAAAAATCTAAGTATAAGAGAGACAAACCCAACAATGAGTATTAGAACTAGATAGTATGCATATTTATTGTTTAGGAAGAATTCGATCTCATGAATCATCAGGGGAACAGCCACGCATATCGCTATCAGCAACCCTTCACCATATGTTTTGATGATCTCGCGTATTTGCATGAATCCATCACCTTACATAAGTAAAAGCAATTCAAGAAGAAAATTTTAAATAAGAAGGAAAATATATAAAAAATGATTTGTTTAATAAAAAAGTTTAATCAACATTAAGAGGTAATATTGACCTACTTTTTCGATATATGTGGTGATTATTCTGTATTCCTTAAAACGATTGCTTGATCGTCTACTTAAGGACGAAGAGATTATTGGCATAGTCGTTTTTGGAAAGTGTCTCTCTATTGGACACCAAGAGGTGTTATGTTTACCGCTAGATCAGTTAAGGAATTCTCTGGAGGAAAGCGATATAGATCTCCTAATATTTACGAAAAGAAAGTCTCTCGCAATAATGTCCTATATTGAAGAAGCACTCAGGCATGAGGACATACACATTGTTTTCCATCCCGATTTTTATTCTGTGAGGCCTTCAGATAAGGTGACTTTTGACATCATCGTTGTTCCGAGGGGTACAAGATGGTTTAGTAGGGATAACCTTGGACGCCTCATAGGTCTATCCATATTTTCCTCAGAATATATATTGCTAAGTGACTATCCTATTGAGAAACTGCTTGTGTTGCCTAAGAAGGCTGATAGTATGTCTGAGAGAATAAATCTTGTCTTGAAGGGGTATGGCGGGCTTTACTATTTTATTACGGGGCTTTGGTCGGCAATAGGTAATAAAAATCTCGTCGATGCGCGGCGAATACTTAAGTGGGCCATAATAGATACTGTTTGGGCATTAGAGGGAAAGTTCATAAGAGATGACCCCTACCGTTGTGTAGATATCCTCAATAGTCGTCTAGGTGATATATGTGAGGAATATGGAGCCACATTGGATATATTTTTGGGCAAAAGAAGAGTGAATCCTTCTCTACAACTAATGAAGGATGTATATGGATTCATAGAATTTCTGATAGGTTCACTACGACAAATCCTAAGTGAGGGATGAACATCACATAGTCATGCAGACGGTGTTGATCTCATCTCTCTAAACATCTTTCTAAATCCCAGCTACCTGTAGCTCTGTTTTTGATTCGTTGCAAGAGAGATATCTTCGCCATCATAATTATGACATGGGCTGTGGGAAAATCCTTGTTTTTGTTGAATGTTACAAAGTCCATTAAATGTTTCTTTGAAGTAGTCGTTGGTGCTTAAAAAGCTTTTTTTAATATTCATAACAGTTTGTTATTGTTTGGCGACTTTATATGGAGCCTAGGGACATCATATCGCTTTTATATGCCAATAGGAACAAGAGAAATATTGCTGGTATGAACCGCTACGATATAGTCTCTAAGGCAGAGATTCTGGGGGTTTCTAAGCCAGCCCTCAGAAGAATAGCCAAGAATATAGGTAGGAACCATAAACTTGCCCTAGAATTATGGGAGTCTGGGATACATGAGGCAAGAATACTTGCATCAATAATAGCAGATCCTGACAAGCATGATGAGAAGACAATGGATTCATGGGTTAGAGATATTGACAACTGGGATTTATGCGACCAATGTGTACTGAATTTGTTTTGGAGGACTACATATGCCGTTAAAAAAGCTAAAGAGTGGAGCCTATCGGGAGAAGAATTTGTTAGACGTGCTGGAATAGTTTTGATGGCTAGGCTCGCATGGAGGGACAAGACACTGGATGACGGGGTATTTATCGATTTTTTAGAGATCCTAGAGAAAATTATAGATGATAAGCGTAGATATGTCTGGAAGGCAATCGTTTGGGCCCTCAAAAAAATTGGGCTTAGAAATAAAAGACTCAAGGAATTGGCCAATAATTTCTGCAATAGGATAAGGAGAAAGGGCCAAGGGATTGTGAATGAGGTGCTAAGATACCTCAACAAATAGCCATGAAGTAGCGATGTATATTGGGGGTCTAGGTATGAATGAAGAAAACGTCATTATCAGAGAGTTCAGGATGAAGGATTATAACGAATGCGTCAAACTCTGGCGTATATGTGGCCTATATGTCTGGTACATGGACAATAAGGAAGACATAAGAAAATACTGCAAAAAGAACAGGGAACTCTTCCTAGTTGCAGAGATCAACGGCAAAATCGTGGGAAGCGTCATGGCCCTATACTCTGGTAATTTTGCGCTTGTTTATCACCTAGGGGTACTGCCGGAGTATCGTTTGAGGGGTATCGGGAGAATGTTGATGAAGGAAATCCTCAATAGACTCAGAAGAAAGGGGGCGAGGTTTGCATTTGTTATCGTCCATAGTAGACATAGGGATGCTATAGGGTTCTATAGAAAACTGGGATTTAGAAGCGTTGGACGATTTACAGGGATGTACATATCATTGGGTTTGAAGAGAAAAAAGAAGACCAAAAAGCAGTCTTAATCATGAGATTATTCTGAGATTATCTCAAACAAGTTACCTATCTCTGTTTTCTCGGCCATATTGATTGCCTCCTCAAGATCTATGGAATTAAAGAGACTTGCATACTTGTCTCTTAGAACCATCCTAACTGACTTATTAGTCTTCCTATTCTTCACGAATATCGATACAGAGCTATTATGCATCAGCCTTATATTTCCTTTTCCAACCGTACATTTTGTTGCACACTGAAATCCATCCACAATACATGTATATGGAGTTTTAAGAGGCATCCCTAGCACGGCCTCAAGATCAAACTCAGTTTTAGGCTTCAAAAGCTCAACCGCATATATCCCTGCCCTATAGCCAAGGATGAGGAAGGGGCCCTTGTGTCCATGGAAAGCAGCGGCGTCTTCTAGACTCAGTCTTTTATCGACGCGATACTTATCTAGGCTCCCCAACTATTCTCTCCTCCTGATGAATGTGATTATTATGATTGCCTCTACGATGGCTAGGATGACAAATGCTATAGATATCCACCTCCAGAGATCTACTTTTCTTTCTAGTTGCTGTATCTGAACCTTGTAATCATAATATTTCAATCCATCCAATAATTGCTTAGCGTTATGTAGCATCATTTGGGTCAGGTTGTTTGCCTCGGGAACTACTCCTGGGAAGTTTATCAGTACGACATGCACGGCGCCAATATCCTCGGCTATGCGTTCACCAAGAGATACGCCGCTGTGAAGATTATCTATCACGAGTTTTGCCCCAGATTCTGTGGCATTTTCCTCAATTTCTACTATATCTTCTTCCGATACCTTCTCTGATGGACCGAACACCGCAACAATATCAAATCCCAAGAACTCAACGAAGTTCTTTTGCCACTCCATAACCACCACAGGTGTATCCTCAAAACTATTATTTTGGGATATTTCGATGAGCCTTTCCTCTGTTTCATTTATTGCTTGCAGACACTTATCCAGTCTTGTACTTACATCGATACCAAGCACACTAGATAAGGCATCCGCCACATTTATATATAGTTGCCTAGCAGCCGAGGGAGTATTCCAATCCGTACCCACATCCACTATATCCACATCCAAATCACCAGATTGATTAGCCATGTTGATCAATTCATCAAACCAGCGCTCCCCAAACAATAAACCATGCTTAAGTATCAGACTTGCATTTCTTATCAGGTCAACATCACTAGGTTTAACATCATAGTGACCCGGACATAACGACGGTGGAACAATATATTGGACATCAACAAGACCTCCCGCAATATCCTCCACAATACTGGATAACACTGTCGTTGTTGTAACAATTAAGGGTTTTGAATCATCGCTAGTGTGGATATCACTTGGCATTACCGTTAGAGAATAGCTATGATTCGCTAAGAGTATGAAATACATGAATATTAGGCCCATAATTACCTTATTTTTCCACTTCATATGGTAACACCTTTTTGGCAAATATTAACACTATATATCATTAATATCGATTATGTATATAATAGTGTATATGTAATGGTGAATACATGTGAACTTTGCAGTGTATATAGAGAACGTATCAACATCCTATCCAAGAAGCAATGATGTAGCACTAAGAAATGTCAGCATTAAAATACCATACAAAACAATAACACTGGTCACGGGACCAAATGGTGCTGGAAAAACAACACTACTAGAGTTAATTTTGGGTTTTCTGAAGCCACTCAAGGGGAGTATATATGTTCTAGGATACCCCATGCCCAAAAATGCGATGAGGGTTAGACGCATGTGTGGTTATGTTATGCAGAACTTTATGAAGCCTCCGGATACCCCATATACTGCTTTTGATGTGGCTATTATGGGCCTGGCACCATACAAGCCCCCATTCGCAAAGCTGACAGATAGCGAATATGATTATCTGAACAGACTAACCAAACTACTTGGTGTAGAGGACATACTATATAAACCATTTGGAACGCTTAGTGGTGGTCAACAACAAAGAATTATGCTCTTGAGGGCTCTTTTGAGGAAACCTAGGCTTCTCCTTCTTGATGAGCCATTTTCATGCATAGACCAAGAATCTAGACCAGAGTTTTCCAGACTTATACATAGGATACGGAAAACATATGGCACCACAATAATAGTTGTAAGCCATGATATTGGCCCACTCTTAGGCTACTCTGACAGTATCATAAAAATGAGTAATGGAAGGGTGATATATTCATGAATATTATGCTAATGATTTTAATGCAGAGTCTTGCTGCAGCCATCGTTTCAGGGGCTTTATGTGGCTATATCGGAGTATATCTTAAAAGACTTAGGCTTATAACTCTAGGCTTCGCGGTTGCCCATGGAGCAATTGCTGGAGCATCCATTGCCTTTATGCTTGGGGTATCCATGGAGATGATCGCATTTCCATTTGGTATTGCGAGCGCCGTATTGATAGAAATATTGCATAGAAGATTTGGTGTTGAGAGGGACTTGGCATCTATGTTTGTTTTTTCTATGTCTTCAGCAATCGCCATAGTGGCTATCTATTTAACACCGACAATTCTACTTACTAGTGATGTAGCGTCTGTTATTCTATGGGGAAGTATTTTGTCTATGACAAGAGAAAGGATAGTTTTCCTCTCAATCATACTTTTATCTGTTTATCTATATACATGGGCATTTAGATTAGAGCTTAACTCGCTGTTGTTTGACTCAAAGCTTGCTGAGGCGGAGGGGGTCAATATTGAGTTGCACACGATTTTTCTAGTGACAATAACGGCTCTTACAATAACAATATTGATCAGATTTATTGGAGGATTATTATTGTTCTCGCTAGTCTATTCTCCAGCTATTGCCGCAACAACAATAACACACAAGAAGCAGACACTGATTAGTTCGATTATAGGTTCCCTATCGGGAGGGATAGGTGTTATTATCAGCTTCCATTACGACCTACCCATAGGATCAACAATAACACTTACTGTATGCACAATAACAATTCTAGCAGTCATCATATCCTTTATCATTGATCGCCTCAAGCTTAAAAATTTGTATAGAGCTTAATGAGGAAAACTAGACTAGAAGATGCATGTGTGCGGGATTATACCGTTAGGGCAGAAGATATCTATTGGCAATATCTTGTTCTTCAATTCATATGGCTACCTGTCAGAAGTTGAAAAGGCAAAGTTTCCGTAGTATGGATTTAATGCTACAAAAAAATAGGAAAGATTTATATGTAAAAGTCACTCTGCCCTTTTCTTGATTGCCTTTGTAATAATGATAACTACAATTGCCCCAATAGCTATGCCAATTGGAAGCCAGATGATCATATTTAGGGTCTTTGGTGTTATATCCTCAATTTTGATGCGTATCCATCCTTGGCCATATGCCCTTATTATTATGTAGGCACGGCCATTATAATTGCTCTGGATGACAAAAGTCTCATTTGTGGTTGTTGAAGACACATAATACGTCACCCAGCCAAATGCGAGTGAAGAGGAGTCTGAGTATTCATAATAGGGCAGTGTACCATCCTTAGACACAAACAGGATATATGCTGATACGCCGAGGGTTTTGTTAACTGTTAGTCTATATGTTTTTCCTTTGCCAAAATCGTAGGCAAATACCTCTATGTAATCTCCATAGCTAGGGTTCCAAGAGAACTCACTGGTTTTTTCTGGTTCATAATATTCAAAACTTATCGAGATGGTACCATTGAATTCACGAGTTCCACACCCAACACGTTTAATTATAAGGTATGCTGAAGTATCATAATTCGTTACATACTCAAGCATTATTGGGGTATCGTTTTCCTTGTCAAAGTTTAATTCATCACTTGTTATTGCACGCGACCTAATGGTGTTGTAGTCGGAGACCGTCGCTATTGATGCATATATCTCACCTGGATATTCTACACTTGTAGGCTCAATCTTTATGAGATATTTGTTGCCGATGGTTGCATTGAACTTATATATGGCATATATTGCACCTCCATATCTAATCTCTATTGACTTAGTTGTGGCATTGGTTAAATATTCGATGCCTCCGGAATCCTCAATAGAGATTCTCACTACCGCGTCTTCGTTCGAATAGTTATATCCGTAGAGTATTGCGAAAAACTTGCTTCTCGGCGTTTCTAGGTCCAAATAATCAACATCGACAAGCTCGCTATCTTCATACTCCATACGGGTCATATAGACACGTCTCTTGCCTGAAGAATAGCCACTTATTGTTCCATTGTAAAGACCGTCCTCTAGATAGATCGAGTAGACATCCACAAGTTTGCTTGATTCGTTGATATGGGTGTCCTCCCATATTGATGCCCAATCCTCATAGCCATATATTTCGAGGTAGACATCCCATTCTACATTGTTTTCTATGGCTAGATCGATTGTAGATATTTCATCGATCCCTAGGTCCAAAAGCACAATTTCCTTTTCCGAGGGGCTTAGCGTTATTGTTTTTTCTTCGCCAACACTAATCGTTGTGTACGATGTTATTTCATTCAGAGTGACATTTATATCGACATCAGCAGAAGCATTCACCTTTCTAATTATGAGATATGTCTCCTTTTCTGTATATATGAGGTCATGGAAACTGCCATTCTTGTTAATGTAATGCTTGTAGCTATCTACAGTCTCTCCAAGTTCTGGATCATATATCTCATAATATACGCGAGAAACAACCTTTATCTTGTTGAATGTAAACGACAGGGTAATCTCATCGTTCGTGGCAGATAACCACTGATATACCCAATAATACTTATAAGAGGCCTCATTTACGCCCTTAGGAAGATAAATCATGTATACTTCATATATGTATATACCGTCCGATTTTGATGTGTTTGAGAATTTTAGCTTAACATTATATGTACCAGTAGATGGGTTCTCTATTTTTGTGGCCTCATATCCGCTATATGTGATTGTTGAGACCTTGGTATCATTTACATAAACTTCTATTTTCTCTCCTGGATCCACATCATAGAAGTCTACGAGGGGATATAGAAATTCATATTCTGTTTCTGTCTTGTAGTTTTTCTGTGTTACAGATAGGTTATATATTCCAGGCTCAAGTTTATAGACAACAGCTTGGTCGTTGGGATTTAGCTCTATGGCATTCTCCCCCGATATAGAGTCCAGCCCCTCAAAAGACTCTACTTTCTCTAGAGTAAAAGAATATTCAATAAGCAAATTTGCGGGAGGAAACGATGGTTCGTTAATCCATATTTTTAGGGCTATATTACCAGCCTTCCTCACGTATATATTTTCGGTACCAACCGCCAATGAGCCACAGTCGAAAAGCCCCCACAATAGAGATTTCAAGTAGGACCAAACAGTCACATTTCTTCCCAACGCGGGAGAATATACATATGCTTGCTCATAGAGATCCACATAGATCCACGGGGATAAATCGGTCATACCGTTTCTCAATTCATAAAATATATTGTAGAACCCTGGCTCTACAGCAAATTCTAGCCATGCACTAGTCTGCTCATCAGTTAATGTTCCAGAGACCGTCGCCGTTGAGCTGACATATATAGGATTACCTTTGCTCCCTTCCAGGCCTACAGAAACACCCCTCGCTGTGTTATTATCAACAAAATTCCTAGGCAAGACCGACACAGCAGAGAAGAAGAGACTAAATATTACCAACGCTACCCATGCCCTACTCATAGATCACACCCATGGGTGTTCCAATAACATATATAGAAATCTTCTTTAAAAAACCTCCTACAGAGAGATTGCTCGAGAATCTACGACTGGGGGTCTTTCATCAAATCCTTAAACATCTATTACCCCGTCTATCAGTCCTAGAAAACCCTAGCGACTCCTGATCGTTGCGTATGATGCCTATGCCATAAATGTCTAGATCGGTTTGAAAATTTCATATGATGAAGCTTATACCCCTAAAACACTGGTCAATAATAGAGATAATTAATAATTGATCCCGTCTATCCAAACTGCAAGCTAATACTTTATGTCTTAAGCGTCAACCTGGTTTTAAGTTCTTTCCATGAGAGTATTAGTGTTCCACTCCATGTTTTGTTTTTTGTGTCGCGTAGGCCCAGTATGTCTGTGTCCTCAGTGAGTAATATAGCGTCATAAGACCTAGCTGTCGCGAGAACTATCCTATCGAAATAGTCCATTATTCCAAGATTGGTGTATATCTCTGTCTCATTTAGATCCACATATTCATCGAGCAGATCCACAAATCTAAATTTTCCACAATGCTTTATGAATCGTAGCCCCTCATTAAAATCTATTAATGCCTTATCCGAATCCTTTATCCTACCTCTCCTCAGAAGACCTAATAGAACCCATTTTGATTCCATTATCAATGCCTGATGTACTATCCGCTCAATATTAAACTCCAACAAAAGTTTAAAGTCGCTCTTACTAAACTTCTTGGTTACTATGTTGAACGCTGGTAGAATATATATTGTGTCCAGAACAACCTTCATCTACTCACCAACATACTCCCTCTGGAACTCCTGGCTTATGACCTCAATCTCTTCAGTATCAACCTCAACCAGGGGTCTCTTTTTCAGAATGTCCTCCAGTTTGGGTATTTTAATTATTTCGATCTTTCCCTTAGAAATAATGACTAAGAGCTCATCCCTTGGCTTAAGGCCTGAGGCCTCTCTCCCCTTTTTCTCGATATAGATTTCGCCTTTTGTCCCTACATATCCCCTAACGACAATATTCATCCGAAAAACACCACATTTTTCCGATAAAATAAATATAAATCAGATAGGATATAAAAATATCGATTTTAAGGTTGGCAGAAAAAAGCTCGTTAGAGCTTAATTTAAGACAATAAAAAGGGGAAATATTAAAATTATTAATCCCTATTGTCTTGTCTTGAGTTTCTTTAGGTATAGGAACACGACAATAATGACAACTATTGCGAGGAGTATCCCCCCGATGAGGAATTTGTTTATTGGTTTTTCTTTGAACACAAGTGGAACCACTCTCCTTATTTTTGTCTCATAGTCCCCCGCAGACAATTCGAACTGTACGTAATACTCGCCAGCCTTGCTGGACTTAAACATAAGTTTTAGAGTCCATGTTTCGCCTGGTGAAATTACCTCCATCATAAATTCTGGTGTTTCGTTAAGGTATTCGAGTTCTGAACTGAGAACAATTACTTGGAGAGTAACATTGGTTATATTCACTGCACCCCTATTCATGATGGAGATATTAACTGTCATTGGTTCGCCAACATATTCGTAGGATTCAGGAGACGCCTCCATTTCCAGTTTCTTGGCCCCAAACATCCAGAATATCAGGTTCTCAATAAATACCTTGTTTTCACTAAAGTAATAGTAGTCGCTAAACATGTAGGAGGATCCACTTGCAAAGATTTTTCCAGTACCATTTATGATTAGGACTGCAGCCATGACTATGTCCGAACCATTCTTTATAGGTTCATCGGTTTCCTCGCCAAGAGTCACATAGGTTTCGTTGTTCCCAAGGATTATTGGATATTTCTCCACGGAGAATGACACTGTTGCATTTTTGAGTTCTAATGCTGTTCCAGCAAATCTTACATATTCAATGCCCGTAGTAAGGATTCTAGCTATACTATTATTGGCAAAGTTCATAGCCTTGACACTCCAAGATGATCCAAAATTGTTTTTTTGATCATAGCAATCTCCATCAATCCAATGAAGACCATAGGGGCCGGTAAGTTCGTTGTAGCTGTTTGGGTTATCTGGCCAGAAGTATTTGTACCAATTACCCATCAATATCAGGTTGCCACCATTCTCGACAAATTTTTGAAGTGCATTTATTTCATCATCAGTAAAGACTGGGCCGTTCTCCTCTTCTGGTTCTGGGACCGGAATAACTACTAAGCCAGTTAGTTGTGGTGATAGGACACTAGTCATAAATGTATCCCTGTTGATAAGAACTGGTCCGTAATCCCTTAACAGATCTATTAGCCCCTGCATGTATTCGGAGGCGAAGCGGTAATATTGATTATGCCCCTCATCAAACACAATTATTTTCTTTGTTGTTGCTATAATTATATCCCTAACAATAGTCTCCCCCGGATGACTTACCCTATCCACGCCCCCGATCTCCGCGAATTCAGCCCTCACATATACAGAGACTTCGTACAATTCTGGAGCACTAATCCATATGGTAATGTTCCGCTCATCACTCACATTTTCTTTATTCCCCAAATATTCAACCACATATTGGCCATACTCAGGGACAGCGCTTTGATTTGGAGAAACATCTATGTAAACAGTTATATTGTATATTGTATAGTTTCCCCCGGGGATCGTTGTAGGTACTATGTTGTTTATCGTGATCCCTATCTCAGTATGATTTCGATTCGTTATATTTAATACCCTATCATAAATAGTGACACCGAACTCAAACGGAATATGGGCAACTATGGGTAATTTCCCCCTCACGATCTCCTCGCCACCGAGGAAAACATCGATTGTTATGTTTCTACTTTCCTCAATGCCCATCGCCTCAATTATGGCGAACGATATATTTACAGTCTCGTTGGAGGAAATATTCCCTATATAGACAATGCTGGCATATTCGTAGCCGACATCAAAAACGCCAGTAGCGTTCTCCACCACAATCTTTTTGTCCTTTACAATTATGTAGTATTGAAGATCCATCTTTATCCCAATAGGGCCTACAGTCACATTTTCATGATTTGTTATGTTGATCGACACATTCCTAGCGACACCGGGATACATATTTTGATCATCGATCTCTATATTCATGGATAGATTAACACTCTGGGACATCCAGATTATTGTAGGACTGGGACACGATTGACTGTGAACATTGCCGACATAGTTATCTTCTACATACCATACTGGATTCTTTTCCACACCCAAGTCGCCGTTATCTAATCCAACCCCCCTTTTCGCCCCACAACCATTATATGGTCTCAGGGGAAATGTCGATACTATTAATATTAACAATACAAACAATATCTTTCTCATCATAACTCACCCTTCCTAACACCTAGCCTCTTCATTATCCCCAACTCCAAGTAGTCGTCAAGTTTCTCTATAAATATGAAGATGGCGATACCCACGAATACCTCCACAAAACCTGCGAACAAATATCTAATAAATGCATTTAGCTCCGCTGGAACTTCCCCTGCACCCTTCATAATGGCGCCCCAGTCTGGCAATGCTGTACCTATGATTACTTGTCCAAACAGAATTACTTGGAGTGTCGCTATGAGGGAATAAAGTATGGAAACTATGGCGGAAGATTTACCAACAGAATTGAAGTCTATTCTCTCTTCCTTCCTCAGGAATATTCCCGAGAGGAACCCAGCTATTATCGGGAAAATATCTAGTATACCTATCATCTCTATCGGTTTTGGAGCCACCAGTTGCTTGCCAGATATCCACCAGATCATATTGAAAAAGAGTTGCTCATTATCCTCCGCCTTTACATAGGGGGTCGAAGTACCATATATCGTTACGTCACTAAACATTTTAGAGGAGCCACAAACAACAATTTTACCACCTGAATGCTCGATGGCCACGAGCCATGGAATCTCTCCAGACATGTGTTTTGTTCCTGTCGTATCCTCTGCATAGGATGTTGAGGGCGATGTAGCAATAATGATATCGGGATCCATGACTACCAACGATTGAGAATTTATGACTACCTTCTCTATGCTGGCAGATATTATATGGGGATTGAAATAGTTCTTATCAACAACCACTTGCCAGGGCCTTCCATAGTTGTTTTCTTCGTCCTTGATTTCATCCCCATTGCTATTTGTTCCCCAGTAGTATACCTTGTCTTTAATGCCTAGCTCTTCCAGCAAATTATTTAGGTATTCTGGCTTGCCGTAGTGTCTATCATCATACTGTATATCACCCATAATAATAAGGTTGCCTCTACTGCTGACGAACTCCTTGAGGAAAGATAATTCATATTTATAGAAGTCCTCCGGGGGGTTTGGGATTACGATTATTGTGTTTTCTGGATCACCAAAATAGTCTGCAGAGATAGGTTGAGTGGCCTCCCCGAAAAGCTTATACGCAGTATAGTTATCAATCTCAATACCACTATCTTGGAGATCTCCAGATAGAGTTTCATATCTGCTAAGGTTATAGTATTGTCCCTTATCCTCCCTCCAGACTATCTTAATCGATTTTTCCTGTGTCCTTATGGGATGAACATACACAAGAATCCAGATTAACATAACAAGAATAAGTACAACCCTACGCATCTTAACCACACCCTTATGCCTAGTCATAGTCACAAAACACCAATTTAATAATTATCGTCACGTATTCCGCGATTTGGATTCACCTAGATCAGCCATGCTCCTCAGAATTCTTCGCAACCTTATCACGTCATATATCGTTATTGATACTAGGATAAGCATTATTGAGAACCCCAGGATATATTTTACACATTCAAAATACGCCCTATGGATACTCTTCTTATACTCACTAACTATTGTTCCCTCAAGATCAGTTATACCCTTCACATCACGCAGTATATCCTCCATGAATATCCTATATAGTACAACCCCCACAGCCTTTCTTGGTTTTGGTATCCCGAGCGCAAAGGCAACAGTTACGGCTATGTCTATTAGCCTCCCCCCTTTTATTGCCGACCCATTCCTTATTGGGCCGCCCCAAGCCCAGAATGGAACATCACACACCATTGAAGGAAATCTATTGAAATGGGCATATCCAATCGCTCCATGATCAGCGGTAACAATTACGAGAGAATCATCAGCCCAACCTAATGCTGTTATATTCTCTATTAACTCCCCCACGAGATCCCCCTGCTTCTCTATAGCGTGCCTATATTCATCACTATCTGTAGAGTATTCATGCATTATATCATCACTATCAACAAGATGTATAAAAATGAGAAGACCCCTCGATTCTATTTCCTCCTTATGTAGGTTGATAAATTCAATTGCCTCATTCATATTCTCTAACGAGGACCCATAACCACCCCTATATGTGTCTGGACCGCCCATTATAGCCGCCAGTGTCTGCGGAGCCATGAATAGAGCCGTGACTATTCCATACTCTTCAGCGATCTCAAAAATATCCTCCACCACTGGTTTCCTATACGCACGAAAGATAAGATGCCTCCTCTCTTTCTCATATGCAGGATTTAATTCACAACGATGGATCTGCGGCCACGTACCAGTCACTATAGAGATATGATTAGGATATGTCACAGTGGGATATGTACAGGAAAATTTTTCTGCCCAAACACCCTCCTCCTTATGTTGGGTTATCCAATGGTCGGAGTTCCAGAATACATCAGCTCTTGTACCATCAAAGGTTATTATAAATACCTTGTTAACTATGGGTTTACTCCTTTCACCACCTGTTGTTCTTACTGTATAGGCATTAAGATATATTGATGTAAATAGTAACGGTATGAGCATGGCGACAGCAATATTCTTCTTTTTCATCCCAACGACCTTGATCCTTCTCCGTAGTATAATATCTACAAGTGCAAATAGGACTATTACTACCAACAACACGACAAAGAAGTTATCGAATAGCCATATGGAATTATTCCTGTATATCTCCGATAGGTACAGTGACCTCTCCGCACTATCCACATCCCCCACAAATACGAACCTTAATGGTATAGTGAACGACATAACAATGAGCGCTATGGAGAAGATGAAGAGCTTGCTCTTGACCAATTCCTTAATATTGATGTTTATGCTCTTAATCACTTTCCCTCCTCCTCATAATATATGGTATTAATATAATCACTATTCCTAGTGCTAAAGAAATGGCTATCGAACCTATTAGGGGGCCCTTAGGTCGCTCCGCCTTAATCGTTACCACCAACAATTTTCCTGTAGAGCCTCCTAGGAGACGTTCTCCACACATAATATAGGCATATATATGGTAGTACCCATCCTTGTCTGGCACTATGGATATATTTATTGTGCCCTCTCTATTCATTATGTTCATCATGGTATCATAGAATGACCCGTTCTCATAGAAGACCTCGAGTTTTAGTTCCGCGTCTTGTTCATATATACCCAAACTATAGTTGACGCTGATTGTGACATTAGAGTTACTTTCCGCAATGCCTGGATACACGCCCAATTCGACGTCTGCAAAATTATTATATATGCCTAAATCCACACCCGTAGCGTCCTTTGGCTTTTCCATACCCAAGTACCCCGCGATGGTTGGGGCTATATCAGTAATACTAACCGTATAATTGGATATCTCTTTCGAAACATTGAACATGCCGCCCGAGAATATTATCGGGATTTCTAGAGTGTTTATCCCGCCATGTGTGCCACGGTTTTCATATTTCGAGGCATAATATGGCTCCTTAATACTAATAACTATGTCCCCCACATATGTAGTGTTGAGATTTATTTCATCCAAGGTCTTATCGCAACCACTTACAGGCTCCCTGACCCATATAGAATCCACCCAATCTATATTGCTTAGATAATCCACAGCATCCTCAAGATCCTCAAGATGCTTAAGATATATATGCACCAGAGTTCCTACAGGCACAACCCTATGCTCAACCGGTAGGCCCTGGATATGTTCCATATCTGAAGTCAAAACATTCAATTCTGGATCGACTTGGATCATTGAGTGATCCGACATTAGTATGAATAAAGTTCGCTCCCAAAGATCTGTCTGATTGAGATAATCAATCAAACTACCAATCGTGCCATCAATAATACGCAACATATCACTATAGTAGTCGCTTAAAGGCCCATGCGTATGGCCAGAGGCATCAGGCTCAGGGAAATCCAGAACAAATAAACCATTTGCACCCATTCTTATACTTGGTAATAATGCATCAACCATATCTATAAAGGATCTAGTCAAATTATATCGCAAATAGTACTCCCTCCAACTGGTAGGGAGCGTCTCCTCATAAGGATCATATGTAGGCGGGACATACTGCGAACGAGTCAATGTTCCATTGGCCCCACAAAACACTATTACTTTACTCTCAGAATACACCATTCCAGTCAATACACCCTCCCTGTTAGCAACCTCAACAAGAGTCTCTGCCTTAATCATTTCACTATAGCCTACAGTGCTGGGTTCATAATCAATTGGCGATGCATGATAACTCGTTGAGTTTATAGCGTATGTATGAACCACACCGTTTACTTCGGGAGGCGCACCAGTACCTAGAGCAGCCCATGAAGCCGTTGTTGCTGATGGCAAAATAGTTTTCCCTATGACATACGTACCATGCTTAAGTAGCCTACTTATGTTGCCAAGATCCCCACCTTGGATAAGATTTTCCAATACTGTGTGGTTAACCGCATCTAAAACAACCAGTACCGCTATTCTGCCAAGGATCTGAGATTCATTTTGCCTAATTTCGACCAAATCATCCAAATTTTGACCCATACTGCTCGGAGATAGCACAGTAAATATTATTAGCAGCAAAACACATATGGACAAGACGTACCTCAAGTCATACACCTATTAGCCTATTTTGATAGATTAAAAAAAATTTATTGGAGAATGTACTACATTTGTGCCTTTGATGCATGGGGACGCATCAAGAGTAGTAAAAAGGGGAGAATAGTTCTTTGGAAAAACATGTCAGATAATTCCTATAGTGGATATAGTTGTGTGACCTGTAATATCCAGACGATCCCCAATATGGAGAACATTAATACTAGAATAATAATATCTATTCCACTCATCTTAATAATCTTATACTCTGTCCTCTTAGGATATGCCCTATACGCCTTAACAGTCGCAGCGATTGCCATCCTCCTCGCCTCTCTTATAGCCTCAATTATCGCTGGAATAAATGCAACAACCACGGCGGCTAGGGATCTAAACACAGACTTGATTGCTTTTATAGGATTGGCAGATAGTGAAGGGGTGAACGTGAGACCACGTGCACGCTCGGCGGCAATCACTAGGAACATTTTTTCTAATAATGATGGTATCGCCTTTATGGTTATTGAAATCATGAATACGATCTCATGGGGAAATTTGAGGTATCTAAGACCATAAACTATGTCGCTGGGATGTGTTGTTGTTACAAGCAAAAGAGCTGCTGATAATGCCGCCATTATCCGTAGACTTTGAATCATACCATAATATGCACCATCCAACGATATGGCGGGGGATAGCCAATGGAGGGGTTTTGGTAGCTCATATATGAGCCTGTAAGCACCGCTTGTAAAGCGTTCATTCAAGAAGCTTTGTGACCACGCGGCCATAATAAACTGGAGTAACAACATTATGGTTAATAACCTTACCTTGTCCCTGCTTGGATTAGCAAAGAACCATGGAATTATTGTGCCAATGAATATTATAGCTAGGACCTCAGGCCTGTCGACTAAAGCTACTATAAAGCTTATAAAGAATACATAGATTATCTTTGGAAATGGATGCATCCTATGGATAACAGACTCTCTTCTTTCATAGCTAAACAATCGCCTAAATCCGGAAATACCAATGATAGCAAAGACCAAGTACGCTATTATCCCAGGTATAAGCATCAATAATACTACGAATATCAATAATACACTAAGGGACTCCCTTAGACCTGGCGGGATCTCAGGAATTATTCTTAATAGCCAAGATAAGTCGATCACTATCCCCATCACATCTCACCTATAGTATCCTCTCCAGATCTAGATTACAGTTCCAACAAAATTTGCAGCTAGAATATATCGGCTCACCACACTTTGGACATATTATCGGCAAATCATAACTCTTCTTCCAATAATCTGGAAAAACATACCCAATTTCTGTCAACTTATCAAATATCGTCTTCTTTGGCCTTATCTTGTCCAGCATATGGAACGATATACAGACAGTCATCGTGACTAATAATTGGATAAACTGATCGGGGAATATAAGTACGATGGATACTCTCCAGAATGATACTAAGTATATTATGTATAGAAAATATGCCAACAGCATGGCCGATAGTACGACCCTTATTTCCCTTGTTCTGCTCCAAACCAATAGCCAGCCAAATATCCAAGACAATGAGACAAAGAATATGGCCTTTGTCGATCCTGACTCAGGGTGTAGTAGCAACAACCAATAAATCACGCTGTGTATGGATATTGGAGATCCTTTATAGATTATAAAGAGGCCAAGATCAAACTCAATACTTAGATCATAAAGAAAAGCACTAATTACGACAAAGAAGACTGGCGTGGATATAAATCCTATAAATAATGCTTTCAATAGCTTTATTGTCGCCCCCATTAATACCCCCACATACATCTATCTATTGCATCCATAAATTGCTCAAAAGTCATCACAAATGGGAAATCTATTCCACGCTCAATAAGGCCTGTTGCGATTTGTGCTATTCTAGGTTGCTCAAGATCATTCTCCTCAAGCAATCGCTTATACCGGAAAACCATGTGCGTTGGTCCATCTACAAGGATTCTACCATCCTTCATAATAATCACACGCTTAGCATACCGCGATATTATATCCATGCTGTGGGAAACAACAATTATTGTTGTGTTCCTCTCCTCGTTCAGGCGCTTTAGCAATTCCAGATATTTTATACAACTACCATAGTCTTGCCCCGTGGTTGGTTCGTCAGCAATCAAAATTTGTGGGCGCATAGATAGAATCGATGCGACAGCCACTCTATGCCTTTGCCCCCTGCTTAGAGCACGTGGCGAATTATACTTATATTCCTCTAGGCGCATCATTTCTAATGCTTCACCAACTCTTTCCTTCACCAATCCGCTTGGAAATCCAAGATTCTTTGGGCCAAAGGCAATCTCGTCCCAAACGGTTCTCTGGAACAGCATCAGGTCCGGATTTTGGAATATTATACCCACAGTTTTTGCCAAATCATTTACGCTTGTTTTTGACACGTCCTTTCCCATGACCTCTACATATCCATGGGTTGGTTTATATAGGCCTAATATCGTTAGGCATAATGTGGATTTTCCAGACCCATTTTGTCCGATTATACCTATGAATTCTCCCCTATGTACATCTAGATTTATTCCCTTCAGCGCCACAGTGCCATCTGGATATACATACCACAGGTTCCTTATCTTGATGGCCAATTCCCTGTACCTGAGGTTTCTATAATGATCAACAAGATCTCTATAGAATCCAGCATCACCAATTTCCCTACGTCTTGGAAGAATCCCAGATAGTAGCTCCGTTGCCTCATCTATTGTGAGGGGAACATAATCGAACGAAACACCATACTTCTTACTGATTTTATGAATAATCTCTATATGCCAAGGTGGTCTTATTCCTATTTTATATAGCAAATCCACAATCTGCGGGTCGCCAAATACTTTTCTAGGAGGACCCTCAGCAATAAACTCTCCCTTATTCATAACAATGACCCTATCAGCATATTTCGTTACCTCCTCCAACCTATGCTCTATTAAAATAACCAAAATTTTCAGCTCTTTTGCAAGACGATCTATAACTTTTAGCACTTCCTTTGCACCACGCGGATCAAGATTAGCCGTTGGCTCATCCAGAATCAATATTTTAGGCATCATTGTTAGAGCGGAGGCAATCGCAACTCTCTGCTTCTGGCCACCACTCAAATCGAAAACACTCTTATCTAATAGATGAGATATTCCAGTCGCATCCACAGCATATCTTATTCTTCTCTCAATCTCGTCATTTGGCAAACATAGATTCTCAGGGCCGAAAGCGAGCTCAGACAGTACGGATAGGGTAAAGAATTGTGTTTCTGGATCCTGAAACACTGTCCCAACAATAGTAGCAAGTTTCTTCATAGGAGTTTCCTCAACAATGTTGTCCTCAACAATAACAGTGCCCTTGAGTACTCCCTTTATGACATGGGGGATTATACCATTAATCGTATTTATAAACGTAGTCTTCCCACAACCCGACGGGCCTATCAGAAGAATAAACTCTCCTGGTCTGGCCCTAAAGTTTATGCCTTTGAGTATATAGTCCTTTGACGTCTCATATCTAAACCAGAGATCCTCTACAACGATTCCCTCCATTCCTATAGCACCAATGATCACACATCCTAACAATATCCCAAAAAATAGGTTATATGGTATCGTATTATATCCCCAATAAACCACTGACTTGGGCAGGAGCAATGCTAACTAAAACTGGGTAGCGGGTATTGGGGCTAAAGATCAGTGTTTAGGCCTCATCAAATAAAGCACTATGCCAACCACAATTATTATTGCTGTAGTTATCCATACTATCCCCACTGTAAAGCTAGTGATAAATACGGCTGTCATTATGGCACCCACTATCGGTAAAATTATTGTTGGAACCTTGAATTCCCGCTCCACTTCTGGCTTTCTTATCCTTAACACTACAACACATATGTTTATAAGTACGAATACTAATAACGCTGCTAGACTCGAGACTTGACCCACAATGCTGACCAATACTAATTCATAGCCCTCTGCTGTCCGTGGGGCCAAGTTAAGTACTATTGGTAGACCAGCAGTAATGATTATTACCAGAACAGCTATTATTCCAGATGCAAATACTGCATAATGGGGAGTCCTCGTTTTATGATGAACCCTTGCGAGTTTTTCTGGGAGTATTCTTTCATCAGCCAAACCATATATCAATCTTGAACTCGATACTAGAAATCCTAGGACAGTATTACTTGTGGAGAATAAAGCTATTGACGCCACTAGCAAGAATGCTACATGTCCCCCAACCTCCCCTGCCGCATAAGCAAGAACCGCCTTTCTCCTGCGATCGTCTTCTCCGAGAGTAGGTAGGTTATATATTCTTACAATTGTAAAAGCGACCAAGAGGTAGAGTGCAGAGCATATTAGAAGAGCCAATATTATGGCTTTTGGAACAGTTTTTCGTGGCTCTTTCGCCTCCTCCGCAAGTGTAGGTTGGAGCTCAAATCCAGTAAATGCAAAGTAGAATATAGATGCGCCTATAAGTACTAGAGAAAATGCATTTTCCTTATCCAAAACGGCAAAATAATCCACTGAGGTTCTAACAGGATTTATTAGCCCTAATACAGAGACGAAAACCAGTCCAAACGCCTCTATAAATGTAAATATGAGTATTAGGATTGCAGATTCCTTTACCCCCCACCAATTAACAAAGCTCAAAATTATTATCACAATAATGGCTATTAGAGGAACCAATGCAAAATCGATAGAGAAGATGCCCACAAAATACCTAGCAAAACCTATCGCCGCAGTAGCAGCACCAGCGATCCCTTCAAATGCGATGAGCCATCCACTAATAAATGCTAATTCCTCTCTCCTTGGGAACGTTTCCTTAACATATGTGTGGGCGCTTGCCGCCTTTGGATA